>CBFGMV010000038.1:0-61325 GCA_965649915.1 uncultured Dyadobacter sp.
TTTTGCCCGGAGCCGATTCCAGCGATTGGTAGCGAATCTGTTTTTGAAATGCGATCCCTATAGCCACCAGTGACACCATGGCTGCTATCCGAAGCCAGCGCCACGTCCGGAGTGGCCTCACCGACGCTGGTTCGTTGTCGTGCAACACAGCTTCGCCGGCCATCATCGAGCGAAAGCGTTCCAGGGCGATTTCCTTATCGGGTCCAAATTGCGGGTGCTCGCTTTCCCATTCGTCGAGATAACGGTAGAAAAGCTCCTGATTGGGTTCCTCGCTCAGCCATTCTTCGATCATTTTCCGCTGAATGGACGTTGTTTTCCCCTCAAAAAATTCAAATAGCAATAGTCGGATAACAGATTCCTTCATGGTGCGGATTAGCTGAAAATAAGCATAATGAACAATACCCAATGCGCGGACAACTCTTTCCGCAGGCGGCTGAGCGCCCGGCTGACGAGTGCTTCCACTGCCTTGGCGCTGATCTTCATCTCTTGTGCTATTTCATCGTATTTTTTTCCCTCGACCCGCTTCAGGAGGTAAGCGCGGCGACATTGAGCCGGCAGCTCGCGGATAATGAGCTCGATTTTCTGATGGAGTTCGGAGTATTGCAGCGCTTCATGCGGACTGGGACTTTCCGAAAGATGGACGGGTTCATCGGCGGAATGCTGAAAGCGGACCTGCCATTTGAGGTGATTGTAGGCACGATGACGTACCGATTTGTAGAGGTACGCCCGGTAAGAGGTGGTGACCTGCCGGAAAGTCTGGTTTTGCCAGAATGCGGTGAAGATCTCGGATACGATGTCTTCCGCCACTTCCCTGGAATGGACAAAGCGGATAGTATGATTGCAGAGATTGACGTAATACCGCCGGAAAAGCAGTTCGCAAGCTTTTTCCGGATCTTCGGCAAACTGCCTGCGCAAAAGCCACTCGTCGTCGGGGACGATGGCTTCTGACTTGGCATGGTCACGACTTTCCGGGCTTTGGCCGGTAAAATCTTCGTCCAGTGGGTTAAGCGGAAAAGCAGTCATCAATCGGATGTCAAAAGGGCTGGCTTACAATTACACCCGCCAGACAATTAAAGACTACTTTTCCCTATGTTGCGAATAAAAAAATTATTAATCTTCTCAATGCAGAATATAATAGCACGAAAAAAGACAAATGCGAAATATTTAAATAACCGGGGAAGGCTGCTGCTAATGGCAACAATTGCCCGAATCGCCTTTGAAATCCTCATATTTGTCATGATGGCGCATCCAGTCCATAATACCGTCTTCATTGCGGCCTTTGGGGGTTAGGTCCAGGTAGTTGTGAGCGCCGATCAGGATATCTCCGCCGCGACCATAACTGGAATAAGTGTGGAAAATATTTCCTGCCGAGTCTTTGTAAAAAACACTGGTTCCCGGCGACTCAGTACCTTCGTCATGTTTGGAATATTCGTAGTTATAGTAGATCGTCCCGTTCTTTAATTGCTCGTCGGTGAACGAAACGAAGTAGTCGTAATTGAAATCGCTTCCATAGGACGAAACCCAGTTGAATTTCCAGTCCATGCGTTTTTTGAATGCCAGTAATTTGGCTAATGGGGCGCGGGATACCACTACCACCGATACGTCGTGGTGTTTCAGGTGCAGGTTGGCGCCATCGATATGATCGGCCAGGAAGGAGCAGCCCGGGCAGCCTTCTTCCCATTCAGGGGCAAACATGAAATGGTAAATGAGCAGCTGACTTTTTCCATGAAAGAGGTCTGACAACCAGAGCTTCCCATCCGGGCCCTCGAATGCGTATGACTTGTCGACCTGCACCCAGGGCAGATTGCGGCGTTGTCTGCTGAGCTCGTCATTGAGATAAGTGAGTTCCTTTTCTTTTTTGAGGAGTTCCTTGCGTGCCTTGATCCAGTCTTCCTGAGATACGACGCGATGATCTGCGAGGTTTTCCTCCAATGTACCAGTCAATGTGTCCGGTTGTTTTTCCATGGTAGTCAAAGGTTTTTGATTTATACAAAGCTCTTCATTCTCTTCCATAAAGAGCGTGTGTAAAAACGTCTATTTTGGGGGGTGTTTAAGACAAAATCCAAAGCATGCCGGATACTACGGTGCTGATCGCAGCTGCGTTGCTGGCACGGTTCTTGGTACAAAAGTGCCTATCGTTGAAATCATTCATCAACCAAATAGATCATCGTTATGAAAGCTTTGAAATTGAATATCATCGCATTAGCGCTTTTGGGGTCGGCTGCGGCCATCGCGCAAACGTCAACACCCGCAACGTCGACAACCCCTGCGCCGACTACCACGCAGCCGTCGACCTATCCGGGGAATACCACCCAACCGAAAACGGTTCCGGGCAGCACAGTGCAGCCATCGACATTACCGGGTGCCACCAAACCGGGCAGCACTACTACCCAGCCGTCATCGACGACCGTTCCGGGAAGTACCGTTCAGCCCTCCACCGTACCACAGAGTACCGTGCCGTCCAGCACCAGCACGCCTCGCAGTACAACGACGCCAAATAACTCCACGGTACCATCTACAACTGTACCGGTAACTCCGACGGATCCTAATTCGGTACCCAGAACAACCGTTCCAGGCTCGACGCAACCCAGTACAGTGCCTGGCAGCAGTAACGTGCCGAGAAGTAATATTCCGGGAAGTACGACGTCACCTACCGCGGTCCCGCAAAGTACTACCGTACCTTCGTCCACTGTGCCTGGCAGCGCTACGACTCCGACCACCATTCCACAGAAATAAGGCATAACGGAATCTGTTAAACGGCCTGCCGGATGTTCGCTTCCGGCAGGCCGTTGTAGTTTTAGGCCAGCAGATAGGCCAGAGAAGCCGATGCGTAGGCAAGGACAAAGGTTTCCTCAGCTGGCATAGTTTTGAAGATGTTGAGACCAAACCAAATTACCAAACTATGCCAACTGTTAAAAACCAGAATGCGGAAGGGAAACTGGAAGCGGGAGTCGTGTTGTCGGTATCCGGAGCTGCATCGGAGAACGATGCTGTTTTGGCCATCGAAAATTACCTGCGGGTTAATCAGGCTGAGTATTTTGAACTGGCCGTGCCGAAGAAGAGCGGGGACGACACGTATGAGATCAGGCTGGGATAGGCTCGCCTGTTAGCGGGCTGTCTTGCCATCTTCCTTAAAGGTTGTCTCATTTTGTTCCTTTTCCTGGTCCATTGTGTCAAACTCCATGGCAGGGTTAAACCAGTTATTGCCTGCGGTGTCAGCAATGGCAATAACTTTGCCGTTATTGATTTCAACAAGTACCTTGGAGCTTTTCAGAAGTTCCCAGCTGTCGACGTTACATACCTGCATGCACCTGTAAAGAAATCTCCCCAGGTAAGGAGCGTCGCACGAGTTGCCGCCGTGTATGCCTGAAAGAAATACATCGTGTCCACCAAACGTGTAATTTACTCCTTTCAGATTGAGTTCGAGTTCGGCTGTCACATATAGCTGACGGTGGATGTATATATGAACCGCCTTGATAGTTCCGATTTCCATCATGTGAGTCGCTTGATTCAGGACATATGGGCAAAAAAAATGATGCCTGGGACGTCCTGTTCATGATTTTTTAACGTTGATTGTCTCAAACAGACTGTATGAACGGCAATATATACGTTGCGGGTTAAAAATGTAGTATTAATATTACTAAATTTTAGGACTTACCTCTTTATTTCAAATGTTAATGTAGAGTTTTTCAACATTTTGGACACATTTTCCAGCCAGATTATCTTTTTTATGATTTTAAAGGAGAAATGGAGTATAACGCACTGGTAGCTAACATCTTTAAGTAACTATCAGACAACCGTTGATTCAATCCCGATATGATCATGAAAATGCTGCTCCTGCCCCTAATGCTCATGAATACCCCGGGCGATTTGCCTGGCCCGCATTGCAATACGGAAATCATTGAAGCGGACCATCCGCAAACCTCGCTAAGGTCGTCTCAGATTTACCGATACCCTGAATTTATCAATGGAACGGTGTATTTCGCCAACGGTACGAAAAGACCGGCGAAGTTGAACTACAATTACCAGCATGGGCAGGTCCAGTTTATTGGCCCGCTCGCCGACACGTTGCTGGTGACAGGGAAGGCATATATCGATCGCGTGGAGATGGAGGGGAAGGTCTTTTTCTTGTCGGATGCCCACGGTGATATGGAAGCGATAGAGAGGTTCGGGAATGTTTACCTGGGCGAACGAATGCAGCCCGAAGCGATCGGTACCAAACTCAGTCATTCCGGACAGCGTTTTTCCGCTTCGAACGGGAGTACCTCTTCCAGTCTTTTGGTAAGCAACCAGGGCGGACATTTTCAATGGGAAAACAACGCAACGGGGCAATCCTGGTCGGTACGGGCATCCTACTTCCTGATAGATCGTAACCGGGTCTACCGCACAGCCACACGGCGGAATTTTCTGACCGTTTATGGTCGTCACAAACGGGAGGTAAATCGTTTTCTTCGCGACAATAAGGTCAATTTCAAGAATGCTGCGGATTTGCGGAAGCTACTTATTTTTTGCGAAGGACTGGCCAGTTTTTAGTCATTACAGACCGTTGGATCATTCGCACGGAAATAGATCTGTAATTGCTTGGGATTGGTTAAGTTAGCAGGATTGAAATCACATGCTTAACCAGCCCGACCGCAAGATGAAGAGATATTTGTTACCTGCGCTGCTGATTATTTTTGCCAAAGCGTTCGCACAAGACCCCGTTCCGGTTTTTCACGATCCGGGAATCTCGCAGATGGAGAGCCGTGCAAGCGGTCTGCGGCTGAACAAAACGGAGGCTGCATTGCGGAGCTTGGCCTCCGGTAATTTTGACGTCAAGTATTATAGATGCGAGTGGGAAGTGGATCCGGCCGTCAGGTACATCAAAGGGGTGGTTACGCCCCACTTTGTAATGAGCGCTGCGGGTAACACCATTGCACTCGACTTTACGAATGACCTTTCTGTATCGTCGGTACGGCAACATGGAGCGCCGTTGTTGTTTACACAGGCATCGAATGCATTAACGATCACCCTGCAGGGACCGCTGGCGGCAGGCACCAAAGATTCCGTAACCATTACGTACGAAGGCGTGCCGCCTGTTGCGGGCGGGGCATTCGTGGCGGCTACGCACGGACCGGGAGCGACGCCGGTGATCTGGACGTTAAGCGAACCCTACGGGAGTCGTGATTGGTGGCCGTGCAAGAATGGGCTCGACGATAAGGCCGATTCTATCGACATTTATGTAACCCACCCCACTACCTACAAAGCGGCCTCCAATGGCCTGCTGCAAAGTGAAACCCCGGTAACAGGGGCTAAAACGCGAACGTATTGGAAGCACCGGTATGCCATTGCCAGCTATCTGGTTGCTTTTGCTGTCACCAATTACAGCACATTCGATCATAACGTAGTCATAGGAGGAACCACGGTGCCTTTCAAAACTTATTGCTATCCCGAAAGCCAGGCTCTGTTTCAGTCTGGTGCGCAGAACACCCTCGATGGCATGGTGCTGTTCAGTAACCTGTTTGGCGATTACCCGTTCAAGAAGGAGAAGTATAGTCATGTGCAATTTGGATGGGGTGGTGGAATGGAGCATCAGACCTGTTCATTTATGGTCAATGTGCAGGAAAATCTGGTGGCGCACGAGTTGGCGCATCAGTGGTTTGGCGACAAGGTCACCTGCGCGAGCTGGGAGGACATATGGCTGAATGAGGGCTTTGCAACCCATTTGTCGAGCATTTACATGGAAACCAAATACCCGGCCGTCACAAAGAACAACCGGAGCAACGAGATCAACAATATAACATCCCAGCCGGGAGGGTCGGTATGGGTGGATAACGTCAACGATGTCAACCGCATTTTCAGCAACCGGCTCAGCTATCTGAAAGGCTCCCACTTGCTTTACATGCTGCGCTGGATCCTGGGCGACGCTACGTTTTTCGCGGCCATTAAAAACTATATCAACGATCCCTCCCTGGCTTACGGTTTTGTTACGACGGCCAATCTGAAAGCACATTTGGAAACAGCCAGCGGGAAAGACCTTACCTATTTCTTCAACCAATGGTTCACCGGACAAGGCCATCCGTCCTATCAGGTGGAATGGCATCCGTCCGGAAATTCGGTGCAGGTGAAACTGAACCAGACGCAGTCACATGCCTCTGTCGGATTTTTCCAGTTGCCGGTGCCACTGCTGTTCCGCAATGCCGGGACCAACCAGCAGAAGCTCGTGGTGCTGAACAACACCTACAACGGGGAGTTGTTCTTCGATAACCTGGGTTTCGAAGCGACGGAAGTGTATTTCGATCCCGACTCCTGGCTGATCGCCCGGAATAACACGCTGACGAAAACATCGGACCCCCTGCCGGTCGTATTCAGTATGTTCAATGCACGCTGTGCCGATGGTGTGGTGCGGCTGAGCTGGGAAACTTCGGAGGAGCTTAATGCCGGCTATTTCGAGGTCCAGAAAAGCAGCGACGCTATTACATGGCGGACATTGGGAGAGATAGATGCGGCAGGGAATTCGACGCAATCCAACCAATACACATTCGCGGATCCGGAGCCAGGCACTGCGAAAAGCTACTACCGGGTTGTCGAGCATGATGTTGAGGGCAAAACACAGGTAACCCGCATTGTATCGTCCGCATGCGGGGCGGAGTATCATGAACTTACGGTGTACCCAAATCCCGTCGGGGAATATCTTCACCTGCGTGTGCCGCGAGGGAGCCGGGATCTGACCAGATTTTTTATTTACGATACCAAAGGCGGCCAAATGCTTCTGAAGCAGTCACCGGCGGCAGGGGAAGAAGTACAGCTCGATGTAAGGCACCTGAAGCCCGGACTTTATTTTCTGACACCGGATCCGGGAGAAACTACCTTCAAGTTCATCAAAGAGTAAAAGGCTACCTGAGCGCAGCAACCAGTTTTTTTTCAAGCACACTATTTTGAAATTTGATATGCAGCTTCTCCTTACCTCCGTTTTAGTGCTTTGGCATGCGTTGCCTGTTTTGCTGAGAGGGCCCTATCTTCAATCGGCTACCTCCCACAGCATAGTTATCCGCTGGCGGACCGACGTCCCCACGGACAGCCGTGTATCGTTCGGAATGCAACCGGGTGCTCTGACGAACACGGTCGACAGTACTGCGCTTGTCACCGATCATGAGGTCTTGCTAACCGGACTGGCACCTCATGCCAAGTATTTTTATTCCATCGGATCCTCCCAATTACTTCTTCAGGGGGATGCGGGCAACTATTTCAAGACCGCTCCACCGCCCGGAATGAGCGGAAAATACCGGATAGGTGTACTTGGTGATTGCGGGAACAATTCAGTGAACCAAGCCAATACACGCGACAAGCTACTGGATTACTGCGGTGATGAATATATGGATGCATGGATACTACTCGGGGATAATGCATATATGAACGGAACCGATGCAGAATACCAGAGCAATTTCTTCAATGTTTACAAAGACCGATTTTTGAAGCAATTGCCGTTGTATCCGTGTCCGGGAAACCATGAATATGCTAACAGCGGGACCAAGCAACTAGATCATAAGATACCCTACTTCGACATTTTTACGATACCTACCGGCGGTCAGGCAGGAGGTGTGCCTTCCGGAACCGAGTCCTTTTACTCGTTCGACTATGGGAATATACATTTCCTTGCGCTTGATTCTTACGGAAAGGAAGCCGATGCCACAAGGCTGTACGATACACTGGGAAAGCAAGTGCAGTGGATCAAGCAAGATCTCGCGGTAAATGCCAATAAGGATTGGATAGTTGCCTACTGGCACCATCCACCCTATACCAAAGGCTCCCATGATTCGGACACGGAAACCGAATTGGTAAAGATCAGGGAGAAATTCATCCGTATTCTGGAAAGAAGCGGCGTGGATGTTATCCTATGCGGACACAGTCATGACTATGAGCGTTCGAAGCTAATGAATGGACATTATGATTCCGAAGCCGCATTTAATGCCGGTGTTCACAATATCAGCAATTCTTCGGGCAAGTACGATGGCTCGGCAGATTCGTGCCCTTATGTTAAAAGCACGATCGGGAATAAAGGAACCGTCTATGTGGTCGCCGGTTCGGCCGGGCAGTTGGGCGCTACCCAATCCGGATATCCACACAATGCGCTGCCTTTCGCCACTGCCTCGACCGGGGGGGCGTTGCTGCTGGATGTGGATCGCAACCGGTTGGATATGAAATGGATTACTTCCGGCGGAAACGTATTAGATCGGTTTACGATTGTCAAGGATGTTAACCGGAAAGATTCGGTTCAGATTGAGAAGGGACAAAGCATCACGCTCGAAGCTTCCTATCCGGGAAATTACATTTGGAATACGGGAGCCACTACGGGGATCATTGACGTATCGCCCGCGGTTACTACCGAGTATGTCGTTCAGGATGGTCTTGACTGCCTTAGCGATACGACGAAGGTCATCGTTGTTAACCCGCTACCTGTTCGGTTCAGCCATTTTTCCGGATCATTTCAAAATGGCCGGACCTTGTTGACTTGGCGCACGACGCAGGAAACTAAAGCGGCATATTTTGTAATCGAACGTTCCTGGGATGGGCGCCATTTCACGCCCATAGGAAAGGTCGCGGCATCCGGCGAATCCGATACCGAGCGTATTTACTGGTTTAGTGACGAAGATTTATCTCACCAGTCTTTTGGAAAAAATGGCTACTACCGACTTAAAGAGGTAGATCTCGATGGAAGATGGCAATTTTCGGACATAATAGTTGTAAAGCTTCCTGATAGAGAGGGAAATGAAGTCATAGTAAGGCCAAATCCGTCCGGGAATCAGGAGGTATCGGTGCACATCACCGGTAGCCTTGGTGAGTATGACCTGGTCCTGACTAATCAAAGAGGCCAGGTTGTACTTAAAAGGCATTTCGTCCCCAGCAATGCTCCACATTCTTTTTCCTTGGGCAGGCTGCCACCGGGCACCTATATTCTCACTGCCGCATTTGTAAAGCACAAGGTCGTCAGAACGATCATCGTGAATTGACCAGGCGCATTTGAGACGATGAAGGTATTCCCTCACCAGTCCGTAGTGCGTAGCTAGCACGCCGTGGGCAGCCCAAATTCCGCCAGCGCCCTTGGGAAATTTCGCCCCTCGTGTCCGGAGCGACTGAGTTTCACCAATGCAAACCGTTCGAGCACGTCCAGCTGCATCCATTGACCGGCGGAGATGACGGGGCAGTTCCATTCCTGCGCTTTCTCGTGCACCTCCTCGGGTACATACATGCGTACCCACGCGGGGTCGAGGTTTTTGAGCAGGCTGGGCACGGTACTCGTGTATTTCCACACCAATTCGTTCACATAATCGGCGTAGGTTTCGATTTCTTCGGCGGTATGGCAGGGCATTTCGGCCAGGAAATCCTTTTCGACGAAATTGAATTTGGCCCAGTCGGCAAGTTGCAGCTTCACGCGGCAGGTGTCGAGCTTGTAGCGCACGATCATCGGAATGCAGCGCAGGCTGTCGACAAAATCGCTTTCAAATGCAAAAAAACGGGTTTCGATGGCAGGTACGGATGTCATGATCAGGCTGGTTCGAGGTGTGATGACCGGGTTAATTCGATGGGCACGAAAATAGCCTTGCCGCTGTCGCAGGTGGGGCAGCAATAACTTGCCGGAAGGTCTTCGAAGGCGGTCCCGGATGGGATATCACCGAGAATGTCACCAAACTCGGGATCATAAACCGTCATGCAATCAGGGCATTGGTGCGCCGTCTTCGCCGTTTTGATGGCCGCTTTGGCTTCATCAGGTTCGGACAGCATAGTTTTCAGAGTATCCCTCGATCGCTGATTGTTAAACCGCCTGCAAAGACGTTCCAGCTGGGCAGGCAAATGTATTTTGAACAAACCCTTTTCAAACAGTACCTGTGCCCGGCTGTTGGGGTTGAAATTTTCGGTGTAGTATAGGTCGTAAACACTGAATATCGCCAATTGTCCGATGCGCAGCAACGGACGCTTTCGGATCAGGATAGAGCCGAATACTTCGGATTTGGGGCGGGTCTGAATGCCAAAACACAGACCGAAAGTACGGGTATCGTTTTTGGAAAAATGCCGGATCAGGTCGTTTTTGAGCTCCGCGCCGTCACCGTTATGATCCTCGGTCTGCCAGGCAAGTTCATTCGCCGCATGCCGGACATTAATATTGTGTTTACCCAGAATATTACTCCACGCTTCCCGATACTGGTCCTCGATACCTTTAATAACCAGAGATTTCCAGGGTGTGGTGCAGATTTCTCCGACGCGTGTTTTAAGACATAACTCGCACACATCCAGGAGGAATTCAATCGAGAACTCCTCATCACGGCGGTAAAGTCCCAGCCATGTGCGTGATTCGTAGCGGTTGAAACCTTCGTAATAGGGCAGGGAAAAAGAAGGCAATTCCAGCTCTTGCGTCGATTGCTGAAACACGTATTGAATGCGTTCGTTGACCGCGGTTTTCAATGCGTACTCTTCATTAATATCCTCTTCGAGCATGCATTCTTCTATCACTTTCGACAGGCGGCCGATTTCGTTGGTGTAGATCAGCGCGTCCCATTTGAAAACGGTGTTGGATTGCTTCAAGCGCACATACAAGTACCAGAAATGCGGCTCGGGAGAGGAAATAAAATTGAGATTACCCGTAAAAAATGGTGTGAAACTCTGATTGGAATCCGAAATATTGACCTTCAAGCCCTGCTGGAAGCCGGGGTTCTGGAAGGGTTCGAAATCGAAACTATCGAGCACCGAATGGTATTCGCTTGCATTGAGCCATTGCCCGGTCCGGAAAACCTCTTCGCCACAGTAAGAACTCACAATGTTAGGCCGGCGATCCGTATTGACCTCGTAGAAGACGCCCAGCTTTTTGAAATCACTTTCCAAAAACCGCATATCCTCATAATGCACCGTCATGAGCAACTGCTGCCGCGATCCGAACCGGACTTTACGGACATTCGCATTCCACGCCGCCGAAAGAACGTCTTTCAGGTAACCTGGCGAAGCGATGCCCCCTGCCAGGTTGATCTTGATGTGATAGTAGTCGCGCATGATTTTTCGGTTTCGTGGTCAGTGGTTGTCAGTGGTTGTCAGTGGTGGTCAGTAGTGGTCAGTTTTGGTCCAAGTATAGCGAGTTTGTCAATCAGTCATCGTTGGGTCAAGCTTTGGAGGAGCATCCTGTTTCTAGCATGCCGGTATTATCTGCAATCCGGGCCCGGCGGGGCCTCCTGTCTGCTAGGATGTTACCAAACTGCTTTCCAACGCTTTTTCCAAAATAGACCTTACCTCGGGTCGGCAGGAACCGCAACCTGTACCGGCACCGGTCGTCTGGCAGAGCTTCTGAAAATCGCCGCAGCCGCCCGCGATGGCCTTTTCCAGGTTGCCCTGGCCCACATTGTTACAGGAACATACGAGCTTACCCATCATTGGCTCGACCTTCTGGCTGGCGCGCAGGAGTTGCAGGCGCTTTTCGGAAAGCTCCACACCGTTGGAGATGAGGTCGCGGAATTCAAGGAATTCATTTTTGTCGCCGATCAGGATCGCGCCTACGAGCTTGTCGCGGTGTACAATGCATTTTTTGTAATAACGCTTTGATTTATCAATAAATACGATTTGTTCGTACGTTGGATCGTTCGCCGGAGCGTCCGTCATGCCGATGCTGCAAAGCTGCAAACCTTCCATTTTTAGGATGTTCATCGACGTGCTGCCCCTGTAGGGCTGCGAAATGTCGCCTGCGAGGTATTGTGCGATCACTTCCGCCTGCTGCTCCGCCGCAAGGGTGATGCCCCACATCTGCCCATTCCATTCCGCGATTTCACCTGCCGAGTAAATATCGGGGTCGGAGGTTTGCATATAGTCGTTCACTACGACGCCGCGTTTGCAGTCCAGACCGGCCGTCTGGGCCAATTCAATGGTCGGAACGGTGCCGATCGCCAGTACAACCACCTGGCAATCGATCTTCCGCCCCGATCTTAGCCTGATCCCTTCCACGGTATCCGAACCCGAGAAAGTGGCCACCTCATCATTGAAATAGCATTCGATCCCCCTGTCGATCAGCTCCTGGTAAAGCAATTCACTTGCGAGCGGGTCGAGCTGGCGTTCCATAAAACGGCCGCTGCGCTGGATTACCGTCACTTTTACATCCATTTCGCGGAACGACGCCGCAAGTTCCAGGCCCAGTATCCCGCCCCCGACGATTACCGCATGCGGTTCCGGCTGTTTCAGGAACGGCAGAAGCGAATCCGCGTCGAGCCGTGAGCGCATATTGAATATCCCCGGCAGGTTGGGCACGCCTTTCGGCATGAATGCCTTGCTGCCCATGCCCAGGATGAGTTTGTCGTAACTGTGCTCGGCACCGTTGCTGTCGATCACGGTTTTATGTTTGCGGTCGATGTGCACGATGCTCACGCCCTTGTGCACGGTAATGTGGTTTTCGGCAAACTGGTCTTCGCGCAATTTCACAAGCTGTTCCCAGGTTTGGGAGCCGCTGATATAGTCGGGCAGCATGACCCGGTTATAGAATGGATATATTTCTTTGGAAAAAACATGAATTTCATCGTCCGCATTCAGCTGGCGGTAAGTATTGATGAAGCCCAGTCCGGCCGATCCTGCGCCGATGATGATGATTTTTTCAACCGATTTTTGATATAAACTGACCTGAACTGCAGAAAACTTGAAGTCCGGTTCCTTGGATTTGGGGTCAACCAGTGAGCTAGTCAGGTTGTTGGCGCGGACCAGATTGCTGCCCAGTATTTTACCCCAATGCATCGGCAGAAAGCAAAGGCCCTTGCGTACGTCTTCCGTAATCTGCGCCTTCACGCGTACCTCCCCGCGGCGCCCATTGACCGTTACCAGGCTGCCTTCCAAAATGCCCCGCTCACGCGCGTCGTCGGGATGGATTTGCAGGAAAGGCTGGGGGATATGTTTGTTCAATTTCGCAACGCGGCCCGTTTTGGTCATCGTGTGCCACTGGTCACGGATCCTGCCGCTGGTTAAAACCAGCGGGAATTGATCGTCGGTTTGTTCCGAGTTGTTTTCGTCTGGGAGCGCGTGGATTTGGGCTCTTTTGTTTTTAGTGTAGAATTGATGGTCAGTGAAAAGGCGCTTGGTGCCCGGCTGGCGCACGTCTGCCGAACGCGCTGCGTCCATCGATGACAACGGCCATTGAACGCTGCGCTTTTCTTTCAGCAATTGGTGGCTTACACCGGTCACGTCGATCGTCGTTCCGGCAGTCACCTTCACATATTCGTCGTAGACCTCCGAAGTGGTTTTGTAATTAAATGCTTTTTCAAAACCCATTTTCTGGGCAAATCGCCAGAGTATCTCCGAGTCGGGTAATGCCTCTCCCGGCGCGTCGAGGACTTTGGGAAGATAGGTAATGCGGCGTTCGGCATTCGTCATGCTGCCGTCTTTTTCGAGCCAGGCTGCTGCGGGCAGTACCACATCAGCGAAATGCACGGTGTCGGCGCGGTTGGAAACATCCTGAACGACCACAAAACGCGATTTTTTCAGTGCGCTTTCCACGGCGTTCATATCCGGCATGCTTACCAACGGGTTGGTATTGATGATCCAGATTGCTTTCAGTTTATCGTCTGCCAGCGCCTCGAACATTTCGGTGGCGGTAAGTCCGGGTTTATCGGCAATGCGGACGGGCGTGTTCCAGAATTTCTCAATTTCTTCACGGTGTTCGGCATTTATTACTTCGCGATGTCCCGGCAGGATATTGGCAAGGCCACCTGTTTCACGACCGCCCATGGCATTCGGCTGGCCGGTTAACGAGAATGGCCCGTTGCCAGGTCTCCCTATTTTGCCGGTAATTAAATGCAGGTTGATGAGCGAAAGGTTTTTGTTTACACCAATCACCGACTGGTTCAGGCCCATTGTCCAAAAGGAAAGAAAGCCTTTCGAACGGCCTATCCATTCGGCGGCTAAGGCAATGTTGGCGGAAGGGATACCGCAAATGTCGGCCGCTTCCGCCAAGGTGCGCTGCATTACTTGTAGCCGGAATAAATCAAAACCATCGGTGTGGTCTGCAATAAACCGCTCATCGAGATAATCATTTTCGATCAGCAAACGGCCGATCGCATTGTTGAGAACAATGTCGGTGCCCGGGCGGATCTGCAAGTGCAGGTCGGCCGAGCGGGCGGTGTCGGTCACGCGCGGGTCCACGCAGATAATTTTCGTATCTGGTTTTTCCGTTTTGTGCGCCTCTACGCGCCGCCAGATAATGGGATGGCACCAGGCCGGGTTAGCGCCGGTTACGTACATGACATCGGCCGCCTCGATGTCGTCGTAGCAAACGGGAACGCTATCCTCGCCCAGTGACAACTTGTAACCCACCACCGCCGAGCTCATGCACAGGCGGGAGTTGGTGTCGATATTGTTGGACCCGATGAAACCTTTGATCAGCTTGTTTACCAGGTAGTATTCTTCCGTGAGACATTGGCCCGACACATAGAATGCGACTGAATCGGGGCCGAATTTTTTAATTAATGTTTTAAAAACTGTGGCTGTCCTTTCCAGGGCCTCATCCCAGGTCGCGCGCTGCAACGGCATCGAGCGGTTGAGGCGTACCTGCGGGTAAAGCAGCCTGTCCGACTGGTCCATTACCGTGTAATGCAGGTTCATGCCTTTGGAGCACAGCATCCCCTTGTTCGAAGGATGTTCTTTGTCCCCTTCCAGGCTGAGTTGGCCATTACTTTCTTTAGTCACCACGACCCCGCAGCCTACGCCGCAGTAACAGCAGGTCGATTTATAGGAATTTGGGGTGGGTTTCATTTTTAATGGGTGAATGAGTGGATGAGTGAGCGAATGTGTGAATGTGTGAATGTGTGAATGAGTGAATGACTGACCGGGTCGCCGATGCGATGTGTGATTGACTGAATGGCCTGCTGGTTAATTGGCCCCGGAGGGCCGGCATGTTTATAGCAAATCATTTTTTGTTACCCTTTTGCCCTGTCGGGGCCATCTTGGCGGGGTCACCTTGGCGGCGCCCCTCTTGTTATCAGGAGACTCCTCCGGAGTCCGGCGATACATTGGTATTTTGGGTTTGCTACAAACAGGCCGCCATCCTGTGGCATTTTCCCGAATGGATCCCCAACCCATTTCCGTTGATTCTAATCAACGGACGCCTGGCAATCATCGGAATCATCGATTTTTTATCCATTTCCGTTGATTTTAATCAACGGAAATGGGTTCCAATTGGCCGGTTTCGGCTGTAATGCTTTGTGTTTTTTCAAAATTGATCAATGCGACGATCGCTGCGATACAGGCGATGGCTACGCCTATGTACATGAATGCCTGCGAGTAGCTGATCGAACTGGATTTGAAGAGGAAGCCCGCGAGTACCGCACCTACGTTACCGCCTGCGCCCACGATACCGCTTACCGATCCGATCGCCTTCTGATTAATAAAAGGCACAATCGCATAGGTAGCGCCGTTTGCCATTTTCAGGAACATGGCGAAGCAAAGCATCGTAATAACTGCGCCCACAATGCTGCCGCTCTGTGCAAACAATGCGATACCGATACCTTCCAGGACCAGCAGCAATGCAAGCAGACGTCCTTTACCAAGCATACCCCATTTGTTACCAACCTTATCAGCCACGATACCACCCACGGCGCGGGCGAAAATGTTCATGAATCCGAACGTCCCGGCCAGAATACCCGCCGTTGCGAGTGAAGTATTGAAGTTATCGAAGAAATACAATGCAGCAACATTGTCGAAAGTGATTTCAATTCCAAAACATGCTCCATAGGCCAGGAATAGTGCCCAGGTACGTGGGTCACGCATGGCGATGCCCAATGTGCCTTTGGCTTTTTCAGCTTTCGAATTTGATACAGCCAGGTCTTCGAAGTTGCCGGCTGGGGTGTCTTTGGTGAAGAAATAATATACGAATGCGAAGATCAGCAATGCAGCTCCCGGAATCACCATCGCAATTCTCCATGCCGACTCAGGTAGGTAGCCCGCGCCGACGAATGCTGCGAAGATCAGCGGCATAACCATGTTGGTGATGCCGCCACCGAGGTTACCCCAGCCACCCGCCACCGCATTGGCCGTTCCGACGATCTTTTTGTCGAACATAACGGAAGTGTGGTATTGTGTGACAACAAATGACGCGCCGATCACCCCGATAGCGAGGCGGAACAGCAAAAAGCCTTCATAGGAATCGACCAGGCCCACTGTCATTACCGGAATCGAGCCGAGGCCGAGCAATGCAGTGTAAGTTTTACGCGGACCCCAGGTGTCGCACAATTTCCCGATCGCGATACGGGCAATCACCGTTGCCGCCACGGACGCGATAATAATGTTACCGATCTGCGGCTTGGTCAATCCCAGGTCGGTTTTGATAACCGTCATCAGCGGGGCCAGTCCGAACCATCCGAAAAAACAAAGGAAGAACGCCATCCAGGTCAGATGAAAGGTGCGCATTTGTACGCCCTTGAAACTGAAAATATTAAGTTTTTCAAGCGGCTTATTGGTCGTTTCCATAGTAATAAGAGTTTTGAAATGGTTGGTTATGACAGTAGCTTATTTCAAAAATTCAGGTTTGATATTGATCATCAGGTAAGCCCAGTTGGACATTTTCTGCGGATTCTTCACGCCCTTCACCTGTGCGAGGCTATTTGTCGAAAAGAAGGTACAGTAGCCGCCCTGGAAGCTGATCGTCTTCGTCAGGTTGTAGTTGGCGATAATGTCCAGCTCTTCGCCGAAGCCGGACGAGAGTTTCTGGTTATCAGCCACACGTACCTGAGCCGCGCTGGCGAAATGGTGCAGGTCGGTGTTGATGGAAAGCTTTTCGGAAGCCTTAATGGTCGTGTTAATGTAAAGGTCCGAAAGTCCGCCCTTGCCAAAGCCGTTCGCTGCATAGAAGTAATCCATCTGGCCCCAAAACTTGTGCGGCGTGCCGTAAAGGGGGTCGAATGTGTGGTTCTTGGCCGATCCGGTAGCTGTACCGGAGGTGTAGTCAAAGCCGGGACCAATGGAAAATGCCCGGCTCATCGCATACAACCCCCGGACAGAATACATATATGCGCTCAGTGACGCACCGTCTTTGTCTTTGCCGGTTTGATAAAAAGCATTGGCAGTCAGCGTCCAGCTTTTGCCGATTTTAGTTTGCAGGTAAGGGCCGATAGTAACCCGGCTTCGCACGCCGTTGGCCAGCTTTTTAACACCTGCGGTATCTAACGTATATTTCTGAAAATCATCCTTCACTACGAGGAAAGAGGCATTTCCCTGCTTTAATTTTTTACCTAAATAGAGAAATTGCAGCGATTTATACATCGTCCCGATCCCGTTCGTACCAGCAGCGTATCCCACAGGCACACCATCGTATAAAGTACCGGTTTTGAGCTCACGGTTTTGGTTATACGCGACACCCAAATGTGCCGTAAAACCATTGAAACCGTATTTGATCAAAGCCGCGTCGTGGCGTCGTGCCTGTTGCAGCCAGTCGAGATTGCCGAGTACGCGGCTGTCGTCGTAGAGAAATTCCTGCCGTCCAATCTTCAACGCAAACTCCTTGCCGAGCTTCGTCTGGTTGGTATCGAGCAGACTGATCTCGCCCCAGGCTTCGTGCAGCATCAGGCCATTCTGAGCCGAATTGGTCAGGCGGTTGTTGGTGGAAGCGTCCTGCCCCCAAACGCGCACATCCTGCACGGCAACGAAAAACTGCGTTCGGTAACCCTTGTAGCCCGCATTCAGACGGGTACGCTGGGAGGTGAAGAATGCCGGTTTTTCGACTTTTGAAAGCATATTGCCTTGTCCGTCAAGTAATTCAGTCCGGGTTCGCAATTGTCCCGAAAGGTTAAACTGTGCCGTTGTCCGCGTCGGGGCCAGCAGGCCAGCCGCGATGATACCCAGCAAAAGGAGCGCTTTTTTCATTGTTATTCATGTTTAGGTTGGAGTGAAAGCTAAGCAAGTCAAAAAGCCATCTGCATGTTTTGCAGGTATTCCAATGCGTAGGCGGGGCTGAGGGCTACTACTTCGCCCATTACCATGATCGCCGGCGTGCCGATCCCGTTCTCGCGTACGAGGCGGGGCATTTCCCAAACCTGCCCAACCACACTCTTTTCATCCGGCCGGGTGCCGTTCTGGATCACCGCCATTGGCAAATGGCCGCGTCCGAAGTGTTTGTATAATGCGCAAATTTCTTCCAGTTTATTCAAACCCATTAGCACGATTACCGTTGCCCGTGACTGTGCCGCCAGCCGGAGGTCGTCCGAAAGCTCGCCGTTCTGCGTCGTGCCGGTGATCACCCAGAAACTTTCGCTCATTCCTCGGCGCGTTACGGGGATGGCGAGCGAAGCGGGGACAGCAATACTGCTCGAAATGCCCGGCACCATTTCGCAGGGGACGTCGTGGTCCTGTGCATATTCAATCTCCTCATGCCCGCGACCGAATACAAACGGATCGCCGCCTTTGAGCCGCACGACATGGCCGCGTTTCCGTGCCAGGCGTACGATGAGGCCGTTGATCTCGTCCTGCGAGAAGGAAGGATTCCCTGCTTTCTTGCCCACATACATTTTCAATGCATGAGCGGGGGCGAAGTCCAGGAACGCGGCATTGGCGAGTTCGTCATACAGTACCACATCCGCCGTCTGCAATGCGCGCATTCCTTTTAATGTGATTAGTTCGCTATCTCCCGGGCCAGCTCCTACCAGTGTCAGTTTCGCTTCCATCTCTTATATATAATAGGGTGAATATTAGAAATGTACTATATGTAGTATTTTGTAACTACGCCATTTATTGATTCAAATTTACTAGTCAAATTTTATAAAACAATCATTTTACCAAAATTTATGTTTGTTTTTAAGCATATTTACGAATATAAAGTTAGGAAATACAGAAAACACGATTTACTTTTGACTTATCGAAAAAGTGATAACACACACATAATATTAAAATAGTGCAACAAAATAATTATGTTTTCACAAATCAATAGTTATTAATTACTATGAAAGCTGTTTCAAACACCCGGATCGTCGTAGTAGGCAATGGTATGGTGGGCTACAAATTCTGTGAAAAGCTCCTCTCGAGAAAGAAAGATGGACAGGAATTTAGCATTACCGTATTTGGAGAAGAGCCTCGTGCGGCCTATGACAGAGTACATTTGAGTGAGTTTTTCGCAGGCAAATCGGCCGACGACCTTTCAATGGCCGGTGTCGATTGGTATGCGGAGAATGGGATACGGCTGTTTTTGTCCGATCCTGTGGTAGATATCGACAGAGCAGAAAAGCTGGTGCGTTCGCATCACGGACATATAGTATATTATGACTACCTTATCATGGCAACCGGCTCCGGAGCGTTCGTTCCGTCGATCCCGGGCGTCGAAAAGGATGGGGTATTTGTGTACCGCACGATCGAGGATCTGGAACTGATCCAGTCGTATGCCAAAAAGGCGAGAAAAGGTGCCGTGATCGGTGGCGGTTTGCTGGGTCTTGAAGCGGCAAAGGCGCTGCTGGACTTAGGTTTGGAAGAAGCACACGTAGTTGAATTTGCTCCACGGCTTATGCCAAGGCAGATCGACGAAGCCGGTTCGCGCATGTTGCAAAGCCAGCTCGAATCGCTCGGTTTGCACATACACCTATCGAAAAGCACACAGGAAATCAAAGGCGACGACCGCATTGAAGGAATGCAGTTCGCAGATAATACCTTCCTCGACGTAGATATGCTTGTGATTTCGGCGGGTATCCGTCCACGCGACGAGGTGGCCAAAATCGCAGGCCTCGAAACGCACCCGCGCGGTGGTATCGTGGTCAACAATCAGTTGCAGACCTCCGATCCTTTCATTTTTGCGATCGGCGAATGTGCATTGGCCCACCATATGATCTACGGCCTTATCGCGCCCGGCTATGAAATGGCCGACGTGGTGGCAACCATGCTGACGGGCGGCGAAAAGGAGTTTCTTCCTTTCGACATGTCGACCAAGCTGAAACTGATCGGAACCGACGTGGCAAGTTTCGGCGATCCGTTCGTCGAGGAGCCGGCTTGCAGGACCATCCGTTACGAAAATAAGGCCAAAGGCATTTACAAACGCATTAATGTAAGCTCCGACGGTAAAACGTTGCTGGGCGGGATCCTGGTAGGGGAGGCCGAACAGTATAATATGCTCCTCCAAACCTGTAAAAGTAAAACCATCCTGCCGCCCGACTCCGAGGATCTTATCCTGGGCTCACGAGGGGGCGAGGAAGCGGGCGCGGGGGTGATGAGCCTGCCCGACGACGCGCTTATATGCTCATGTGAGGCCGTTACGAAAGGCATGATCTGTCATGAAGTAGGTGAAAATGGCCATCAAACCGTAGATGCATTGAAAAAATGCTGCAAAGCCGGTACAGGCTGCGGTGGCTGTATCCCGATGGTGAAGGACCTCATCGCAGGTGTTTTGAAGGAAAAAGGCGTTTACGTCCGCAATGTGGTCTGTGAGCATTTCGATTACTCACGCCAGGAATTGCTGGATTTAGTGAAGATGAATGGATTGAAGACGTACAGTGCCGTGCTCGATCATCATGGCAAAGGAGATGGCTGCGAAGTTTGCAAGCCGCTCGTTGCTTCGGTCCTGGCCAGTCTTTGGAATGAAAATATCCTCGAAAAAGACCGCGCCGTGGTGCAGGATTCGAATGACCGCTACCTGGCCAATATTCAGAAAGGTGGAACTTACTCGGTAGTGCCACGGATTCCTGGCGGAGAAATTACGCCCGAGAAACTGATCGTGATCGGTCAGGTTGCTCAGAAATATGGATTGTATACCAAAATCACCGGCGGTCAGCGCATCGACCTTTTTGGCGCGCACCTGGGCGACCTGCCGGATATCTGGGAAGAACTCATCGACGCGGGCTTTGAAAGCGGCCACGCTTACGGCAAATCGTTGAGAACCGTGAAAAGCTGCGTGGGTTCTACCTGGTGCCGGTTCGGGGTGCAGGACTCGGTGACCTTCGCCATTGAAGTCGAAGACCGCTACAAAGGATTGCGGTCGCCGCATAAGCTGAAATCGGCGGTATCGGGCTGCGTACGGGAATGTGCGGAAGCGCAAAGCAAAGACTTTGGCATTATCGCTACGGAAAAAGGCTGGAACCTGTTTGTGTGCGGCAATGGCGGCTCAAAACCCCAGCATGCCCAGTTGCTCGCCACCGATGTCGACAAGGAAACCTGTCTCCGCCTGATCGACCGGTTCCTGATGTTTTATATCAAAACGGCTGATCCTCTGACACGCACCGCTACCTGGCTGAACAAAATGGAAGGTGGTATGAACTACCTGAAAGCCGTGGTTGTGGACGACGTGCTCGGTATCGCCGAAGAACTCGAACGCGATATGCAAAACCTGATCGACGTCTACAAATGCGAGTGGCGCGAAGTGGTGGAAAGTCCGGAGCTGCGCAAACGTTTCACGCATTTCGTGAATACACCCATGAAGGACCCGAGCATCACATTCGCAGGCATGCGCGAGCAGAAGCGCGCGACGGAGTGGGCGTAGCTCTCTCTCTTTCTCTCTCTCTCCGCCTCTCCCCTCTCCCCGGGTTTAAACCCGGGGTTGGGCCCGGGGCTGGACCCGGCGACGGTCCCATATATAGTATAGACTAGCAATCATCTATCACAACCCTGGGCTTCAGCCTGGGGGTTCCCAACGATCAACCTTACAGCAAAATGGAAACGATCACCGACACAATCAATGCAGTAACCTGGCACATGGCGTGCTACGTCGACGACATCCCCGAAGATGGCGGAGGCTGCGCGTTCATCAGCGGTAAACAAATTGCCATTTTTAACTTTTCAAGAAGGGGCGAATGGTATGCCACCGATAACCAATGTCCGCACCGCCAGCAGATGGCCATTTCACGCGGAATGATCGGCAGTCAGGAAGATGAACCGAAAGTTGCTTGTCCTTTTCACAAAAAAACCTTTTCATTGCAAACCGGACAGTGTTTGAATGGTGATGAATACCAAATCAGCACATTTCCGGTGATGGTAAAAGAAAACCGGGTGTACATAGGATTGTGAGCCCGGTTGCCGGTGAAAACACCGGCTAATCAGTTTTTTACGCGGGCTGAAACCCCGGGTTCCGGAGAATATGGAGAGACTTGACAAACGCGTCGCAGGTAGTCTGACACGATTTTATGTGGTGGCGCTTTTTGTTGTAGCTATGCTGACAGTCAGTGGATTGTTCCTCATCAGGAGGACGATCAGCAGTCTCAATCACGACAGTCGCGTGGTCAATGTAGCGGGCCGGCAGCGGATGCTGAGCCAGCGGCTTACCAAACTGGCGTTGTTGAAAGTGAATGGGATCGAACACAAGGACTCGGCCAGTTTCGGGACGCTGCTGGAACTCTGGAAAAGCAGTCACGACTACCTCGCAAACAGGAAACTTCCGGTTGAAAGTGGGTTTGTGACCTGGAAAAGTCAGCCGCTGGATACGATGTTCCATGATCTGGGACCTGTTTTCGATCGTATATACAGTAATTTTCAGGTGATCGGGCGTGACTCGTCCACCTCGGCCGACCAGCGTATCGCATTGGGCCAGGTACTCGACAACGAACCGCGCTTCCTGGCGAGAATGGACCGCATTGTTTTCCAATTTGATAAGGAGAGTTTTGAGCGGCTGGAAAACCTGGAACGCATTGAATGGATCCTCGATCTGATGACGATCCTGGTGCTGATCGCCGAAGGATTGCTGATTTTCCGACCGGTCGTGAACACAACCCGACGGGTCGTACATATGTTAACGGAGTCGGAAGACGCGTTGCAGCTTTCCAACCAAAAATTGAAGGAAGCGAACATCCAATTGCTCGAAACCCAAAAAGAACTGTTGCGGCTGGAAGAGGAAAAGTATGAACTTCAGCTCGCTGAGGATCGTGTGCGGGCAGGTGCCCTCATCGAAGGGCAGGAGGAGGAGCGGAAGCGATTTGCCCTCGAACTGCATGACGGGATCGGGCAAATGCTGACCGGCCTCAAACTGCATGCTGAGAAGCTGAGATCCGTACAATTCCTCGATGAAAAGCACCAGAAAAGATTCGACCAGCTGGTTGCCCTCATTCAGGACATCATCCAGACCACCCGCCAGATCTCCTTCAACCTGATGCCGTCGGTACTCAGTGATTTTGGCCTGGTATCGGCATTGAAGCTGCTCTGCAAGCAAACTGCGGACGTTTCGGGGATACGAATCGATTTCGAAGGAGACGATACAGACCGTATCCCGCTGGGCCGTTCAACCGAAATAGGGCTCTACCGCATAGCGCAGGAAGCATTAAACAATGCAGTTAAGCATGCGAATGCGGATCGGATCAAGATTAAATTGGAACAAAATAAGAATCGCATCTTTTTGGAAATAGCCGATGACGGAAAAGGTTTTTTAATTAGTAATTTGAAGTCAGAAGGCGGTCAGTTCCTGACGCGGAATGGGATGGAAAATATCCGTACGCGCACCAGTCTGCTCCACGGAGAAATGGAAATCATCTCGAAAGTGGACAGTGGTACCAGGTTGATCGTCCAGGTAGATTTGTAGGTTTTTGTTACTGATTATTCGATCTGTCATATGGCCATTAGGATCTTGGTAGTGGATGACCATTCGGTGGTGCGGCAGGGGATTATTACGCTCCTGGAAGACGAGGATGACCTGGTGATTGCAGGTGAAGCTTCCGATGGGGATGAGGTGTGGGAAATGATTGAAGAAGCAAAACCGGATGTCGTCCTGCTGGACCTGACCATGCCCAGAATGCCGGGGCTTGAAGTGATCAGGCAGATCGTGCCGGTCTTTCCTTCTGTTAAAATACTGGTATTCAGTATGCATAATAACGCCGACTATATACTTTCTTCGGCATTGAATGGTGCCTCCGGCTATCTGGAAAAGGACACCAGTCGTGATGAAATGCTGAGAGCCATCAGGGCCATTGCAAAAGGCGAGCTTTATTTTCCTCCCTATGCTTCTTCGGTTGTCATAAAAAACCTGCTCAAACAACTGGCACGGGTTTCCGACAGCAAGCCTGTTGAGGAGGACGTCAGGGAGAAATCCATCTGGAAAATCATAACCCCGCGTGAGCAACAAATCCTCAAATGCCTTGCGGAAGGCATGAGCAGCAAGGACATCGCCGAAAAATTCGACATTAGCTCCAACACCGTTGCCAACCAGCGTGCCAGCATTATGAAAAAGGCCAACGTCAAAAACACGGCCGAGCTGATCAGCCTTGCGATGAAGTAGCGATGGCCTGATTTTTTTGACAACCATCGAAGTTTTTCGAGGCCCGCCTGCTGCGGGTCCAAACTTCAATCGGAGACGCGATGGACAAGAGACTCACTTTCATACTTGCTTTGCTGATAAGCTGCATGGCGGCATTTGGCCAGAATGCCGTGCAATCCAACAGCAAAAGGGCCGATACCAACAAAAAAATCGTTCTAATAGCCGGCCCGGATAGTCACGGCAAAGGCGAACACGAGCATCAGGGAGGAAGTACGCTCCTTGCAAAAGCCCTGAACGACAGCCTGGCGGGTGTCAGGGCTGTGGTGGTTCATCATGGATGGCCAAAGGACGAGTCGGTACTCGACGATGCAGACGCCATTGTCTTTTACTGCGATGGGGGAGGTGACCATCTGGCGCTGCCTCACGCAGCCAGGATCGATCAGCTGGTTGCGAAAGGCGTGGGTATCGTGAATCTCCACTTTGCGCTGGAAGTACCCGCAGGCGAATCCGGCAACCGTCTTCTGAAATGGATTGGAGGGTATTTCGAGATCAACTGGTCGGTCAACCCTGTTTGGGAGGCTCAATTTTCAAACTTTCCCGATCATCCTGTCTCCCGGGGCGTGAAGCCTTTCAGTATTACCGACGAATGGTACTATCATATGCGTTTTCCAGTCGATCAAAAGGGTATTACACCAGTGTTGCAGGCGTTGCCCCCCGAATCGACGCTGGACCGCCCGGATGGGACCCATTCCAACAACCCGGCCGTGCGTGAATCCGTAATCACCAAAAAGGAACCGCAAACACTTGCCTGGGCCTTCCAGCGGCCTGGCGGGGGCAGGGGATTTGGATTTACCGGCGGACATATACACAAGAACTGGCAGAATGATAATTTCAGAAAATTGGTACTGAATGCGATGGCCTGGGCTGCGGGAATGGACGTGCCCGCCAATGGAGTGCCATCGGTTACACCCACTGACAATGAGCTGAATGCGCTTACAAAGCGGGTGGATTGACCTTCACACATTAAATTTCTTTAATTCGTAAATTACTTCGGCCTGTTTTGCGTTACTTAATGCAATACCCGGCAGCTATGGACGCGAATACGACGAACAGGCCCTGCCGTTTGTTTTGAAGTCCAGATGAAATACGGTTTACGGAAACCACGCAAGCACCCTGACAAACTCGTTCTGATTAGTCTGATCGTCGCCCTGACGATCGGAGCGGGGATCGTACATGCGCAGGTGGATTCCACGACTACCTCATCACGCAAACCAAAGCTGTTTTTCAATTTCGATACGCGCGGTACTTTTATCCAAAGCAAGCATATCAATGTCTTTGGCGTCAATGCAGGCATTACCTATGGCGAGAAACGGAACCGGATCACGGCGGGCTACTACTGGCTGGGGTATAATGCGGCGCACCGGCTGGTAAACTGGCGGAAGATCCTCTCGCAAACGCTCAATCTGTCCTATTATACTGCAACAGACGTCCGATTCGTTAACTTCGCTTACTGGCATACCGCCATCAGGAATAAGCGGTGGGTGCTTTCCACCCCGTTGGAAATCGGTATCGGGAATGAAAGCACACGTTTCCGTGACCTGTTCGACGGACTCGCTACCGGTTCCCGGAAAGACTACTTCATTCCCTTGCAGGTGGGTGTTTATGGCGAGTACCGGGCCTTTCGCTGGGCGGGTATCAACTCGCAGGTTGGTTATCGCAATGCACTGTCATCCGGCGAATTCCGGAAGCGGTTCAGCGGTTTTTATTACAGTTATGGGGTGAATCTTTATC
Source organism: uncultured Dyadobacter sp. (assembly GCA_965649915.1). Classification (GTDB taxonomy): domain Bacteria; phylum Bacteroidota; class Bacteroidia; order Cytophagales; family Spirosomataceae; genus Dyadobacter. The sequence continues at coordinate 25,931 of CBFGMV010000038.1, forward strand.
CGGAAACGATCTGGAAGGATTTGAAGAAATGGAGTGGCAGGAAAGGGCGGAGTCGTACGCAGGATCACCAGAATGTGTCTCAGGAGAAATAGTGCTTCTGTTAGAGCAGGATCGTGACCAGTTTTAGCTAAATTGAATCTCAAAATAAAATGGCCTTTATGAAAGCGGCTAATCAGAATCCACCCAGGAGTCAAAGTGAAATTCCTACCAGAGCTAAAGCGCAAAGCCATGTCATGGCCAAAGGTAGAGAGGGTTTGGCATCCGAAATAAAGCGAGGTCGAAGGAAGCTTGGAACGCTGGAAGGTACGGCAGGGTATTTTATGAGCGATGATTTTCAGATTACTACACCGGAAGAGTTTGATGCATGAGATACTTGTTGGATACGCACACTTTGATCTGGACCTTTTTTGAAACTTCCCGGCTGTCCCCAACTGTAACAGATATCATATCCAACAAAAGGAATGCGATTTATGTCAGTTCAATCGTATTCTGGGAAATATGCATCAAAGTAGGATGCGGGAAGCTGAAGTTGGGTGATAAAGACCCGGAAATGCTTCCGGGAATCTGCATCGAATACGGATTTGAACTCATGGCACTCACTGCTTCCGATACAGGCTCCCTCCATCAATTATCGGGTTCACATCATAAGGATCCCTTCGACCGGATGCTCATTTGGCAGGCGATCTGCAATGACATGACCCTAGTTACGGACGACCGGTATATTTTGAAATATGCTTCTGCCGGATTGAAAACCATATGGTAACCGCATTTTATCCCAAAAACAAATCAATCCCTTGCTATTTAAATTTCTTTAAACTTACTTTGTCTATCAAATTAGTAGATTTTGTCGGTTAGCCACCAGCCGACGGGTCGGGTCAACAATCTTTTTCAAACATGAAATCGATGAATCGCTATTCTTCGCACCATGCTGCTGTGCCTTTGGTGGGCGCTTACAATTTTCCTGTACCAGTCTCCTGTTGTTGTTGCTGACGGCTGCCAAGGCCGCACATAAAGTCATTCACCAAGATTTTCATCCTGTTACTTCATTATTAACCGGGTCGCTTTCTGTACCGGGCGGCTTGCAGTTCCAACCATTTTATCACTATGAAAAATTTTAAGACCATTTTGCTCGCAGCAGGCCTTTCCCTGGCCGCATTGCCCACTGTTTTCGCACAGGAGTCGGGTGACAACAAAGTCATTATTACCGGCGTACGTTTCGCCTATCCCCTGGTGGACAAGTGGATCAAAGAATACACTGCTGCGAATCCCAAGGCACAGATCGTCATCGAAACCCGCACCATCACCGATCCGCAAAAATATGACCTGCTCATCGAAGCCTACGATCAGGATAAAGAAGTGAAGGAGACGCGCGAATACATTTCAATCGGCCGTTATGCGCTGATCCCGGTTGCCAACGCGAAATCGGCATTTGCCAGGGAGTATTCTGATAAAGGGCTGAATGAGAAGAGCTACAAGCAGATTTTCTTCCACGACATTTATGCCGAAAAGGACAAGTCGCTGACCACACAATACACGATTTATACACGTCTGCAAAAAGCGGGAGCGCCATTGACCTTCGCTAGATACTTTGGATACGAGCAACAAAATATCAAAGGTAAGGCCATTGCCGGAGCGGATGAGCACCTGATCAAAGCACTTTTGAAGGACGAGACCGGTATTACTTACACGACGCCCGGTTTGGCTTATGACCTTGCGAGCCGAAAACCGGTGGAAGGCCTGACGATCATTCCCGTAGACCTCGATGGAAACGGTCGGGTATCGAAAGAAGAGAAATCCCTGGAAACCCTCGATCAGGTACTCGGTGCGCTGGAAGCCGAAAAGATTAAAAACGTACCGGTGGCCGACCTGCATTTCTCCATTGACAAGCATAATTCGAATCCGGAAGCGAAGAAATTCCTTCTTTGGGTAGCCGCAAACGCGGATAAAGACCTTCACCAGTTTGGCTACCTGAAAGCGGATGCCAAGCGCCTTGCGGATGGGAAAGAGAAATTGGAAAGATTCCAGGCTATAAAATAAGTTGAGGAGCGCCGCCGTAAGCGACACGCCGTCGCGTACGGCGGCGCGCTGCAAAAACCGGGCTGATGGCATTTGGGAAACAATGTTCCGGAATTCTGCACCGCAAAGAATATCAATGTCTTATGGGCTATTTTCGCCACTTCCTGCGCCGAACGCTACCGTAAGAGGAGATTCGGAAGAAAGTGGTTTTATTACTTAAGGACAAACCATGATAAGCATTTACCTGCAATGAAAAAACTACTATGGAGCGCCGCTCTGCTGCTTGCGGCATTGACTACACAGGCTCAGTCCCGGGGAGGCAAGCCCAATATCGTTGTGATCCTGGCCGACGATCTCGGTTACGGAGATATAGGCACGTTTGGTGCTGCCGATATACGCACGCCGAATATTGATAATCTGGCAAATAAGGGAATAAAACTGACATCTTTCTATTCCTCCTCACCCGTGTGCAGCCCCACCCGTGCCGCACTCATTACCGGCCGCTACCCGCGACGGCTGGGCATCGATCACGTATTTTTTCCGGAGAGTTTTACAGGCATTCCGTCGGACGAAGTGACGATCGCCGAGGCATTGAAAGGCAATGGCTATCGCACGGCTATTTTTGGGAAATGGCACCTGGGGCATCACCGGCAGTATTTGCCGCTCCAAAACGGGTTCGACGAGTATTATGGCATTCCGTACAGCAACGACATGATGGGCGTTGCTTACCTGCGGGGCAATGATGTAGACAGCATTAAAGTAAACCAGCAATACATTACGCAGACCTACACGCAAGAAGCGGTCCGTTTCATTGATCAGAATAAGGATAAGCCATTTTTCCTTTACGTCACGCACAACATGCCGCACGTGCCCATTTACGCCTCACCGGCATTTGAAGGTAAATCCAAAAGAGGACTTTACGGCGACGTGATCGAGGAACTCGACTGGAGTGTAGGCGAAGTGGTGAAAGCACTTAAAAAGAACGGCCTGGAAGAGAATACACTGGTGATATTCACGAGCGACAACGGCCCCTGGCTGATCTTCGACGTTGAAGGCGGTTCGGCAGGTCCGCTTCGGCAGGGCAAAGGCACGACATTCGAAGGAGGTCAACGCGTACCGATGGTAGCTTACTGGCCCGGAAAGATCAAGCCGGGTTCGGTGTATGAGGATCTGGCTTCGCAACTGGATCTTTATCCGACGATCATCGGCCTCACAGGCAGTCAGAAAACGCAAACTAAGAAGCCGCTCGATGGCGAGGATATCAGCCCGGTATTCTTTGGAACCGGCAAGAGAAAAGGGGATGAATTTGCCTATTACTCGAACGGCGTCATCGAGGCTTATCGCAAGGGAGACTGGAAGATCAGGCTACCACAAAAAGATGTGAAAATCGGTGCTGCTGTGATCGTTCCGGCCACAGACACGCTGCTTTTTAACCTTAAAAGCGACGTAGGCGAGCAGAATAATCTTTTGAAATCCAATCCTGAGAAAGCTAAAGCGTTGCTTTCCTCGCTCGATGCTTATAAAAGGAAAATAGGGGACACGCCTCCGGCACTCGTGCAACGCATGTTGTCGGACGACAGCCACATTAAAAAGCGGGCTGAAAGAGCCGCTGGGAAAAGTAATGGCAAATGAGTAGCTTTCGAATGGTTAGGATTTTCTTAACCGTTCGAACTATCATCACAGCCATGAAAAAAAACATAATGACCATCCTGGGCCTTTCCCTGGCCCTTTTTGCTGGCGGAATTTCCGCTGTGCAGGCGCAGAGCATCACGTTGAAATCCGACGCCCTGGTGCCATTCCAGGTTACGGCTGCGGAGACTTCCTACAAGGAGCGGGCGGCTATCAAGCTGGAAATGCCTAAGGCGCCCAGTAACGAAAAAACTCTAGCGTTGCTGAAAGGCATTGATTTTCACAACGGCACGATCGAGGCCACTATTTCTGGTCAACCTGGTACCAATGCAGGCGGTGGCGCAAGAGGCTTTGTGGGCATTGCCTTCCGGGTGCCTGCCGACACGTCGAAAATGGAGCTTTTCTACATTCGTCCGACCAACGGACGCGCCGACGACCAGGTTCGCCGCAACCACTCCACACAGTATGTATCCCAGCCGGGTTTCCCGTGGGAAAAGCTTCGAAAAGAAACGCCGGAGAAATACGAGGCGTACGCAGACATGCTTCCGGGCGAATGGACCAAAGTGAAAATCGAAGTGAAGGATGAAACTGCCAGGTTTTATGTCAATGGAGCAGCCCAGCCTACATTGATCGTCAACGACCTGAAACAAGGGAAAGACCTCCGCGGAAGTATTGGTTTGTGGATCGGGCCGGGTACCATCGGCCACTTTACCGATCTGAAAGTAACCAAAATGGATTGATCGTATCCTTATAAAGACTCAGCTTCCTAAATGCATCAACAAAGCGAGTTAATTCTTGCTTTATTGATGCTCATAAATTTACTTTGCCCACCGAATTTATAGAGTAAGTATTTTAATGAAGCCTGTCGACCGGAAATAACCACCATTTCCAGACGGTACATCTACAAATGCCTGTGTCAAGCTTTGCAACAGGGGCAGGGTTTCGCGTATGCGCACTGGTGCGTATATGTTACAGCGGTAGCCGCCGGTGCTACTGCGGGCGTTGACGCCTTACAGGTTCCGGCATACACAGCATCCATTTACTTTTTGAATTTTTTAATAAACCCTTAGTACACATAATGAAAAAGTACCTTTACGTGGTCCTGTTTCTGACAGGCTTTTTAAGTCATTCCTATGCCCAGGAGGTGGTGAAGGGTGTAGTGAAAGACGGGACAGGGCAGACGATACCGGGTGCCACGGTTGTTCTGAAAGGAACTTCCCGATACACCAGTACCGATATCGACGGCAAGTTCAGCATTGCAGCAGCCAAAGATTTCCCCTTTACATTACAAATCAATATTACGGGCTACGAGCAGCAGGAAATCGACATTTATGAGCTGAGCGACGACCCCGCCGAGGTGGTTCTTAAGACAGCCAACGTGCTCGACGAAGTAGTCGTGATCGGCTACGGTACCCAAAAGAAAGGTGACATTACCGGATCGGTATCCTCTGTACCGCAGCTTGCTCTGAAACAGCCCATCAGTTCGTTTGACCGCGCATTGCAGGGCGCAGCCGCAGGGGTGCAGGTAACACAGACGTCCGGACAACCCGGTGCAGCCGTAAGCATCCGTATACGTGGAGGTAACTCGATCACGGGCGGTAACGAGCCCCTGTATGTCATCGACGGCTTTCCGGTGTACAACAGTAATGCAGATGCCAGCGCGGGCGTGACTGCCGGGCCGAGTATCAATGCATTATCCAGTCTGAATCCGAGCGATATCGAATCCATTGAAGTTTTGAAAGATGCCTCCGCGACGGCCATTTACGGTTCCCGCGGCGCGAATGGCGTGGTGATCATTACCACAAAAAAGGGGAAGGCGGGTCAGAATACACTGACTTACGACGCTTACTACGGGACGCAGAAGGTACTGAAGAAGGTGGACGTGCTCACCAGTGCGAAGGACTGGGCATTGCTGAAAAACGATGCACGCGTCAATTCCGGGAAAGCGCCGTATTACACCCAGGCGCAACTCGATGCGTTGGGCGAAGGGACCGATTGGCAAAGTGAAGCATTTCGCTCGGCACCGATCCAGAATCACCAGCTGTCACTTACCGGCGGCGATGACCGTACGCGCTACTCGATATCAGGTAATTACTTCAAGCAAAATGGCGTACTCCGTAATACCGATTTTGAAAGGTATTCGGGCCGCATTAACCTGGACCGAGATTTTTCGGCTAAGTTTAAAGTAGGAGTGAACCTGACCGCGAGCAAGATCACCGCCCAGGTAGCCAATAATGGGGTTGTGAATGCATTACTGGCCATGCCGCCGACGGTGAATGTGTATGATGCCAATGGCAAATACACCTATCAGAGCGAGTTTGAAACACCGCTGGGCAATCCGATTGCGACCCTGGAAAAGGAAGTCAACCAAACAAAGACCTACCGCCTGCTGGGGAACGTATACGGCGAATACACTTTTTTAGATGGTCTGGTAGGCAAGGTGTCCTTCGGAACGGATGTCATCAACAACAAGCAGAACCGCTATTTACCTTCAGACCTCTACCAGGGGGCCAACTCCAATCCCACAGGCAAGGGTTCGGTGGGTACGAAGTTCTCTTCCACATGGCTGAATGAGAATACTTTGAGTTATTCCAAAACGATTCGCGACAACCAGTCCCTGAATGTCGTGGTTGGCTATACCCAGCAGGCGTTCGAAACCGAGAGTGCGATTGCGGCTTCGGAGGCATTCGTCACGGATCAATTGGGCTACAATGACCTCGGCAGCGGCTCGGTGTACAGCCAGCCATCGTCAGGGTCGTCGGCATGGGCATTGAACTCCTGGCTCGGGCGTATCAACTATTCGATTGATCAAAAATACATTTTCACGGTCAGTGGTCGGGCCGACGGTTCTTCCAGGTTTGGGAAGGATAAAAAGTGGGGCTACTTCCCGTCTGCCGCGTTTGCCTGGAATATTTCGAGAGAAGATTTTCTGTCGCGTTACAAGTCGATCAGCAACCTGAAACTGCGCCTGAGCGCCGGGGTGACAGGTAACCAGGAGATCGGACAATACCTTTCGCTGGCGACATTAGGCTCGAATACCTATTTTTTCGGTGGCCAGACCTACATTGGTTTTTCTCCCAACCGCATTGCTAATGCGGACCTGGGCTGGGAAACCACAGCTCAGTATGACGGTGGTATCGATCTCTCCCTCTATCAAAACCGCATCAATTTTGTTTTTGACGCTTATTACAAAAAGACGACCAATCTGTTGTTGAACGTACCGATTCCCTACACGACCGGTCAGTCGACTGCATTGCAGAATTATGGGTCGGTAGAAAACAAGGGGATTGAACTGGGCATCAATACCGAGAACTTCACCGGTGCATTCACCTGGAACACCAATTTTGTGTTCTCCCTGAACCGTAACAAGGTTCTTACGCTCGGCGATGGTGCCGATTACATTATTTCCGGCGCCAATATTGCCAAGGTAGGACAACCGCTCGGTTCGTTCTACGGATATCGAACCAACGGCCTCTTCCAGACCGGTGACGACATTGCCAACCTGCCCACCATTAACCCTGCCACCACGAAACCGGGTGACCGCCGGTATGCGGATATCAACGGCGACGGCAAAATCACCCAGGCAGACGACCGCACGCTCATCGGTAATGCGCAACCCAAGTTTCAGGGCGGCATTACCAATACATTGTCATACCTGAACTTCGATCTGAGTTTCTTTTTCCAGGGAACATACGGCAACAAGCTTTTTAATCAGAACAAACAGCAGCTGGAACTCCTGACCGGGCAGCAAAATGCCTCCGTTACGGCGTTGGAGCGCTGGACGCCGACCAATGCGACCCAAGTGATCCAGCGTGCATTTGAAGACCCCGCACCGGTAAATACAAGCCGTTATGTGGAAGATGCTTCGTTTTTGCGCCTGAAAAACATCACTCTGGGCTATAACCTGCCCAAAAGCATCGCCACGCGCATTCACGCGAGCCAGATCAAGGTGTATGTATCGGCAGCGAATTTGCTGACCTGGACCCGGTACACCGGTTTTGACCCGGAAGTGAGCCGCAATGAGCAGAGCACATTGGGCCAGGGCATCGATTACAGTGTTTACCCCGGCAGCAAATCCTTCCTGGGTGGTTTAAGCATCTCATTTTAATGATTATCAGCATTCCAGCAATGAAAAAAATATTAATCCTGCTCCTGGGTATTTTGAGTTTCACATCCTGCACGGACCTCAACGAAAGCCCGGATTCGCTCATTACCACAGAGCAGTTCTATAAAACCGAAAGCGATGCCCTGGCTGCCGTGACGGCCGTTTACAATGCAGCCTTGAACAACGGCGGGCTCACGATGTACAACCGTTTGTTCCACCTGGCATTTGAAATTATGTCGGACGACGCCATTGCCGGTCTCCGCGTGACCAATGCGGACGTGCGAACCATTTCCGTGCTCGCGCACTCTACCACCAATGACCGCGTGGATGAGCTCTGGCGTGAGAGCTACGTGGCCGTCAACCGTGCGAATATCGCCATTGCCCGCATTCCGCAGATCGACATGGATGCGACTTTGCGGACCCGATTAGTGAATGAAGCGAAGTTTCTGCGCGGATTGCTGTATTTCAATATGGTACGGATCTGGGGCGACGTGCCGCTGATTTTGGAAGAAAACAGTTCGTTAGGCAAAGACGCAATCCAGGTAGCGCGCACACCGAAGGAAGAAGTATATCAGCAGGTCATCCGCGACCTGACCGACGCCGAAGCATTGCCCAATTCGTACACCGGAGCCAATGCGGGCCGTGCGACGGGCGGTGCCGCGAGGGCCATTCTGGCAAAAGTGTATCTGACGCGCCAGGAATGGGACAAAGCAGCAGCCAAAAGCCTGGAAGTGATCAATGGGCCCTATGGTTATGATTTGTTCGAAAATTTCGCCGATGTGTTCAATGTGGCTTCTAAAAACGGGAAAGAGCATATTTTCTCGGCGCAATGTAAATCCAACGTCAATGGGCAGGGCAACCGTCTGGCCTCGTCGGCGACGCCGGTAGGGATACCCGGTGTCGCATCGGCAGGTACAGACGAGCCCCATGCCGATGTGTACAAGCTTTACAGCGATCAAGACAAGCGCCGTGACGTGACGTTCTTTACATCGCTCGTCAGCCCCACAACCGGAAAGGAAATCACATTTCCGCCCCGATTTTTCAAATATTTCGATCCCGCGCAGATTGTAAACCCGACGGAATCGGCCAAAAATATTCCGGTGATACGGTTTGCCGAAATCCTGTTGATCTATGCCGAAGCGTTAAATGAATCCGCAGGGCCTGCAACGGAGGCTTTCACAGCCATTAACCGGGTGAGAAAGCGGGCAGGACTGGGCGCATTGGCCGGCCTGAGCAAGGACCAGCTGCGGGATGCCATTTACCTGGAACGTCGGCTGGAACTGATGTTCGAGTTTCAGCGATGGTTCGACCTCGTGCGCACCAAGCGTATGATCACCGCATTGCACGCTGCCGGGAAAACCAACGCAGCCGAAAAGCATTACCTCCACCCGATCCCGCAGCGGGAAATGGACCTGAACCCAAAGCTGGTGCAGAACCCAGGGTGGGAGTAGCAAGGTTGATCACCAACATCAAGACATGAACCTATGAAGAGATCCATTTCAAATCTGCTTTTGCTCCTCCTGCTCACCATCTCGCGGTCCTTTTCGCAGACAAAAGAGCAACCCAACATCCTTTTTATCCTCGTTGATGACTGGGGGTGGACAGATCTGAGTTCGGCGGGAAGCAAGTATTATGAAACGCCGAACATTGATAAGCTGGCAAAGGAAGGGTTGCGTTTCACACAGGCATACTCCGTGGGACCCAACTGCGCCCCGAGCAGGGCGTCGCTGATGACCGGCAAGTACACGCCGAGACACGGCATTTACACCGTCGGCAATTCGGATCGAGGCAATTCGGCTGACCGGAAGCTGATCCCGATTGAAAACAATACTGTGCTCAATCCCTCTTTTACGACTATTGCCGAAGAACTCAAAAACGCGGGTTACAGCACCGGTTTGATTGGTAAATGGCAGTTGGGAGGGAAAAATAAAGGCGCTGATGCGCACGCCCAGGGTTTCGATCAGGTGATTGGCGGTACTGGCGGCACAAGCGCCTATTTCTATCCCTACAACAAAGATGGTAAACCGTCGCCCCACGAAGGGATCACTTCCGGCAAGGAAGGCGAATACCTGACCGACCGGCTAACGGACGAGGCGGTGAAATTTCTGGACACACACAAGGAAAAACCGTTTTTCCTGTACCTGTCCTACTTCGCAGTCCACACGCCCATTGAGGCGAAAGCCGACCTCATTCAAAAATACAAAGGCAAAAAAGGGACAGCCTACCATCATAATCCGGTATACGCAGCGATGATCGAGAGCGCCGATCAGGGCATCGGACGTGTGCTCCAACAGCTCGACGCATTGAACCTGGCCGAAAATACGCTGGTCGTTTTCTTTTCGGATAATGGCGGAATGGGTGCCGTAACCGCCCAGCATCCGTTGCGCGGCTCAAAAGGCATGCTGTATGAAGGCGGTGTGCGCGTGCCATTGATCGTAAAATGGCCCGGAAAGACCAAGCCAGGTACGCAAACCGACATCCCGGTGATCGGCGTCGATTTTTACCCGACATTACTCGAAGCGGCAAATATTCAGAAGCCATTGAATACTGCATTCGACGGACAGAGCTTCGTGCCGTTGCTGTTACAAAAGCAGACGCCGACGCGGGACATCTTCTGGCATTTTCCAGCCTATCTGGAAGCGTATCAGGGAGATAAGCGCAACAAGGACGCATTCAGGACGCGCCCGGTAAGTACCATCCGTTCGGGAGATTTCAAGCTGCATCAGTTTTACGAGGACGGCCGGATCGAGCTGTACAATATCCGGGAGGACATGGGAGAAACGAAGGATCTTGCGACATCCAATCCTGCCAAAGTAAAGGAGCTGAAAGACAAGCTGGAAGTATGGAAGCAGCAGACCCATGCACCGGTACCCACCCAATTGAACCCCGGATATGCACCCGCTGCAACCGGAAAGTAACCATTTTAAAGCTATTCAAATGAAAAAAGCATTACAGATCGCGGCGACATTGTGCATGGGCGCCATGGCCGTTCAGCCGTCGTCGGCGCAGCACAGCCCGCAGCAGCAGTGGAATGGTAAAACCGGCAGGACGTTGCAGGAATCGACGCCTTTTCATATCGAATACAACAAAAAGGCACCCAAAGGCGCTCCCAATGTGGTGTGGATCCTGATCGACGACGCCGGTTTCGGTGCGACCACGGCATTCGGTGGCCTGGTAGAAACACCGAATATCGAGAAGCTGGCTAACAATGGACTGCGGTTCACCAACTTTCACACCACGGCGATCTGTTCACCCACCCGCGCGGCGCTGCTGACAGGCAGGAACCACCATTCCGCGCACGTTGGCCTGCTGACGCCCGCAGCCATCGATTTTCCCGGCTACGATACTTACATTCCATTCGAAAAAGGAACGGCCGCGGAAGTCTTGCGTGAAAATGGCTATTCGACTTTTGCATTGGGTAAATGGCATTTGACACCCGTCACCGAAAATTCCCAGGCCGGGCCATTCAACCGCTGGCCGACTGGCCGTGGGTTCGATCATTACTACGGATTCCTTCCCGGCGCAACCGACCAATGGCATCCCGAATTGTGGGAAGATGTCACCAAGCTGAATATAGAGCCCAATACCAGGCATTTGAACGAATTACTGGCCGATAAAGCCATCAAATACATTGCCAACCAGAAATCGGTGGATGCCGAAAGACCCTTTTTTCTGTACCTGGCCACCGGCGCAACGCATTCACCCCACCAGGTCGCAAAGGAGTGGATCGACAAATACGAGGGGAAGTTCGATATGGGCTGGGACCAGTACCGCGAGATCGTGATCGAAAAGCAGAAGAAGCTGGGTATCATCCCCCAAAATGCGGTGCTTCCCGAGCGTAACCCGGGTGTGAAGGAATGGGCAGCATTGTCTGAAAAAGAAAAGAAGGCCTACGCGCATTTCATGGAAGTGTATGCCGCATTTTACAGCTACACCGACTATGAGATCGGCCGGATCGTGAATTACCTGGAACAGATCGACCAGCTTGATAATACCGTAATCGCCGTGATCCTGGGCGACAACGGCGCGAGCAAAGGCGGTACCCAGCACGGAACCATTAATCCGCAAATCAATCGCCTGCAAGGCGAACAACGCATCGACGCCATTCTGAATGCCCGGGACCTGATCGGGACGGATGAGTCGAGTACCGACTATCCCATCGGTTGGGCCGCAGCGGCCAACACACCTTTCCGCTACTGGAAAGCCGATGCCAACACCGAAGGCGGCACGCGCAACCCGATGATCCTGCATTATCCAAAAGGCATTAAAGAAAAAGGAGGCGTTCGGAACCAGTATGGGCACGTCAACGACGTACTGCCTACCACGCTGGAAATCATCAAAGGTGAAGCGCCGAAGACGATCAATGGATACAAGCAGGAGCCGTTCGAAGGAACGAGCCTGGCGTATGCTATCGACCAGCCCGCCGCGCCTTCGAAGCACACAATCCAGTATTACGAGATCGCGGGAGCATTGTCGATTTACAAGGATGGCTGGAAAGCGTCCAAAGGCCATCAGGTTTGGGAAGGTTTTGAGGCGGGAAGCAAGGCCGATCCGTCGGGTAAGGCCGTGGATTTCAGTAAGGATGTCTGGGAGCTTTATAATTTGAATGAGGACTTCAATGAGCGTATCAACCTGGCTGAAAAAAATCCTGCGAAACTGAAAGAATTGCAGGCTGCATTCGATACCGAAGCCAAAAAGTACAATGTATATCCGCTCAAAGATTTCACTGCGCACGATATGCCCGCCGGCAGGACGGTGTATGGCAAAATGAAGGACATTACCCTTTTTCCGGGCGTCGATAACCTGGTAGGTGTAAGCAGCCCGCTCTACGACGGACGGTCTTTTACGGTGGATGCGGAAGCAGACATTGTAACAGGCCGGGAAGAAGGGGTGCTTTTTGCGGTAGGTGGCGAGAAGAGTGGGGTTAGTCTGTTTGTCAAGAATGGTAAGTTCCATTATGTGCATAAAACCGCGCGGGACGCATACCAGGTCGCGTCCGCAAATGCAGTCCCGAAAGGTCGGGTTCATTTCAAGCTCGTGTACGAATTCAATGGCCCGTCGGAGGGAGGGAAATCGGTCGGCAAGGAGACGTTGTATATCAATGATGAGAAGATAGGCGAGCATAGCTTCACTGCCGCCCAGGCGCAGATCCAGGGTCCCCGGCAACTGGATGGCACGGACGTGGGACGGGATCAGAAATTCGCCGTTTCGGACCAGTATCAGGTGCCGTTTGCCTTTACAGGGAAAGTGAAAAAGGTAACGATCCGGTATCAGTAATAAGGTATAGACTGACAGTTGTCAGTCTGAGCGGACCGGGCCGCCGTGCAGTCAACTGTCAGTCTGAGCGGAGTCGATTGTCAGTCTGAGCGGAGTCGATTGTCATTCTGAGCGGCGTCGATTGTCAGTCTGAGCGGAGTCGAAGACAGTCCGTACAGCACCGTGAACATCGTGCTGGCCCTTCGACCGCCCGGCGTCCCGGTCCGCTCCTGGAGACAAAAACGACAACGCGAACGATACAGTAAAAAACAAACACCCAATAAAGAAAACATAACTATGCATTTCAAACGCATTATGAAAGCCGTCCTGATCGCATTGTTGCCGGTTTCCGTGGCGACGGCGCAACAGAAGCCCAATGTAATCGTGATTCTGGCTGATGACCTGGGTTTTGCGGACCTGGGCTGCTACGGCAGCGAAATACCGACCCCTAACCTCGATCAGCTTGCGAAGAACGGTGTACGATTCACCAATTTCTATAACACAGCCCGCTGCTGCCCCACGCGCGCGGCCTTGCTAACCGGTGTATACAGCCACCAGGCCGGCATCGGGCACATGATGGACGACCGGGGCGCGGATCATCCGGCGTACCGCGGACAGCTGAATCATAACAGCGTAACCATTGCCGAAGTGATGAAAAGTGCCGGCTATTTTACGGCGATGACAGGCAAGTGGCATGTGGGCCACCAGCATGGCGTGTACCCGTCCAACCGGGGTTTCGAGCGCTCGCTGCATGCACCTGCGGGAGGATTTTATTATGGCAGCGGGCAGAATGCAAAGCTTTTCCTGAATGGCCGGGAAATCGCTAATGACGCCAACGAATTGCCCAAAGACTGGTACTCCACCGACCTGTGGACGGATTATGGCTTGCGTTTCATCGACGAGGCATTGACCGAGAAGAAGCCATTTATGCTCTACCTCGCCCACAATGCACCGCATTTTCCATTGCAGGCGCCGGAGGAGGATATTGCCAGGTTCCGTGGTAAATACCTGAAAGGCTGGGAAAAGCTCAGGCAAGAACGGTACGCGCGCCAGATCAAATCGGGAATGATAGACCCCTCGTGGAAGCTGCCGCCGATCAATCCAAATGTGAAAAAGTGGGATAGCCTGAGCGATGACGAAAAAAAGCGGTATGATGACATGATGGCGATCTATGCGGCTGTTATCTACCGTCTCGACAAGAGCATCGGTGACCTGGTGGCTGGTTTGAAAAAACGCGGGGTATTTGACAATACCGTGATCCTGTTTGTTTCGGACAATGGCGGCAACGCGGAGCCGGGTATCGAGGGACGTTATGAAGGTGAAAACCCGGGATCGGCCAAATCGACCGTGTTTCTGGGGCAGGGTTGGGCAGAGGCGGCTTGCACACCTTTCTGGGCATACAAACATCATACGCACGAAGGTGGTATTTCATCGCCGGGCATCGTATCCTGGCCGGCCGGAATTCCTGCGTCGCGGAATGGGAAGTTTGAACGTCAGCCGGCCCATATCACCGACATTATGGCAACGCTGGTGGACCTGGGAGGAGCACAATATCCCGAAACATTCGCCGGTCAGCGTATTCAGCCGCTGGAAGGTACGAGTCTGAAACCGGCATTTACAGGGAAGTCTGTCAACCGGAAAAACCCGATATTTTGGGAGCATGAAGGTAATCGGGCGCTCCGCGATGGTAAATGGAAGTTGGTGGCCGAAAAGACTGAGAGATGGCAACTATATGATGTCGAAAAAGACCGCACCGAACTCAATGATCAGTTCGAAAAGCAACCCGCCATTGCCCGAAAGCTCGTAGAGCAGTACGAGGCCTGGTACAAACGCGTAGGTGCCGAGGAGTTTGACAAAACATTTAAATGGTTTTATGATTATGACAAAGCCAAACAGAACGCCAGTGCCGGAAGCGGGAAATAGCATGACCACCGAGGTAAAACAGCTTGCCCGGACAAAAAACCTGACAATATCTGACCCATACTTACATCCTAATATGACTATCAGAACCTATCTCGCCCTGTTGCTGATCATCCTTGCCTGGGCACCGGTGCAGGCCCAGCAGAAGTCTCCCAACATTGTACTGATCCTGGCCGATGATATGGGCAGGGAATGCATTGGCACCTATGGAAGCACTTACCATACGCCCAATATCGACAAGCTCGCCAGGGAGGGCCTGAAATTCAATTATGGTTTTTCCCAACCCTTGTGCACACCTTCCCGCGTGCAGATCATGACGGGGAAATACAATTACAAGAACTATTCGGAGTTTGGTTTTTTGAACCAGGACCAGAAAACATTTGCCCACCTGGCCAGGGAAGCAGGCTACACCACGGCCATTGCTGGTAAATGGCAACTCGGAGCCAATCAGAAACTACCGAAGCACTTTGGTTTTGACCAGTATTGCCTCTGGCAACTGAGC
Organism: uncultured Dyadobacter sp.; assembly: GCA_965649915.1. GTDB lineage: Bacteria > Bacteroidota > Bacteroidia > Cytophagales > Spirosomataceae > Dyadobacter. The sequence continues at coordinate 41,359 of CBFGMV010000038.1, forward strand.
AAGCCACGGCGTGAAGGCGAACGCTATGCCAAGGCATTGATCGATAAGGACGGCGAGATACTGAAAACGACCGCCGATGATTACGGGCCCGATATCTTTGTGAATTATATGCTGGATTTTATCGAAAAAAATAAGGACCGGAAGTTTCTGGCCTATTATCCGATGGCATTGGTACACGATCCATTCCTGCCTACACCAGACAGCAAAAGCTGGAAGGGCGACGAGGAAGGCCGTTTCAAAAAGGATACTGCCAATTTCAGGGACATGGTTTCGTACCTGGACAAGAATGTGGGCAAGATCGTACAAAAACTCAAAGACCTGGGGCTGTATGAAAACACCATTATCATTTTTACAGGTGATAATGGCACCGGAAGGCCCATTGTCACGCAATTAAAAGACGGTAGCAAACTAGCCGGCGGCAAGGGCCTGACGATCGATCGCGGACACCACGTGCCATTGATCGTAAACTGGGGATCGGGGCGCTACAAAACGCACGAAACCAATGACCTTGTCGATTTTACCGACATCCTGCCGACCATCGCGCAGGCCGCGGGGGCAAAAGTGCCAGCAGACTGGAACACAGACGGTACCAGCATTTTGCCGCAGATCAAAGGAGAAAAGGGCACACCGCGCAAATGGGTTTTCTCGCATTATCAGCCTATCCATTCAGAAGCGGCTAATAAACAATCGGCCCGCTTTTTCCGCGATCGCCGCTACAAGCTGTATTCGGACGGCCGGTTTTACGATTTGCAAAAAGATATAGAAGAAAAGAGCCCGATTGCCGTAGGGCAGGCCGGAGCGGAAGGAGAGCGGATCAGGAAGGTGTTTCAGGCTGAAATGGCGAAACTCCCCGCCTGGAAATTCGGCGACCCCGGCGTGGCCAAAGTGGTATTGCCAGGCTTGGAGCCGGATCCGGCGTTTGCGGATAAGGCGGATTAAAGCAATAGCAGATGCAGCTACCGGGGAGGCGCTTACGGAACCTTACCGGTAGCTGATTTTTATGACTGATTTTTAAAACAAAAAAAGACCAATATGATACGAAAGCATCGCATCGTTGCCCGGGCAATCTTTCTGCTGCTGTCGGCGATTACTTATCCTGCGCTGGCCCAAAGCACGAAATACAATGTCCTCTTTATCGCCGTGGACGACATGAACGACTGGATCGGGCCGTTTGGCGGGTACGAAGGGATCAAAACGCCGAATATCGACAAGCTGGCCAGGAAGGGAGTGGTATTCAAAAGGGCCTATTGCGCTGCACCGGCATGCAATCCCTCGCGTGCGAGTCTGCTCACGGGTGTGCGGCCTTCTTCATCAGGGGTTTATCACAACAACCAGCCATGGCGGCCGGTGCTGCAAGATGCGGTCACCATTCCGCAATACTTTACGGCCAATGGCTATGAGGTAAAAGGTGCGGGCAAGATTTTTCATAATGCATTCAATGACAAGGCTTCCTGGCCTGCCTATTTCGATATACCTAAATCGCCTGAGCCTGCACAAGCACCTGTCAACGGCTTCGCCCATTTCGACTGGAGTCCGGTTGATGCAAAGGATGAAGATATGGGCGATTACAAAATAGTGAACGAAGGCATCGGTTTTCTGGATCAGAAACATAGTAAGCCCTTCTTTCTCGCGGTGGGTTTTACTCGTCCGCACTTGCCGTGGTATGTGCCGCAAAAGTATTTTGATCAATATCCATTGTCTTCCATTAAACTGCCCAAAACCATCACCAACGACTTGCAGGACGTCCCGGATGCCGGTGTGAAAATCGCTAAACCGAAAGGCGACCACCAATTCGTCGTGGAACACAAACAGTGGGAGAAGGCGGTGCAAGGGTACCTGGCCAGCATTACATTCGCGGACGGGCAGATTGGCCGGTTGCTGGATGCGCTGGAAAAAAGTGCTTACGCTCAAAATACCATTGTCGTCTTTTTTGGCGATCACGGCTGGCACCTCGGCGAAAAGGAGCATTGGAGGAAGTTTGCACTGTGGGAAGAGGCTTCACGCGTGCCTTTTATTGTTTATGCCCCTGGTTTATCGAAAGCGAATGGGATCTCGGAACGCACCGTCAATCTGATGGATATTTACCCAACACTCACCGAACTGTGTAAATTACCCGCCAAAAAGGGCGTGGAAGGCAACAGCATCGTGCCGCTCCTGAAAAACCCGGGTACGACATGGAACCATCCGTCGGTGACAACCCATGGTTTTGGAAATCATGCCGTACGCTCTGAAAAGTATCGGTATATACGCTACAATGATGGTTCTGAGGAACTATACGACCACGATGCCGATCCGCAGGAGTGGAAAAATCTTGCAAAAGATGAAAAATATGCGGCCGTGAAGAAGGATCTGGCAAAGTCGTTGCCTGTGGTGAATGCCAAAGATGCCCCGACGGTGAAAGAGGGGAAGGAGTAACTAAACCAACATCCAATGATAAAAAAATACGCATTGCTGGCGCTCACGGCGCTTTCACTCATTCCTGTTACGACCTTGCAGGCATTAGCCGGCGAAGATGGAGAAAAGGCCAGGCCTAAATATAATGTGCTGTTCATCGCGGTCGACGACCTGAACAACGACCTGGGTACTTACGGAAATACGTTTGTAAAATCACCGAATATCGACCGTCTTGCCAAACGCGGCGTGCGCTTTGATAAGGCTTACACCCAATTTCCGCTTTGCAGTCCCAGCCGCTCGTCGCTACTCACCGGCCAGCGCCCCGACGTGACGAAAATTTATGAGCTCCAAACCCATTTTCGTAAAAACCTGCCGGATATCGTCACTTTGCCGCAGTTATTCAAAAACAATAATTATTACAGTGCGAGGGTTGGCAAGATTTACCATTATGGCGTGCCCGGCCAGATTGGCACCGATGGGCTGGACGATCCGGATTCCTGGAATTACCGCGTAAATCCCAAAGGACGAGACAAGACCGAAGAGCCATTGATCAAAAATCTGACACCCGATCGCGGACTGGGCAGCGCATTGGCCTGGCGGGCAACCGAAGGCACCGACGAAGAGCAAACCGACGGGATGATCGCCAGCGAGGCGATCAAAATTATGAAGGAGAAGAAGAATGAGCCATTCTTCCTCGCTGTTGGGTTTTTCAGACCACATACTCCGTACGTGGCGCCCAAGAAATACTTCGATATGTATCCGGTAGACCAGGTTCCGCTACCCAAGGAGATCCCGAACGACCTCGACGATGTGCCGGAAGCTGCTTTGTTTACCAAGCCACCGCATTGGGGCCTGGATGAAGCCAAACGACGGGAGGCACTGCGGGCCTACTATGCGACGATCTCTTTTATGGATTCCCAGGTAGGGAAGCTGATCGACGCGGTGGACCAACTGAAACTCGCCGAAAAGACGATTATCGTACTTTGGAGCGATCATGGCTACAATGTTGGTCAGCACGGGCAGTGGATGAAGCAAAGTCTTTTTGAAAACTCTGCCCGCGTGCCGCTCATTATTTCTGTGCCGGGCGGGACCAAAGGAAAGGCGTCCGGCCGCACCGTTGAGCTGGTCGATATTTATCCCACGCTGGCCGAGTTATGCGGGCTCGATCCCAAGCAGGATTTACAAGGGAAAAGCCTGACCCCGCTACTGAAAAACCCGACGGCTGTTTGGGATAAAGCTGCCTATACTCAGGTAAAGAGAGGACAGATATTTGGTAGAAGCGTCCGTACGGAGCGTTTTCGATATACCGAATGGGATGGTGGTAATGCGGGAACCGAACTGTACGACCACCGTAAAGACCCGGGCGAGTTCACCAATCTGGCGAAAGACAACAATTTTATTATCACAGTCAATGAAATGGCTGCATTGCTGAAAAAGGGTTATCCGGAAGCAGCACGGTCCGGCAAATGATGTTCAGTTACAAAAACATAATCCGGTTGTCGGTAGCGGGTATTGTTTCCGTACTGGCAACCGGTTTGATGTGGAAAGGGGATTATCAACCGCCACGTAAACCGAATGTGGTCATCATCCTGGCCGATCAGTGGAATGCGCAGTCGCTGGGCTATGCAGGGAATAGTGATGTGAAAACGCCCAATTTAGATCAATTAGCGAGCCGTAGCGTGGTGTTCAACACTGCGGTGTCGGTGATGCCGGTATGCAGTCCTGCCCGGGCCAGCCTGCTCACAGGCCAGTACCCGCTTACGCATGGGGTATTTTATAATGATCGCCCGCTGCGCAATGCGGCCGTGACTTTGGCGGAGATTTATAAGGAGGCTGGCTATACCACCGGGTATATTGGCAAATGGCACGTCAATGGACAGGCCAACACCGAAAAACAATTCGCTGCCCGCAGCCGCCCCGTGCCCCGCGACCGTCGGCAGGGTTTCGATTACTGGAAAGCCAGGGAGGTGACGCACGACTATAACAGTTCATTCTATTTCGACGAAAACGATGCCCGTCATGAATGGGAGGGATATGACGTATTCCCGCAGACCGATAGCGCCATGCGCTTTATCGACAGGAATAAAAACAGCCCATTCCTGCTCGTGCTTTCCTGGGGCCCGCCACACGACCCCTACCTTACTGCGCCGGAAGCTTACCGCAAATTGTATGACCCGGAAAAGCTGAAATTGCGTCCCAACATCCCCGACTCATTGAAGGCCAAGGCACGGAAGGACCTGGCCGGATATTATGCTCATTGTACGGCTTTGGACAAGTCTGCGGGCGACCTGCTGGCAGCTTTGAAAAAGGCTGGTGTGGAGGAAAATACCATTCTGCTTTTCACCTCCGATCATGGCGATATGCTGTACTCACAAGGGAAAGTCAGAAAGCAGAAGCCTTGGGATGAGTCTGTGCTGGTACCGCTGCTGGTGCATTATCCGGCGGGGTTAGGTAACGGCAAACGCGAACTTTCGATGCCGTTTTCGAATGTCGATGTACTTCCCACCTTGCTGGGGATGAGTAATCTGAAAATTCCTTCCTCGGTAGAGGGCACCAACTATGCGGATGTGCTTGCAGGAAAAAGACAGCCGACCGGCGAAGAGGCCGCCTTGATCCAGGTGCCAGTCCCTTTCCATGAGAACAATTTTCTAAATGGAGGAAAGGAGTACCGGGGAATCAGAACAAAGCAATATACTTATGTGAGGGATTTGAAAGGTCCGTGGCTCCTGTATGACAATGTGAAGGATCCTTACCAATTGAACAACCTCGTTGGTACAACGGCTTACGCGTCCGTCCAGGCAAAGCTTGAAAAAGTTTTAAGAGCGCAGCTGGCGGATGCCCGGGATAATTTCCTTACGGCCGACGAGTACATGAGGCAATGGAATTACCGGTATGACGGAAAGGATAGTCTGAGAATCTCCGGATTTTGAAAAGGCGGATTCCGGATTAGTCAAAGAGAAATACTCCCGAATTGCATCGGGAGCATTTCTCTTTCAAGTGACTCAGCTACTTTTTGACCACTTGCATTGATTTCCCATTAAACTTGACGATATAAACGCCTGCCGGCAGCAGGGTCAGGTCGACTTCTGTGATGCCGTTAACATTCCTGATCGAATGGACTTTTTGGCCGGTCACTGCGAAAATCTGAACCTCTTCAACTTTCTCTTTCAGATCCAGGTGTAGCGACCCGCTGGTTGGATTCGGGAAAATATTCGCAACGACGCTTTTCGTCAGCATGACGGTCTCAATGTGACTGAAAGCAAAAGTTTCATCGAGATCGATCATTTTCAGGCGGTAGTAGCGTTTGGAAACAGCCCAAGCGGACGAATCAAGGTAAGAGTACTGACTATTGGTCAGCTTGTTTTCGTGCGATTTTTGCGTTCCTATGGTTTTCCAGTCTTTTCCGTTCGTGCTGCCCTGGATTTCGAAACGGTCGCTATTTTCTTCGGTAGCGGTTTCCCATTTGAGCAGCACGTTGTTTTCAACTGGTTTGGCCGAGAAGCTAACCAGTGTCACAGGCAGGGCGGGCTCATTGAGGATGGTGTAAGATGATTGGGTATATGCCGGAAGGAATCTCCATGGGCCATATATCTGACCGGTGAGGGCTTTCAGCATACTATATCTGGGACGTGCCCTGATTTTGTTATCAAAACCTACTTTGGTGACTAATGTCGTCAGTTCCGTGCCCGGACCTCCCAAATCGATGTATTGATTGGTTTGCCCTGAGAAATTGGTGCTGTTTGTGATGGTACCTGCGCTGAAGAATGGAATGGACTCTTTTCTTGTTTCCCACACCAGCCTTGCGCTGTTTCTGCCCAGAAATGATTTGACCCGCAAACCCGCTCCGAAATTAGTCTGGCTAATTTGGGTATAGTTGATGTTGTCGACGAGGTTGGAATTGTACACACGGAGATTATTCCTTATTGCATTCCCTCCAAAATTGCCCTGATAAACAAAGGCGGCCCCTCCATCAATCGACATATTCACACCTCCGTCGTTGGATTCCAGGTTAAAGTTGGTCATCCCAATGATGATATCGCTGTAACCGTCTCCGTTTACATCACCGGCCCCGGCCACGGAAACGCCCATCCGGGCTTCCTGGAAGTTACTTTCTACGGAGACATTGTTGGCAGGAATTATGCCGTTCGCCGAACCGTAGTAGACAAACCCCATACCCTCATTGGGCGAGCCATTGTCATGCTCGGGAGCGCCAACGATCATATCGCTGTATCCGTCACCATTCACATCTCCGGCTCCCGCCACAGCTGCGCCGTAATGTGCATCGGCCTGTAAGCCTTTTAGTCTGAGACTAATTGCCTGTGTCCCCTGACTGGATCCATAAAAGATGAACGCGGCACCTTCGGAGGCGTTTGGCTTATTGTGAAAAAGGGGAGATCCTATCAGGATTTCGCTAAACCCGTCCCCATTGAGGTCCCCGCCACTGGCGACTGAGAAGCCCATCCATGCTCCGGGGTCGCCAGATTCGAATACGTCTGACTTGTTTTGGTCTATTCCATTTTTTCCGCCGTAGTAAACAAATGCCGCGCCTTCCGATGCCTGGCCGTTTGAAAACGTGGGTGCTCCCACAATGACATCGTTATATCCGTCGCCATTCACATCGCCAGCTGAGGCCACTGAGAAGCCCATCTGGGCGTTGGCCTGTGTTCCTTCCAAAGCGAAGTAAAAGGAGCTGACACCCAAAGTTGTTCCATGGTACACAAATGCGGTACCGCAGTTGTTGCACCCTACCTTGTCGAAACTGGGCGCGCCAACAATCACATCCCGGATGCCATCTGCATTTACGTCCCCGGCACCTGCTACGGAGGTACCGAAATAGGCATTGGTCTGATTGCTTTCCAATTTCTGATTCCAGACTATGCTGATACCGTTCTTCGAGCCGTGATAGACAAATGCAGCACCATTGTCTGTGCTTGCTCCATCGTAGTAGGGAGCTCCGACGATCAGGTCGCCGTATCCGTCTCCATTCACATCCCCTGCCGCAGATACCGATGCGCCGAACTGTGCACCTGCTTGGCCGACATGCAGCTTATTGGAGAAAGATTTGGGTACGCCCGTTGCAGATCCGTAGTAAATGAATACGGCGCCTTCCTTTCCTGAACCATTATCAAACTGTGGTGCACCAACAACAATATCGGTGAACCCGTCTCCATTGAGATCGCCCGCACCGGTAACGGCGTTGCCAAACTGGGCTCCGGATTGGTTGATCCCCAGCATAATCGTGGGGACCGCCAGGATACCCGAAGCGGAACCATGGAAAACAAAAGCGGATCCATTGTCAACCTTGGCTGCATTATCATATAAATTAGCACCACTGATGACATCGCTGTATCCGTCACCATTCACATCTCCCGCGCTTGCAACGGAGATACCCATTTGGGCTTCATCCTGGTCCGATTCCAATACTGCCACATGCGAATTGATACCGGTGGCTGTTCCATGATAGATGAACGCAGCCCCTTCTTTGGATGAGCCATTGCTATGGAGCGGCGCACCCACGATGAGATCGGAGAACCCATCGCCATTGACGTCACCTGCACTTGCCACTGCTGTACCAAACTCTGCACCAGGTTGATCTGCGCCGAGTGTGTCTTTGGCCGAAGCTGACACTCCGCCATTTGCAATTCCTTGATAAAGAAAGGCTGCTCCTTCACCATTGTCATATTTCGGGGCTCCTGCGATGACATCGCTTTGTCCGTCGCCATTGTAATCTCCCGCAGAAGCTACCGAAGATCCAAGTAGCGCGCCGGCCTGATTGCTTTCTAACGTAGCAACGGGCACTGTTTTGATACCCATTGCAATACCGAGATAAACAAACGCGGCTCCTTCGTTATTTTCATTGTCGTCGTAATAGGGCGCCCCGGCGATGATATCACTGTATCCGTCGCCGTTAACGTCGCCTGCACCTGCCACCGCAGTACCCAGCGCCGCAAATGGCTGATCGCTTTCCAGGATGATAGGGGAAGGGAGTAATCCGGAAGCGGAGCCCAGATATACAAAAGCGGCACCTTCCCGAAGCTGATTGTTTTGATAGCTCGGAGCGCCTACGATAATGTCACTGAAGCCGTTATTATTGACGTCGCCGGCCAGTGCAACACTTTTACCGAATTCTGCATTGGCCAAATCACTTTCAATGGTGTCGGAGGCGGTTGTGTTGATTCCGGATGGCGAGCCGTAGTAAAGGAAAATAGCTCCCTCTGCCTGTTGGCCGTTCTGATAATGCGGAGCGCCGATAACCAGGTCACCCAATCCATCTCCGTTGATATCTCCGGCGGTAGAAGCCGCATAGCCAAACAGTGCATCAGAAACCCCTCCTTCCAGTTTTACGAGCGAACTGGCTTCTATGCCTGTCCCTGAGCCGTAGTATACAAAAGCGGCTCCCTGGTTTTCGATGCCATTGTCCCAGCCCACGACGCCTATTACAATTTCACTGTATCCGTCGCCATTGAGATCTCCCGCTGTCTGGACCGAATACCCGAGGTTATCCCGCGATGTAAGGCCATACAGCTGCTTATCGGCATTTCCAGGATTGCCATGCGCAATGATGGGGTCGATGGTAACGGGATAGGCGGCGTTTTCAGCTTCGACATGCAATACAATTTCCTGACCTTTAAAAGAGATGGAAGAGGCTAATATTCTGCCATTGGCATCCCAACATTTCAGGTCGCTGTAACTAAGGCTTGAACCATCGGGTGAGCCAGTTGTTCCATATTGCATATGCAGGTTTCCGTCGGGGGCCTGGCTGATGGCGGCACCCTGGGCTTTCAGTTTTACTTCCAGGTACCTGGTTTCTTTTGGTGCATGATGGACGATGAAATTCTCACGGATTCCCTCCGGACTATTGATGAATTCTTCGGTAAATCCGGAATGGCTGATCTGAAGTTGATTTTCGTCAACCTTCGAGGTAGCCGTTTGCTGTGGCGCATGGATGAGATGGCCGTCGGCAAAAACGCCGCTGGTAACCAGGGAAACCTTGAATGGCCGGGCGACGTCGACACGGCTCTCGATTGTCAGCAAATCGGGCTGAAAATGGCTGCGCAGATTTTGGGCTCGGTTTGGAGCCTGTAAAATTCCGCTCTTTTCCCCGGCGTTGATATGATACTCCATCAACGCGATTTGGTCGAAGTAAGACTTGTCGTTGTTTGTACCAGAGATAGCGGAAACTGTTACCGGTTGTTTTTTAATTTCCCCGGAAGCAGAATGGAGCGACGGCAGGAGCAAGCCTGCATACTGTAACGAAGCTGTGAGCGCAAGGCAAGCTATAAAAGCATAGTACGCGCGATGATAGATTTTTCTCATAAGTGTTGTGTACATTTAGGTGACAACAGGTTGCTTTGATTTGAACTTCAAATTATGGTCACCGTCTATTGTAACAGGAAAAGAATTACCGGGGTGTCGGTAAGGATGAGTGGGCGGTAAGTAGAGATGAGTCCTTCCAGCGTGATACCCAGGATCCCACAGATTATTTTACCCTTTTTGATAGCTTTTGAAATGATTAAGAGATATTTCTGCCGGTTGTACTTCGGGTTGGCAGCGGCAGTGCTTTTGCCTGGCGGCATCGCCCGTGCCCAGACAGGAAGTCGCCCTAACATCATCTTTATCCTCACAGACGATCACCGGTGGGATGCATTGGGCGCAATAGGGAACAGGGTTATCCGGACACCGCACCTGGATGCACTCGCCGGACAGGGTATACTTTTCAAAAACGCTCACGTGACGACTGCCATTTGCATGGTAAGCAGAGCGAGTTTGTTAAGCGGCCAGTATATGTCGAGGCACGGTATCAATGATTTTGGCACAGATTTTAAACCGACGGCGTTAGCAGAAACTTATCCGGCTGTACTGAAAAAGGCAGGCTACAAGATCGGTTTTATCGGAAAGTTCGGAGTGGGAGTGATGAACCAGCCAGATACGCTTTTCGATTATTGGGCGGCGAAGAAAGAAGGGCAGCCGCAATATGAGCTTATCAACGGAAGCGGTCGCATCATACACCACACCGATAGTGTTGCAAAAGACATTGCCGTTTTTCTCGACCGCTTTGCAGGGAAAGAGCCATTCTGTTTGTCAGTGAGTTTCAAGGCGCCGCACGAGCTTGATGGAAATCCGCCCAGGTATCCGGTCCAGGAGCGGTATAAATCTCTTTATCAGGATATAAACATCCCTGACCCGCTGACAGCCGCACCTCAGTACTGGGACAGTCTGCCTGCATTCTTCCGGACCGACCAAAACATTGGCCGCAACCGGTGGAAACCGTTGCTGTCTACGCCCGAACTCAGGCAGGAAACTACCCGCGATTATTACAGGCTCATTACCGGAGTAGATGAAGTGGTAGGGAAGCTTGTTTCTCAACTCAAAAGCCTGAAAATTGATGAAAAAACCATTATTATTTTCATGGGCGATAATGGCTTTTCGCTGGGAGAACACGGACTGGAAGGAAAATGGTACGGTTTTGAAGAATCGATCCGCGTCCCGCTGATAATTTCCGGAGGAGCGTTACCGCGGCGCCTGAGAGGGACGGCATCCACGCAGCTTGCATTGAACATCGATATCGCGCCTACGATCCTGTCGTTTGCCGGTACATCGCTCCCGCACGGGATGCAAGGCTACGACTTAATGGCCGTCGAGCAAAAGAGGCAAGCACCGCGCAAGGATTATTTCTACGAGCATACTTACTTAGGCAGTCCGCGGCTACCGAAGGTGGAAGGCGTCGTGGCCGACGATTTCAAATATATGCGGTACATTGAAAACGGTTATGAGGAACTGTACAATGTGAAAAGCGACCCACATGAAACGAAGAATCTGGCTAAGTATCCGGCAGAGCGGGATCGTCTCGCGCGAATTCGGGAGCGGTATGAGGCTTTGAAAAGGGACGTAAAATAGGTTTAGCTTTTCAAAGTCTCCATTAAGCGGTAGTTCAGATAAAGCTTTTCTTTTCCTACTGTCACGCTTTGAAGGAATTTTTTCTCTTCAAGGCTCTTTAGATAATTGCCGACAGTCTTGATGTTTCCCAGTCCTGCTGCTTCCAGAAAGCTTCTTTTGGTATAAGGCAGCCTGAAAATTACTTCCAGCAGATCTTTAGAATATATTTTAGGAAGACTTTTCTGAATTTCTTCACCCATCTGCTTCATCAATGCTGCTATCTGCTCGATCCGTGCGTGGCTATCCCGCGAGGTGACTTCGATTATGTCAAGGATGTACAGGATCCAGTTTTGCCAGTCGCCTTTTTCGGTTACATCCCGCAAGCTCAGATAATAATCGTTCTTATTTTTGAGAATGTAATTACTGAGATACAATGCAGGCAGGTCCAGCAGTTTGCATTGTTTCAGGTAAAGCAGGAGAATGATCCTGCCGGTCCGGCCGTTCCCGTCAAAAAACGGGTGGATCGCTTCAAACTGGTAATGGATCAATGCCAGCTTGATCAGTGGATCGAGTTCATCTTCGAGGTTGATGAAGTTTTCCAAAGCACCCAGTTTTTCCCGGATCAGTTCCTCACCTTCCGGCGGGGTGTAGATCACCTGTCCGGTGACGGGGTTTTTGAGCTGCGTTCCCGGAATGTTCCGTATACCTGACTGATTTTCCTTAATGATGCGCATGATGGCGATGAAAAGGTTGGTCGTCAGAATGGGTTTCTGCTCTATTTCCTCCAACCCATACCATAATGCATCTTTGTAATGGATCACCTCTTTGGTGGGTGCATCGTCGATGTTTAGCTCAACGATAGATGCCTGGAAGAGCGCGTCCTGGGTCGTGATGATATTTTCGATCGCCGAACTGGCCTGCGCCTCCTGTAAGTTGATCGTATCGATGAACAGCAGCGGATTAGGCAGGTTGGTAATGGCACCTTTGAGTTCCGACAATGCCCGGCTGGCTGAAATGACTTTTTTTAATATCGCTTTTGTCTCCGTTTCGCCTTTTGGAGGCAAGTCCGGCAGATTATTGTACGGTTTCAGCGGATTATATTTCATGTCGGGACAAGGGTAAAAATTACCTGTGTTTCTGGAACGAGGGTAAAAATAGCGAAAAAACGCCCTCGTTCAATTTTCAAAGGTAAAAAACGCCCTCGTTTTTCGGGCAGTCGCAGCCGTCGATTGAGACATTGTATGACATGGCCGATTTTCAGGAAATGGGTGTGCCGAAGTTGTTGGTGTCGGCGGCAAGTAACGTGTGAATACTAATTCACAGGGTATAGTTCGGGTAATCTCCTCTGAACGCCGTTATAACCTTCGTATTCGTACTCTTCAAAGTCATTGATTTTATAATAGTCGAGTTCTTCAACGTTGTCAAATACCCGGACACGATCGATAAAAGCACGCTCTTCGAGAGACAGACGTTCAAAGAGAATGTCGATGATGATATCCATTTTCTCGTACCTGTCCAATGCGGTAAGTGACGGAGCGCTGACTCCCAACGTGTATCTGTGGTTGATAACACCATGATAGGCAGATGCCAGTCCTATCGCATCTACAACGAGCCCCTCACACCGTTTTTCGTGAAAAACCTTTTTTAATCGCTCTACCAGTGTTGCTTTATCCATTGCATTACTTTTTTTACAGAAATTATAAACTGTTTTACCGTCGATTGGCGACAGGTAAAGTCGTACCGGCGCTGCTCACTCCAATCGACTACCTTCGACCAGTCTTTTGCAAAGGCCGCGTCCTGCTGGGTTTTTAATTCTAACTGCCGGCTTAGTCCCGACAGAATGAGCAGATTCGACAAGTCGTGAATCATAAACGATTTCGCAATATGCGTGGGGACTTTTCTTTTATCGAATATTTCGACATTTAACTTTTGGCAAGCTACCGCTTTCAATCCCAGCTCTACGGCGTAGCCAGCCAGATAGTATGCGCCCCGATAGTATTTCGTCAGAAATAGTAATTCCGCTTCTTCCAATCGCTCGATTGCCAGTATTTTGAGTTCTGATGCAGTCGCCAAATCTCTTAAAGTTACGAAATGTTGATGAAACAGGTTCGGACGCAAGCTAAGCTGAGGCAGTCAAAATAGAAAGGTTGATCCGGCTTTGACTATCAAACGGTTAGTACGTATGAATAACTGGTAACTGCGCCGCTCGAAAATTATTTTTCCAACACTTTTGCCTCCTTCTTGCATTCTTAAAATCTTTTAACAATCTTTGTCTATCGAATTTATAGATTTATAAAGAAGGAAGGGAGAGGTTAGGCTCTGAGATCTTCTGGCAACCTGTGACTTGTAAGGTGCCCCAACCTAATTCTATTGATAAATCTGCGATCCAACCACCGGAGTAACGGAGTGCCTTTATCATCCCGGCCAGGAAGCTGGCAAGGGAAAATTCGTAGCTGTACCACCGCCATGAAGGCTCCGGGCCAGTGAATAAGGATTTTGTACGCATAACCAACCACTCGATGAAGACTAGTAAACTATGCTCCTATGCTTTGGCCGTCGGCCTTTCTTTCCATACATTCTATACACAGGCCCAGCAGGCGAAGATACGCGACGGCATTTGGCGTGGCGTTTTCAAAATAGGACAGAACGACGTCCCTTTTAATTTCGAAGTACGTAACGGCAATAGCCCGACCCCGGTTTTTACGGCCATCAATGGCGACCGACGGGATGATTTTCAGGTAAGCCGGATCGGCAATGACTCCATTCGCGTCAGTCTCAATACATTTGAAAATGCCTGGTTTGCCAAAATCCAGCCCGATGGCAGCCTTACCGGCGAGCAGAGAAGTCTCGTTTCGGGAAACAGCCGCGTGTATGCGTTCGAAGCACAGCCAGGTAAAGATTACCGGTTTACCGAGCCGGGTAAGGAAGTCGCTCCCAAAGCGGACCTGTCGGGGAAATGGCTCGTGAAGATACAGCCGAAAAATGCGGACGAAAAGCCAGCCGATCGCGTGGCGGTTTTTGAGCAAAAAGGAAATAAGATCAACGGCATTATCCTTTCGGTCAGTGGCGATAGCCGGGAACTGGAAGGAAATGTGAATGGGGATGAATTCGTTCTCTCGGGTTTCACGGGTTCAAGTCTGGCCCTGGTGAAAGGCAGGATCAATGCAGACGGGTCGATATCCGGGGCGATCGGCGCAAACGCGGAACCGATCCGTTTCGATGCCATGAAAGACGACAAGGCCGCATTGCCTGATGCTTACGCGCTTACGTTCCTGAAACCCGGATTCGACAAGTTTGATTTCACCTTTCCCGACCTCAACGGGAAGTCCGTTTCACTGAGCGACGAGAAATATAAAGGCAAAGTGGTAGTGATCGAGATCATGGGTACCTGGTGCCCCAACTGCATCGATCAGGTGACTTTCCTCGCGCCCTGGTTCAAAGAGAATAAAGACAAAGGCGTGGAGGTGATCGGTCTTGCGTTCGAAGCGAAAGACGATCTTGCATTCGCCAAAAACACGCTCACAAAGCTCAAAAACCGCTATGACATCCAGTATGATCTTCTTTTCGCGGGTAAAGTAGGCGGTAATGTGGTGGCTGAGAAACTTCCCGCCATTGATAAATTCCTGGCTTATCCGACGACCATTATCGTGGGGCGCGATGGTAAGGTAAAGGAAATTCATACCGGTTTTTCAGGGAAAGGCACGGGTCAGTTTTATCAGGATTATGTAGCCAAATGGAATGCGGACCTGGCGAAGCTGATCGCCGAGCCGCTGCCATGACGAATTGACAAAATTTCATTCAACAAATTAATTTACAGAGGCATATGGAAATCTATTGTGACAACGCGGCCACAACGGCGCTGGACCCGGAAGTGATTGAAGCGATCCTGCCATTTCTGACCACACATTATGCAAATCCTTCATCGGCACACGGTCCGGGTCGCAAGATCAGGGAGTCGATCGAACAGGCGCGACGCACGGTCGCGGGCCTGCTGGGCGCGTCTCCGGATGAGATCGTGTTCACTTCAGGAGCTACCGAGGGCATTAACCTCGCAATTACCGGGGCCATTCAGGGCTACGAGCTCAGTCACGCCATTACAAGCCGTATCGAGCACAAGGCGGTGCTGCAAAGCCTGAAACACCATGAAAAAGAAGGGGACATCGAAACCAGTTTCGTGAAGCTCGACGAGCGTGGCAATGTGGATTTGTACCACCTCGAAAACCTCCTGCGTGCCAACCCACGTACGCTCATAGCACTCATGCATGGGAATAACGAGATCGGCAACCTTACCGATATCCATGCGATCGGTGTGCTGGCCAGGCGTTATGATGCTGTTTTTCTGACCGATACAACCCAGACAATTGGTAAAGTCCAATTCGATCTCCACGATGCCGATATCGATTTCCTGGTAGGTTCTGCGCACAAATTCCACGGGCCCAAGGGAGCCGGCTTTGTTTACATTAATAAAAAACACCATCTGAAACCGCTGATCTACGGCGGCGGGCAGGAGAAGGGCCAGCGTGGCGGAACGGAGCATGTGTCCGGCATCGTCGGCCTCGCCAAGGCGCTCGAAGTGGCTTACCGTGATCTTCACCAGAGCCATTCCAGAATTTCCAAACTGAAACAATACCTGATCTCCAAACTGGCGATCTCGGGAATCGACGGCATTTGTTACAATGGCGAAAGCAAGTCTGCCGAAAACAGCGTACCCAATGTGCTCAGCGTATCGTTTCCCTGCCTCGCTAATGGCAGTATTGTCAATAGCCTCGACCAGATCGGTATCGCGGTTTCGGGTGGCAGTGCATGTTCGGGCGGGGGCGCATCACACGTGATACAGGCGCTTGCCTGTGAGGTGGATAAGGAGAATGTCCGCTTTTCGTTCAGTAAGTTCAATACCTTCGAAGAGCTTGATTTTATAGTCGGGGCGGTTTCCAGAATTTACCATTCAGAGCCTTCCTTCGCTTCGAGAACCGGTTGGAAACGCATTGCCAGCTGGGCATAGCCGAATTCGGAATTCTAGCTTTAATGCAATTTTTTGGAACTTACCCGACCAGCCAAAGTGTTAGTATTTTTATATATAAAGTCTATCAGTAAAATAGATTAATAATTCCACATCATGAAGAAAAATTTAATACTTATTTTCCTCCTGTACAGTGTTTTACAGGCGTATTCATCCCTGGCACAAAACGTTAATGTAACCGGAAAAGTAACTTCCAAAGCGGACGGCGAAGCATTGCCGGGCGTTACGATCCTCGTTAAGGGTACTTCCAAAGGCACGGCTACCAATGTCGATGGCAATTATTCCATTGAAACAGAGCCGGGTTCCATCTTGAAATTTTCGTTTATCGGTTTAAAATCTATTGAATTACCTGTCCCGCAGAACGGTAGCCTCGACGTGCAGCTTGAAAGCGATGAAACGATTTTGCAGGAAGTCGTGGTAACCGCATTGGGCATTGCCAAAGAGAAGAAATCGCTCGGCTATGCGGTTCAGGAATTGCAGACCAAAGATGTGGCGGAGGCGCGTGAAGGGAACCTGGTGAATGCATTATCGGGCAAGATCGCCGGTGTGAATATTACTAACAGTCAGGGCGGAATGGGTTCGTCGCGGATCGTGATCCGGGGGGAAACATCCATTGCGGGTAACAACCAGCCGCTGTTTGTAGTAGACGGCATTCCGGTCGATAACTCACAGCTCGGTGCGGGTGCGAATGGCTCACGCGACTTTGCGAATGCGATCGCCGACATCAATCCCAACGATATTGAATCCATCAGCGTGCTGAAAGGTCCTAATGCCGCAGCACTTTACGGCTCCCGGGCATCCAACGGGGTCATCCTGATTAAGACCAAGAGCGGAAAGTCGGGCCAGAAAGGGCTGGGTGTGAACCTGAACTTCGGGTATTCTTCCGAAAAATTGCTGGTGCTGCCAGACTACCAGAACGTATTCGGGCAGGGCACGGGCGGCGCATTCTCGTACGTGAATGGTAAAGGCGGCGGTGTCAATGATGCCACAGACGAGAGCTGGGGGCCGAGAATGGATGGCCGGCTGATCCCTCAATTCTTTTCCAATGGCGAAGCGGTACCGTTCGTGGCACATCCTGACAATGTCAAAAATTTCTTCGAAACCGGGCATACCCGCACCACCGGCGTGTCGGTGTCGGGTTCCAATGAAAAACTGGATTATCGTTTTTCCTTCAACAACAGCAAGCAGACGGGCGTGATCCCGAACACGGATATTTCCAAGAATTCATTTGGTGTTAACACTACTTATCGCATCAATGATAAACTCACGCTCTCGACGAGTGCGAACTTTGCCCGTAGCAGCTCCGATAATTTGCCGGGGACCTCGGGAAGAGGAAGCAGTGTTATGCTGCAATTCCTTTGGTTCGGAAGGCAGGTGGATACCGAATTGCTGAAAGACTATAACAAAGGTGGCTTCGATTATAACTGGAACCACAGCTATTACAGCAATCCATATCTGTTGCAGTATGAAAACACTGCCCAGCAGCGCCGGGACCGCTTTTTTGGAAATGTTAATCTTTCCTATAAAATCTCCGACTGGCTTACCGCCAACGTTCGTACGGGTAACGACTATTACAACGACAAGCGCAAGTTCCGCGTCGCTTACGGCACCAACGGAACACCGTTCGGGTCTTATACCGAGGACAGCTACATCGTGAATGAGAACAACACCGACTTCAACTTCAATTTTAAGAAAGCACTCAGTGACGATTTCGATCTCGACTGGCTCGTGGGCGGTAACCTGCGCAGCAATTTCAACGAACAGAACTACCAGCAGGCACCTAAGCTCGCCGTGGCGAACCTTTACACGCTGAACAACTCCCGCGACCCGCTGGTATCCTATAATGTGCTTCGTAAGCAGAAGGTGTACAGTGCATTCAGCTCCGCGCAACTGGGCTTCCGGAATTATGCATTTCTGAACCTGACAGCGCGTAACGACTGGTCATCAACATTGCCACAGGGCGGTAATTCCTATTTTTATCCCTCCATCAACGCGAGTTTGGTGCTGACGGATGCATTTGATATCAAAAGCAATGTGCTGACCTATGCCAAATTGCGCGGAGGTTGGGCTGAGGTTGGGAAGGATACAGACCCTTATCAGCTCATCAATACCTATCCATTCAACCAGCCGTTCGGCAGCGCCCCGTTGCTTACGGTTTCGGACGTATTGCTGAGTGCCGATCTGAAACCTGAGATCACACGGTCAACCGAAGTAGGTGCGGATGTAGCACTGTTCCGTAACCGGGTAAGACTGGATGTAAGTTATTACAACACCGATAGTTATAACCAGATCTTGCGGGCCGACGTAAGTCCGGCGACCGGCTACAAGCAAAAGCTCCTGAATGCAGGCCATATCAACAACCGGGGTGTCGAGGCGATGCTGAATGTGAAGGCCATTGAAACCACGTCCAGTTTCCGCTGGGACGTAGGGATCAATTTTTCGAGAAACCGCAGTAAGGTGGTTGAACTGGATGATGAAGGCTTCCTGAATGATTACAAACTGGGTACCAATGGTGTAACCGTATATGCGAGCAAGGGTCTGGGCTACGGCGCATTGTTCGGCTCTGCATTTGCCCGGAATGAAGCCGGCGAGCAGATCATCGGCGCGAACGGTATTCCCACGAAGGACCCAAGCCTGAAAGTGCTGGGACATTACACACCGAAATGGATGGGTGGTGTTACCAACTCGTTCTCGTTCAAAGGATTCAACCTGAGTGTGCTCATCGATACCAAGCAGGGCGGCTCCATTTACTCCGCTACCAATGCAACCGGGCGTTATACCGGTGTGTTGGCGCAGACGTTGCAGGGCCGTGATGCCGAGCATGGCGGGCTGACCTACTATTACCCCGGTAACAACAAATCGGGAGTGGCTGTGCAGGTCGCGAACGGGGCGGCGGCACCTTCCGGCGCGATTGTGTACGACGACGGTATCATTGCGAAAGGCGTAACAGCCGATGGTAAACCTAATGCGACCATTATTCCGGCAGAACGCTATTATAAAGGTGTGTACAGCAACAGTGCGGGTATCAACGAAGCCAGCGTTTTCGACGCTTCTTTTATCAAGTTAAGGGAGGTCAAATTCGGCTATGCATTCCCGCAGGCATTAATCTCCAAATACAAAATGCAAAGCCTGACCCTGTCATTTTACGGCAGAAACCTTGCATTCCTGCAAAAGAAAGCGGACAATATCGATCCGGAAACGGCATTCAGCACCGCCAACACCGGACAGGGGCTAGAATCATTGCAGCTTCCGACTACCGCTTCTTACGGGTTTAATCTTTCCATAGGCTTTTAAAATTGACCAACACCATGTTTAAAAATATTATATCAAAAGGAATTGTGATTGCTGCTGCCGGCTTGCTGCTGACCGCTTGCCAGGATGAGCTTGAAAAGACAAACCAGAACCCCAACGAGGCGATCGACGCGCAGCCGGATTACCTGCTGGCCAATGCGATCAAGTCCACAGCGGACATTACCCTGGGTTCGGATGCGTCGATGGAAACGACTACGCTGTTTATTCAGCACTGGGCGAAAATTCAGTACACCGATCCTGATAAATACACTGTAAGCATCACCAACGTGCAGAATGTCTGGACGAACCTGTACTCGCAGGGATTGACGGACTTTGCCGCGGTGATCAAAATCGGAGAGAAGACAGGTAATGTGAATTACCAGGC
>CBFGMV010000039.1:0-61302 GCA_965649915.1 uncultured Dyadobacter sp.
CCGTCGAGCGGTACGCCTTCGTGTTCGGCAGCGATGAGCCTTGCCGCGAACTGCATGGGTGCGGACTGTTCGGGAGTGGGCTATCAATGGACCGGGAATGGCATTAACCTTTCTGGCCAGTCGGTGAACCTGAATGCGCCGGCGACCAATGGTGCGTTCAGCTACACGGTGACGGCATCCCGAAGCGGCTGTCTGAACAAAACCGCCACAGCGTCCATTACCGTGTCGGGCTGCCAGCCGCCGGTGACGCAGACGACACAAACTTCCCAGGCTTTTAGTCTGTGCCTGGAATCGGAGGATTCGAATGGCAACGGCCCTGTCAGCAGTGATCCCAATGCCTCAGCGGGAAAAACGAGAGGGGATAAGAACAATTACGACCACTACGTCGACTATGCGGTGAATGGGGTAGGTTCTGCGGGGGTGTACCAGCTGAAATTACGTTACTATGCGTCGGGAAGCCCTTTGGTGAGCATATCGGTGAACGGGAGTGTGGTGTTGGCGTCGCTGGCGCTTCCATCAACTTACAGCTGGAACATTGTGAGCCGGGAGGAAACGATTTCGGTCACGCTGGCAGCGGGTAACAACACCGTCCGGATTCAGGGTCTGCCTGGTGCCAGCGTACGGCAGGACCGCATTTGTGTAACCGGAACCGGCAGTAGTCCGAGCACGGCAGTTACCTGTAATTTTGCGGTCAGTCCCACTGCCGACCGGCAATCCTACACACCCCAGCAGGCCATGTCGTTCAATGCAGGTTGTACAGGCAGTGACTGTGGCACGGTCGGCTATGCCTGGACTGGCAATGGCGCCAATGCTTCGGGTTCGCCTGCAAGCATCCAAGCGCCTGCATCCGCGGGCGATTACACGTATGTGCTTACGGCCTCGCGCGCAGGTTGTGCGGCCAAGACGGCTAACCTGACGATCCGTGTCAGCGATGTCGCTCCGGCCTGCGATTTCAATGTTACTGCCAGTCCGTCGAGCGGTACGCCTTCGTGTTCGGCAGCGATGAGCCTTGCCGCGAACTGCACGGGTGCGGACTGTTCGGGAGTGGGCTATCAATGGACGGGGAACGGCATTAACTTGTCGGGCCAGTCGGTGAACCTGAATGCGCCAGCCACCAACGGGGCATTCACTTACACGGTGGCGGCATCCCGCAGCGGGTGTCCGAATAAAACCGCCACTGCGTCCATTACCGTGTCGGGCTGCCAGCCACCTGTGACGCAAACGACGCAGGCTTTCAGTCTGTGCCTGGAATCGGAGGATTCGAATGGCAACGGCCCTGTTACGAGTGATCCCAATGCCTCAGCGGGAAAAACGAGAGGTGATAAGAACAATTACGACCATTATGTCGATTATGCGGTGAATGGAGTAGGTTCTGCGGGGGTATACCAGCTGAAATTACGGTATTATGCATCGGGTAGCCCCTTGGTGAGCGTATCGGTGAACGGCAATGTGGTGTTGGCGTCGCTGGCGCTTCCCTCGACTCATAGCTGGAACATTGTTACCCGGGAGGAAACGATTTCGGTCACGCTGGCAGCGGGTAACAACATTGTCCGGATCCAGGGACTGCCTGGTGCCAGCGTGCGGCAGGACAAAGTTTGCGTGACGGGCGGTGCATCCGGCAATGCAAGACTCGCGGTAGCGGAAAACCAAGCCGGGGATTGCATGATTGTCCAGCCGTTGAATGTGTTCCCGAATCCGGCAGTGTCGGAATTTGTCGTCAGTTTCAGCCATTCCCACACCGGCGAGAGTATGCTGACGGTCATGGATGTGCGGGGGAAAGTCTGGTTTGACCAAAAAATAAAAGGCCACGGCAACTATCAGCAAAAGGTCAGATTGCAGGGTGCGCCTTCGGGAATTTACTTTTTGCAGGTCAGGCAGGGCGACCGGGCTGAAATAAGAAAGGTACTCATTACGAATTAAACAGGCTGTTGCCTGTGGCCGACGGGGCTGGTCCGAACAGCTTGCAAGCGATGGTTCGGGCTAACCTCGCGGTTATTGATGAACCCTTATCGAACATGATCATGGTAACCATACAGAACGGCGAAAACGGGATGAATACGGAGGGATATGTACGGGGCTTGCTTTTAGAACTGGATTATTTGAAACAGGAAAATACCAACCTGAAAAACGGGCTTTCCATGGCCTTACAGGACCGGGTGAATGGCAATTTTATCGAGAAGGCCGAAGAGTTTCAGCAAATGTTCATTAACAAGGATCAGGTGATCGACCTGTTCCGGCACGAGGTAACAGCACTCTCGATAGGGTCGTCGCCCGATGGGGGAAATGGGGTCGAACCCGGAAGGATCGTGCAGATGCAGCGGGAAATCGAAGTGCTGACCACCTGCTTTTTCGAAATGAAAGCCGCGTTTGAAAAATACCTGTCGGAAGTTTGACCTGCCGATCATTAGTTGTGCATGCCGACGAGCTTCCTGTAATTGAGGATATGGATCTGGCTTCCTTCCAGACTGATCAGGTTTTCATTCTTAAAATCACTCAGGGTCCTGATCAGCGACTCTTTGGCCACGCCTGCGATGGAAGCCAGGTTATCCCGGGAGAGATCTATGAAATAGCCTTCTTTTTGGTCTTTGTTATATTTTTCATAAACCGCGACCAAAGTATCAGCTACTTTTTTTCGCAGGGAGTTGTAGGCCGTTGCCAACAGTTTGATCTCTGTTTCATTGATGGTTTCGGCCAGCATCCCGATCAGCTTTTTCATCAGTGACGGGTTACTTTGGAGCATTTCCTCGAATTCGGATCGCGGGATCACGGCCAGTTCGGTGTCTTCGAGTGCTTCGGCGCATTCGCGGTAGTTCACATTTGCCAGCATGGCGGTGTAGCCAATAAAATCACCCTCGGTGTGCAGCCCGACGATCAGTTCTTTTCCGTCTTCGTTTTTTCTGAAAGTTTTGACTTTCCCCTTGCAGATGTAGTACAGCCGGGCGGGGTGGTTGCCCTCGGTATACACCATTTGTTTTTTCTTGTAATGATTGATATTTCTGTTCTCTTTTAACCTGCCCAGGCAGATTTCACCCGGCGGCAGGTCGGCCGGTTCGTTGAACCCGGCTGTGCTGCCGCGCAATTCCATTTTGAGCTGCGCATTTTTCTTTAATCGCCTTTCAACAGCATTCAGCAGTTCGGAACCGTCGAATGGCTTGGTAATGTAGTCGTCGGCGCCCAGGTCCATGCCCTTCCTGATCTCGGCTCGCTCGGACCTGGCAGTCAGAAATATAAACGGGACATTCCGGAGTGCGCTGTTTTTTTGTGCCAGATGCAATACGCCATAACCGTCGAGCTCGGGCATCATGATATCGCAGATGATCAGGTCGGGTATTTGTTCCAGGGCCATGCCGATGCCGCTTTTGCCATTATCGGCCGTCAGCACACGGTAATTGGCCAGTTCCATGATCTCGGCCATGTTCTCCCGGATCTCCGCATTGTCTTCGATGAGTAGTATTTTTTGCATAGCCGGGCCATTAGTGGTTTTCAATCGCGAACGTGACCGTGAACGTCGTGCCTTCACCAGCATTGCTGACGCATGCGATGGACCCGTTCATTAGCTCGGTGTACTTCCTGATGATGTGCAGCCCCAAGCCTGTTCCCGGGATATTGTTGACGTTACTTCCCCGGAAAAACGTTTCAAAGAGATGCTCCTGATCTTCCGCCGAGATTCCGATCCCTTCGTCCGTGCAGGAGATTACCAGGCTTTGTGGGGTCTTTTTACTGGTGATGCTGATCTGTTTCCCTTCCGCTGAGAACTTCACGGCATTGGAGATCAGATTCATCATAATGTGTTTGAGCAATTCGGGGTCCAGCCACACCGCCGTGCCGCCTTCGTGTTTGTAGGTGATGTGCTGGCCTTTTTTAAGGATACCGTCGAGCTCGGCAATGAGGTTTCTTACGTTTTGCCGGATGTCGAAGCCGGTATTGCGCACCTGTATCTTGCCCTCTTCGATTTTGCCGACAGACAAAAAGTCGTTCAGAATGTTGGTGAGCATATTCACGGAAGACACGATTCGCTGCACGTGTTTTTCCCTTTTTGAATAATCTTCGGCACCCGGATATTTGGAGATCAGAAAAGCGGAGGACAGCACCGTGCTCAGCGGCGTCCGGAATTCGTGGGAAGCCATGGAGACAAACCTGGATTTGAGTTCGCTAAGGTTTCTCAGGAAGCTGTTGGCGCGGTTGAGTTCGGCATCCCTTTCTTCGGTTTCGGCCACCAGCCTGGCCAGGTTTTTCACGGTGTCGGTCAGTGAGCGGGTTCGCTCCTCGATGCTGCTTTCCAGTTTCGCGTGCAGCTTTGCCAGGTCCTGTTCGGCCTTTCTTTGCCGGGAAATGTCGGTGATGCAGACCATTCCGAGCGTTTCTTCACCTGTGTCATACCTGCTAAGCGTAACCTCCACCGGAAAGCGACTGCCGTTCTTCCGGATGGCGAAAAGCTCTTGCGCCGGCTCTACGGACAGGTTTTCAGGAAGCTTGTTAAAATGCCGGAATGCGGCATGCCGGCCCTCATCCGGGTAAGAGGGTAGGAGCTTCCGAACCGGCTGGTCGATCAGTTCGGGGCTTTGATAGCCGAATTGGTTGAGCAAAAAAGGATTAGCAAGGACAATGCGGCCTTGTTCATTGGCAATAACGATCCCAATGGAAGCATTGTCAAATAAAATGTCAAAGCCTATTTTGACATCAGCATACATTATTCAGATAGAAGAGGGGGGTGACTTATTCTCAAATATACGATTACTTTCCATTAAATAGAGAGTGTAACTTGCTAAAAGTAAGGATATTGAAGGCTGTTATTTACGTGGACACGCGGGCGCTACCGATGTAACCGCGAAGCGGACACATACATGTCCGTTTTCGAACACAAATCATTCCAAAATCTTCAAAACAGAGGTCTCAGGCCACATTCATAACCCAGGTATACTAATTGCACGTTTCAAAAAAACCTTTTTTGCCAGACGGATCAGTCCGCACAATCTGGTCATTTATCGTAGCTGATTCAACGTATGCTCTCGAATTATTTTAAGATCGCTTTTCGCGTCCTTTGGCGGAACAAGATTTATGTGGTCCTCAATGTTGCCGGACTGGGTTTTGCCATTGCTTGCTGCATTCTGGCCTACCTTAACTACAATTACCGCGCGAAATTCGACCGGAACCACATCCATACGCAAGATATTTACAGGCTCAACAGCGAGCGACGGGTAGACGGGGTTACGCAGACCTGGGGCGTCGTTCCCGTGCCGTTGGCTCAGGCTATGAAAAAGGGGGTTGCCGGCGTAAAGCAGATTGCTCGGCTTGGCAGCGCTTCCGTTATCGTAAAGCACAAGGAGCATACGTTCGACGAACGCATTCACTACGCGGACAGGGCATTGTTTGATTTTTTTACTTTCCCTTTGAAATATGGAAACCTGTCGGGATTTGGTGAAGCAAATCAGGTAGTAATCAGTGAAACGCTGGCTGAGAAATATTTCCCGAAACAAATGCCAGTAGGTCAGTCGCTGACCGTCCTGGGTGAAAACGGGAGCAGGGTCTTCATCGTAGCAGCAGTAGCACAGAGGATTCCCGAAAATTCAAGCATCCGGTTTGATATCATCACTGCTGTTGAAAACAGTTTTGGCAACGGAAAAGCCTCTGCCGATGACTGGGCTAATTCAGCACACGTCACGACATTTGTGCAATTGAAGAACAGACAAGAGGCCCGTGCGGTAATCGCTAATCTGATGCCGCTTGTTGCACCCCACAATAACAATCATAAGGACTGGCTGCTCGAAGGATTTTCACTCCAGCAATTTGCTGATCTGGCGACAAGTTCGGACATCGATATGCCCGGATTCGTATATGGCAGTCAGTTGAATTCCAATCCGCGTGGCGTGCTGGTCATTGTTCCCGCTATCATGTCGATAATTATTTTGATTATCACTTGCTTCAATTTTACCAATGTTTCCATTGCCTTCGCCAGCGGCCGGTTAAAAGAAATTGGCGTTCGCAAAGTGATTGGCGGCCTGAGGAGGCAGTTAATCTGGCAATTTTTAACGGAAAACATTATCCTCTGCCTTTTGGCGTCTGCATTGGCCTTGTTATTCATCAATCTCCTGACACCTGCCATGATTGAAAGTACCGGAATAGATCTTTCCCCGGACCTGAATAACGATTTTGGCTTTTGGCTGTTCCTGTTAATGGTTCCGTTTGTGAGTGCTATCTGTGCCGGACTGTATCCGGCACTATACGTTAGTTCGTTTCAGCCGGTCCGTATCCTCAAAGGAAAAACATCACTTGGCTCGTCCAATCGCTTCACACGATTCTTGCTGCTTGCACAGTTCAGCCTGTCGTGTTTTGCATTGGTGGTCGGCATTGTCATGACCCAGAATGCCGCTTTTCAGCAGAACGCTGACTACGGTTATGCGGTCAATGAAGTTGCAGTTGTGCAAGTCAATAATGCTCACGAATACCGGGTGCTGAGCCAGGCGATTCAATCCCATCCGGGCATCAAAAATGTGGCAGGATGTACGCAGCAAATTGGTGACGACACCTACACACAAACCGCAAAAATGCAAAGCGGGGAACTTCAGGCCCGGGTTGCACACGTCGGAGGGCAAGAATATCTGAGTACGATGGGAATCCGGTTAATGGACGGACGCCATTTTTTTGACGGGCAAGCCGATGCCGAAGGATCCATTCTGGTTAACCAGACCTTTGTTGCGCGTGCAGGACTGAAACAGCCGCTGGGCCAGCAGGTTACCCTCGACAGTGCGCAGTACACCATCGTTGGGGTGACGAATGACTACAAAGAGTTTGGGTTGCACGACATCGTGCCACCTTGCATCCTGCGTTTAGCAAAACAGGACGACTATCACTACCTGGTTGTGCGGGCAGACAAAGCCAAACTGTCAGGAATTACCAGATATCTGCAAGCCACCTGGCACGAGGTCGCCCCCGATGTGCCCTACCGCGGATTTCGGCAATCGGATCTGATGGAAAAGGAGCTCCGAATGACGCATGCATTCAGGTCGATATCGTTTTTCTTAGCCATCGTGACCTTGCTGCTTTCGGCATCAGGCTTGTTTGCCCAAATCTCTTTAAACATCGACAAACGAAGCAAGGAAATTGGAATGCGTAAAGTTCTTGGCGCTTCGGTGCTCCAGATAATAGGGTCGGTCAATCGTCAGTTTGTACGTATCCTGTTGATTGCCTTTGGCATCGGATCCATTTTTGGCTATTTGTTTACGAGCAAATTTATTTTTCAGGTTATATTCAAATACCATCCGGACATAAGTGCGGAACCCTACATCGGCACTTTCGTGGCCGTTGTTTCGTGCTGCGTGATGATCATAGGGTCAAAAGTTTATCGTGCGGCGACCACAAATCCGATAGAAAGGCTGCGTGCGGACTAGTTCAGATTGGCAGGGATCAATGCCGATTCTCCGATCGCCCGAAGAGGATGTTGGCGGATCAAATGCCAATGACCCGGTTACCGGCGCGCATTAACGGCTTGTATGCCCAACCGGTCGCACCAGCCCAGGAAGACACGGTATGTATCGTCGAGTACTTTCATTTGTTCGGCCGGGATGGATTTTGCTTTCGAGCGGCATACCAGTTCGATGGGCAGCCCCCTTTTCTTTAAAAAGTACTTGGAGCTGAGCGGGTAGTACTTTGAAATGACGGGCTCCGTCCTTGCGATTTCGGATTGTATCCAGTCGACATCTGCGGATTTGGAAGGATCGTTCGCATACCGGCAAAGCCAGGTTTGTATTTCCGGGTAGAAGTTTCCGGAGATCGGGGACATGCCCTGGCCGCCTTTGCGCAGGGATTCTGCGGCGCTGGCGGTATGTGCATTGTAAAATTCCAGTTGTGTGCCGCGCGCAATTTTGAGTTTGACCTCCATGTTTTTAATGTCTTCGGAAGTGTCCTTATGATAAATAAAACGGCGATTGGAAACGAGCGATTTGAACACAGCCGGTGAAATAAGGCGTTTGTAGGGGAGAGGGCATTCATAGGTCCCCACTTTCATGTCACCGGTGAGGGAAAGGAATTTTTCAAAGTTCTGTAACAACACATCGTCACTTTCGCTTGCGGCGGCAAAATGGCTTGAAATAAGAATAACGCCGCTGGCACCCGTGTCTTCGATCCGTTTGGCAAAAGCCACTTTATTTTCCATGGTCTCCCCAAATGACCCCGTGGATACAACAGAAGCTTTGTTCCCGATGTACTGCACCACATGACGGGTCAGTTCAATGCGTTCCGGGTCGTTCATGAAAAACATTTCGCTGCTGAGGCAATTGGCGAAAAAACCTTTGGCACCGGCTGCCAGATAAAAATCGATGAGCATCGGGACTTTGTCATAGTCGATTTTCAGGTCGCTTGTGAAAGGCGTGATCATCACGGGGACAAACTTTTTTTCCATAGGCGTATGTTGACCGGCGGCATAGGAAGACAGCGCTCCGGCCCCGGCAGCTAGCCCGACGGCGGCGGGAGTTGCCTGCTCTAAAAACGTTCGTCTCGAAATAGCGTAGTTCGGCTTCATAAAGGTTTAGGGGTTTGGTTTTGTCAAATAAATACGCCGAATTGTGCAATTAGTACGCTTTCTGAGTTGACCATTTTTTCAAGGACTCAGCATTGCTGAAAAGCTGCCTGGTACCCTCGAGGGAGCATGTCGAATGGTCTGATAAGACCGGTAGGGTAGCTGCATGGCTAATGCTAGCAAGCTTTTGCAGTTTATTTACATTTAATAGAAATAAACATAGTACGATAGCGGGCTTCCGGCGTAGAGTAAATACCATATTGAATGTAGGATCCCGTCAAAAGATGTAACAACTATTCCCAAACCCTTTTACATTGCATGAAAGAGAAAACTTTACCAGACAATGGTACGCACATCGTAAATTTCTGCAAACGGTGGACCATGGTGGCTGCCATTACCGTCGTGTCGGCCACAACCCGGGCAGCAGTCCCAACGTTTTTGAATGTCCCGGAAACCGGATCCACACACGTAGCGCTGAGGCCGTCCGAAGTGGTCGCGAACATCAGGGGAAGGGTAGCGGATGAGAAGGGGGAGGCGCTTCCCGGTGTCAGTATTTTGCTGAAAGGCACGCAGCAGGGGACGTCTTCCGATGCGGGCGGGAATTTTTCCATCGATGTACCTTCCTCCGACGCCGTACTGGTGTTTTCCTTTGTAGGTTACACGGCCCAGGAGGTGCAGGTGGGAAGCAGGACTTCACTCGAAATAAAGCTGGCAACAGAAACGAAAGCACTGGATGAAGTGGTGGTTACCGCACTGGGCATTCGCCGCGAAACCAAGTCTTTGGGTTACTCGGTGACCAAGATAGCCGGGGATAATTTTACAAAAACGAGGGAAACCAACTTTGCCAACTCGCTGAACGGCAAGGTGGCCGGGGTTAACATCAGTCCCGCTGCCACCGGTCCTGCGGGATCCAGCCGGGTCACGATCCGGGGGAATACCTCCATTTCAGGTAATAACCAACCGTTGTACATCATCAACGGGCTGCCGATGGACAATACGCAATTCGGAGGCCCCAAAAATGACAATCCCGATTTTGGCGATAACATTTCGAGCATCAATCCGGATGACATCGAGGATATCACCGTGCTGAAAGGCGCCACTGCGGCGGCTTTATACGGCTCACGCGCCAAAAACGGGGCCATCGTGATTACAACCAAGTCGGGTAAGGGCAACAAGGGCCTGGGCGTCGAGTTTAATACCAACAATACTTTCGAAGTGCCTTTTTTTATCTGGGAACTCCAAAAAGAATACGGCCAGGGATATGGTGGAGTGAAGCCTGCCAGCCAGCAAGACGCTGCCAATCACGGACAAAATCACTGGGGATCGTTGTATGACGGCTCTTCAACCGTCCAGCTCGACGGGGTCCAAAGACCTTACTCCTACGTGAAAGACCAGGTGCTGAACGACTTTTACGGCACCGGGCACACCAGCAGCAACAGCATTTCATTTTCGGGGGGCAACGAAAAAGGCAGTTTCCGGCTGGGGATCACCGACATGCGCAACAAAGGCATCATTCCGAATGCGACCATGCGGCGGGATAACATCAGCCTGGGCCTCAATCAGAATATTTCCAGGAAACTGACACTTTCGGCCAACGTCGACTATATCAACGAGCGCGTGGATAACCGGTATGTATTTACCGGAAATTCGGGAAACAGCGCCGGTACGATCCTGTACGTCAACAGTAACATGCCCACCAGCGCATTGTCGCCGGGTTATGACGAAAATTTCAAAGAAAAAGTCCTCGGAACGGACCTGAATGCGACGAACCCTTATTATACCCTGAACAGGATCAAAAACCGCACGAACAAGGACCGGTTCATATCCACCGTCAACCTGCGGTACAACATTTTCGATTGGCTTTTTGTCCAGGGGAAAGTAGGGCAGGACTATTATAGTTTTATGACCAACAAGATTGTGCCGGAAGGTACCGGCTACCGTCCGGGCGGGCAGATCGACCAGACCCAGCAGAATTTCTGGGAGCGGAATTATGAAGGAATGATCGGGTTGAACAAAAGCCTGAGCAAGGATTTTGAACTGGCGGTAAACCTGGGTGGTAACCTGATGTCGCAGCACCGCTACACGACTACCATTGTAGGTTCGGGGATCGTGGTGCCCCAGTTGCATGTGATCAACAACACGTCCACGCGAAACACGACGACGGCCACTTATGATAAAAAGATCAATTCGGTGTTTGCCACCGCCGAGCTGAGTTACCGAAACTACCTGTACCTGAACCTGACGGGAAGAAACGACTGGTTTTCTACCTTAAACCCGAAGTCAAACAACTTCTTTTATCCGTCGGCCGGCGTAAGCTTTGTATTCTCCCAGGCATTCGAAATGCCGGAAGCGATCAGCTTTGGTAAGTTGCGCGTCGCCTATGCGGCCGTGGGCGGGGATACGGATCCTTATTTGCTGAACCTGACCTATGGTTTGTTGCCGTACAACTATGATGGCCGCTCGCTGGGGACTATCAACCAGTTCACGGTTCCGAACAGCAGTCTGCGGCCATTGAGCGTGAACGAGTTCGAGGCAGGTTTGGATCTGCGGTTGTTTCACAACAAGCTGAGTTTTGATATAGCAGCCTACAACAAGCTGACTACCAATGATATTGCAGTGGAAACAATTTCCTCCACCACCGGTTATTCGGGAGTCTCCGTCAACGTCGGTGAAATCCGGAACAGGGGTATCGAATTTCTGGCAACCGTAAAGCCTGTGTCCACGAGAAATTTCAGCTGGGACGTATCCCTGAACGTGGCCTACAACAAGAGCAAGGTGATGAAAATATCGAACACGTCGAAAGAGCTCATCCTGGCCACCTCCACGAAGGCATTCATCAAGCATGTGGAAGGGCAGGAGTATTCGCAGATCGTAGGGCGCACGATCCGGAGAAATGAAGAGGGCCGTGATGTCATCGATACGACCGGCTTGCCGATCGTTCCGGCTTCCGTGGTTTCTTTCGGGTCGGGTATCAACCGGTATACTGCCGGGATCATCAACAATTTCTCCTTCAAGGCCTTCACGCTGTCCGCGCAGGTAGATGGAAAATTTGGCGGCAAGATCTACTCTGAAACGAATTACAGCCTCGACCACCGCGGTATGTCGCCGCATTCGCTGATCGGGCGGGCTTCCGGTGCGGTATTGCCCGGTGTGACCGAAAAAGGAGAGGAGAACAAGGTACTTGTTTCTGCCAGCCGGGTCAATAACCGGGCCATTATCGTGCGGAGAAGGGATGCCCTGGACGACTACATTTACGACGCCAGTTTCATCAAACTGCGCTATGTGTCGCTGACCTACAATCTGCCCAAAGCTTTGTACGAAAAGATCGGCTTTGTGAAAGGTGCGAGCGTATCATTGGTGGGAAGAAACCTTCAGATCCTGATGAAACACACTCCCGGCCTGGATCCCGAGACGAACCTGTCGGCAGGAAACGACCAGGGAATCGAGTCGACACCTTTACCTCCTACCAGAAGCTACGGGTTCAACGTAAATCTGAAATTCTAGTCATGCAAAGATCAAACGCAACGGAAATGAAAAAGTTATTGAATATATGCTTTGCCGGCGGCCTTTTAATGCTGGCTTCATGCGACAAGGGTTTCGAAACACTCAATAAGGACCCTAATGCGGTTACCGGCGACAAGTTCAATCCGGCTTATCTGTTCACAACCGGCCAGTACAATACCGCCAAAGGCGATGAAGGCAACAGTCTCAACTATGCAGAGCCGTTTGTACAGCATATGGCTTCCCTGAGCAACGTAGGGATCTTTGATTTTCAGGGAGATAAATATGTGTATCACAAAGGAAACAACGAGGCATTATGGAAGGCTACTTACAATCCGGTTTCGGGTTCTTCCAAACTCATCGAGGATGTGATCACGCTGGCAAAGGACAAGCCGCAGTATCACAATCTGTATCAGATGGCGAGGATCTGGAAAACGGTGATCTTTCACCGGCTGACCGATATGTACGGCGATGTGCCCTACTTCGAAGCGAACCAGGGCTACTACAAGCAGATCTACAAACCGAAGTATGACTCCCAGAAGGACATTTATGGCAATATGCTTTCGGAGCTGGAAGATGCCACTGCCAGGCTGGATGCGGCGCAGGCTGTTTTTGCGCAGCCCGACATCGCCTATGCCGGCAACATTGCGAAGTGGAAGCGATTCGGCTACTCCATGATGCTCCGCCTGGGCATGCGTATGTCCCGGGTCGACCCTGCGGCTGCGGAGTCGTGGGTAAAGAAGGCATATGCCGGAGGGGTTTTTACTTCGGTCGATGACAATCTTTTTATCAAAGGAACCGACAAAGCCGGCACCCAGGAAGTGCTGACCAACGGACAGAGTTGGACGCTGAGCGTTTCGGGCAGAAGTCCGGGCAAGATCGCCAAGACATTTTTTGACTACATGAAAAGTCACAATGATCCCAGGCTGAAACATACGGTGGCTGTTTACACGGATCCCACCAATGTGGCCACCAAAAACACCGAACCCGCCGTCCAAAAGGGGATGCCCAACGGGCTGGACCGCATTACCTTGCCAGGCAGCCCCAGCTATGATCCCAAGACGCCGGGCCAGGAGCACCAGTTTTCAGGCGTGAACAGGGACGTTTTCGCCAAGCTGGACGGGCCGCGGATGCTGCTCACTTATGCAGAAGTGCAGCTGATGCTGGCCGAAGCGGCAGTACGCGGCTGGATCAGCGGTGATGCCGCGCAGTTTTACAGGAACGGGGTAACCGGCGCCATGAAAACTCTGGCCCAATACGATGCTTCCGCTACCATACCGGACACGGACATTAATGCATACCTCACGGCGTTTCCGTTTGTTGGCGTGGCAGACAAGGAAAAGGCATTTGAGCAGATCAATTCGGAGTACTGGGTAGCCACGTTCCTGAATGGTTATGAATCGTTCGCCAATGTCCGCCGCTCGGGATATCCCAAACTGGTCCCTGTAAACTATCCCGACAACGAAACCGGCGGCACTTACCCGCGCCGCTTGCGCTATCCCGACGATGAGCCTGTTTTAAATGCGGACAATTACAACTCGTCGGTGGCCCGCCAGGGGGCTGACAACTACAAAACGCACGTATGGTGGGATAAGTGAGGCATCGTCTGGTAAAATGCCCGGCGGGGTATGTCATGGAAAAGGAGAGGTCAGACGATTATTTTGCGTGCCTGTTTTGAATTCCCTTCAAAATAAGTAAAATGCAGAATTATTGCTTTTTTATCCAAACCATCGGCCAGGCAAATGCCAGATCTCATGCTTCCGGATACAGAACTTTGGCGCCTTGTTAAGGAGGGCGATCAGGCGGCCTATACCGCGCTTTTCAGGAAGTACTATCCCACACTGCTCGGTTATGGTAAATCGCTGACCGGCCAGCACGGGCTAGCGGGCGATTGTGTGCAGGAAACATTTATTGAGGTCTGGATGTACCGAAAGAACCTGGCCGTTCCTTCGTCCGTGAAGGCCTATCTGCTCGCGGGTGTGCGAAGGCGCATCGCACGCCGCCTGGAACGGGACCGGATTTTCAGACACGCGCGGGACGTAGAGGATGGCGAATTTTCCTTTCATTTTACCCCGCTCGATGAAATGATCTCCGACGAGGAAACGCACAGGCAAGTACATCAGCTCAATACACTGCTGAATCAGTTGCCTGTGCGCCAGCGCGAAGCGCTCTATCTCCGTTACCATCAGCAGCTCGATATCGACGAGATCGCCCGGCTGATGCAGATCAACCCGCAATCGGCGTCCAACCTCCTGCACCGCGGGATCAAGCACATCCGGGCCGCCTGGGTAGGCGAGCTGCATACCTTCGCATTGCTCCTTTGTCTCTACTTTTGAATTTTTTACAGAAAATTTTGGAAACGGTGAGTATCGCCCCGGACTACTGTCCTCTCCTGCTTGAAAAACCTATACTTCATGCAGCGAGAAAGCTATTCTACCGTTACGCAATTCTGCGATGATGCTTCTTACCGGAGCTGGGTGGTCACAGGCTGTGATGACGCCGGCTGGCCGCAATGGCTCGAAGCGAATCCCGAAAAACTGAGGCTGGCTCAGGAAGCACGGTACCTTATTCTGGCGATCGGTCACGATGCTGCCGGCGTTACGGCCGACGAAACAGAGCAGGCGCTGGAACAGGCCTGGTGGCGGATCCATGAGCAGGAAAGTACGGTACAGCCGCACCGGCTTCCGGCCTGGTGGCGAGCGGCCGCTGCCGTCCTGATTTTTGCCCTCGGTTTGACATGGTATATTGCTCGTGACGACTCCCGCAGCAAACAAATTGCATTGCCGGCTCCCTCGGCAACACTTCCCGCCAGCAATCCTATCGAGCTGTACAACGATTCAAAAATTGCGAAACTGGTCAATCTGCAGGACGGGAGTACGGTCATTCTCCAACCAGGCGGAAAACTGAGTTATCCGACCACATTTGCCGCGGAAAAACGGGAGGTCCATTTGTCGGGAGAAGCTTTTTTTGAGATCAGTAAGAATCGGCGCAGGCCCTTCCTGGTTTACACCAACGATATTGTCACGGAAGTGGTTGGAACAAGCTTCCGCATTAAGGCGGCCGATGACCAGCCCGAAGTGGAAGTGTTTGTAAAAACGGGAGAAGTACATGTACGGCCGGTCAAGCCTGAAAACACCCGGGCAGAGAAAGTGGTACTGCTTCCTAATCAGTCAGTGAGTTTCCTGAAATCCACAAACCTGTTCGAAAAGCCGGAGACCAAAGACATCCCGAAACGGGCTATCGAATACCTGAGCTTCGACTTTGCCGATGCACATGTCGAGACGATCTTCTCGGCCATCGAAAGCGCATACGGTGTTACAATCGATTATCCCGAGGAAGCGCTCCGCAACTGCTACCTCTCCACCTCGCTTTCCGATGAACCGCTTTTGTCGAAACTGAAAATCGTCTGCGAAAGTATCAGCTCCGGGACACAGTTCCGGATGGAGGGCAACCACGTCATTGTAGAATCTTCCGGATGCAATTAACAGCCCACTTTATGCCTATGGATTAACCCCCGCACATCAAAAAAGAGCCGGACAGGTTTGCAGCGCGCCCGGCTCTCGAAAACCACAACTCCAACAGCATTACGCCCTGGGAGAGGGGTGCTATTGCCCAATTTTTCTGTCGAATCGAAACAATAAACCGTCAAATCTATGAAGAAAACTTTGACTGCCAAGCACCTATTGCGTCAACTCCTGATGAAATCGTTACAGCAAATCTTCCTGATGATCCTCTTAGCCCAGCTGGCCACGGCCGGACCGCTGGCTGGTCAGAACCTTCTGGAAAAGAGAGTTACGCTAAATCTCAATCGTACTACGCTGGGCACCGCCTTGCAACAGCTCGAAAAAGCCGCCGAAATCAAGTTTTCATACAACTCGCGGACGTTGCCATTGAAGTTTACAGTGAGTCTGAATGCGCAGAATGAGCCGCTAGCGGCTGTGCTCGATAAGCTGCTGGCCCCGAACAAGATTACGTATAAGCAGGTGAGCAATCGCATTGTGCTGCGAAATCAGCCGGAAGTGATCAATGCGGCCGAACCGGTCCGGGAACCCGTGGTTTCTCCCTTTGTGACGGTTGTAGAGGACAGGCCCGTAGTGGGGAAGGTTTCCAATGACAAAGGAGAAGGTCTGGCCGGGGTCAATATCGTCATCAAAGGCACGCAAAGGGGCGCGGTAACCAATGCCGATGGTAGTTACAGCCTGCTGGTTCCCGAGGGTGCGCAAACGATCGTTTTCTCGTTCGTTGGCTATTTTTCGCAGGAAATAGCAGTTGCTGCCGATCGTACGGCCCTGGACGTTTCCCTCAAAATTGACGAGAAAGCCCTCGAAGAAGTGGTCGTAGTAGGTTACGGGACGCAGAAGAAAGTAAATCTGACGGGATCGGTGGCGACGGTCAATATCGATAATATCCAAAGCAGGCAGGTGAGCAACAGTCTGGCTGCATTACAGGGGCAGGTGACGGGCCTGCGCATCAGCCAGGGCACCGGCATGCCCGGGCGCGAAAGCGTATCGCTCCAACTTCGCGGGGCGAGTTCGTGGGGGACCAACACCAGCCCGCTGGTACTGGTGGATGGGGTCGTGGGATCGCTGGACGTGTTGCCGATGTCGGACATTGAGAGCATTTCGGTGCTCAAAGACGCAGCATCCGCGTCGATTTATGGAGCAAGGGCAGCCAATGGGGTGATCCTGGTGACCACCAGGCAGGGAAAGAAAGGTAAGCCTGCATTGACCTATAATATGTCGCTGCGCACGCAATCGCCCACCGGTGTGCCTAGCCAGATCTGGAAATCGGGACAGTATATGGAGCTCTTCAACAAGGCCGTTGCCCGTAACGCGGTGAGCGCAGTGCCTTTTCCGCAGTCGCTGATCGACAAGTACAAAGATTCCAACCGCAATAAAGACCTTTTTCCAGATTACAACTGGGCGGACGCTGTATGGAAATCGGCCCCAATGCAGGAGCATAATGTGGGTATCAATGGCGGTTCTGATGTTTTCAAATACAATATGTCGGCAGGGGTGATTGACCAGAAAGGCGTTTTGATGGGGCATAAATACAAACGCTTTAATGGGTTGGCAAACCTTTCCACGACGATCAATAAGTACATTACCGTCGGTACCAATGTCAGTTACATGAAGGGCAACTCGGTTTCTCCCTATTACGAAAACCAGAATTTCGTGCTGATGACGATGACCCAGGCCCCGTTGGTGAAACCCTACCTTCCCGATGGCAGCGGACGTTATACCGATAAGGCGATTCCAACCGGTGTAGGCGGTGCGCAGAACAATCGCAACCCTTTCTGGATCGCCAATGAAACGTACCGCGACTATGAAGACTGGCAGGCGAATATCCAGGGCTGGCTCGATGTTAATTTCCTGCAAACAGAGAAAATGGGCCTGAAATGGAGTTCCAAATATGCGACAAGGTTCGCCGAGCAGTTTCGGAATATTTATCACTACGGCGCCGATGCCTATTATTATCTGCCCGAAAATGAATATACAGCCGGCGGCGCCAATGTGTATCAAAAAGGAACGCCTTTCGGTCCGGAAGCATTGGGTGTAACGAATCAGAACTATCGTACGTTGCTGAACACATTCTATTCGTCATTGAACTGGAACTGGAATCCGGAGCGGCAGGACATTTCGCTGATGGTGGGATACAGCCAGGAGGAACAGAAATACCGGTGGCTGGGTGGGACCCGCAATATTTTTCCGGTCAAGAATATGTACGAACTCGATGGAATGGGGCCGTTGAACCAGACCACCACGGGCGGGCTTACCGAATGGGCCTTTCAATCGTTCTTTGGCCGCGCTACTTATGCATTGGCGCAGAAATACCTGTTGGAAGCCAATTTCAGGTATGACGGTACTTCCCGTATTTATAAGGACAGCCGCTGGGGCTTTTTTCCTTCTGCTTCCGCCGGATGGCGGATCAGCGAGGAAGCCTTCGTGAGGGACGGTGCCAGCTGGATCGACAACCTGAAACTAAGGGCTTCATACGGCTTGCTCGGAAATGCCAATATCAGTGAGTACCGGGTCGGCAATACCAACCTGGGCGAATATCCCTGGCAGGAAACGTATGTTTCAACCACTTACGCCTTTAACGAAGCACTTACGCAGGGTGTTCAGCAAACAGCCTTCCGAAACCGGTCGCTTCGGTGGGAAAAAACCACGATCGCAGACGTCGGGCTGGACTTTAACCTGAAAAACGACCTCATTTATGGCACGATCGATTGGTATAACAAGCTGACGACCGGAATTCTGGCGGGTGCGATCATCCCGGCATCGGCAGGTATGTCGGCACCTGTTATTAACTATGGCACGCTGAGGAACTATGGTGTAGAAGTAGAACTGGGGCACAAAGGCAAAATAGGGGCCGTGGAATACGGCGTGAATGCACAGGTTTCAGTGAACCGTAACAAAGTTGTGAAATTCCCTGCACCGGCTTACGACAACCGGATCATTCAGGAAGGCCTGCCTTATAAGGATTATTATTTGTACGAATACACCGGCCTTTTCAAATCGCAAGAGGAATTAAAGGCAGTGGTTACACCCGGTAACCCGCAGTTGGGGGATATCAAGTTCAAAGACCAGAACAATGACGGCAAGATCGACGGTGACGACCGCAAGCGTGTGAAAGGAGCCTACCCGGATTTCATTTATTCGTTCGGAGGTAACGTCAGATGGAAAGGCTTCGACCTGGCTTTCTTCTTCCAGGGCGTTCAGGGGCAGAAAGTCAGGACGTATTTCTTTGGCGAGGATCCATTTTCACAGGGATCTTCACCCCATCCCAAGTTCCTCAATGCTTATGATCCCGTGACAAACCCGAATTCCGAAGTGCCCGCCATTTACGGTTGGGGGTATGCGCCGATGACTGGCGGAACGGCCCAGAATTCGACGTATTTTCTCAAAGACGCATCCTATCTGCGTTTGAAGAACTTACAGATCGGGTACACGATACCGACGTCCATCACCAAAAAGGTGGGCATCAACCACCTGAAAGTATTCGTCACAGGCGACAATATCCTCACATTCACCAAGTATCCCGACCTCGATCCCGAGCGTGCAGGTGACGGCTGGCATGCGCAGTACCCGCAGCTCAAAGTCTATTCGATGGGACTGAACCTGAGATTCTGACCGGTGTAAACAGATGTCATTTGATTTTAAAGATATACGCGATATGAAAACTTTTCTTAACCATATTCTTTTACCGGCTTTGCTTTCCGCGGCCCTGATAAGTTGCAGTGATGGTTTTTTGGACAAAAATCCTCCCCAGGAAATCGCCGCAGGGCAGTTCTGGACGTCGGAAAATGATGTTCAGATGGGTGTTGCCGGATGCTACGCACGCTTGAAAGGCACTTACCTCACCTGGCATCGCAGCTACTTCGACGCTACGGTCGACAATGGCTGGGCGCAGCATTACGGCGATATCCGTCTGATGCAGTCGGGGACACTCGATCCGGCCAATTCGGGAGCGCCCAAGTCGTTGTACACCTCCTGCTACGAGGGGATAGCAAGCTGTAATACATTTCTCAAAAACTTTACCAAAGTGGCATTGCCCGACGCATCGGCGAAGGCTTATGAGGCCGAGGTCCGATTCCTGCGTGCGATGTTCTATTTCGAGCTGGTGCAGCATTGGGGTGGAGTGGTGATTTATAAGGAGGTGCCTTCGGACATCGAGCAGCTGAAGAGCGCCAGGTCTTCCAAAGAGGACGTTTATAAATTCATAGATGAAGACCTGGCTTTTGCGGTTGCCAACCTGCCGGATAATGCTTACAAGTCGGGCCACGCCGTTAAAACCAGCGCGCAGGCATTGCAGGCCCGGGTTGCATTGTTTCAAAGCAAATGGGATGATGTGATCGCATTGACCTCCTCCATTATTTCCTCCAACAAATATTCGCTCGCAACCGACCTTGAATCCCCGTTCATCAAAGGGAAAGGTCAGGCCTCGTGCCCGGAAATCATTTTTTCCGTCAAATACATCGAAACCAGGGATGGGAGACAGTCGGGAGACGGCGGCCAGGAAGTGGAGTTTTTTCGCTGGGGAGGTCTGACGCCCACCAAGGACCTGATCGACGAATATGAAGCGAGCGATCTTCGCCTCAAAAAATGGTACTATTTTTCTCCGAACAAAACGACTTTCAGGCGTGAGGACGGTTTTACATTCCAGACAGAGTTTACGGCCACGAACTATGGTTTGATCAAATTTGCAGCTATCTGGGACCCTGCGCGCTTCATCCCCAGTGAGCGAGACATCCTTACCGGCCACGATATCGTTCTTTCCCGGCTTTCGGATGTTTACCTGATGCATGCCGAAGCACAGATGGAAAAAGCCGGTGGGACCACTACCGATGCCAAAGCCCTTTCCTATGTGAACGCCATCCGCAGCCGGGCAGGTGTACCCGCATTTACCACGCTCACACGCGGGCTACTGCGGAAGGAGCGCAGGCGAGAGCTCGCATTTGAGGGGCTCCGCCTGTTTGATGTGGTGCGTTGGCGCATCGGAAAGGACATTAATGACAAGCTGATTCACAGCAATATCAGGTTGAAATGGGACGATAAATTTTATATTTGGCCATTCTCCCAAAGTGAGATGGACATTAACAAAGCTTTGGTACAAAATGAGGGATATTAAGACTCGTATTTTGCTGCAAGTCGGGCTTGCAGGGGTATTGCTATTGCCGTTTTCGAGGAGTCAGGCGCAGCCGGCGGCAAAGCATAACCTGCATTTTGAAAAATTGGCCCAAGTATGGGACGAAGCACTGCCGCTCGGGAATGGCACGATCGGGGCGCTGATCTGGGAGCGGGAAGGTAGGCTGCGTTTCTCGCTCGACCGGGCGGATATTTGGGATATGCGCCCGATGGCCGGCCTCCATCGGGAGGAATTCAGTTATAAATGGGTGCAGGAACAGGTCCGAAAGAAGGACTACAAGCCCGTACAGCAGTATTTTGATGCACCGTACGACCGCGAACCGGCTCCTTCCAAAATTCCGGCCGGTGCATTGGAATTCAGCCTGCCTGCTGAATGGAAGGTCAAAAGGGCCGAAGTGCTGCTTACGTCGGCGACAGCGGAAGTGGAATGGTCGAATGGGATGGTGCTGAAAACCTTCGTACATGCGACCGCGCCGGTGGGCTGGTTTCGTTTTGAAAATGTGAAGCATGATATGGTGCCTGAAATCATTGCGCCGCGGTATAGCGGCGCGGTGAAGGAGGGTGGGGAGGTCAATTCACTGGTGGGCGACGACCTGGCGCGGCTGGGTTACAAGCAAGGCACTATCGCGCGCGGCACAGGCAGCATCACCTATCGCCAGGAAGGCTGGGGCGGGTTCAGTTATGAGGTCTCAGTGCAATGGAAACCCTTGAAAAACGGTGTGATAGAAGGGGTATGGAGCGTTTCCTCGCATTACCCCGACGCCACCGCGGCCCCGGTTGCCAGTACGCTCACGACCAACGCATTGAAGGGAACATATGCGGCTGCTATTAAGACGCACAATGGGTGGTGGAGCAAATTCTGGGGAATGTCGTCGGTTTCCGTTCCTGATCCGCTTATCGAAAAGCAATGGTACCTGGAACAATACAAATTTGGCTCGGCGGCCCGGCGGGGTGCTCCGCCGATCTCGTTACAGGCCGTGTGGACAGCCGACAATGGCCGGATCCCGCCTTGGAAAGGGGATTACCATCACGACCTGAACACGCAGCTCAGCTACTGGCCGGCTTACAGCGGCAACCATTTGGAAGAAGCCCTCGGTTATCTCGACCATCTGGAACAAAACAAGGACAATTACCTGCGTTACACCAAACGATATTTTGGCGTGAACGGACTTGCCGTTCCGGGTGTAACCACCCTCGACGGCACGGAAATGGGTGGTTGGATACAGTATTCGCTTTCTCCGACGGTGTCGGGCTGGCTTGCGCAGCATTACTACCTGCAATGGCGGTATGGCATGGACAAGGCATTTCTGAAAGACCGGGCCTATCCCTGGTTCCGGCTGGTTTGTGAATTTTTTGAAAACATCACCATTAAAAATGAAAAAGGGCAGAGGCAATTGCCAATCAGTTCAAGCCCTGAAATACGCGACAACAAGCTGGAAGCCTGGTTTCCGAATACGACGAACTATGATCTGGCATTGATCAGGTTCACATTTCAGGCTGGTTCCGAGCTCGCATTGGCAGCGAGTGACAGGGAGCAGGCGAAGAAATGGCAAATGATACTGTCGGAGTTCCCGGCGTTTGCGTCCACTGCAAATAGCGAGCTGATGTTTGCACCGTCACTGGCCTACGATGAGTCTCACCGGCATTTTTCACATCTGATGGCCATTCATCCGTTGGGCCTGATCAAATGGGAGGATAGTGAAGAGGCAAGAAAAACGATCCGCAGTTCCATTGCATTGCTCGACAAAGTGGGCCCCGACTATTGGTGCGGATATTCATACTCCTGGCTGGCGAACCTCAAAGCCAGGGCCAAGGACGGTGACGGTGCTCTAAAAGCCCTGGAAATCTTTGCCCGTGCATTTTGTCTGCCCAATAGTTTTCATGCAAACGGCGACCAGACCAAGTCGGGTCTTTCCAAATTCACGTATCGGCCATTTACATTAGAGGGGAATTTCGCCTTCGCGGCGGGTTTGCAGGAGATGATGGTGCAAAGCTATGCGGGTTTCATTGAAATCATGCCGGCCCTGCCTGCGGAATGGACGGATGCCGCGTTCGAAAGTTTGCGGGCGGAAGGAGCAGTTCTGGTCAGCGCCAGCAAACGCGGTGGCCGGGTTGTATCGGTGAAATTGAAGGCGGAACGGGACGGAGATATTGTTTTGAAAAAGCCATTTGAGCAATTCCGCATTGCATCGGCCAGCGGAATACAAATCATCGGGGATGAAGATGGTCTGTTGAAGCTCAAATGCAAGTCGGGCGGAAGTATATCGCTTTCTTTGTCTGCCCGGTAAAAATGGATTGATCCCACCTGGGTTTCATGAGGTAAATGCGTTACTGTGAGGTAATAATGTGAAAGGTCGGAATGAAAGCCGTACCGATGCTGTTCTCAAAACCATCGGTACGGCTTTCATTTTGGCTGCGTACTGTCCCGTTTTTGCCAGCGATAGGCCGCAACCGAATTCTTCCAAAAGTATTTTTCCGCGGCATCCGGACCTTTCCCGAGAAAGTATTCACGGACCAGTTGCAGCCCTTTTTCGAAAGGAAGCCAGTGGTCGCTGTTGGGCCAGTCGCTGCCATATAGCACCCTGTCGGCTCCAAAAAGACCATAAATCTCATCCAGACGTGCGCGATAGAAATCCAGGCTGGTGGGAATTTGCCCGTCGACCCGGCGCAATACCTCGGAAATTTTTACATATACCTGTGGCCTTTGGCCGATCTCTCTCAGGCTGGCTTCCCCAATTTTGCGTGCCGCCTCGTCTTCCGGAATGGCCATTTGGGGCAAGTGATCTATGACAACCCGCAAATCCGGCACCATATCGGTGAGCTTGACCACAGCGGCCAGCAGCGCCGGGTTCGGATTCGCAGTGTCGAGCACCAGGCCCGCCCGGGCCAGGGACCGCAGATCGGACACAAACCCGGGATTCGTCAGTTGACGGCTGATATCATGCTCCCAAAGATTTCCATAGCGGATTCCCCGAAACAGCGGGTTCTTTTGAAAGCGATCGAGCTGTTTTCCGAAGTCCGCCTTCCCCGGTTCGAGATTCCCGATCACCCCGACGATGATCCTATCATTCGCCGCCGTGTCCAGCACCCATTGATTGTCGTCGGGCCACGGGCTCGCTTCCACCACGATCGCGCCGGTAATTCCAAGGGGCGCCGCAATGCTCCGGTAACGCGCCGGAAGTGCGGGCTTATAGAGAATCTGATCTTTTTTATCAGGCCATGGAACACCCTGGGGGCGGTTTGTATCGAACAGGTGGATGTGCGTATCGATGATGGGGACAGGCGGGGGCACCTCCGTCCGGGCGGTTTGGAGCCCTGCGCCCAGGGAAGCGCCGGTGGACAATGCGAGGAATGTTCTCCGGTCCATTGGGTAAGTGTTTTGTATATTATTAATATTTTTTTGGAATTAAATAAAGCAAGTTTCTTTGAAATTCCTTTCTTTGTCAAAAAACTTCACATCGTTTACTCAACGGAGATCAACCGGGATGTCTACTTCTACCAGAGCTGAATCGGATTTCAGCAGCGAACTGCATATCTGGCATCGTTTCAAACAAGGGGACATGCAGGCATTCCAGTCGCTTTACCAACGCCATGTTAAAAGTCTGACCAGCTATGGCCACCGGCTCACGCCCGACAGGCAGCTGCTCGAAGATGCCATACACGACCTTTTCATTGACCTCTGGCGTAGAAAGGAGCATCTTAACGACGCCGATAATGTTCGATTTTACCTCTTCCGGGCATTGCGCAACCGGCTTTCGCGCAACG
This sequence comes from uncultured Dyadobacter sp., assembly GCA_965649915.1. GTDB lineage: Bacteria > Bacteroidota > Bacteroidia > Cytophagales > Spirosomataceae > Dyadobacter. The sequence goes on from CBFGMV010000039.1 coordinate 24,430, forward strand.
GCAGAAACAATATTTTTGAGCAAGCCGAAGATATCGACGGATTTCTGGACTACCTGGTCGCACTTTCCAGCGAGCAGCAATATATCAATTCCGAGGGAACCCACGCACGTACCCAGCGCGTACGTAATGCGGTCGAGAGCCTTTCGGACCGGCAAAAGGAGGTGATCAACCTGCGTTTTTACCATGGAATGAGCCTCGACGAAATTTCCGGGTTGATGGGTTTATCCAAGCAGGGCGTGAGCAATCTGCTCTATAAATCCTACGCCGTGCTCCGTACCAGGCTCGGGGAAATGACGATCCTGTCGCTGCTGATCCCGGTGGGCGAAATGTACGCCTGGATCGTGTAGCATGAATTTGAGAAAAATGCTTGCAGATAGGTTAGTTTTCAGCCATTGTTGTACCTCTTAGTTGTGCGCGTACCATTTATCCCTGACCATGAATGATGAAAGTTTAAATATTGAAGATCTTTTAGGTAGTGATTCTTTCATAAGCTGGGTGCTGCAAGACGAGGATGTGTTGTTGTGGGAAGAATTCATCCGGGCCAATCCGGACAAAAGGGAACTGGTGGAAAAGGCTTCGAAAATCGTGCTGGACCTGCACCGGGCCGAGCAGGACGCGGCACCTTCCATCGATGCGCAGAAACTCTGGTCGCGGATCGAGGCCACAGCGGAGAGCCGCGACGAACCACTCGTTCTGATCAGACCGGAGCGGAAAATGTTCAGCATGTATCTCGTTGCGGCCTGTGTAGTGCTTGTCGCGGCATTCGGCGTTTACCAGGCCATGCGGACCGACCCGAAGCGTGTTACCTATAAAGAGCTGCTTACCCATGCAAAAGTGGAAAACCAGCTCATTGAAAAGGAGAACCACGGTAATGCGGCCATGAAGGTGCGCCTGGAAGACGGCACGGTGATCACCCTCGGTAAAAATAGCAAACTGAGCTATCCGGCACATTTTCAGAAGCAGAAACGGGAAGTTTTCCTGAGTGGAGCGGCATTTTTCGATGTGACGAAGGATCCCTTGCGCCCATTCCTGGTTTATGCGAATGAAACGGTGACAAAGGTGCTGGGAACAAGTTTCGAGATCAGGGCATTTGAAAACGGCCGGAATGTGACCGTGCACGTCAGGACGGGACGGGTATCGGTGTACAAGCAGAGCCGGATCCAGACGGACGACCCGGAAACGACGGGCCTGGTACTGCTACCCAACCAGAAAGGGACTTTTGACCGGGATAGTGAAATACTGATGAAAAACCTCGTACCCGACCCACTGCCGATCGCACCGATTACCGACGTTAAAAAGACCAGATTTGACGATGTGCCTGCCACAGCGGTTTTTGCCGAAATCGAGAAGATCTACGGCGTACAAATCCTCTGCGACCATGAATTACTGTCCAAATGCATTATCTCGACCGCAATCCGCAATGAATCGCTGTACGACAACCTGGACGTGATCTGCCGCACGATAGGCGGCAGCTACAAGGAGATCGACGCACAGATCGTGATCGATTCAAAGGGCTGTTTTTAAAGATAATGAGTGTCCGAGGGGAATGTCGGGCTGCACGGCGGCGGGTTTTCAGGATTATTGATAAAAAAACGAAAAATAATTTCATCACCAGGGTTAGTTTTTTCAAGGGCCTGTACCTGTATAAATAGAGGCCGGCAGTTTCCGGCGAAACCCTTTGCAAAAACATATTCCGTTACCAATGCCGGATATCCGGCACGGGATACCTATGTCAATTTTTTTGTAACGGCCTCATTGTGATCGTCACCAAACTTAACCCGCATATGGAAAAAAGATTGGCTACCTGAGTAGAATGCGCCATCGACGACCGGTTGGCCGCACCGGCCGGACCCGACTCGATAAGGCCGGGCCCGGCCCAGCAGGGCCCGAATGTTTATTCAAAAAGAAAATCAAAAAGGTATGGGCATTTTTACCATTGAAAAAAAACTTTTTCAGTTCCTGCGCATGACGATGAAACAACTCTTCATCGCCGTGTTCGCAACCGGGTTTGCAACAGCGCTAGGCTATGCTTCTCCGACCTACTCGCAGGAGTTACTCAAACAACGTATATCTATCAGCGTTAAGAACGCTTCCCTGAAAACACTCCTGAAAAATATCGAGGAGCAGGGCGACCTTTCTTTCTCGTATCAGAAGCAGGTGATCGCCTCCGACGAGAAGATCAATCTGGAAGCAAAGAACGAATTGCTGGAAGACCTGCTGAAACGGGTGCTTTCGCCGAGAAACATCATTTACCAGGTCGTAAAGAGCAACCAGATCATCCTTTCCAGGATGCCGGAGGAGGGAAAGGGCCCGGCCGGCATGTTGCCGGGCACTACGGGTGAAGCGCTTTTGGAAAAACAGGTCGCCGGGAAGATCACCGACGAAAAGGGGGAGGGGCTGCCGGGAGTAAGCGTGGTTTTGAAAGGCACGCAAAAAGGGACGACCTCGGAGGCGGACGGTACTTACCGGCTCGCGATACCGGACAACAATGCAGTCCTGATCTTTTCCTTTGTCGGCTACATCTCCGACGAGCGGCAGGTAGGGGCGCAATCGATTATGAATGTGGTGCTTAAAATCGATAACAAAGCGCTGGAAGAGGTGGTGGTGACGGCTTACGGACAGAAACAGCGCAAGGAAGCAGTGGTAGGCGCGGTGACGACGATCCGTCCGGGGGAACTGAAAATCCCTTCCAGCAACCTCACGACGGCCATCGCAGGTCGCCTCTCGGGCGTGATCGGCTACCAGCGGAGCGGCGAACCGGGTGTCGACAATGCGACGTTCTTTATCCGCGGGATCACCACATTCGGATACAACAACTCACCGCTGATACTGGTCGACAATGTGGAACTTACCGTCACCGACCTCGCACGCCTGCAACCCGACGATATTGAAAGCTTTTCGATCCTGAAAGACGCCAGTGCCACAGCCTTGTACGGGGCGCGGGGTGCAAACGGGGTCGTGTATGTGACCACCAAGCAGGGGAAAGCCGGTAAGGCGAAGATCAACCTCCGTATGGAAAACTCGGTTTCCATGCCGACGCAGAATGTGGAGCTCGCCGATCCGATCACGTACATGAAACTGTACAATGAGGCCCAGCTGACCCGTGACCCGCTCGCGGCGATCAAATATCCGCAAAACCAGATCGAAAACACGGGCAAGGGCAACAATCCATACATTTATCCTTCCACGGACTGGCGTGATGTGCTTTTCAAAAAATATACCCAGAACCGTCGTGCGAACCTGAGCGTGTCGGGCGGAGGAGAAGTAGCCCAGTATTACGTGGCAACCTCATTCAGCAATGATAATGGTATGCTGAAAGTGGATAAGATGAATAACTTCAACAATAATGTCAAGCTCAACAGCTATTCCGTTCGTTCTAATGTCAACATCAATCTGAGCCCGCAGACACAGCTGATCGTAAGATTGTATGGCAATTTTGATGATTACAATGGTCCTATCGACGGTGGCTCGGGCATTTACCAGAAGGCATTGAAAACCAGCCCGACATCCTATCCCGCATATTACGCACCCGACAAGGCCAATGAAGCCACCGACCATATTCTTTTCGGCAATTTCGACCTGGGACAATACCTGAATCCATATGCCGATATGGTGAGGGGATACAAGCAGTATTCCAGATCCAAAATGCTGACGCAGCTGGAACTGACGCAGAAGCTTGATTTTATTACCAAAGGGCTTAACGTGAGAGGGTTGGCGAACATCAACAGGTCGTCCTATTTCGATGTGACAAGGGCATACAATCCTTATTTCTACCACGCCGGCTCATACGACAAGCAGACGGACACCTACACCCTCAATTGGCTTAATCAGCAAAACAGCAACGAATTCTTCACTGAGCCCGCTACGGAATACCTCAATTACAAGCCCGGTGCTAAAAACCTGGAAAGCTTTCTTTATCTGCAGGGGACGCTGGATTACACACGGGTTTTCCGTGAAGTGCATTCCGTGAATGCCACGGTGGTCACCACATTGCAGCAGAGCCTGAAAGACAATTCGAGCGTAGGGGAGGTGCAATCCCTGCAGCAGTCGCTACCCAGCAGGAACACGGGGGTGTCGGGCCGATTGTCCTACTCGTTCGATAACCGGTATTTCGCGGAGTTTAACTTCGGCTACAACGGGTCGGAGCGGTTCCACAAGAGCAAGCAGTTTGGTTTTTTTCCAACCATCGGCGGTGCATGGGTGATATCGAACGAGGCCTTCTGGAAACCTATGGAACATTTCATCAACAAACTGAAAATCCGCAGCTCATATGGCCTCGTGGGTAACGACGCCATCGGGAGGCCCGATCAGCGCTTCTTCTTTCTTTCGGAGGTCAACCTGAACAATTCGTCGAGAGGGGCATCATTCGGCTACAATTCGAGCATTACCCGCAACGGGGTGTCTATCAGCCGTTATGAAAACAAGGATATTACCTGGGAAACATCCCATCAGACCAACCTCGGACTGGAATTTTCCATTCTGCAAAAACTGAATGTCATAGCGGAGATCTACAAACAACGCCGTTCCAATATCCTGATGGAAAGGGCTTCGATCCCTTCCACGATGGGGCTCTCGGTGACACCGTCGGCCAACGTCGGAGAAGCTAAGTCCAAAGGGTTTGACCTGGCGGTGGATTTTAACCAGAATTTCAAAAACGGCGCCTGGCTGGTAGCAAGGGGCAACCTGACGATGGCCCGTACGGTGTTCTCCATTTTTGAAGAGCCCGATTACAAAGACCGGTATTTGTCGAGAGTAGGCCAATCCATCAGCCAACCCCGGGGATTGATCGCCGAGCGATTGTTCATCGATGAAAACGATGTCAAAAACTCACCCCGTCAGAACTTCGGGGTGTATGGTGCCGGGGATATCAAATACCGTGATATCAACCGGGACGGGCAGATTACCAATGCGGATTTTGTGGCGATAGGACATCCTGAAACGCCGGAAATCACTTATGGATTCGGGTTATCGGCCGGACGCGGGCAGTTTGACCTTTCCCTCTTCTTTCAGGGCCTGGGACGGGAGTCGTTTTTCATCAATCCCGTCGCTTCCGCTCCATTTATCGATTATGGCAAGGATGGCAACGGGGATACCGACCTTTTTCCGCCTAACCTCATCGGGGAGAATGCATTGCTGAAAGCATTCGCGGACAGCCATTGGTCGGAGGAGAACCGGAACATTTATGCGGTATGGCCCAGAATGTCGACGGTCGAAAACCGTAACAATTCCCAGCGCAGTACCTGGTTCATGCGCGACGGATCATTCATTCGCCTGAAAACACTGGAAGCGGGTTATACGGTCAAAGGCCGTGTGCTGGATAACCTCAAAGTGACCAATTTTCGGATCTATTTCAACGGGACCAATCTGCTGACATTCAGCAAGTTTAAGCTGTGGGATCCAGAAATGGGAGGGAATGGCCTGGGCTATCCGATCCAGAAGGTTTTCAATATCGGTTTGAATATGAATTTCTAAGCAACCTACTATGAAATTACTGTACACCAGTTTTTGCCTTGCCGCCTTGCTTGTGCTGACCACCGCAGGCTGCCGGAAGTATCTCGACATTGTTCCCGATAACGTGGCTACCATCGACAATGCATTCAAAATGCGTGCGGATGCGGAGAAATATCTTTTTACCTGCTATAATAACCTCCCGCAGTTCGGTAACGAGGGAGCCGACCCCGGGTTTATGACGGGCGACGAATTTGCGACGGTATACCCGGTGCTCGGGAATATCAACGGCAGCCTCTACCGGATCGCGCGGGGAGAGCAGAACATCGTTTCACCGATCGCTAACTATTGGGACAGCAAATATTTCCAGGCGCTGCGCGAATGCAACATATTCCTGGAAAACGTCGACAAAGTCCGCGACCTCACCGATTTTGAGAAGAAAAGATGGGTGGCCGAAGTGAAGTTCCTGAAAGCCTATTACCATTATTACTTGGTCCGGATGTACGGCCCGATCCCGATCATTAAAAAGAACCTTCCGGTTTCAGCATCGGTGGAGGAGGTGAAGGTGAAAAGGCAGCACGTCGATTCGGTTTTCAATTACACGGTGGCCCTGATCGACGAGGCGGCGCAGGACCTTCCGGTGATCTTGCCGAATGAATTCTCGGAGCTGGGTCGCATTACGAAGCCAATCGCCCTGGCGATCAAGGCTGAGATACTGACTACGGCGGCCAGCCCGCTTTATAACGGAAACCAGAACTACGCCAACTTTAAGAACAAGGATAACGAGCCGCTGTTCAGCAACGCCGTGAGCCCCGAAAAATGGCAGCGGGCCGCTCAGGCCTGCCGGGAGGCGATCGAAGCTTGCCAAGCAAACGGACACAAGCTGTATGAATTTGTGCCTCGTTCCGTAACGACCAAGGTATCCGACTCGACACAGCGCCTGATGTCGATCCGGGCGGCGGTAACCGACAAATGGAACGTAGAGCTTATCTGGGGCGCTTCCAATTCCACGGGTGGCGGCGGCCGGGGCTTTCAGTCATTATCACAGGCCCGGCTCAGCCCATTCACCGGCACCATTCCCAACGAGAGCATCGGCTCCATGCTCGCCCCGCCGATCCACATTGCCGAAATGTTTTACAGCAACAATGGCGTGCCGATCGAAGAGGACAAAAGCTACAAGTATGGTACCCGCTTTACTTCGTTGCGAAAAGCATTGAAAAGTGAACGCTACTATATAAGGGAAGGCTACACCACGGTGCAGCTCAATTTCGACCGGGAACCGCGGTTCTATGCGGATTTGGGTTTCGATGGCGGAATCTGGTTCGGACAGGGCAAAAACGACGATGACAATACCTGGGTGCTGGAAGGAAAGCTCGGGCAAACCGGTGGCCGGCAGGGTGCTTCGCTGTATTCCGTAACCGGGTACTGGCCTAAAAAACTGGCCAATTATAACAATACCATCAACGACCCTGCCCAGCAATACAATGTGGAAGGCTATCCTTTCCCGATCATGCGCCTGGCGGACCTGTACCTGCTCTACGCGGAAGCGTTGAACGAATCGCAGGGGCCATCGGCCGAAATCTATGGCTGGATCGACAAGGTCCGGGTGCGGGCGGGTTTGAAAGGGGTCGTGGAGTCGTGGACCCAATACTCCAATAAACCTTCCAAATTCAGCAGTAAGGATGGCTTGCGCGAAATTATCCAGCGGGAGCGGCTGATCGAGCTCGTGTTCGAAGGGAAAAGGTTCTGGGACCTGCGGAGATGGAAAGTCGCTGAAAATTACCTGCAAAGGTCGGTAAACGGCTGGGACATTGCCCAGCGCGAGGCGGTTAACTATTACCGGGTCAAACCTATCTATACCAGCAGTTTCAGCCTGAAAGATTATTTCTGGCCGATCTCCGAGAATTCACTGATTGTCAACCCGAACCTTGTTCAAAACCCAGGCTGGTAAACACTGCTGTTTATGAAAAAGATAACAATACTATTTTCTGTGCTGTGGGCGCTCGCAATGCTTTCCTCCTGTGCGGACACCGATGCGATCCGCAAACCGCTGGGCGCGGATAGCGGGAAGCCGGGCGTGGTGACGAACACCTCCGTTATCAATTTTGCGGGCGGGGCTACCATCACCTATTCGCTACCGGAAGATGAAGATCTGCAATATGTGGTGGCAGAATATGCGATCAATAAAAGCACGGGTGAGGTGCGCGAAGCGAAGGCGTCCCATTATACCAACAAACTGACGGTGGAAGGATTCTCCACCGCCGGCGACTATGACGTAACCTTGTATTCGGTCGATAAAAGCGACAATAAATCCGAGCCGGTCACGGTGAAGATCGCGCCGCAGGCTCCGCCGGTCGAGACCGTTTTCAGCTCCTTACAGCTGGGTGTGGATTTCGGCGGATTGAATGTCGCTTTCAATAACCCGTCGGAGGCCAAGCTGGCCATCGTAGTGATCACGGCCGACAACAATGGCGATTACATCCCGGTCGAAACGCTGTATACCCAGGTGAAAGGCGGGTCGTTTGCCGCCCGGGGATTCGATACCCTCAGCAGGAAGTTCGGCGTGTATGTACGTGACCGGTGGAACAATTACTCCGATACCGTTTTTAAGGAAGTAAAGCCATTCTTCGAAAAGAAACTGGATAAAACCCGCTTCCGCGAATACAAGCTGCCCACCGACGAAGAGAGCGGCTATGGCTGGAACATACCATTTCTGTGGGATGAGCTCATGACGGAACCAGGTTTCCACACCATCCCGCTTTCCGACCGCGACATGCCCATCCATTTCACATTCGACCTGGGAACGGCCGCCAAGCTGAGCCGGTTCAGGTTGTGGCAGCGGCAGGGCGACTGGTTTTACAAACACGGCAACCCCCGCAAATGGACGATGTGGGGCAGCGACAAGGTGCCCAACCCGGACGGGAGTTTCACCGGCTGGACCAAGCTCATGGATTGCGAATCCATCAAACCGTCGGGAAGCCCTTATGGCGTGAATACCGGCGACGATATCGCATACATGTCGGCGGGTGAGGAGTTTGTGTTTCCGCTTTCGGCACCCAAAGTCCGCTACATCCGCATGCAGGTCCATCAGAACTGGTCCGACACCAAATTTGTCCATTTTACCGAACTCTCCTTCTGGGGCGATACCAAATAGTTTAAAACAGAGAAATGATGGTTATCAAAAATAAAATCACCGGAATGCTGCTGCTGCTTTTTGCGATGGCATCCTGTACCGATTGGGACGATTTTAAAAAGTACCAGGCTGGCGGGGAGATCGTTTACCCGGGGCGGGGCGATACCGTGTTAGTGGCTTCGGGGAGAAACAGGACGCAATTGCTATGGGTGCTCAGCGCCGATCCGCGCGTGACCGGTTATAAGCTGTACTGGAACAACAAGGCCGATTCCATGGAAGCGCCCGTTCCGTCAGACCTCATCGGCGATACCGTAAGAATCATGATCGACCCATTGCAGGAAGGGTCGTATAATTTTGAAATGTATTCGCTGGATGCGAAAGGTAACCGGTCGGTGCCGCTGCGTTTCAACGGCAGAACATTCGGGGCCAATTATGAAAATGGCCTACTCAACCGAACCATCAGCACCGCCGCCTACGATTCGACGCTAAAAGTGTTGCAGGTCAGCTGGAATGCGCCCGATACGGTGAACATCAGTACCGAATTGAAATACATTGCGACCGATTCAAAGACCAGATCGGTGCTCGTAGGGCCCGACGTGCAGGAAAGTAAGATAGCCGACTGGAAACCCGGGACGATCCTGAACTACCGGTCCTCTTTTAAACCCGATCGTAAAGCCATCGATATTTTTACGGTTACCCGGTACGACACCATATCGGTAAAAAAGCCTTAACGGGCGGGCAGTGCAGGGTGCGACTTGCAAAGTGCTTTTTATTACAGCATTACGTTTTTCTGATCAGCAGCCTTTCTCCGGCAGGAAAGAATCCCGGCCGGAGAAAGTTTTGTATCCTATTTATACGTATATATGTCAAAAATTTGATCAGATAAACAACCGGGCACTTCGTATGAGATCTTTCTACGCATCAGTGATTTTTTTGCTGTTTCCCTTCCTGCTGCCTGCGCAAATCGAAAAGGGTAAGAACATGTATTCGGGCAATTTCGACCTGGACTACTGGAATTTCTCGCAAGAGGGAGTGAAAACGTCTACCTGGCGCCCCGGTTTGGCTTTGGAGGCTCATCGGTTTGTCAAACCCGGCCTGACGCTCGGCTCGGAGCTGGATGGCAGTGTTTTCTTGCAAAACATAAAGTTTTCAGCCAACGGGGGCTCCAAGCCAGCCCGGGGATATTCGGTTTCCGTCACTCCGCAGATCCGCAAGTTCTGGAAAGTGTCGCCGTTTTTTCTTTATGCCGGTGCGGGAGTGAATGTGGCTGCCACCTGGTCGAGAAGTTATTTATCATACGAAAACCAGAAGTTGCATGAGTCCAGGCTGACGACCTTTAACCTGATGCCGCAAGCCCGGCTGGGCCTCATCTATCCCCTCACCAAACGGCTATCCCTGGAAGCGGCCGGTATCTCCAATTTGTACCCGATTTCCTTCAATTCGCTGAAAATAGGTCTTGTTGCATTGACGGGAGAAGGCCAGGCCTTTGTTTCGGAGGCTGTTGGAAGCGGTTCAGCGCTGGCACCCGGCAGATGGGTACTTTCCGGCACTTTCAGTTCCAGTAACACCAAGAGCTCTGGTGTTGAAGGTGATTCCAGCTGGTCCTACCGTACGCCGGCTTCACTCATACACGTCGGAACGGGTGTGTTTTTGACAAACCGGCTTCTGATCGGAGCAGAGATCGTTTTTGGCTTCCGGGAAAGCGCATTGAACGACCCCGGGGCTGCCGGATTTATGAGTGTTGGTAACAGCAAACCATGGTCGATCGGCATCCGGCCGTATGTCAGAAAATACATGACTGCCATGCGTTTGACCCCTTTCTGGGAGGTTGGCGCGAATTACAGCCGCATCATGGCGGGCGCAGGCCCCACCAACACGTATTCAGCCAACGGCAGCGTCGGTCTGGCTTATGTTTTTGGCAAACACTGGATTTTGCAGACCAAACTGGCGGGGCTCACAGTAGGTTACAGCAAGCTGCCCGATAACAAATCCGAGGTTGCGACGCTGTTAGGCGGCGAAAAAATTTCGGCGGTGATCGACGGCGGCCTGAAACCGACTTTTACGCTGGCATACTCGTTCAAATGATTTTCAAGATCGTATCTAAAATCTTCGCTATCGATCAACATCGTTTTTAGTCTCATCGCGGATTGAGATATTTTTATAAAAATTGATACTTTTACTCAAATTTTAGCTGTGAGTGAAAGTATCCAAGATGTTTTTCTGCAATCCGATATAGCGATTAGACGGTAGCGATGGAATTATTATCAGTGTTTGAGAAGCGAGACTCTCCCCATAATTCAGATTTTCAGATATTATTCAACACCAGCTACACCGGTTTGGTCTATTTTGCATTCAATATCGTCGGGGACAAGGACGATGCCGAAGATATTGTGCAGGACGCTTTCGTAAAGTACTGGAATTGTCAAAACGAGATCGGGGATGACCTGCCTGCTATCAAAGGCTATTTGTACACCACCGTCCGGAACGCCTGCCTTAATTTTCTTCGTCACAAAGCCGTTGCCAGGAAATACGAAGATCAGCTGACACCGGTGGAGGTGGACGAAAAGATCGCGATCCATTCCATCATCCGCGCCGAGGTCCTGTCCGAGATCCACAATGCCATCGAATCGCTTCCTTCCGCTTGCAGGCAGATATCGAGGATGAGCTTCCTGGAAGAGAAAAAGAACCAGGAGATTGCCGATGAACTCGGTTTATCGATCAATACCGTCAAAACCCAAAAACAACGCGCGATGCATATGCTTCGTGAAAAACTCACTTTCGAATTGTTCTGCCTGTTGGTGTTTGTGTTTGACAAAAATTAGGACGCCCTCCCTGTCCCCTGATTGAGCTATTCCTTACCACATTTCTGCGGTTTTAGAATTTTTCTTACTTTTTTTATAATTGTTGTCACCCCGCTTCGCGACCAAAGTGTCTTAGTAGGGTAGATGGCAAATATGATGAATGAGTTTTTTGACGGGAACGAACCTTTTGACCAGGCGGATCTGATATCTGGGTATCTCAAAGGCAATCTGACCGATGCCCAGGAGGCTTTACTCAGGGAATGGCTGCAAAAGGACATTCGCAACCAGCAGTTGCTGGATGATCTGGAAAACCAGGAAAAGGTAACGAAAGACCTGCTGTTTTTTTCTTCCATTGATAAATCCGCGGCATGGCGTACCATCACGGAACGGACCCGCCACGCGGCGGAAGACGAGCGCAAAAGCATCCGCTTCGGTTACTGGAAATATGCCGCGGCGGTCGTGCTGCTGGGAGCGCTGTCTTACGGCATTTTTAGGAATACGTATAATGTAACCCGTTCGAAAAGCGTCGCGGTAGCCACGGACACATTAAAAAGCGATATTCTGCCGGGCGGAAACAAGGCGACGCTGACGTTGTCGGATGGAAAGGTGGTTACGCTGGAAACCATCAGGGACGGTGCGTCGATTGAGCAGGACGGGATAAAAATCACGAAAAAGGCCGGGAAGGTTTTCTACGAGGTAATGGCCGGCGGGGACACAAAGGCCATACGCTATAACACGATCACCACCCCGGTAGGCGGGCAATACACGGTGGTTTTGCCCGATGGCAGCCAGGTTTGGCTCAATGCGTCTTCCTCACTGCGTTTTCCGACTGCATTCACCGGGAATGTACGCCAGGTCGACCTGACGGGTGAATGCTATTTTGAAGTGGCCAGGAATCGCGATAAACCGTTTATCGTTCAGGCACGCCAAACCCGTGTCGAGGTGCTGGGGACGCATTTCAATCTAATGGCCTATGCGGACGAAGGCAATACCCGAACGACGCTCCTCGAAGGCGCCGTAAAAGTAGGCAATGGGATATCGGCTAAAACCATCGCACCCGGCCAACAGGCTTCCGTAGGAGCACGGGTTGATGTCCGCCCGGTGAATACCGAGGAAGTTGTCGCCTGGAAAAATGGTTTCTTTCAATTTGAAAATGAGGATCTGGGCACCATTTTACGACAGCTGGCACGATGGTACGATGTCGAGATCGTGAACGAGGACCAGATACCGGATAGCCATTTTACGGCGGTCGTTCCCCGGGACCTCACATTGTCCCGCGTACTTCAGATGCTGGAAATGTCAGGTGAATTGCAGTTTGACCTCGTCGATAATAAGATTACAATAAAAAGTAAGAAGTAGGTGATAAAAAAACCGGTAGCGCGCCAACGATACCGGTCAACCTTAGAGCCTACTCCATAGTACAGTGCGATCCGTCTATTTTTTTAACCCTAATTCATTCAAAATTATGAAAACAAAGCTACACTTCAAAAGAAGTAGTGGGCTCTGCTTTGTCCCTGCTAAATTGCTATTTGTGATGAGGTTAAGTACTTTTTTGCTCACAATAACCTGTCTTCAGGTCAGTGCAGCGACTGCCGTTTCCCAGAAAATGTCCATTTCGGTCCACAACGCGCCCCTCGAAAAGGTGATCAAGCTGATCAAAAAAAGGAGCGGATACTATTTCATGTATAATAATGAGCTCCTGAAGCGTGCGAACCCAGTGACCATCGACATCTCCGAAGGCTCGCTGGAACAGGTTCTCGACCAATGCTTCATGAACCAGCCACTGACGTACGGTCTGGTGGACAGGACGATCGTGGTCAGGCTGCGCGCGCCGGAACCGAAAGCGGAGATGGTGCCGAAACCCGATCCCAAAATACAGATCCGGGGTAAGGTCGCGGATGAAAGCGGGGTGGGATTACCGGGGGTCAGCATTGTGATCAAAGGCACCCAGCTTGGGACCATTACGGATGTGGAAGGGAATTTTCAAATTGATGTCTCAGAAAATGATCCGGTATTGGTATTCAGTTTTGTAGGTTATGTGACACAGGAGGTCAAATTGGGCAGTGAAACCGCATTGAACATCGTGCTGGTGGTCGACAACAAGGCGTTGCAGGAAGTGGTTGTGGTCGGTTACGGCACGCAAAAGAAGGTCAATTTAACGGGCGCGGTGAGTAACGTCACGGGCTCGGAATTGACCACACGGCAGGCACCAAATACGTCTTCGTTGTTACAGGGGAGAATGCCGGGCGTACAGGTCACGCAGAACTCGGGACAACCCGGAGCCGAGAATGCAAGCATTCAGATCCGCGGCCAGGGTACTTTCAGCGGCGCGGGCAACGATCCGCTGATCCTGATCGACGGTGTCGAAGGTAATCTCAACAATGTCAATCCCAACCAGATAGAAAGCATTTCGGTATTGAAAGATGCGGCTTCGGCAGCCATTTACGGTTCGAGGGCCGCAAACGGCGTTATCCTGGTCACCACAAAGGCGGGGAAGGCGGGCAGGCTGAATGTAGATTACAGCTATAACTTCGGCAGCCAGCGCGCTACTTCCATTTATGAGCGGATCAACAACTCCGTTCAGTTCATGGAACTGCTCAACAAGGCTATTGCGCACACGGGTACGAACACGAACCAGCTTTATACACAGGCGCAGATCGATGCATACCGTCAGGGCGCTGCCACCGATCCCAAGCAGTACCCGAGCTATGACTGGATGGATGCGATCTTTCGTAAGGCATCGTTGCAGCAGCATTATCTGAGCGTGAATGGCGGTAAGGAAGGGACCACCTATAATTTTGGTGCGGGCTACCTCAACCAGGATGGTATCCTGATCGCAACAGGTTATAAGCGATATGATGCCCAGTTTAATTTAAAAACCAGCCTGAACAAGAAGGTTACTTTCGGAACCAATATCGCCTTTTCGACCGGAGATCGCCGGGAGACCGCATTGAACGCCAATTTTGACGGAAACTCGACCGAGGACCAGATTTTAAGTGCCCTGGCCGCACACCCGACGTTCACCCCCAAGCTGCCCGACGGCAGCGGCAGGTATGCAGCCAAGGCGTTTATCCAGGAAGGTGGAAATAAGAACCCCGTAGCAACGGCTGAAAACGGAGGGCGGTATATCAAAAATTATTACGCACTGGCTTCCGCATTCCTCGATGTGGATATTCTTCCGGGCTTGAAAGGGCAGGTTAAGGGTGCCGTGAAGTACAACAACCGCCAAACGAAGGTCCACGTGGTGGGTATCCCCGGATACATGTTCCTGCCGGATGCGGGAGGTCAGTACCTGTATAACACCCAATGGAACGGAACGGTGGGCGAAAACAACCTGACCGTCCGCAATGAGAACGACGTGCAGTATACGCTGTTCGCGACATTGAACTACGCCAAAAGTTTCGGAGAGGATCATCACGTTGGTGCACTGCTGGGCGCAAGCCGGGAAACCTTCCGCTATGATCGTCTGCAGGGTTTTAAAAGAAATGCGCCTTCCAGTGACCTGACCGAGTTGGGCGGTTACTCGCCGGGCGGGCAACTGACAGACGGTTTTGCCTACCAATGGGCCATCCAGTCGCTGTTTGGGCGTGTTAACTACAACTTCCAGGAAAAATACCTGGTTGAAGGTAATTTCCGTTACGACGGCTCCTCCCGTTTCCCCAGCGGAAAAAAATGGGGATTTTTCCCTTCCGCTTCTGCCGGTTGGAGAATTTCACAGGAGAATATGCTGAAAGAGGTGACCTGGCTTGACAACCTGAAAGCACGGGTGTCGTGGGGGCAGGTGGGCAACCAGAATATCAACCGGACGCTCAATGGAGAGTCAATGCCCTATCCGTATCAGGAAGTGTTAAACCCTGTTCTATACAATATCGGGGGCTCGCTGCAACAGGGGGTTACCCAAACCGACCTCATCAATGGAAACATCACCTGGGAAACCACTACCGTAACGGATGTAGGCGTGGATTTCGGTCTTTTCAAATCCAAGGTATTCGGTAGTGTGGATTGGTATTCTAAAAACACAACGAACATTCTGCGGCCTCTGCAAGTGCCTGATTTCATAGGTGTTGCCGGACCTACCGTGAACCTTGGCGAGATGAAGAATACAGGTGTTGAAATTGCATTGGGATACCAGAACAAAGTCCGGGACTTGCATTATAAGGTGCAGGGGAATTTTGAAGCCTATAAAAATAAGGTCGTCAGATTTGGTGCCCGCGAAATCAATAATGCTAATGGCACCATTACCCAGGAGGGACTTCCGTATAATTCCTATTTCATGTACGCATTCGACGGCATTTACCAGAATCAGGGTGAAATTGACAATGGGCCGACCCCGCTCGTGAAACCCAAACCAGGTGACATGAAGTACAAGGACGTAAGTGGTCCCGATGGCGTTCCCGACGGGAAAATCACCACGGACGACAGGATGGTGGTCGGCGGCGCATTCCCCAAGTTCAACTACGGGGTATCGTTCAATGCGGACTATAAGAACTTTGATCTGAGTTTCTTCTTCCAGGGAGTCCAGGGGCGTAAAATCTACATCAAAGAGTGGGGGATCGCGCCGTTCAGGCAGGCCGGGCCGCCTCCGACATTCTGGGCAAACGCCTGGGACGGCGAGGGTACATCCAACACCATCCCGCATATTTTTAATGAAAACTATGCACCCAATACGCAGGTCTCGGACTGGTGGTTGCAGGACGCGTCCTACCTGAGGTTGAAGAATTTTCAGCTGGGTTACAGCTTTCCCACGAAATGGATCAACCGGGCTAAAATTCAGATGCTCAGACTGTATGTGTCGGGTGATAACCTGTTGACGTTCACCAGTTTTTTCAAAGGCAGCGACCCCGAGCGGGCCGCAGCCAGCGGTCGGGCGGCCATTTATCCCCAGGCCAAGATTTATTCATTCGGTGTGAAAGCTACATTTTAATCGTTGACCTCATGAAGACCCTGTATATAAGAACAATACTTGTGCTGATACTCAGTACCCTCGTACTTTCAGCATGTAACGATACCCTGGACACCAATCCGCTGTCCAATCCGAATTCCGCTGATTTTTGGAAAACCGAGGGGGAAGCCAACAAGGCGCTCATCGCCTGCTATTATAAACTCAAAGAGCCCATTATCTCCAATGGACCGGCCCAGAGCGGAAATTTTCTTTTTTGGGAGGCGTTGTCGGACAATGCTTCCAACACGTCCAACTACGAAGCATTTGACATCGTCATGCGGGGAGAGCATAACTCGGCTACCACCGGGATCGTGAGTAAATCCTTCACGATCGGCTTTCAGGGGATTGCTTACTGCAACTATTTTCTGGCCAATATCGACCGCGTCACTGCCATTACGGATGCTGTCCGCAACCGGATGAAAGGAGAGGCATTGTTTCTGAGAGCCTTTTATTACAATGACCTGGCCCAGCTTTATGGCGGTTTGCCCCTCATTTTAAAACCCGCTGAACTGGACGGTAATTTCAAAGAAACGCCCAGGTCTTCCAAAGCGGATGTGGTCGCCCAGATACTCAAAGACCTCGATCTGGCCATTTCGTACCTGCCTGCCACTGCTTACACCGACGGGCGAGCCGTGAAAGGCAGTGCTATTGCATTGAAAACGAGGGTTCTGCTCAACAACCAGCGATTCGCGGACGCTGCGGACGCGGCATGGAGTCTGATTGGCGATGCCGCCAATCCATTCCGGCTCTCCGACAATTATGCAGGTATCTTTTTCGGTAATCAGGCCGGTAACAGGGAAATTATGTTCTCCGTACAGTTTAAGGCACCGGACGATTACCACTCGCTGGACCAGGTTATCGGTGCCCGGATGTCGGTCTTCCCGACCACCGACCTGCGGGATGCCTATGAGCCGAGTGATCCCCGCAGAAAGATGACGCTTTTTGAAGCGGGGGACGCCTGGGCTTATAATCCGGCCGGTTTCAAGCAGGCCGGGAGCCTGGCGGAGGGGCAGATCCCGTTTACCAATATGGCATTCCGAAAGTGGGTCAACACGGCCATCAACAATGCGTCCGGCTCCACGCTGAGCGAGCAGCATATGGTCAAGATCCGGTATGCCGACCTGCTGCTGATGTACGCGGAGGCCATGTTTGAGAACGGGCAGGGCACCGATGCACGCGCATTGAAGGCATTGAACGACGTAAGGGCGAGGCCCGGGGTGAATATGCCGGCAAAAACGGCGCTGACCCGCGAAATCATCCGCAATGAACGGAGGGTAGAGCTGGCGTTCGAGGGGTTGCGCTACAACGATCTGATCAGGTGGAAAATAGCGGATCAGGTAATCCCGCAGGTGGCTTATGATGCAAAAGGTACCAAGCGGAAATTCAAATCCGATCTCTTTCCCGTGCCGCTCGGCCAAATGGATATCATGAAGGGGGTCTGGACCCAAAACCCTAATTTTTAATTATTGAAATCATGTTTAGAAAAAGATATATACTGTTGCTCCTGCTATCCGCCCGCCTGTTTGCAGCGGACCCGACCGTGGTGCAAAGCCCGGACAAGAAAATTGCGCTGAAAGTATTCGTTCAGGATGCGGGTTTGTTCTATACCATTTCTCACAAGGATAAACCGGTCATCGAACCGTCACCCATACGCATGACGGTGGATGCGAAAAGCATTACGGAAGGGGTCAGCATCGGAAAGGCGGAACGCTATCAATTGGATGAGCAATATCCCTGGAACGGCGTGCACTCCACAGCCCGCAACCACTACAACGGCGCGAGGATCAGCATCACGAAGGGAGCATTGCATTACACGCTGGATGTCCGTCTTTTCAACGAAGGAGCCTCCTTCCGGCTGATCGTTCCGGGCAAACCCGGTGAGCGAAGGGTAGCCGACGAGGCTACGGTATTTACGTTGCCCGACGCTACCACAGCCTGGTACCACGATTTGTATATGCATTATGAAGGATTGTATGCCCGAAAAGACATGGATACCGTGAAAGCCGGGGAATGGGCGGCACCTTCGGTCACGTTTCAGCTGCCAGCCAGCCAGCTGTACCTGTCGGTCACCGAGGCAGACCTGAAAAATTACGGAGGAATGGCTCTGCAAACGGACGGGAAAAAAGGAATGGTGTTACGGCTTCCCCAAAATCAGCCCACATCCTATCCCTATAAATTGCGGTATAGCCCCGAGGACACCCTGAAACTTTCGAGGCCCGCGGCATTGAATGGAACGATCACCACGCCCTGGCGGGTGATTATGATCTCGGAGGGATTGAATGCGCTGGTCAATAACGACATGGTTCATAACCTGTGCCCGCCGCCGGATCCCAAGATATTTCCCCAAGGCATCAAAACCGACTGGATCAAACCGGGCCCCGCTGTATGGAAATACCTGGACGGAGGAGGAGAGGGCACATTGGCAATCATGAAGGAATATTCACGGCTAGCGGCCGAACTGGGTTTTAAACACAATATCCTCGAAGGCTTCTGGCGTAGATGGAGCGATAACGATATTCGCTCGCTGGTCGATTATTCTAAACAGAAGGGTGTGTCGATATGGCTTTGGGAACATTCGAAAGAACTAAGGGATGCCGCCAAAAGGCAGGCTTTCTTCCGGCGCTGCCACGACCTGGGCATTGGTGGACTGAAGATTGACTTTTTCGATCATGAGGCAAAAGAAGTGGTCGACCTTTATCAATCGATATTGAAAGAAACTGCGGAATTGAAAATGATGGTCGATTTTCACGGAGCTAACAAACCGACCGGGCAGGAGCGGACCTGGCCCAACGAGCTCACGCGTGAAGCGGTGAAGGGAATGGAAGCCAGTAAGCTCGCCGACAGGGCCGGGCATAATGTAACCCTTCCATTCACCCGCATGATCGCCGGCCATGCGGAATATACGCCCGTCCATTTTGGCGAGCGCCGGAAGAATACGACCTGGACGCACCAGATCGCCAGTGCCGCGATTTTATCCGCGCCATTGCTTACCTATGCCGCCAGTCCAGAGCACCTGCTGGCAAATCCTGCTGTGGAAATGATCAAAAGCATTCCTTCCGTTTGGGATGAAACCATCGTGCTCCCCGGCTCCGAAATAGGAGAAGCGGCCGTGTATGCCCGGCGAAGCGGTAATGCATGGTTTCTGGCCGTCATGAATGGTGCCAAGCCAAGGACTTTTGATATCCCGCTGTCATTCCTGAAAGGCGATTCGTTCAATGCGCTGGAAGTCCGGGATGAAGAGGGGAATCCGGCGGGTTTGAAGGTAGGAAAGGTTAAATTCGGGAAAAACGATACGATTCGGCTGAACCTGGCCGAGGGTGGAGGATATATCGCCAGATTTACACGATGAGATCATTCAGAATGACCTTTTTGCTGTGCCTCTTTTGCGTCGCATGTCTGGCGCAGAAGAAGCCGCACATCCTGATCGTTACCGGCGGTCATGGATTCAGGCAGGCGCCGTTTTACAATATGTTCGATTCATTGGGCAACTTCACTTATGATAAGCTCGAACAACCGAAAGCGAATGCGCTGATTGCCTCACCGGCTGTCGACCAGTACGATGCACTGGTTTTCTACGACATGTGGGATTCCATTGCACCCGTTCAGAAACAGGCCTACATCCGGTTGTTGCAAAAAGGTAAGGCCATGGTATTCCTGCACCACTCCCTGGTGTCCTACCAGGGGTGGGACGAGTTTCAGCAGATCATCGGCGGGAAGTACTATACCAGGACGACGTTTGTAAATGGTGACAGCCTCCTTTCTACTTACGAGCATGACGTGGTGATCCCTGTGAAGATCGAAGACCGCCGGCACCCCGTTACGCGGGGACTGGCGGACTTCGAGATTACCGACGAGGTGTACGGGCGTTTTGGAACCCAACCAACCATCCGGCCGTTGCTCAGCACTACGCATCCGGGCAGTTCGCAAACGATCGCGTGGATCAATCCGTACGGCCGGAGCGAAGTGCTGTTTATCCAGCTAGGGCATGGACCCGAGGCATTCGGCAATCCTGATTACAGGCGTTTGCTGCGTCAGGGAATCGAATGGTCGGTCACACGGCATGGAAAAAAACGCTGAGCAGCCGATTCGCCGTCATCATTCCGACCTCAACGATCGGACGGGATTAAGCAGCGCAGCTTTGATGGCCTGGAAGCTCACGGTCAGCAACGTAACCAGCACAGCTCCGAATGCCGACACGGCAAAGATCCACCAGCTGATCTCGGTACGGTAGGTGTATTTTTCCAACCAGCCATTCATGAGGTACCAGGCAATGGGGCCGGCTATTACACAGGATATCAGCACCAGCAGGAGGAATTCACGGGATAAAAGCGCCCAAAGCCCGGCTATGGAAGCGCCCAGGACTTTGCGAATGCCGATTTCCTTGGTGCGTTGCTCGGCGACAAACGACGCCAGTCCGAATAGGCCAAGGCACGAAATGAGAACGGCCAGGACGGCGAATAAGGTAGTCAGGCTGGCAATGCGTTCTTCGTCGCTGAATTTCCGGGCATACTCCTGGTCCGCGAATGTGTACTGGAACAGGTTTTCCGGATCGTATTTCTTGAAAACGGTTTGGATCCGGGCCACAGCCGCAGAAGCGCTGGACGACGGTCTGATCTTGATATTCACGGTATTGAGCCGTTTGTAGTTCAAAAAGAAGATGGTCTGCTTTGCAGGCTCATAGGGCGATTGGGTCACGAGGTCCCGCACGACGCCGATCACTTTAAAGGTTTCATTATCACCCCATTGGATCATTTCGCCGATGGGGTTTTTCAAACCCATATATTTCACAGCCGCCTCGTTCAGGACAAACCCTGCGGAATCGGTGGCGAATTCTTTGGAAAAATCACGTCCCTCTTTAATCTTCCACCCCACAGTCTTGCCGAATTCGTGCGTAATGCGGAGCGTCACAAACTCGTCGGTCATGGCCGGGTTCTTCCCCTTCCAGCTGAAACCGCTGTTGGTGACGTAGGTGTTGGTCACGGGGGAGTCGGTTGCGGTTACTTCCTCGACGACGCCCGTGTTGAGCAGGTCGTTCCGGAACGCGGCGTAATGCTTAATGATCTCGTCGGATTTGATCGGGCTGCTCAGCAGCTGCTGACGGCTGTAACCGATAGGGCGGTTTTTCGCGAATTGCACTTGCCGGTACACGATGATCGTGCCGATGATCAGCGTCACCGACACGGTGAACTGCACCACTACCAGCACCTTGCGCGGGGAGCCGGCCAGCGAACCGCCTCTGAGCTTTGCGGAAACGCCCTTCAATGCGGCGATAGGCTTGAAGGACGAGAGGTACAGCGCCGGATAACTGCCCGCTACAATACCTGTAAACAAAATGAATGCAATGCAGGCTAGCCAGAAGTAGGGCATCGCCACAGGCAAAACGATCTGCTTGGCCACCAGTTGATTGAACGCCGGTAATGCAGCCCATACAATGAGGAGCGACAGAATGAATGCGATCGTTACCACCATCAGCGATTCGCCCAGGAACTGGATCGCAAGTTGGGTCTTGGCAGAACCCACCGCTTTACGGACACCAATCTCCTTCGCCCGCTTTTCGCTCCGGGCGGTATTGAGGTTCATGAAATTGATACACGCAAGGATGAGCACGAAGAGCCCGGTAGTCCCAAACAGCCAGACAATGCTGATCCTGCCGCCGGTATTCACACCGTTCTTAAATTCGGAATACAAGTTCCATTTGCTCATAGGCTGCAAAAAGATCACCGGCTCGTACTTTTTCTCCTCCTGGTCGATGTTGTCGAGTTTTGACTTTGCTATGGCAGCAGAAACCTGGCTCATTTCCGCCCGATCGGCGATTTGCACATACATATCGAACCAGTTGTTTCCCCAGCCCAGCCATTGGGGCAGGTCTTTTTCCAGCAATTTCCAGGGCGCAATAAAGGCCAGGCCCGCGAAGGAGGAATTGGAAGGCAGGTCGGCATAGACACCCGTTACCTTCACGGCGTTCTTGTTGTCGATCTTGATGATCTTGTCCATCGGGTCGGTGTCGCCAAATGCCGCTTTGGCCGCCGATTCGGAAAGTAGTACGGAATTCATGTCCGCAAGCCCCGACCGGGTTCCTTTCAGCATTTGAAGGGAAAGCATTTCCGCGATTTCCGGCCCCATGTAACGGCCGACCTTCATCACTTTTTTATCCCCCACACTCAGAAGATGTTCGCCGCCGCCACCGGTGATGGCAATGTATTTGAAATGACTGCCATACTTATTCCGTAATTCCTTTTCGAGCTGCATCGGCAAGCCATTGCCGGTCTGTATCCTGCCGGCGAAGTTCTGACTTTGCATGACCTGCGCGATCTTGTCGTAATGCGCGTGGTTTTTGTCAAAGGAAAGTTCATCGGAAACCCACAGACCAATCAGCAGTGCCACAGCCATACCCACGGCCAGGCCGGTAATATTGATCGCCGAGTAGCCTTTGTTTTTAATGAGATTCCGGAGCGCGATTTTGAAATAGTTATGTATCATGACTAAACTGAATGGGTTGCTGGATGAATATTGCTGTTTCGACCGGGCAAAAGGTCTCAGGAGCCTGAATGTATCGATCACGTACAGCCAGTCGGCTTTTCGTTTGCCGGATTGTTTCAGCCTGTACTGATACATTTCCAGCATGTCTCCAGATGTTTCTTCGAGCGTGTCCGGATGCCCCAGCCAGGCCAGCAGTCTGTTGCTCCATTTGGGCGGCTGTCCGGTAGTGGGTTCCTGTGGGTCAGGCATAGGTTGTTGTTTTAACACGCTGTCTTATTCACTTCTCAGACTTTTCACAGGATCCAGCGTGGCGGCCCGCAGACTTTGGAAGCCGACGGTTAGCACGGCGATAAGCGTCATCAGCACACCGGCGGCCAGGAACATCCACCAGGCTATCGGTATTCTGAACTCGAAATTCTGTAACCAAAGGTTCATCGCGTACCAGGCAATGGGCGATGCAACGAGGAATGCGATCATAACCAGTTTCAGAAAATCCTTTGAAAGCAGGCCGACAATATTGGTTACGGACGCGCCCAGCACCTTCCGCACGCCAATTTCCCTGGTGCGCTGCTCGGCGGTGAAAGTAGACAGCCCGAACAGCCCCATACAGGCAATCAGGACCGCAAAAAAGGTTGACACCTCAATAAGTCTCGCGGTGCGCGTTTCCGACTGGTAGGCTTGCGCCAGCGTTTCGTCCAGAAAGCTGTATTCAAATACCTGATCGGGGAATGCCGCGGTCCAGGCTTTTTCGATATGGGTCAGCGCCGTTTTCACCGAAGCCGCGCTCGGGCGCTCACTTTGCAGCTTCACGCTTACCTGATAGTAGTTATTCGGTACGACCTGGATGATCGTCGGATCGATTTTCTGATGCAATGAATTAACATTGAAGTTACGCGCTACACCCGCGATTGTCGCAAACTGGTCCCCGTCGCCGAAGTAGAGCCGTTCTCCGATGGCCTGGGCCGGATGGGTGAGGCCGATCCTGGCTAGCATAATTTCGTTTATAATTACCTTGAAATCAGTCGTGTCGCTGTCTTTAAGCGGTTCTCCGGCAAGGAGTTTAATGCCGTAAGTATCAAGGTAATGCGAGTCCCCCATTTTCATCTGTGTTTTTACCTGCACGACCTCCGGCCCCTGCCGGTATTCCATGGCCTGCATCCAGTTGCTTTCGGCAGAAGCACTGTTAAAGGAAAAACTTACGTCCCTGACATGCGGTGATCTGAGCAGCTGATCGCGAAGTGCCAGCAGTTTTTCAGGCTTATTGTCGGGTACCCCGGCCGTGATGATGGCCGATTGATTGAAACCAAGGTCGGCTTTCCGGAAAAAGTCGAGCTGGCGGTTGATGAGCATGGCGCAGCTGATGAGCACCAGTGATACCGTAAACTGAACTACCACCAGTCCCTGACGCATTGAAAACCATTGATTTACCTGTGGAGCCCTGTTTTTTAATGCCCATAACGGTGCCATACCGGCCAGCCGCAGCGCCGGATATACGCCCGCCAGCAGTGTGGTGACGACGAGCAGTACGGACGAGAACAATGCCGTTTCCCAGGTGAACAGATCGGGCGTAGTCAATGGAATGGCCAATGCCTGCGCGAGTAACGGCAATGCAAGTACACTGAGGACGACGGCGGTCACGGCGGCAAAGGAGGTAATGAGCGCGGCCTCCGTCAGAAACTGGTACACCAGTGATTGGCGGTTGCTTCCGATGGCCTTGCGTATGCCTACTTCTTTCGCCCGCTTGAATGCCTGTGCGGTGGTGAGGTTGATGAAATTGAAGCACGCAATCAGCAAGACGAGCAGGCCGATCAACGAAAGCGTTTTCAGCAGACTCACATTGGCACTCCGCCCACCCAGATTGCCGGCATAATGAATGTTGGACAAATGGCTGAGCTTGAAACGCTTGTGGGCCAGCTGATCTTTGCCCATATACTTTCCGACCACCGCCGTGAACCGGCTCGTGAGCTGCTCCGGGAGAATGCCTTTTTTGAGCAATACAAACACCTGAAAATTGTCATTCCAGCCATTCCAGCGGTTCTGGTCGTAATCCGGACTCACGTTTTTCAATGTCGGGAACGACACCAGCATATCAAACGGGAAGCTGGTGGTGGAAGGATAGTCCTCTACCACGCCAGCGACGGTGAGGTCCTGCTTGTTGTCGAGCCGCAAGGTTTGGCCAACTACATCCGTCCTGCCGAAATACTTCATTGCATACCTGCGCGTTAGCACGATCGTGTTGGGTTGCAGCAAAGCGCCGGCGGCATTGCCGGAAATCCACTGGTAGTCGAACGTCCTGAAAATGTTCTGATCCGCAAAAACGAAAGACTCCTTGAACCGCTTGTCGGCGACGGCGACGGTACTGCCATTGTATTTCAGGAGGGGGACGATTGTTTCGGCTTCGGGCATATCGGTGCGCAGCGCATGGGCCATGCCCGTATACGTGCCGGGGTAGGTGTGGTTCTCTTTGATATTCTCCGTTTCAACGCGGTAAATGCGGTCGATGTGTGACTGGTGCAAGTCATAGGCCGTTTCGTGGCGGACCGCGAGGAAGATCAGAATGGCGCACGACATCCCCATCGCCAAGCCGGATACATTGATGAATGAATAGCCTTTACTATTGAAAAAATTTCTGAATGCGATGGTGAAATGGTTCCTGATCATGGCCGGTGTTAAAGAATAGGATTGAGGATAATCATTTTGCTGTCTGCGACTGGCGAACGGTCGCATGAGTCTTAGTACATTCCAGATGTATCGCCGGTCGGCCTTTGCCTGGCTGCTGCCCGTTTTCATCCAGTAGGCGTGCAGTTCCAGCAGGTCACCCGCGATTTCTTCCGCGGCCCGGGGATCGGCAAAAAGGCGGATCAGTCGGCCTGCCCATCGCGGCGGCCCGGAATCGGAGGTGTCTTTTTGATGCTCCATTTCAGTTTGCCATCAATTGGAGGGCGGCAGGGGACAATGCGTTCCACAGATCTTCCCGCACCTGTTTCGCTTCACATAATGCCTTCCTTCCCAAAGCGGTCACCGTAAAATAGCGTTTGCGGCGGCCTCCACGCTCCGCCGTCGCGCCTCCCATCCGGGACGAGAGGTAGGCCTTCTCTTCCAGCCGCTGGAGAGTGGTGTGCACTGTGCTGAACCCGACTGTCCTGCCGGTTTTCTTTTCCAGCTCCTGGGTTACCGACACCCCGTAGGCATCTTCTTCGAGCACCGCTACGGTGAGCAGGACTAACTCCTCAAACTCTCCTAAAAACGTTCGTTTCATGGTATTTACTATTTCCTATGATAATGCCGATCAAATGCTGTGCCAGTTTTGGTAAAACTCCCATCCGGTGCTGCCTGCCTGGTTTTTAGTAAATAGCGCTCTCAATAAAATGTCCGCTTTCGAACGCCGGGCGTGCCAAAACGGACAGGATGAAACAGAACCCCTACTGAGACGGCGCGCTAATCCGCGATGCTGGACGAATTCGTGATTTTTACGCTGGCATATCGCCAGGACTGGTCAAAAGCAGATTTTACCGCCTGCGCCTCACGGTCATTTTTTTGACGGGTCAATGCGAGATGGAGACCGATCAGCGCCCAACCGTTTTTCCTCCAGGTCAGCAGATCCTCCCGGTATACCCGCTCGGCTTCGGCACTTTTTCCAGCTTTGAGCAATACCGCCCCGAGGTGGTGCCGGACTGAAAAAAACCAATCTGGCGGCTCGTTGTAGTTAAGATTGTCTTCGATCGCAATGGCCTCGCGGAGCAAGACCGCGGACTTGTCGAGCTGGTTTTGCTGTGCCGCCAGGCCCGCCGACAAAACTTTGGAGGCGATCTGCACCAGGTCACTGGTGGTGTTGATATTCCAGACCGTGAGGTGTTGCAGGGTGGTATCCGCGGCCAGCTTACCGAGTTGCCCCATTTCTTCTTTTGCCTGGGAAAGCTCGTGTTTGCCCAGGAACGCCATTCCCCTCGCGTAATGCCAGATGGCCTGCGGATAAACGAGATCGTTGGCCGGGCGGGGCATTGACAGAATGGAGTCCCACATCGAAAACTTGACAGCAATATAGTAGGGCACGGTGTAGTAATGCTGAAGTGTGCCCCATCCCGGTATACGCATGACCTCCTTAGCCGTATACTGCTGAATTTTCCGTGCCGCCATCCAGGCCAGCCCGGCGTCTCCTTCCAATGTAGCGGTAGCTGCCAGGAAGTGATAATTATGCGGAAAATAGGCGAGGGGATAGGCACCCTGGGCATGGCAAACGGTAATGTAACTGCTGTCGGCTTTCACCGCGCGGATGTTCGATAGCGAGCCGAGATGGTAGTCGCCGGTGTTGATGTAAATGTGCGATGGCATATGGAGGAGATGGCCGGCGCCGGAGACCAGCGAATCGAGGAGCGCGGCGGAGGGGAGCGCCTTCTCAGGACTGGCGGAGGCTTCCAGGGCATGCATGTAGAGATGATGTGCGCCAGGGTGCTTCGGGTTCTTTTGCAGCAGGCTTTCCAGTACGGCTACCAGGGCCGGTGTCCAGGATTTCGGTGCCTTCGATTGCTTCTCGTACAGATCCCACGGGTGCAGGTCCATCATGGCCTCTGCATACAATGCGCCCACATCAGGGTCGGAAGCGTATTGATGATACACCTTTTCCATAGCCCTGGCATAGGCGATGTCGAGCGAACCCCTGTTTGCCGGAGGTTCTTTCGCATACCGCGCGGCCAGGGCGCCGATCAGCGCCTTTTCTTTCGGGGTACATCCTGCCGCCAGTTGCCGGGCCTTGACGCTCGCTTTCCAGGCACGCTGAAAGTTATCTTCTTCCATGCCTGCGTTGTAGTTGGGACCGAGCACGTACGCAAACCCCCAGTGGGCCATGGCGCAGGTGGAATCCAGCCGGATGGCTTCGTAGAACGACCGGGCCGCCTCGGCATGGTTGAAACCATATGCCAGCATCATTCCCTGGTTGAAATATGCCTGCACTTCCGGGATGGACGTAGAAATTTTGAAGTCGACACCCGCCAGACCGTCGAGCATGGGAGCCTTCTTTCCTGAGGTGTACCAGTCGGCGTCGGTGGTTTTGGGATTGTAGCACACTGTGATTCCGGAAGTGCTGTCGGACGGCTTTTTATCCTTTGCTTCCTCCTTTTTGAAGCAGGCGGCAAGGAAGAAAACGATCAATGCGAGGCAACAATGGCTGAGGTTCATACAAATCGGAAGTTGAGGTCGGGGATCGTGCCGGTCAAACGCTGGCACGTCTGTTACAGCATGTACAAATATAAAGGAATATGGTCCTGTAAATGAGTGGTTTGTATTCTTTTTAAAGTGTGATTCACAGCCAAACCGGGATGCGTCAGCTGGGGGGCTGGAATAATGCCGGGGCGTGATCCCAAAGCGCCTGGTTTTATGACGCCATAAGTTAATACCATCGTAAAAATGAAGTAACAGGGCAGTACTACCTTAGCCGGCTACCCGCGATTCATCCAAAGTGCGGGTCTTCGATGAAGCATTATTTATTTTCGATATTTATCGCAGCCATCTTTCAGCTGGCCGGTGGGGGCGTGCATGCCGCGTCCGGTGCCGGAACGCGACAGGACGCGGCGCAACCCGATTCTGCCTATGTCAGGATCAGGCAATCGCTTGCTATTTCCCTGAAAAACGGGGATTTGAATCAAGCGGCATTATGTTATCAGCAGATCGGCGATATCCTGTTCGAGGAAGGCGCCATGTCCCAGGCGCTTTCCTATTACCACAAAGCGGACGGTTATTTTGCCAAACATGCCAATCCGGTACATTTGGGCGACAATCTGAACAGGATTGGCAGGATCTACTTCAAAAACAAGCGAAACGGGCCCGCGCTCGCCAGTTTCCGGCAGGCCCTGCGCCTGTTTAAGGGTAAGGGCGATCATAAGGGAATCGCCGAAGCGTATGGTTACATCAGTCAGGTGTATGAGCAGACTGGCTCCTACGATAGCTCTTATCGCTACCAGGAGCTTGCATTGGCCGAGTTTAAAAGGCTGGATGACAAAAGCCAGATCGCTTACACCTACTCGCGTCTCGGAAATATCTACGAGGATCAGGGCAAATTCCAGACTGCATTGCATTACTTCCTGCAAGCCAATAAAATGTATAGCGAAGAACCGGCTTCGGTCGAGCTGGCGGCAGTGTTGAATAACATCGGCGACACTTACCGCAAGCTGGGCAACGACCGGCAGGCACTGGCTTTTACCAAACAGGCCGAAGTGATGGCGGAAAAATTGCACGATAACCGGCAACTCAGCAGTGCGCACCGCGACCTGGCCAAGACCTTCGAGCATTTGGGCAGGTATGACAGCGCATATTATTACAGCGAGAAATCCCGGGTTGCCTATTCCAAAAGCTATAATGCGGACAGTGAGAAGCAATTGAACCTGATCCAGACCATTTTCGACGTCCAGCGGAAGGACAATGAGATCGTGCAATTGGAAAATAAAAACCGGGTAAGCCAGATCGTGACATGGTCGGTTTTTATCATCAGCGTGCTGGCAGTGTTTTTGGGAATCACCCTTCTTAGCCGCCAGAGGTTGAAAAATAAAAACAGCAGAATCTTGTACGAGACGCGCCAGAAGGCAATGGAGCTCGAACTGCACAAAAAACACCTCCACGAAGAGGGACTGAAAGCAGAACTGGAACTCAGAAGTAAGGAGCTTACCAGCATTACCCTGCATATGATCAAGAAGAACGAGGTACTGGAAGACCTTAGAAATCAGCTCGCCGCCATTGTGAAAGACGATAAACGGGACCAGCGGAAGGAATTAAAGCAGCTTCTGGACCTGATCAGTACCAACGGCAACCAGGAGAAAAACTGGGAGGATTTTCGGGTCGTCTTTGAATACGTCCACAAAGATTTTTTCGAGAAACTGATGCGGCATTCCGGTTTGCTTACCACCACCGACCTTCGCTTTCTGGCGCTGATCAAGATGAACCTTCATTCAGCCGACATGGCAACGATGCTCGCCGTTTCCCAGACGAGCCTGCGGACGACGCGGTACCGTTTGCGGAAAAAGCTTGATTTACCGGTAGACGCCAGCCTTCAGAAGTTTGTCCACAACCTCTGATTTTTCCCGTGTTTTTCCTTTCTATGAACTGCCCGTCAAAACTGTTAATGTAAAGATAATGGCAGATGGATGATTTGTAAACTGTTGATTATTAGATATTTATTGAAGTTATTTTACCGTTGTATACGGTTTGATAACGCCGCACGAGTGCTTGTAGACGTTTGGTAACCGGCAAAAATTAGCTTCCTCCGATTTGATCAAGACCTTTACACCGCCGGCAAAGCATATCAACCATCTCACCATCGAATTGACCTTTTTACAGGAAGATCTATGAAAAGAATCCTACTATTACTACTCATATCCGCCATTCCTTACATCAGCTTTTGTCAAAGCCTGATCACGGGCCGGATCATCGACGATAACAACCTGAGCTTACCGGGCGCGACCATTAAAATCGAGGAATTGTCGAGAGGAGCTGTTTCCGACCAAAACGGGAACTATTCCCTGATCGACGTCCCTAACGGCGTGTATAATCTCACTGTAACGTATATCGGATACGGGAATTCGAGGCAAACGGTCACCGTTGCCGGACAGAATGTGAAGACGAACTTCAAACTGACCCTGGCGGAAAACCACCTGCAAGCCGTTGTGGTGACCGGAAACAGGAGCGCTACCCTGAAGGCGCTTAACCAGCAAAAGAACTCCGACCGGATCGTGAACGTCATTTCTGCCGACCAGGTGGGCCGTTTTCCCGATCCCAATATCGGTGATGCGCTGAAAAGGGTGCCGGGCATTTACGTCCAACTGGATCAGGGAGAGGCCTCGCTCGTGAGCATCAGAGGGACCGACCCGTCCAAAAGTACGATCAACATCAACGGGTCGAGCATTGCCGGTACCGGGGAGAACCGGGCCGTGGGGATCAGCGCCATTCCGGCGGATATGGTGCAGTCGGTGGAAGTAACGAAGGCCATTACCCCCGACATGGACGGGGATGCGATTGGCGGGGTCGTGAACCTCGTAACCAGGAAGGCGCCATTCGCCCGGTTGCTTTCCGTCACCGCCGGAACCGGTTACAGCGACATCGTGCAAAAGCCTGCCTATAATGCCAATATCGTGTTTGGTGACCGTTTTTTGAAGGATAAAAAATTGGGTGTAATGGCTTCGGCTTCCTACTATCAGCAGTTTTTGGGCTCCGACGATCACCAGACTACCTGGGAGGATGTGAAATGGGTGGATCAGCAGACTTACTTTATGCCGCGTTTTCTGAACATGGTCCAGAACAATCTGGAACGGATCAGGCAGAGCTATACGGTGGGTGTCGACTATAAGCTGAATGCGAAAAACACGCTGACCTTCACCGGGATTTACAACAAGTATAACGACTGGCGCAAGATTTCGACGCTGAAAGTGGACGATATCGGCGCAGGATACCCTAAAAACTGGCAGCGCGCTGCGGGCTGGGAGGGGAACCGGAAGATTACGGATGCCAATAACGACTACATCGACGATGTGGCCGGAGAATACTATCTCAATGTCAACAACGACCCCAGGCACCCGGTGTACCAGCCCGAGCTGGAACGCCACATTGAAGGTGGACTGAACAAAAGAAACGGTAGCCAGATCGTGCAGAAGATCATTAATTTCGGACTGGAAGGAGAGCATATCTGGGGCAAGGTGAAGATCAACTGGAAAGGCTCTTACCTGAAAAATGTAACGGACCGGCCCGATGTGATCGAACTCGAACTGGAAAGTGAGAACGAGAAAAGCGTCCAGATGGACTATACCAATCCGAGGTTTATCAAAGCGAACAATGGTTTCGAGGTAGAAAACATTCTCGAAAATCTGAAAGACAAGCCTTCCTACCGGGCAGATTCCGCGGATACCTGGTATATGGATAATTTTACCGGGACCGACAAGCGGTCGAACACCAGCCAATACCTGGCCCAGCTCGATATCTCGGTGCCGCTCGTGGAAGGGAAATTCAGCAATACGCTCAAATTCGGCGGAAAGTATCGCGGCCTTTCTTTGACCAACGAAACCACCAGGAGAGTAAGGTGGACGCCGCAAATTGATCCGGCATTACGCGCCAAATACGACGCCGAAGTAGCGGCGGGCAAAAACCCGAAAGTGGCGGATTATGTAGGTTGGGCACCATTCTGGTCGGGATTTGCCAATAATTCAACCAATATCAGCAAAACACTGAACATCGAATCCGACTACAATGTGGGCAATGCGGGCTCGTCCGAATGGATCTCGAACCTGAACAAAAGCTATTACGGAGACACGGAGGATTTTATGCTTAACAGGGTGTATCAGGATGTTTTGGGCAACAATTACTACGGTGACGAGGCCATTACAGCCGGATACATGATGTCTACCCAGAACATCGGCGAGAAGCTGTCACTGATCCTCGGTGGACGGGTAGAGCATAGTTCGGTGAAATATGAGGGTTATAATTACAATGTCCGGGCCGACTTCATTCCGGCCAGACAATCGACGAAGTCCGAATTCCTGAACTTCATGCCTGCATTCCTGGCGCGGTATGCGCCGACGAAGAACCAGGTGTACAGGTTTGCCTACACCAGCACGATATCCAGGCCTAATTACAAAGACATTTCTCCCTACATCAGTGTCAATGTCCGGGACAAAGTGATCAGCCAGGGTAACCCGGACATCAAACCGACGCTTTCCAATAACTTCGATCTATTGGGCGAACTGTACACAGGAAACACCGGTCTCGTCTCTGCCGGCGTGTATTTCAAGAATATTACCAATTACCGCATTCTGTCCAGGGACCTAGTGCCATTCAGCGAGGTGATCGATATCGCAGAGTCACCGGAATCGCTGTTGCAGCAGGGGGCCAACCCCGCCACGGTGGCGTCGTACAAGACGGATTATGACAAACTGAAAGCAAGCAATGGCAACCTGGAACGGACACGGCCGGGTAATGGAGGAACGGCCAACATCCTCGGGATGGAATTCTCCTTTCAGCAGGGACTTTCGTTTCTGCCGAGGCCATTCAACAACCTGACCTTGTATTCGAACTACACCCACAATTTTATTTTCGTCAAAGAAGGTGAGCCCAAGTTGCCGGGTACGGCGGCTGATATCCTGAACCTGTCGCTGGCCTACGAAGTCAAAAAGTTCAACATCAGATTGTCCTACAACAACACTTCCGATTTCATCACGATCCTGGGTACGAACAGCAAAGGAGATGTATATTATGACAAAGCGCATTATCTGGATGCGAGTGTCAATTACTTCATCACGCCAAAGCTGTCATTGTATGCAACGGCGAACAATCTCCTGAACCAGGATCAGCGGAGGTATCAGTACAAGCCCGAATACACGTATTCGTCGCTCTATACCGGCGCTACTGCTACGATTGGTCTGAAGTTTAACGTATATTGAGTAGCCGCAGCGGGCGTATCAGCAGTAATTACAGAATACTGACGTGGGCGGACGGGCCTGTTCGCTCACGTTAGCCATCACCATGCAGAAGACAATCATCCTTATCCTGGCCATTATCAGCTTTGTATTCCTGTCCTGGAAAGCCGGCCCGCCTGCCGAACCTTCGATAGGAGCTTCGCATTGCGTGCAGTATTTCAGAAACGGGGCCAATGGTTTTTTGCATGCCAACCAGGATTTGTACGCCGCTATCGACAGCCTGAATGCAGACCCGTCGACGGTCGTGCGTGCGAGAAAAGCATTGGCGGATTGCAGGCGCAGCTATAAGCGGATCGCATTTTTTACAGCCTATTTCTTCCCGAGTGAAACGCGTTTTTACAATGCTGCACCCAAGTTTGAGGTAGAAGAACCCACCCTTGAACTGGTGGAACCCATGGGTCTGCAGCAGATCGAAGCGCTGCTTTTCGAAGATGATGTACTGTCTGAAAAAGCGACGCTGCTCACCCAGTCGGAAGCGATGCTTACTTCGGCCGGTGACATGGCGTCGCTGCTTTATGGTCTTGACGTTTCGGACGCGCAGGTCCTGGAAAGTGTCCGGATCGAATTGGTGCGGATCGCCACCCTTTACATTTCAGGGTATGATGCGCCCCTGCTGAAAAGCGGGATTGCCGAGACATTGGAAGCGACGAAAGCCGTTGAGACTATCTTAAAGCCCTATTGGGCGGCCAACCCGGAGTCTGGCAAATCGCTTGCGATGCTGATGAACGATTCGCAAGCCTATTTGAATACCCACCAGGATTTTGATGCTTTCAACAGAATGGAATACCTGACGCGGTTTGCATTGCCGATGCAAAAAGAACTGGGCGCATTCATTTCGGCCGTGGGCCTGGAAATCAATACGACGAAGTTCCTGAACCACCGGGCGCCGCATATTTACAGCCGGGATGCGCTGAAAAGTTGGGATGTGGATGAGAACGACTCCGCGCGGACGAGGACGCTGGTGGATATGGGGAGAGCATTATTTTTCGATAAAAGCCTGTCAGGAAATGCGTCCACCAGCTGCGCGACCTGTCACTCACCTGAAAAGTATTTTACGGACGGATTGAAAAAAAGCCCTTCACTTGTTCCCGATTCGGTTCTGAAACGAAACACGCCCACATTGTTGTACGCAGGCTGGCAGCATACGCAGTTCTGGGATGGGCGTGCCGCGGACCTGAAAGATCAAATCCATGACGTGATTTTCAATCCGTTGGAAATGGGGGCGAGCAGGGCGTCATTCGATGTGCGTGGCATGGGCGTAGGCGAAGTTTCCGAAGCGCTGGCGGCCTTTATCAGGCAATTGAGCCCCATGGATTCACCATTCGACCGGTATATCGATGGCGATAAGACGGCATTGACGGACCGGCAGGTAAACGGTTTTAACCTCTTTATGGGCAAGGCGCAATGCGGCACCTGCCATTTCCCTCCGTTTTTCAATTCGTTGCTGCCGCCGCTGTTTGCATTATCGGAAGTGGAAATCCTGGGTACTACCACCTCGGACGACTTCGAGAAGCCCGGACTTGATCCGGACCCGGGGCGGTACGATCTGTACAGGATGAAGTATTACAAAGGTGCATTCAAAACGCCTACTGTACGCAATGCAGCCAAAACAGCCCCGTACATGCATAACGGGGCCTTTAAGACAATGGACAAGGTCATTGATTTTTACAACAAAGGAGGCGGCAAAGGGATGGGGCTGCCTGTCGATGAACAGACCTTATCCGGGAATCCATTGAACCTGTCCGATCACGAAATGCAGGACATTATCCTGTTCCTGGAATCCCTGACCGATTCAGACCCTGAAAAACAATCTTTTTTAAAATAACCTGACATGAAAACAATCCGAATTCTACTTTTCGCCTTAATCCTTCCCATTTTATCATTTGCCCAGGAAAAGCCTGCCGCCCCGAAGCCTGTCGCCAGAAAAAAGGGGCCGTTGATGGGCATCCAGGCCGACCTGCTTCGGGGACCCTACCTGCAAATGGCCACGCCCACGAGCATGACGGTACGTTGGAGAACCAATGTGTACGACCGCAGCAGGGTGAAATACGGCTTAACGAGCGACAATCTCAATATGCAAACCGACGATTCAACGCTGGTCAACGAGCATATCATCACTTTGAAAGGTCTTAAACCGTCGACCAGGTATTTCTATACGGTGGGCAACCTGGCGGACACAACCTTGCAGGGGGATGAGGAAAACTACTTTTACACTTTCCCGGAAACCGGAAGTGAGGAACCGATTCGCATTGCCGGTTTCGGCGACTGCGGCAACAACTCCATCAACCAGCGATCCGTACGCGACCAGGTAATCAACTATCTGGGAGGTAAGTATTTGAATGCATGGATTTTGATGGGGGATAATGCCTATTCCGACGGTACCGACGCGGAATTTCAAGCCAAATTTTTCAACCTCTATAAAGATAATCTGCTCAAAAAATACCCATTGTATCCGGTTCCCGGCAACCACGATTACCACGATTTCAATTCCTCGACTGCGACCGACCAGAACAAGATCGCCTACTATCAGAACTTTTCACTGCCTACGCAGGCAGAGGCAGGAGGCGTAGCTTCCCACACGGAGTCCTACTATTCGTACGACATCGGAAACGTTCATTTCCTGGCTCTGGACTCATATGGCCCGGATAAAAAAGGAACGCATATTTATGATGAGATGGGAGAGCAGGTAGAATGGGTTAAGAAAGACCTGGCGGCTAACCAGAACAAACAATGGGTGGTAGCCTACTGGCATCATCCGCCCTACACCATGGGGTCGCACGATTCGGACAAGGAATCGCTGCTGGTAAAAATCAGGGAAAACTTCATTAAAACCCTCGAAGACGGAGGCGTAGACCTGGTGCTCTGCGGGCATAGCCATGTGTATGAGCGCACGAAGCTGATCAAGGGATATTATGGAAAAGAAGCGGACTATGATGCTAAAAAGTACGAAATCAGTTCATCCAGCGCATTATACGACGGAAGTAAAAACTCGGCCCCGTATTTGAAAAGCAAGACCAAAACCGATGGTACCGTGTACGTGGTAAGCGGTTCGGCCGGCGCATTGGGCGGGCACAAGGCGACCTATCCGCATGACGCGATGTATTATTCCAATCACGAGGTAGGAGGGGCTGTGATGCTGGAAGTTCAGGGAAACAAACTCGACCTGAAATGGATTTGCTCCGACGGCAAGATCGGCGACCACTTCACGATGATGAAAGATGTTAAAAAAGAGGAAGAAAAAGCATTGATGCAGGATAAAAAACTGACTCAGAAGTGATTGACTTGTCATTGATCCGTTGGCGCGGATCAATGACAGGACGCTTGGCGTTGTACGGTATGGACTGTCTTCGGCCGCCGGGCGGCCCGGTCCGCTCAGACTGACAATCCGGCAATTGCCGCACTGACGCTGCTCAGACTGACATTCGCTTTTGTCATGCCGACTATGCCCATACTGACAATTCGCTTTTGTCGTGCTGAGCGGAGTCGAAGCATAGCACAATGTTACTTAACCGTAGAATGAATCAATGCTGACTATGCTGAGACCGACAATTCGCTATTTGTCATGCTGAGCGGAGCCGAAGCATATGCACGATGTTACTTAACCGTAGAATGAATCAA
>CBFGMV010000040.1:0-61207 GCA_965649915.1 uncultured Dyadobacter sp.
CTGACTGCGACCGTCGGAGCTCGACACGCCTGCGCCGGGGTACATGGTGGGGCGCTTGGTGAAGTATTGCTTATCGGTGATGTTGTTGACGCCGAAACGCAGTTTGTAATTTTGCCCGATGTGCAGCGTCGCATTCAGGTCGAGCAGGCCGTAACCCGGTACTTTACCGATCGTACCGTTTGCCGATGGTTCCACGGTATTGAGCGGGTTTGCGAAGTTGGAGCTCACGTAGCTGTACTGCGCCGTGACCGACAGTTTTTTGTATTGAAACTGAACCCCGTTCCTCGAAATCCAGGTAGGAACACCCTCTACCCTGTTTCCGGCTACGCTTTTGTTCTCATTGTTCTGCACCGCAGTTCCACGCACATACTTCGCATCGAAATAGGATGTTGAAGTAAAGAAAGAAAGCTCTGTCTGGGGTACAGCGCCATTGTACTGTCTGAATGCCGTATATTCCAGGTAGGCCTCCACGCCCCGGGTTCTGCTGTCACCTGTGATGGTCCGGTACAGGTACGCAGTTCCATTCTCATCCTTCATCGATATCGTACCCATCCGGTGGTTGATCATCACCTGAAACAAGCCGACGTCGTATTTCAGCAGGTCGTTGATATTACCGCTGACACCTGCTTCCAGGTTGTAGCCGTAGGCGTCTTTCAGGTTCTTGTCCACACGTTCCAGTACGGATGCCGGGATAATGTCCTTGAAGACGACCGGACGATAAGCCTGTGAAAATCCCGCATAGGCACGACTGTTCCTGCCCAACCGGTACTGCGAACTGATCCCGAAAAGCGGAAAGCTGTGCTTGATGGTGTTGGGCAAATTCCGGGGATCGTAATAACTCACGCTACCGGTCATGTCAGTAGAACCTTTTTCGACCCGTACACCCGGCGATACGCTCAGGCGGGGCGTGATGAAAATTAGGTTTTCTACAAATAATGCGATGTTTTCGGTCGCCATATACATATCGCGGCCAAATTGCGGATCGGTAACCGACAGGTCGAAATCGCTGCCGGTCGTTCCCTTCCCTTGCTGGCGGCGGCGCAGTTTGTTGTGCATATACTGAATGCCACCCGAAACCACATTCCTGAAACCCGCAATGTCATACTGGTGCATTAACCGGAGTTCGGAAGTAAGGCTTTTGAAATTGTCGATATCCACCTGACGAGCACGGTAAGCATTGGTCACACGGCTGATCGTGTCGGGTACATTCGCGAATGCATCAAACAGAACGCTGTTCCGTGCACCGTAGACGCCGGATGTGGTCAGTTTCAGCTGCGTCGACGGATTGATCTTCCAGTCGATGACAATGGAAGGCACGTAAATGTCCGGGTTGAAATAGTTTCTGGAACGGGTCGACTGTCGCGGATCTTCCCTGAACATCGCGTCCGTCAGCGGCCCGGGAATTTGGTACACATATTCAGACCGCCCGAGCTCAGCCTTGACCCGCAGTGATTTGCTGAATTCGTACGTCAGGCTTACATACTGCGACTGTGCATCCGATTTAGCATTCTTGCGATAACCGTCCGAATGCCGCTTCTGGTAGTAAGCCGAGTAGGTAAGCTTGCCTACTTTTCCTCCGATCGCATTGTAGGAACTGAAAAGCCCGAAAGAACCTGCCGAATTAATGGTTTCAAAAGTAAATGCCCGGGTAGTGTCCGGCGTCTTGGTGACGTAATTGATCATCCCTCCGAACTGCGCTCCGTATTGCAGCGATGAAGTTCCCCTGACAAGCTCCACCCGCTGGACGGACTCCATTGCCGGGCTGTAATGACTCGCCGGATAGCCATACATATCGGAGTTGGTAATAACGCCGTTCTGCCGGATATTGTATTCCCACGACCGGTGTGGGTCCAGGCCCCGGGTCGAAATATTGATCTGGTTGCCGCTGCCATCCATGTCGTACACGAACACGCCGGGTGTTTTAGCAAAAATCTGCCGTCCGGTTTTCTCCGCAATATTCCCATTCACACCGTCGATCTGGATCACTTCGCTCTTTTTGCCGGCGGTAATGTAGGTGTTATGCACGTCAGGGAGCCTTTCGGTGTGAATGGTGTTCCTGCGCTCTCCCACCGTGACTTCGTTGAGGTCAAACACTTTGTCGTAATCTTTCTTTTTTTCCGGCTTGTCGGTTTGCGCACACGCGATCCTAAAAAGAGAGGAGAGGATAATGGTAGTTGTAAAAAATCTTTTCATTATGCTTTTATAAATAAGGGACTACTTACTGATCCACGGACGCATTGCGGACAGGGATCGGTATCAATATTGTTTTGTGGCCGGATGGAATGTGCGCCAGCTATGCCAGAACTCCTGATAGGCATTGATCCGTTTCAGATCACTGCCTGTTCCGGCCAGTCGCCTGCCGAGCAGATCGTAGGTGTTGGCTCCGCTATGCAGGGTGTCATTTTTAACGGTAAAAGCAGTGGGACCGCCTTTCTCAAATGCAACAAAACTCTGGTCATCGGCGGCCAGCACCACAATAACCGGCACGGTGCCTACCTCGCTGTTGACGATCCTTTCCTTTTTCAAACGGTTCCAGTCAAATGCTTTGGTCGCCTCACCGGCCTGTACGCCTACTACCCACGATTTATCCTTCCACGAAAGCGTATCGGTCCGTGTCAGCTCCGACCTGCCGCGTCCACTTTCGTACCGGCTCATGGAGTCGTATTTGGCCTGGTACACCGGATCCGGTTGCATGACCTTGCTGTCCGGGTGGAGTTTCAGCCACTGCGCCAGGGTAGTTTGCGTGCTGGGCATTTCGGGTAAGGTCTTGCCTTTCAGCGGACCTGCAATGGCCTCGCCATTGGCCTGCCGCCACCAGCTGCCCGTTTCGCCATCTTCGAACATCGCATTGAAATGATCCATGCCAACCAGCCGGAAAACCTCCGTCTTGCCGTCAACCAGCGGCTCGAAAACCCTGCCCGTCCGGCAAACCGTACAGTAAGTCACCATAATAGGCTTCCCGCCGAGCACATCCCGTACCTGGTGATGGTAGCCGATATACTGGATCGGATAGGCTTTCGCTTCCCCGTTAGCCGCCACACCGATCACAAGCCGGTCGGG
Organism: uncultured Dyadobacter sp.; assembly: GCA_965649915.1. GTDB lineage: Bacteria > Bacteroidota > Bacteroidia > Cytophagales > Spirosomataceae > Dyadobacter. The sequence goes on from CBFGMV010000040.1 coordinate 3,061, forward strand.
ATCTACCTTGTTACCGGAAGTGTTGTTCTGAATCACGGTGGTGGGTTGGTAAAACATTGTGTCGGCCGCCATTTCGTAATTGGTCGCATAGGTAATGCCGCCCGCAACGAGCAGCAGCAGTGCAGGAAACCATTTTCTTTTGGCCGAAAAAACAGCCATCCCTCCCCCGATGATCATCGCCCAGAAAAGGATCCGCAACGGCCAGCGCCACGAATGCAGCCAGTAAGCCGCATCGATGCTGTTCATCCGCTGACTGCCCGGCATTGGCATGATGAAATAGACTTTCGCTATTTCGTAAAGGATAATACCGATAATACCGAGGTAGAATATTTTTTTCATATATAGTAGTTGTCGAAAAAAAGAAATGGGTTCGCCAAATGGCAAACCCGTTTGCCTAATTATATTAACCTATGATAATACGCAAAATCAGTATCATTTGCTTCTGGCTGTGACGTATAATGCGACCAGAAAGGGAATCGAAAACACCAGCAACGCATTTCCGAACCCGCCGAGCACCGCCACCAGTGAGCCAATGAAAAAAACCGCCGTCGCCGTAAAAAACCGGCCGACATTGAAACAAAAACCCGTCGCCGTGCCCCGCACAGCCACCGGGAAAAGCTCCGGGATATAGCTGGACAATGCGCCCTGGCTGATCCCGAAACAGAATGCGAGCATCGCCGTCTCGATGTAAATGATACCGGAGAAAGTCCGGTTGGTCACAAAAAGCACCCCGCACATGACCACGCATGTCGCGAACGTCGCCATGAGGGTGTTTCTCTTTCCAAAGCGGTTCATCAGGATGCCCGAAAAAATACCGCCGGTAATGCCGCCCATTCCAAGCAGGATCATGATCAGTCCGCGTTCCTGCTGCCCGTCCTGTCCGGCCGACAACAACGTCTGCGCCCAGGTAGGCAACCAGGAAAATATCCCCCAAAGGCCTATCAGCACCGAACCGAAGATCAGCGAGCCCGTGACCAGGTTGGGCCTGTTTTTTTCATCGAAAATACCTTCCCGGCTGTTGTCGCCTTTCCTGACCAGCCTCCATTGATCCGACTCCGGTGCAAGCATGAAAATCAGCACTGCCGCGACAACCGGAATGGCACCAATGCCAAATGCCGTCCGCCAGTCCGAAAAAAGCAGATTGAGGCTACCAGTGGTCACAATCCCTACCGGAAAGCAAACCGCCAGGATACCCAGTATCACCGCGCGGGTGCGCGCATCCCAGATCTCCGAAATGTATACCGTGCTGATCAGCAACACGCCGCCCACACCCATTCCCGTGAGGAAACGCGCCGCCAGCAATGTGTACCAGTCGGGAACGATCGTGACGAGGCAAGTGGAAAGTCCGTAAAGCGCCGTCACCAGCGTCAGCGATTTCACCCGACCGATCCGGTCGCTTACAATCCCGAACAAGAGGCCGCCGGTCATCCAGCCGTACAGAAAGATCGCATTCACATAAGCGCCGATCTCGCCCAGCCTGGCTTCGCTTACCGCCCCGCCATTCAATTCCGGGATCGCCACGGGCAGGTACACCGACATCAGCGTCGATACCGTGCCGCTCAGCGTATAGCTCACCACACACAATGCGAATGCGAGCCATTTGCCACTCACCTGTTGGGATTCCGCACGGGTCATTTCTAACGTTTCCATAGCTGATTAGCGGAATAACTGGTCAAAATTCAGACTCACATAATACAAACCACCCACCGCCGGCGATCCATAGGCCTGGACGATGTACTTGTTGGTGATATTGGAACCACCCACTTTTACAACCGTTTTCAGGCACGGGATCCGGTAGCTTACCTGCGCGTCGAGCAGGTTGTAGGCATTTACACGGCCGGGGCGCATTTCGGTGAATGTACCATACCAGTCGAATGCCTCCTGCCAGTGCCAGGCTACATTGAACCCGATCCGGTCTGTCAGGCGCGCATTACCGAACATCACGTTCGTTTTCCAGCTCGGCGTGTTGAATGCAGGGATGTTATTGGGGTCGGCGTTCCGGATATTGAAATCGATCCAGGTCGCGTTTGCACTGATCTTATAATTTTTAACCAGTGAATAAGTCAAGCCCGCACTGATTCCCTGGATCGAAACCTTGTCGGAAGCATTGGTATACAACTGGAACAACTGGCGGTCTGCCCCCAGCAACTCGCCCGCAGCAACAGGATTGATCGACCCATCGGGCAATGTAATGTTCGACTTCGCACGGGCTACTACCGTGTTGATCATAAAATCGGTATACTGGCTATAATAGTAGTTTATGTCAAACAGGAGCCGCTTGCTGATCAATCCCTTGTAGCCTACCTCCCAGCTTTTCACTTTTTCGGATTTAATGTAGGGAACATTGGATTTCACGAGCTTATCCTTGTTGTTGGCCACAGCTTGCGGAAAGGGAACGCCTTTCTGCATATCCGCACCGAATGCGTTTGCAAATGCGGAGAACGACGCGATGGTTACCGAGTTTTCATAAGCATTCAACCCCGCCGAGTTAACCGGTGCACCGCCAAGAATGATGATCGGGCCGACATTCAGCTTAATATACTGATCGCCGATCGTCGGATTACGGAAACCCGTCTGGTAAGAAGCACGGAAATGGTGGTCCTCCGTCGGAGAGAAAACCGCCGAAGCGCGGGGAGTGAAACGACCTGTGAAGTTTTCATTCTTGTCGTACCGTCCCGATATCGTCAGTTTCAGATGGTCTTTCCAAAGCGATTTCGAAGCCTGCGCGAAAACACCGTATTCTTCATTGGTCAGGTCCTTGTCTTTGTCATCAAAAAGGGTTCCTGCCGTATTGAGATAATATTTCCGGTAATTTCCGCCCACCTGAAAGTTGATCACCTTCAGTACGGAACTGAAATCATACATGCCTTCGATGTGCCGCAGGCTGCATTCGCTGAAAATACCGGCACCGGCGAGTCCGCGCGTCTTGATCAATCGATCCTTGGCCGTATTGAATGCGTCCGTGCCCGGATCTATACGTCCCTGGTCCGCAAACGCCCGCGCTATTGCGTGGTCGTGCAATGTAACACCAGTCACCGTGCCATTGTAAGCCGCCGCGTAACGATCAAACCAGGTCGCGTCGGCCTTGTCCGGCGTCACCGTGTTACCCGCAAGGTCTTTTACCCAGGTGCGGTTGATCTGCTGGCCCAATGCGCGGGTGTTGTATGAATTGGTAGAATATTCGTGATTGGTATAGGCGCGCACATAAAAATTGCTGCCTCGCAATTCCAGCCGGTGCTGCACCAGTTTAAAATCGTTGATCACAAAGCGGTTACTGCCTGTATACTGCGCGGTTCCCTGGTTGAAATTACCCTGGTAAATGGCTTCCAGCTTGTCGGTAATGCGGTAATGGAACGCCCCATTGAGTTTCAGACTGTAAACCCCGTAAGTAGCCAGGTCCTTTTCTTCATACCCTGTCCGGGAAACGCGTCCGATGTTGGGAAGCGTCTGTGCCACCTCGTCCCCGTAAATGTTCAGCGCGTTTCGTCCCGGATTGTTCGGGCCCCGGTTTTCAGGACTTGTATTCGGGTCGATGTCTGTGTAATCGTTGGCATACCAGTCGGTTCCTTTGAGATAGGATGCATTGAGCTTGAAGGCGAATTTGTTGTTAAATGCCTTTGCGTAGCGGATCGCCAGGTCGTACATCGGTTTTGCCCCGAGGTCGGTACCGTCGCCGATGTGGTTGATGCCAAACTTCGTCTGGGCGCTCAGGCCCTGGTATTCGAATGGGTTCTTCGTGCGTGTATTGAGCATTCCGTTGAATGCAATGGGACCGTACAAGGCCGAAGCCGCTCCGGGGATCAGTTCCGCGCTCTCGACATCGATATCGTGTGGGCCAAACAGGTTACCCATCGCAAATCCAAGGCCTGATGGCTGGTTGTCGACGCCATCCACCAATTGCAGAAAACGGCTGTTGCCCGTTGTATTGAACCCACGGGTGTTGATTTGTTTGTAGGTCAAACTGCTCGTCACCATGTCCAGCGATTTCAGATTGACGAGGCCGTCATAAAAATTGGCCGAAGGTGTCTGCTGAATGGCACGGGCGTCCATTTTCTCGATGCTTACCGGCGAGCGCAGAATGCTTTCCTCAACCCGGGAAGCTGTCACCACCACCTGATCCAGCTCCTCGATGCCGGCCACCAGGTTGATCCGCAGGCTTTCGCCGGTCGCTACTTCTACCTGCTGGCGCGTGTAACCAACCAGCGAAATAATCAGCGTCGCTGGTGTAGTTGTTTTTAATTCAAAAAAACCTTCGGAATTCGTGATCGCGCCGGTGTTTTTGCCTTTGACCGAGATCGAAGCATTGGCAATGGGCTTTTGCGATTCGCTATCGAAAACATGCCCGGAAATTTTAGTACTCTGCGCTCCCGCGATCTGTGCAAGAAACAGGCTGATTGTGATGAGGAGGATGGGTAGAAGTCTTTTCATAGGTTCGATGGTAATATTCAGGAAGGTTGATTTTCTTTTTTGAGGTGGTCGTAGCCGTTGGGTAACCGGTTGTAACCGTGGTCCACTAAACGTTGGCCCAATCCTTTGTAAAATTGGGGATCAGCGGGAGCGACCGTCGCCATACCGTCCACATAGCGGTTATAGAGGCAAAAAAGCCCGGCGATCAGCACAGTATCGTGGATTTCCAGATCCGTAGCACCATTCGCTTTCGCTTCCGAAACCGCTTCCGGAGTTACGGCCTTACCGCTGATCTGGACCTGTTTGGCAATTTTCAGCAATGATTTCATTTTGTCGCTGACGGGCGTAGCGTCGATGTCCTGCTTCATGATCTCACAGGTCTGGCTTTCACCCAGGAGCGCATCCGCAGCCGCCGTATGGGCAGCGGTGCAGAACCGGCATTCGTTCTGGTGCGAAACGATCGTGGCGATCAGCTCTCGTTCGGCAGGCGACAATGAGTTCTCGCCCCGCAAAATGAATTGCGTCAGCTGCCGGATCGGCTCGGCGGTTACCTTATTGTACTCCAACAGGCCCGTAATTCCCGGTAAATGATCGGGCAGAGGTATGTGTGGCATTTTTAAGCTTAGAAAAAATTGTAATTGATATGCGGGAAAAACATAGTATCGTCTTCCCCGGCTTTTCATGGCCAACGGACGCAATGTGCCTGCTACGCTTCCAGCTCCTGCTTTACAGGGTAACGGACATAACCTGTGAATGCCATACGCTGGCCCATTTCACGGTATGCTTCGTTGTCCTGCGGCGCCCAGGTACCTAGTCCGTCGACGTAGCGGTTGAACATACAGAATGCCGCGGCGATCAGGACCGTATCGTGAATGTCGCGGTCACCGGCACCGGCTTCACGGGCTGCCGCAACGTCGTCTTCGCTCACCTCACGACCGCTTTTCTGCACTTTGCCGGCAATATTCAGCAATGCGCGGAGCTTGGGAGATACGGGAATTTCCTTGAATCCCTGCTTGATGTCATCGATCAGGCGCAGGTCGCATTCCAGGTGCGCCATCGCTGCGGACGCATGCGAGGTGTGGCAGAAATGACAGTTGTTAAGATAGGAAACATGGGCGGCGATCAGCTCGCGTTCGCCGCTCGTCAGCGGAGATTCGCCCCGCAGCAGGGTTTCAGCCAGCAATTGAAGCGGTCCGGCAGTTTCGGGACGGAAGTTGAAAAGTCCGACAATGCCGGGAAGTGACTCGTCGGGCAGGGAAATATGTGCCATCAGGTAGAAAGTCTTGGTTTAGCATATCATTTCTCCTGTACACAGCCGGTATGTATTGGTATACAAAACAGATGTTCTCACGCGCTTAACACGCACGTACACATATACTCAGGTTGTACAGGAAAACAGGAAGTACTAAGCCAGGTCTGGCGGCGGGGATGGGATCGCGTAGTGGTTTTCGGATAACACCGATAATACGAACGAATAGAATGGCTTCCGGGCGGGCTCCCATTCCAGCACATAGAAGGAGTGCTTGCGGCCCGCGGTCATATACTCTTTAAGAAAATGCTTTAAAATACCCGAATGCTGCCCTTTTTCGGGGTTAGTCGAATGCCCGGTTACCTGATCGTTGATCTTGGAAACCAGGTCGCTGAACCGGTCGCGTGCATTCTGGTCGAAGGCGCATTGCACATAAAGCGTGTCGTTGATCAATTGCCGGCTCTTCATCTGGTAAAACTGCCCTTCATGCTCGATCTGGCCCTGCACAGGCTCCGGCGCATCCCAGTTGTTCTGATAAGGAACAGCCACGGGCACCTTGATCACGATATCTGCCGATCCGGCTGTCTGCTCGATCAGGTCCCTGCCACGATCGCTGACGGTATACCGCTCCTCCGACAGGAAGACTATCGAATAGCCTACCATGTTGTAAAGCAGCAACCCAAGCAGCAATATGGAAATGATCCTGCGCAATGTTGAAATATTAAAATTTTATGCAGTTTATACAAATGTAGCGAAACGACTGCAAAATCATCGGTTTGCTATTTAAAAATTTTGCAGGTTTACACTGTCTCCCAGGATCTCAACGGTCAGTCTGTGGCAGCATCTGTTCAGTACCCAGGATCCTGGCCACGCATTTGGGGATTGTGCAGTGCAATAAGACAAATGTTTGAGCGATCAGCGCTGTTTTCCTAAAAGAGAGTAATTCCGTTATATGCGCCCCACGGAATAATGACTGATAAGGAAACCTGAAAAATCCGATTAATACCCGAAGACATCTGACTAATCAACAACTCCCTTATCTTGAAAAGCTATGAAAAAATTCTTCTGCTTGTTACTCATCGTCTGTATGCCTGCTATAACCAGGGCGCAGCCTATGCCGAAATGGGAATTCGGTATCTCCGCGGAATGGGGAAAGGACTATTATAACAAAAAGTACGACAGGGAATATTCCACGATCCCGGGACTGATTCATAATTTTACCTCAAACTATTCATTGGGCACCGGAATATGGGCGGAAAGAAAGTTCACGCCTCACCTCTCAGGCCTAGCCCGACTTGAATATGCCCGGAAGGACATCCATCCAGATCTGTTTTACAGCCCCAGCCGAACCGCGGACAAGTATTATATCAAGGAAAGACATCATCGGGGTATCGCTGAAATAGGCGCAAGATGGTACATCAATCCCAAATCCCTGCTCACATTCTTCGTAGATGCCAAAGTGGGTGTCAATGCGCTCATCGTCGCCAATCTGTTTGAAGCGAAAGACGGGAGGTATGCGCATTGGGATGCTTTCGGTTACGATCGTTTCGCTCCCGCCGTATCCGGGGCTGTCGGCGTTAAATGGAAGAGGATTGCACTCATGGCCGAGTACGACAGGGATCTCGTGCGTGTCAAAAGGGCGTCTCCAAATGTCGGCATCATGGCGCAAAGTATCGCAGCAAAGGCTACATTTACGATCTTTAAATCTCGCTAAGCTGTTATTCAAATGCCATTTGTCAATTTTAAAACCAATAAAATAGTCAAGATCTGGGACGGGATCTATGGGACGCTGGGTCATTCGGAGCAGCAGACCTTTGGTCACTTCACGATCGACGCAGGGACCATCCTGCCCGAGCACAGCCATTTCCACGAACAGTGGTGTCATGTACTCGAAGGTGAACTGGAATTTACCATTGACGGTGAAACCCTGATCCTGACGCCCGGTATGACGGCGCACATCCCCCCGCACGCGCCGCATTCCGCCATAGCTCACAAGCAATGCAAAGTGATCGATTGCTTTACGCCAGCCAGGCAAGACTTTATCGAACTCGAAGAACAGTCCTGAAGAACGTCATATCTTGACGGTCGTGGTACCGCCCTTTTCCATCGAAATGTCGATCGGCGCATTGGTCTTCCAGGCCCCGCGGGTGAAATCAGGCACGTCGATGGAGTTGGAACGGTGCGATACGGACCATTCGCTGAGCGGTCCGATGGAACTCCATAATGCCGCATCGTACACATCCTGATCGAGCGGCAAGCCATTTCGCAGGCAATCGATCGTTCTCCAGTCCATCAGGAAATCCATCCCGCCATGGCCTCCTACCTGCTTCGCTACCTCACCTATTTTCTTAACGATGGGCGGGGTGTACTGATTTTCCAACGCCTTGTGCTCTTCCGGCGAAAGCCATTCATGCCCCTTTGCGTAACGGGCCGGCTCGGGGTATTTCAATGCAGCGCCCCTGGTGCCGCTTACAAGCTGAATGCGCGAGTAAGGCCGGGGCGAGGCTACGTCAAACTGCACCATGATCGTCTTGCCGTTTTTTGTGCGGATCGTCGACGTATTCATCATTCCATTGAAACGTTTACCGACATAAGGCTTGAAAAACGCATCCTTGGAAGCCAGCACACGGGCAGTATCCCCCATCACAAAGTCATTGTTCGACATCGATACCAGGTAATCCATGGCATCGCCACGATTGATATTCATGACCTGGCAAATAGGCCCCAGGCCATGCGTGGGATAAAGGTTTCCGGTCCGCTGCGAAAGCTCGTTCAACTCCCACATCTGGTAGAACCGCTCTTTATCGAACACATATTCCTGCAAATTGTGGATGTAGGCGCCTTCAGCATGTGTAATTTCACCGAAGAAACCATGCCTGGCAAGGTTGAGCGTAAGCAATTCGGAAAAATCGTAGCAACAGTTTTCCGTCATCATACAGTGCTTACGGGTCTTTTCCGATGTTTCGACGAGCTCCCAGCATTCATCGATCGTTTTGGCCGCGGGCACCTCCACGCACACATGCTTGTCGTTCTTCATGGAAAAAACAGCCATCGGCGTATGCAATGCCCAGGGCGTTACAATGTAAACCAGGTCGATATCGGTACGTTCGCAAAGCTTCTTCCAGGCGTCGGGGCTCGTGTGGTAGCCTTGTGGCTTGTGTCCGCGCGCTTCGGTCATTTTGGTAGCTTCCGCTACTTTCCCTGGCCGCAGGTCGCATAATGCTTTGATCTCCACCCCCGCAATCTTATTGATCCGCTCCACCGCCGCCATCCCGCGGTTGCCGAGACCGACAAACCCGATGCGGACCGTTTCAAGCTTCGCCGCCGCATAATTGCACATATTGAATGGCGCAGGACGCTGCTTTGTCCGGTCGGGCGTGAAAGATGGTAATGTCGCTGCCGAAGCCAGCCCGAGGCCGGTCAGCTTCATAAAGTCTCTGCGGTCCTGCTTCATGGGTTTCAAAACTTATGCATGGAAAATGGATTCACTCAAAAACGCGGGCGTGTACCCGTTTTCCTTCGCCCATTGAACGGCCGTCAGGATCTTCTCGCGGTAGTCGGGCTGGTAGTTGAAATAGAAAGGATAGAAGTACTGCTCATGCACGAGCAAGTCGAGGAACGGTGGCTTTTGCGCATAGGCATCCAGGTGCTGACGTATATCTTCCAGCTTTTTGGTATCAACCACGATGCTTGCCCTGACGAACGTAATGTCTTCCGACGTGTCGCGCCACACAAACCGCTTTTTGAGATGCCTTCGTTGTGGAGCGGTCAGGTAATAGGAAGCAGACGGCAGGTCGTCGTCTACATTGAAATATCCGAGCTGCCCCGTGTAACCGGCGTCGCGCATGGCCCGGGAGCCTTCGACGGTTGCCTCCCCCCAATGGATCGTGGTCACGGAGCGCATCACTTCCTCGCCCGCAAACCGGCGGATCTCACCGGTAATCAGGTCGCAATCCTTTTTTACTTCCTCATAACCGGCCTGCACATAGGGCATATCCGGAAATTCCTGCAAAGCATGAAAGCTGAGCCTCAACCACCCGGCATTGGCCTTCCATTCATTTTTATACTGATCCGTAAAATCGGAAAGACTAAACCCGTCAGTCTGGTAGAACAGGTTCAGATGGATTTTGGTCCCATATTCCGCATTAACCTGTTTCAAAAAACCCAGGAATGGATTGTCAAACAACGACTGGTACCGGTCTTTGTTTTCCTGAATGTCCCTTAAAAACCAGATGTTATCATCGATCGACAACCGGTAGTGTCCGGCGAAATTTTTCAGGAGAAAAACAGTAATGGCTGATTCCGCCCCCGTCTTCCTGCTTTTGGCTACCAGCTTATTTTCGTAGCCCTTCAACAAAACTTCGGCTTCAAAATGGCCGTTCACCCAGCGTGCCGGTACGCCATTTACTTCGATCCCGGCATCTTCCGGCGCCGATATCCGGGCAGTGATTGTCAATGTATCGTCCTTGAAAACGCCGTCAAAGGCATGGAGGACATCTCCTTCAATGGGAGCAATGAAGTTAACGGGAGTATTTTCCATAAGGGCATTATTGGGTTGCCGGCTTTCGTCAGTACGTAGCCCTGCCACCGGACAGGTCGAATGTAAAGCCTGTGGTAAAACTGTTTTCAGGCGAAACGATGAACGCGGCCATGTTGGCGGCCTCTTCGAGTGTTCCGCAGCGCTTCATCGGGATCTTGTCGGTCATGTACCTGACCTGCTCTTCGGGCATCGCATCCACAAGAGGCGTCCGGATCACTGCCGGGGCCAGCGCATTGACGGTTATGCCCGTTTCCGCATATTCTTTCCCCTGCACCTTGGTCATCCCGATCACCGCCGCTTTCGAAGCCGAGTAGGCCAGCATTCCCGCATTTCCTTCTTTGCCTGCAATGGATGCAATGTGGAGAATGCGGCCGTAGTTATTTTTCAACATATAGGGCAGTACCGCTTTCGCTGTGTAAAAGCTGCTCATGAAATTGACATTGAACACCTTTTGCAGATTCTGGGTATCCACCTCGTGGCTTTTGATATTGGTCGCGCCGGTGATACCTGCACAGTTGATCAGGATATCTATTTTACCAAACCGTTCCACAACCCGGGCTATCGCTTTGCTTACCAGCTGTTCGTCGGTCACGTCCACGCCGATAAGCTCCTCATGGGATGCATTACCTACGAACTCATTGCTGAGTGCACTTTCGTTCAGATCGAGGAGTCCGACTTTTGCTCCTTCGTTCAGCAACTTGTGTGCGATCACCAGCCCCAGGCCGGATGCGGCCCCTGTTATTACGGCCACCTGCGTTTCAAAAATGTTCATTCGACCAGCGCGTTTTTTTGTATCAGCGGTTTTGCCGGTCTTAAATGTACTTTGTTTAGTGTTCTGTATCACGCTTTTGACAAGGTTGTTTCCAGTGACTTGATTTCCCACGTTTCATCATTCAACACATCCAATACCCTCTGATTCAATTCTTTAATATAAGAAACCGAGGAAGGATCGGGAATATACGCAGCCTTACGCGAGACGCTGTTTTTCAGGACGCCGCGCGCCACGAGCAGTTCCTTTTCCGCATAATGGAACAGCTCCATATTTTGAAGGGAGAAAAAGATCTGCGGCATTACTTTTTCGAACAGATCGAATGCTTTGTTGTGCTCGCCCTGGCTGCGCAATGCAAAAACCTTTTGCAGGATGTCGGACACCGCCAGGCCGGGCATCACCCCCCGGATCCCGATCGGGATCAGTTCCAGCATATAAAGGCCGCCCCAGCCCTCAAAAAGACCGATCCGCCCCTCCGTTTCTTTGATAATGCGCTCAAACTTCGGTGCGCAAAGCGGTTCTTCCAGTTTCAGGTATTTAAAATTCGCATTTTCCTCCATCAGACTCCTGATGAATTCGGCGCTGATCGACGGTCCGCCGGGGTTAAAATCCTGGATCAGGACAGGGGTATCCGGGATGGATTGCAGAAATTCAGAGAGGTAGACCTTCAACGAATCGTCGGGCAGACTGAAAATGCGCGGAACTGCCAGGGATACTACGTCCGCCCCAGCCTTCACATTCGCCTGCGCCAGCCTGACCGCCTGTTTCAGCGACGGGTGATTGGACTGTGCCACGATCTTCACCCGGCCGGCAGCGTGCTCCACCGCTATTTTCACCACGAGCAGTTTCTCTTCGTCCGTTAGTTTGTAAAATTCGCTGGCGTATGCAGGCAGGCACACCGCCTCTACACCACAGGACACGGCAAAGTCGATCAGGCTCCGGAGGGCGGCTTCGTCAATCTCCTCGTCTTCAGTAAATGGCGTCGGGATAATGGGCACGACACCAAACAGTTCGTTCTCTGAATTCATACGCATTAGGTTGTTTATGGACTGACTTTAACCAGTTCTTTCTGCTCTTTCTGCCGGGCAGACCTGCTATCGACGATCGTGAGTATCAAAGTGGAGGCCAAAACCAATATGCCTCCGATTATGGCTTGTGTTTTCAATGTTTCCCCGAGTACAAATGCCGCTATCGGCAATCCCATGAAGGTGATCAGGTAATTGGACAATGCGACCTGTGTAGCATCCAGGTATTTCAAAACCCGGAAGAACATGATCATGGACAGGAAGTTGTGAAAGAGCGTCAGTGCGATCATTCCCGTCCAGGTCTGTGCGGTGTAATGCGGGATGACCGCAAACATACCGGGCTCGTAGTACCACACCAGCGGAGCGAGCAGGATCACCATCACCAGGTAAGTATAGAACACCATTTCCATTTCTGTGTACTGCTCGGCCACTTTTTTACAGCCTACATTATAATACGCATTACCTATGATTGCTATGAAAATCAATACATTACCCAATGCGTACCGCGAACTCATGTCCATCTGACGGATGTCGTCCGTCGAGCAGAGCATAACGCCCACGATGGCTATCCCAAAGCTGATCCACCTGATACGGTTCATTTTCTCTTTGAGTAAAAAGAAGGCAAACACTGCTGTGATCACCGGCAATGCAAGCACGAAAATGGCCGCGTTGCTGGCCAGCGAATACTGCGTCCCCCAGGTCATAAACACCTGCGAGGGAAATGCGCCTACCGCTGCGAGCTGTACGAAAACCAGCACATCCCGGATCTTCTTGCCTCCTTTTTTAAAATCCCTCCAGACGAACGGTGCGAGAAAAATGGTAGCCAGGAGCATGGGCAGCCAAACCGTGAAGTAAGGCCCTACCTGATCCTGCGTCAGTTTAATGCACGTGAAGTGGAACGACCAGATCAGGTTGCAGAGGAACAGGACTGTCCAGGAAAGAATGGCTTTCTTCATGAATGAGCTGATAAAATGTTTCCTGTTTGATGTTTTTCAAGAGCGGCCCGGTCCAGTGTGATCCCCAGGCCATCGCCCTGGGGCACCATAGCCGCGCCATTTTCAAATGCAATGGGTTCGGTGATCAGGTCGTCGACACGCACAAGCTCGCCGAAAATGTCGGACGGGATGGTGCAATTAATGCTCGCTGCCGCAATGTGCAGCCCCATGGTTTCCGAAATACCAAGATCCACCTCCGATCCCCGCCAGCATGGTTTTCCTTCGAGATATGCCACTTCGGCCAGCAGAACGCAATTGTAAGCCGAACCGTTAAAATTGTAACCGTCCGCGGCGTCGGCCCGTACGAACGTGATCATGTCGCGTATGTCCTGCGTGTAAGGCAACGAAATGTGCCGGTACAACGGAATGCCCAAATGCTTTTTCAGGTATCGGAACCCTTCTACATCTCCGTGAAGGATCGGATCTTCCAGTCCCAGCATGACCTCTGTCTCCACGCCTTCCATCAATTTCATCGTCGTTTCTACATCATTCCAGCGCTGGTTCGGATCGAGCAGGACCTTGATACCATCGCCGCACTTCCTCCTGATCTCCGTGGTCCAGAGGCGCACCGGATCTTCATCGGAACATTTAAACTTAAACACTTTATGTCCTTTTTGCATGGCTTCAAATGCCTTTTGAGCGGCATCCTCGGGCGTCCGGCGGCCTGTCCAGCCCATACAGTCGACCCTGCTCCGGTACGCACCGCCGAGCAACTGATATACCGGGACGTGCAGCAACTTGCCCACGAGGTCCAGCACAGCGCATTCAAACGCTTCATAGATCCGTTGATCGGCCACGGGTAGCCGCCGCCAATTGAGTTTCAGAATATCTTTTCCTGCAAACTCCTGCATGGCTTCGCGGATCAGCTCACCCGAAGCACTCCGGTAAGTTTCTCCGATGCCGGTCAGTCCGTTGGCCAGCGTTATTTCAATAATCCATTTGGGCTGGTTGGCAAATTCCGTCCAGCTTTCCCCCGTCATGAATTTCCTGGCAAACGCACTGTCCTTATCCAGTACTGTATCGGAATTCAGGCTACCCGGTTTAGCCGGCACCACCACTTCCGTGGCTCGTATCGATGCGATTGTTGTCATGCTCCTAAATGCTGAGGGTATTTTTCAGCCAGCTTCCGGATATCGTAGCTGAAATCGATGAATGCTTTTTCCCACGCTTCCGCGCTTTGTTCGGTATAAGGATAAAATCCCTGCGCATTGCTTACACCTCTGGCGCCGGATGCGACCAGTTTTTCCATCATCTCCGGCACTGTCTGGCGGTTGTCCAGGTCAGGAAAGAGGTCTTTCATCACAGTCAGGTAAGCGGGGATGCCGGTCAGGTCCATAAACCGGAACGGGCCGGCAAACGTAATCCAGTAACCCAGGTCATTACGTAGTGAACGGTCCACATCTTCCACGGTCGCATAGCCGTTCTCTACCAGATTGAATGCCTCGCGCAGCATGGCGTACATAATGCGGTTGGTAATGAAGCCCCGGATGTCTTTCCGCAGCAGCGACGGTTCCTTTCCCCATGTCTCGGCCAGCTCCACGATCTTTTTGGCGTAAACCACATCCGAATCCTTTCCGCAGATCACTTCCATAAAACGGGTAATATGCGCCGGCTCCGCCCAGTGGATGCCTAGCAGCCTCTCAGGATTCCGCAGGCCTGCCTGCAGCACTGAAACCGGAATGGCCGATGTATTGCTCCCGATAATGGCCGTGGGCGACAAAACGGTTTCCAGTGCCGTATAAACCGCCTTTTTCGCTTCCATGTCCTCGGTAATGGATTCGATCACCACCTCATGCCCGGCCAGCGCACCGACATCCGTCGTAATCGTGATCCGGCCCAATGCGGCATGTGGTTCTTCATGCAGTAGCCCCTCCTCGTTCAGCTCCGTCAGAAACGAGAGGATGCGATTCCGCGCCGGTTCTGCTTCTGCCACTTCTTTTACCAGTGACGTCACTTCATGGCCGGCCGCCAGAATGCATGTGGCGATGCTGCTGCCCATGAGCCCCAGGCCTACCGTACCAATGCGTTGTTTCAAACTCATTCCAATGCAAGCTAATTACTGTAAATGCCTGTGTTAACCGATCAGCGCAATGGCGTCGATCTCAATTTTGATTCCGTCCGACAGCACTGATTGTACCGTGGTCCGCGCCGGGAGCACACCTTCGAAAAAAGATGCATAAGCGACATTGTAGCGGTCGAAATCATGGATATTTTCCAGGTGCACGGTGCATTTCATAATATCGCCGACAGTCCCGCCCGCCGCTTCCACGATCTTCTTCACATGCTCGAGGGTGAGCAAGGTCTCCTCCTCGATGGTCCCATGCTTCACTTCGCCAGTAGCGAGGTCCAGCGGCCCCTGCCCGCTCACGAACAGCAATCCATTTTTCAAAACACCGGCAGAATAAGCGCCGGTGCTGATGTGTTTATCGGGGTGCTTGATTTCTGTTTTTGACATAAGTATACTTCGGCTTTCGGCAGTCGGCTTTCGGCCTTTGGTTGATAATTAAAATGAAATTGCTCAGCTACCCGGAGCCGACGGCCGATAGCCGATAGCCGACAGCCTTCCCCCTACTTCCCACCCCGCAAATTCCCCCAGAAACTTTACCAATGCATCCGTGGCCTTTTCGATGAGGTGTTTGCCCTTTTCTGCGGTGGCCAGCTGGGGTTCTCCGCTGCTTCCGTTTCCGGAAATGAATGCGGTTTGTTTGAAGAGCGTCACACCACGGTAGGGTTCATCGTCCTCCCAGGGAATGTAGCCGTTACTGGCTGGTCTCGCGGCGCGTTCGGCCTTATCCATCCACACTTTTTCCGGGAAAAGGTGCATCATCATACTCGTTTCGTATTCGCAGGCATGACTCAACGCAGGGCTTTCCATTGGCGCTTCCCCGGCGAATGGCTTGCCGCCCAGTTCCCAGTAAGTGACCAGCGCAATATTGGCAGGAAATGCCTCGTCATAATCCTTGCTCAGGATCGCCAGCGCCTGCTTCACGGGTGTGATGTTGCCGCCATGGCCATTCAACAGTACAATCCTCCGGAAGCCATTTACCAGCAACGAGCCGACAAGATCCACTACGACCTGCGTATACAGAGCCGGGGCAACGCTGATCGTTCCGCCAAAGGACAGGTGGTGGTGGCTGGATCCGAATGGAAGGGTCGGACAGAGCAGCACCGTTTCCGGCAGCAATGCCTCAGCGTTGCGGGCAATGCAGGTGACCAGGTCCGTGTCCGTCGACACCGCCATATGCGGGCCATGCTGCTCGATCGCCCCCAACGGAAGTACGACGACCATATTTTCAGCATGCCTGCGAATGGACGGATAACTGAGATTAGAAAATAGCATACTCTTTTTGAAAAATCCGTTATTTCAAATGTATTGATTAAATTTTTTGTTTACAAAATATAATTAAAATAGTTTACAAAATATTACCAATACGTTTTCATACCCGATAGCTTTTCAAAAATCGGGCTTGAATAACGCTTCAAACGACTGGTCTGCCACATGTTCAGGCTTGTTTTCAATGCGGTAGTCGACGACTTTCAAATACAGCTTCTGCCAAAATGCATATTCGACATCGAAGCGTCCCAGGATCGTGTTGATGCGATAAGGCATATATTCCGAACGCCAGGCCTCCTCGTAGGCTGATTTCAGCTCCCCGTTTTCATCCATCAGGTCGATCAGGAGCCCATGGCAAGGATAAGTGATGTCGTACACCACGAAATCATTCTTTTTCCGCTGAATCATGGACTCGTTCCAACGGTCGCAGATAGTTTTGGCCCACAAAAAGCGCGTAGCGGAATAAGCCATCAGCCTCGCCGTCACGATCATCGAATGAATGAATGCCGTATCCTTCGGGCTGCATTTCGACAATGCCGCAATAAGCTGCTCCTGAGCCTCCTCGCTCAGTCTCCTCGCGTTTTTAAAGTCCGCGACGTGTTCACCGGTATTTTTCAGGTAATAGGGCAAAAACGGGTTCGACCAGCTTTCCATAATGGTGCCCCGTGGCATTCCGCCGGTATTACGCCCCAGGCATTTGTCCAGCGCTTCATTGGAAGCTGCCAGATAATCGAAAGCCTTGCCCATTTCATCAGCCACCGCCGGGTACACCAATCGGCTGTAATCCTTTGCAAAAGTGATTTTATCCGGAACCTGCCCCTGCCAGGCGCCTATGCAGCCATAGGCCATAAACAGCCACGACGCCCGGACAAACGGCTCTACGGGGTCGGTCCACACGGAATGAATAAAACCCAATGCCTTGTTTTTAATGCCCGCCCGCAAACAGAGGTCGATATTGGAATAGGTATAGTCGGCATCGGGATAAATGTGCCCCCAGCCGGAGACGGCGGGTTGAATGAAAAAGGGTTTGTTCTCTTTCAGTACAGGATTCAGATACCGGTTGATCTCCGCTGTATCGGGTTTGTATTCCCAGATCACCGGAATCACATCTGACGGAATCTTTTTGATGATGTCCGGATAATAGTTATTCATATCCGTCCAGGCAAGGACGGTTTTACCATACTTCTTCATTTCGTCCCGCACGAATGTGAGCTGCTGCACCCACAGGTCTTCCGAATTGATGCGGGCATCCTTGTCGTCAGCGATGCGTTTGGTTTCCCAGGTTTCGTCGAAACCCACATGGATAAATGGCCCGGGGAACAAATCGGTGTACTGTTTGATCCAGTTTTGAAGCAGTTGGTTAGTACCCGGCTTACGCGGATCGAGTTCGTGACCATACTGACCGATGGCCAGGTCGGCATATTTCTCTTTTCTGACCAATTCATGCAAATGCCCGTATAGATTCAGGAACGGCACCACGTCCATGTGCCGCTCCCGGCCATAAGCAATAATGCTTTTCACCTGTTCCTGCGTGTATCCCGAACGGAAGGCCACAGTCGGAAAACCCTTCAGTTCGATACTCACCTCATTATAGAAGTAGTACTGGTTCGTCTTCCACATGGCCAGGAAGTCTATCTGCCGCCTGATCTCGTCCAGCGTCGGCAAACCGCCGTGCGCGAAGTCCATCATCACCCCTCGAAACGCGAGTTTGGGCCGATCCTCCACCGAACCACCCGGGATACTCGCCTCTTTGCCTTTGCCGGTCACAAGCTGGCGGAGCGTTTGCACCGCATAATACAGCCCCGCCGAAGTCTGCGCCTCCACGTACACGCCCTTGGCGGACACTGAAAGTTTGTAATACTCCCGCCGGCTGTCGCCACTGGCCTCCGCTACTTCCGGCAATGCACGCCCGGGCTCACGGACCCAAAACTGAAAGGTAGCCGCCGCGGCTGCCGCAGCTGGCTGAGCGGGCACGCCCGTCTGTTCTGCGATCGTTTTTCGCAGTTCCTTCAGCGCAAACTGCACCTCTGCCGGCGCTGAACGCGGCACAAATACCGTCAGCGCCGACAGCGGGAATTTTTCAGCATTATACCGGACGGATTCAGGTTCCGGAAAAAGAACGGGCGTTTTTTGTGCAAAACCAGGAACAGCAAACAGAACGGCAAATAACAGGCGTGCAATCATATGCAATGGATCAGTTTTTATCCCACCAAAGCGGCGTCGCAGCATTATCTGGTCCGCTCAGCATTTTGACGGCCCGGGCAACTTCTGCCGCATTGGTTTGTTTTTCGGTGTCTAAAAAAGGCATCCGCCGGATGAATGTACCTTCCGGCAAGTCGGAATTTTCGCTGTGGACGATCGGGTAGAGCTTCGGCAAGCCGGTTCTGCGCACATCGGCCCAGCCTTCCATGCCGTCGGGGAATAGCGCAAGCCATTTCTGCTGCGCCAGTTGCTTCCGCTGCATGCTTTCGGACGTACTCCATTTGACCGGATAGTCATTAACGGCGGGTGAATTCATGCCGTCTTTCGGAGCAATGGGCACAGCTGTGTTCACGATGTACTTACTGATCGCCGCCTGGTCGGTAATGCCCCATTGCGCCATGGACATCTGTATGCCCTTTTTGTAAAAATCCTCGGCAGTGCCGCCCATATTCCAGCCATTGAGCGCTCCCTCCGCACGTAGAAAATAGGCCTCGGCGGCGTGCAGGATGTTTTGAGAAACATTATAGGTCGTTTTCCAGTCACTACCAACCCAGGTCGCCCAGCGGGTTCCCATATTGGAATTATACAACCGGGAATTGATGTCGATGATCTTTTCCGAAGTAAACAAGCCGTTCCGTACGCCCTCGTAAGTACCCGTCGCCACAGAGGGCTGAAAATAGACCGGCAGGCGAGGGTCGCTGTATCCTTTCAGAATCGATTCCATGGAAGCACTCATGCGCACATCGTCCCAGCCCGCCGTTACAGCCAGCCCATTGTATTCGGCGTAGGTGGTCGTCGACTTGGGCATGTAGGCATCATCGGCGATGTCGGTGATCACACCGGCAGCAACAGCAGCTTCCGCCTCTTTCTTTGCCATTTCAGGATTCACCTTCGAGATGCGCAAGGCCAGGCGGAGGCGCAGGGTATTGGCAAACTTCATCCATGCCGTTGCCGGGGCCGCATTTTTATTGTATACCAAATCGTAAGCACCGTAAGGCTTGTCGGCGGCGCGGGATTTCAAAACACCCGAAGCGACATCCAGCCTTTTGAAAAAATCATAGTAGATCGAATCCTGCGGCGTGTACGATACATACCGCTTACCCGAAGCCGCATCCGCGTAGGGAATGGGGCCAAAATAGTCGGTCACGCGGTGGAACATCCATACCCACCAGATATTCGCCAATGCATTCTCTGCGCTTTGTGCGTCGGTACCCGCCATCAACGTTTTCAGCTGCGGGGCTGCCGCCGTGTAAACAGGGTTCCAGCAGGCAGGCATCCAGTCCTGCCGGATCACGTAGCGGTCCGTGGGAAACGAATGCGCAGCCTGCGACAAAAACTGGGAATAAACCGAGGCGATCGTCCCCTCGCCTACCTCGAAGTTATCCGGGCTCAATGTAGGCGCCATCAATGCATAGGCAAACATGAACGGATATTCCTTGCTGCCTACGCTGCTGATCTTCGTAGCGTCGGTATTCAGCGAATCGAAATTATCGGTACAGCCTGCAAAACCAGCGGCAATGACGGCCAGTGCCAGGAGCCGGACAAGTGCCAGGCGTATATTTTTTATCCTCGTCAACATAATAAGCGATTTTTAGAATGATAGTTTGAGGTTCAATCCGATGTTTCTGGTCGAGGGGAGGTTGAAATACTCGATCCCCTGGTAGTTGCTGTTGCCCAGGCTCATTTCCGGGTCGAAATCCATTTTGCGTTTGCCAATGCCCGGAATATCGAGGATCGCATTGCCCCGGTAAATGAAGAACAGGTTTCGTGCTACAAAGGACAGCCGGGCGGAGTTCAGAAAACCGGGCAGGTTTTTGAAGTCATACCCGAGCGTGAGCTCCCGCACCCGCACGTTGGTAGCATGGTAGGTAAAAAATTCTCCCCACGAGTAATCCCCCTGCGCCACCGTTTGCCAGAACGTTTCCGCATTCACTGCGACCGTATTGGCGGCTCCTTCGGCTGTAACCCCTTTGACCACCCATGACCCGGCATCCCGGTATTGCTCAGTGTCGGAACTTGTACCATTATAAGCCATTTGCGCCGCGGTACCCGACGTGATCACGCCCCCGAACTTACCATCGACCAATACCCCGAGCGTCCAGTTCCGGTATGAAAAATTGTTGCTGAAACCGGCTGAAAACTTGGGATTATAATTACCCAGCTTCTCTATTTCGTCACTTTTAACCGGTACGCCCTTGTCACTCACTACATACTGCCCATTCAGTGTCTTCCATTTATAGCCGTACAAATCCCCGAATGCACCGCCCTCTCTGATCAGCGGTGTGGCCGTGCGGACGCTGGTCGAGGAGCCGAGGTACAACTGACTTACACCCTCATACAGCTCCACCACTTTGCTCTTGTTCACCGCATAGTTGAGCCCTATATTCCAGGAAAAATGCTTTCCCGCCACAGGCTTCAGGGATAGCACCGCCTCAAAACCTTCGTTCTGTATGTTCCCTGCATTGACATTCAAGGTCGAGTAGCCCGACGAAGCCGGAGATGCAACGCGCAGCAGCTGATTCTTGGAATTTGTTTTGTAATAGGTCAGGTCAATGCCAAAACGGTTGTTATAAAACCGCCATTCCGTGCCAAGCTCTACCGACTGCGTCAATTCGGGTTTCAGATCGGCGATGGCTTTGGTACTGCTGCTGGCAATGTAACCACCAAAGCCGCCACGGATATAGGTATACGTTTGACCTAACAGATATGGATCGGCATCGTTACCTACCTTTGTGAACGAGCCCCTTACTTTCCCCAGACTTACCCAGGTGGGCAATTTCACCATTTCCGAAATCACGGCAGAAACCCCCACCGACGGATAAAAGTAGGAATAGGGCGAAGGCAGCGTACTCGACCAGTCATTACGGGCCGTCAGGTCAAGAAACAAATAATCCTTGTAGCCAAACTGCACCGTACCATACACCGACTGCAACTGACGCTTCGCCGTGGCGGTTTCCGTTTTCAGGGTTGTAGCGTAGCTAAGATCGTATTTATTGGCAAATCCCAGCCCATCGGCGGCGTTAATGCGGTGCCGCATGCTGCGGTTGAGGATTGAACCTCCTATATTATACGTCAGTTTCAGGTCCGGCGCGATGTTATTCGTTCCGGTCAGCAACAGGTCGGCGTTTCTTTCCGCGATGTAGTCGTTCCCTTCCGAGTAGTACCCGCCCGGCTGCCTGGCATAGTTGACCGTATTATTGGCGTATTTCTGGCTGATAAAATCATTGTAGCTATCCGAACTTACGCGCCCCTGAATGTTCAGCCAGTCAGTCAGTTTGTACCGCAGCACAAAAAGCCCGGTCACCCTGCTCCTGTTTTCATCGTGGTGGGTATTATTGATCGTCCAGTAAGGGTTCATGTAAACCGCATCCGGGCTGGTCCAATAAGTCGGCGTCTCCACGCCTGTAACATCTACTTTTTTGTATGATTCCAGGGTCCCGGGATCCACGGTACGCGGCATACGGTAAACATTCGCCACGACCATTCCGTCTCCGCCTACTCCCGGTTTGTTATAGATATCCTGTAACATATAGGTGACCTTGGCGTCGGCGGAAAGCCGGCTGGTGATATCAAAACTAAGTCTCGCATTAAAGGTATTCCTGGAAAGCCGGTTGTGCGGCACAATGCCATTGATATAGTTATTAGCGTAAGACACATAAGACTGCACCTTTTCAGAACCGCCGCTGACGCCTACCGAATTATTGGTAGAGACAGCCGTTTTGAAAAAATCGCTGATATTATCGGGATATGCTTTGAGAGAAACCGTATTTCCCGCCCAGTCCTGAACGCTCTGCCCGGTAATGCGTGCGCCCCAGCTCCCGTTGGTCAGGGTCGAGTACACTCCACCCGAGCCCTGGCTGTACTGGTTCTGCAAGGACGGCGTAACCAGGGCCTTATCGAAAGTGACGCCCGAATTTACATTCACATTGATTTTGCCGCTTTTTCCCTTTTTTGTAGTAATCATGATCACACCATTGGCGGCACGACTTCCATACAATGCCGCTCCAGCAGCGCCTTTCAACACGTTAATCGACTCTATATCATCGGGATTAATGCTGGAAGCGCCGTCACTTCCGCTGTGCCCGCCCGCATCGTAGCGCACCTGCCCCGCGGGCGAGGAATTGTCTATCGCCACCCCGTCGACGACGATCAATGCATTATTCGACCCCTGGATCGACCGGTTTCCCCGCAATACGATCCGTGTCGCGCCGCCCGGACCATTGGCCGATGGCGTGATCGTGAGCCCGGCAATTTTACCCGAAAGCGTGTTTGTAAAATTGGCATCCCTGATCTCATTTACCTGATCCCCGCCGATCTTCTGCGTGGCGTAAGTCAGAGTCTTTGCTGCGCGCTCGATCCCCAGTGCCGTCACCACCACCTCCTGAAGCCCCAGCGCATCGTCCGACAATATGATATCACCGAGGTCACTCCGGTTACCGAGCGCTACTTCCATCGTTTTCATTCCGATATAGGATATGACGAGAGCGCCCGCATTGTCGGGCACCGAAATGCTGAACACACCGTCTTTATCCGCAATAGCGCCGGATGTCGACTGTTTCACCACGATCGAAGCACCTGGTACCGGTGCGCCTTTCTGGTCGACTACTTTTCCTGTGATTTTTTTGATTTGTTGTGCATAGATCTGATTGAATACCCCGGCAAATGCCACCAGGCATGTCAACAGCAAAAGGAATTTCAGGCGGTTACGTAACAGGGTCGTCAGCAATGGGACCGTCGCCAGCCCCACGGGTTCTAGAGATTTTTTCATACTTCAAGATTTCGGAACAGTAAATGGGTTTAATCGGCAATTCTCGAACAATCACAAGCTGTGTCGCTTTCTTCATAGGCAAACGAATTGGTTCAAAGGCGCGCAACGATCATTTACGGGCAATGGGTTACACGTAAGTACTATGGGTTATTTTGTGTTAACAAATATATTATTTTTTTGTAAACAAAAAAATAAGGAAAAAATTATTAATCCGGAGTTACGGCGAAGGATATACCGCAGAATTTGCGGACCGCGGAATAGCCGAAAGGCATGAGTCGGAAAAACCGAAAATACTATGGCAAGAAAAAGGCCGGTTTCAATGCGATTGAAACCGGCCCCGGAACCTCAGCCTGCAAATAATATAACTTACGCGAGATCGAGAGAAGCCACCTCACCACGGGTCAGGTGTTTCATTAATGCCTCCTCGGCCCTTCTGATATCTCCTTCCTTGATCCCGGCTACGATCTCACGATGCTCCTGGTCAGTGAGTTCGTAATCATCCATGTGGGTTTGCGTTTTGCCCAGCTTCTGGTGGAACAATGGAATGTTGCTCGCCTGATAAAGATACACAAGCTTTTCATTACCAGCACATTCTATCAAGGTCTCATGAAACTTCACATCCGCCTCACAGGCACCGCCAAAATAACCCCGCTCTACCATCGACGAAAAGTCGTCGCATATACGGTCCAGCTCAGCTATCTGGCCTGCCGTTATCTTCTGAATGAGCAGACGCAGCGCGCCCACTTCCAGGATTTCCCGCAACTCGCGGATTTTGTGACTGTCTTCCAGGGTGAGCGTTTTAACAAAAAAGCCCCCTTTCTCCCCTTGCACGATCAGCTGCTCGCCCAAAAGCCTGGTCAGTGCTTCCCGGATCGCCATCCTGTTCGCATCCAGCTTTTTAGACCATTCGTCTTCCTTAAGCCGGGTGCCCGAGGTGAGCTGATTCGAGAGTATCTTTTTCCGTAGTTCTGTATAGGCTTTGTTTGAGAGTGAATCTTCCTTCATCTTAATGTAAACAATAATTCAAAATTTAGTAAACTAAAACATTTATATAAAAGTAGTCAATAAATGGGAAACCGCGTACAGTCGCATTGACCAGGCTCCACGCTGATTTGGCCGATAATTTTAATATATGATCTTTTTTGATTTATTTAGAAACGTCAGGGCTCGCCCTGTCCGGTTTCAAATGCATCCGATATTGTCAAGAAAACTCACCTCTCTTCTATTATTGCTGGTTGTAACGTTTAGTGCCGTGCTGTTAGGGTGCCGTGAAAACCGGCAGCCGAACCGCGCCGCAAAAGTCTACATCGACCAACGCGATGGCCGGTTCACACTGATCAGGAACGGTAAACCTTTTCAGGTGAAGGGCGCTGGCGGCCTTTCGCATTTCCGCGCACTCCGGGAGGCCGGTGGCAACACGCTCCGGACCTGGGACACCACCAACCTGGCGCAAATACTCGATAGTGCCCACGCCAACCATATTGCCGTCATTGTGGGCCTGCCGCTCCCGAACAGCGGCGACATATCATTGTACAACGATGCCCGGGCTAATCAAGTCCGGCTGAACACGTTCCGGTCGCTGATCAGGCGTTACCGAAAACACTCTTCGGTACTGATGTGGTGCCTTGGCAATGAACTGGACTACCCACACAAATGGACGTATAACCAGTTTTACAAAGGATTTAACGGGCTGACCGACATGATCCACGAAGAAGACCCCGACCATCCCATTACCACCACCGTCCTGAATTTCAATCTGAAGTACATTTTTAACCTCCGGATGCGATGTGATGTTGACCTAATTTCCTTCAACATTTTCGGCAACCTTCCTTTGTTGCGCCGTGACCTGGCCGATTTTTCCTGGTTCTGGAAAGGGCCCTATATGTTGCTGGAATGGGGAATCAATGGTCCCTGGCAAGGAACTGAGCAAACCGCCTGGGGCGCCTACATTGAAGATACCAGCAATAAGAAGGCTGAAATTTACAAAAAACGTTACGAGGAAAGTATGCCGCTGGAAGATCCGAGATATCTGGGTGCTTGCATATTTTTCTGGGGCAACAAACAGGAAACCACCCAGACCTGGTTTAGCATATTCGATGAAAATCAGGCTCCCTCAGAAGCAGCCGGCACCATGCAGACTATCTGGACGGGAAAACCCTCTTTATCGAAATATCCTGAACTCAGGTATATGCTATTAAATGAACAGGGTGCACGCGACAACATTATCCTCATCCCCGGCAGCCCGGCCAGTGCGGAAGTACTCCTGCTCGAAAACCATGGGCCCGTCCGCTCGATCCGCTGGCAGATTTTAAAAGAAGACTGGTATCGTAAGAACCAGGTCAACAGTACTGCGAAATTAAAAGCCCTTACAACCATTAACAATCCCGGGAGCAATCTGCGGGTGGCTTTCGAAGCTCCCTCCGAAGAAGGTCCTTACCGCATTTTCGCAACGATTTATAATGATAAGGGCCATTTTGCGTCCTGTAACACACCTTTTTACGTCGTAAACCGTCCATGAAGCAAACCCTTTATGTGAAGCCTCCTACCCGGAACCAGCTGATCATGCTTCGGCTTATGATTTTTTCCGGGCTGATTTCGATGGGATTTTTCCTATTCAACGTGCTTTCTGAATCGGTCAGGGGCTACGCTCCCTTGTACTGGATGCTGGTCGTAACGTTTGTATTCACTTGCCTGAAAATACTGCACGAATGGTATCATTATCTGTACATCACCGTTCCATCGACGCCTCCGCTCACCCGCGGGTACACGGTCGATATTTTCACGACTTTCTGCGCCGGAGAGCCTTACGACATGATTGTGGAAACGCTCACCGCCATCCAGGCCATTACTTACCCGCATGAGGCCTATCTGTGCGATGAAGCGGACGACCCCTACCTCAGGGAAGTCTGCGACCGCCTCGGCGTGCACCACGTGACCCGAAAGGAAAAGAAGAATGCAAAAGCTGGTAACATCAACAATGCACTGGCGATATCCAAAGGAGAGCTCTGTGTCGTCCTCGATCCCGACCATGTCCCGTTTCCAGACTTTCTGGACCCGATCGTCTCGCATTTCGACAACCCGGAGATCGGCTATGTACAGATCGTCCAGGCCTACAAAAATCATGATGAGAGCCTGATTGCGAAAGGTGCGGCCCAGCAAACCTACCAGTTTTACGGGCCCATGATGATGACCATGAACAAATACGGAACGGTGCTGGCGATCGGTGCAAACTGTACATTCAGGCGCACGGCACTGGAATCCATAGGCGGGCACGCAGCCGGGCTGGCGGAAGATATGCACACCTCCATGCAATTGCACGCAAAGGGCTGGAAGTCCGTATATGTACCTGCGGTACTGGCCCGCGGGCTTGTCCCGTCGACATTGTCGGCTTATTACAAGCAACAGCTCAAATGGTCGAGAGGGGTCTTCGACCTGTTTGTGCACGCCTATCCCCGACTTTTCACGAAGTTCAGCTGGAGTCAGAAAATTCATTACGGGATCATACCGCTGCATTACCTGTCAGGCTTTATCTATCTCATCAATTTTCTGATACCTATACTGGCGCTCGTACTGGGTATGAGTCCCATGCATTTCGACCTGGTCGACTTCGGACTGGTGTTGTTACCAATGGCTTCCAGTGTTATCCTGATCCGCCATTTTGTGCAATGGTGGGTGATGGAAGATGAAGAACGAGGGTTCCACGTCGTAGGCGGACTACTGATGATCGGGACCTGGTGGATCTTTATCATGGGTATCATCTATACGATTGCAGGTAAAAAAATCCCCTACGACCCCACTCCCAAAGACGGGAACGAGGCCAACAACTGGCCTCTCAACATTCCCAATCTCGCAATACTGGCTTTATCGTTGCTCGCCATCGGCTACGGTTTATACCAGGATCTGAATCCTTACAATCTCATCATGGCGGGATTTGCGGGTCTCAATTGCTTCTTCATGTGCTTCAACATCGCAGCGAGCCGTCAGCAGCAAATCCGCGGGCTTTCGAACACCTATCCGGTCCTTCGGTCTGCATTCAGGGCCATCAAAGAACTGAAAGGTAACTTCTGGATATTGAGGCGGCGGATTTACAGCGGCGTCCGGGCGTCCGCATTTTTGATCAGTATCACCGTGATCAGTGCCATTATTTATTTCAAACGGTTCGACCCGTTGATCGAACGCAGCCTTGCGATCGGGAAAGAAAATGAAACGTACGCTCTGAGCCTGGCAACATCCCGACCGGACCAGCCGGTCGACTTCCCTGCATTGTACCGCGCATTACGGCTGCCTGAACCCGATTCCCTGGCGCTTGCTGGCCTACCACCGGGCAAGGCTTTTTTTTCCGGAGTCCACGGCGTTAACTATACTAAGGGACATAACTGGTCGCGACGGCAGCCAGCCTTTACAAAACCTGAACTGGAAGAAGATCTCCGGGCAATGCGAAAAAACGGAATTCTGGCTATCCGGCATTTTGGGCCCGGCATCTATGATTACAATGTGCTCCGCGCTACCGAACGGCAGGGCGTAGCGATCCATTACACTTTCTGGATTCCCGAAACACTTGATTTCATCCGCGACAAGGACGAGGTTGCTGCGCTGGCGTCAACCATTCTGAATACAGTAAGACGACTGAAAGACCGAAAGCACATCGTTTCCTGGAACTTCGGAAACCCTGCATTACAAAGGTTCCAGCAGCGCAAGGGTTTAGCTGATCAGCAAAAACATTATTTGTACTGGCTAAAAAACGTCGCGACGGGGATTAAGGCCATCGACCCTTCCCGACCAGTGACTACTGATTTGGAACTGGCACCGCACGCGCCAGAATGGGCTGATCTGATCCACCGGATGGTTCCCGCGATCGATGCCTTTGGCCTCGTCCTTCCGGACCCGCAAAACCTCCCCGATACGGCAACCCTGAAAGAAATCCGGTATCCTTACTTTTTTGCTTATAGCAGCGTCGCAGCGTACCATACCACCCGAAATACCGGAACAGGTGTGTTTATTTCGAACTGGCAGGATGAGAAGATTTTCGAACACGTGAGTTTCGACGGACTACGGGATTATCTCGGACGCCCCAAAACAGCATTGCAGGAACTTCGATCTCTTTGGGAAGCCGGCGACATCCCTCCCACAGCACCGGCCTTCAAGATACTTAAACCGGCGCTCGGAACTTTCGAAGGTCAAATCCTCGGCTATCACGCCATTGCCTGGCAAAACGGGCGGTGGTTAGTAGCAGGCAAAAACCCGGCAGGATTCCGCTTCGAATGGAAGCTCGTCCGGACAGACGGATTCGACAACCCGATTGAAATGACCGATGCAGGAACTGGCCCCCGGCTTTTACTTAAAATACCGAAACATCCGTCGCTGTATCGTTTGTACCTGTACGTGCTCAGCGGCACGACGGTCGTTGCCATGACTGACTCTGAGCTGAATACGCCATTGCAAGCAGCCAAAAAGCCTACCGGCCTGCATTGAGAGTCTGGATGAAATGCTCAAACGTTGCCCGGCTGATACCCCAATCCGGCGCAGGGATATTGCCCCAAACCTTGGGGTTATCTGCTAAGTTGAAATAGCAGGTACCCGCAATTTCTTTGTGACCTGCCACGACATGCGCCGCATTTTCCATCCATTTTCGCTGAAAAGCCTCGGGCCCCTTTACACCGAATTCGGTGATAAAAATTGGCTTGGATGCCAGGCGCATACGCCAGGCTTTCCGGTTGTAGATCGTTTCAAACGACTCCTGTTTTTCAGGATCTGTAATGTTCTTGTCCGGCAAGCCGTAAATCGCAATGCTCACAAAGTCGACCATGTCATCGCCCGGATACCATTCCATTGATCCACGGTCACCTGCGGGTCCCCATACCTTGCGCACGTTTTTGTTCTGCATCCCGAGGCCCATGAAATGACGGTATGCCTTGATATACAACACCGGGTCCTGACTTTGCCACGAATAACGGTGAATGGGAATTTCCATTTCATGCGCAAACCGGACATAAACAGGCAAGTCGGTTTTGGCTACTAACCTGAATACCTCCCGGAATTCCTCGTCATACGTACCATTAACGGTATTACGAAGCGCGGATGAGTCTTTCCTCACTTTTCCGTCCCGCCATGGCTCCACCGTAATGATGGGCTGATGGCCTCGTTTCAAAATGCTTTCAAAGTCCTTTTCAAACGCTCCGCTCTGGATATTGACCAGATCCACAAACAGGTGTTCCACGTCTACGGCGGGAGAAGCCGTAAGCAAATGCTTCGGGTCGTACACACCTGCCAGCGGCTTCCCGCGCACGGCCAGGCTCCCCGGATCAGGAAGCGATTGAAAAACGATGGCCGAATCCATTTTGATCGCATTCCAGACCGCGTTCAAATTGTCCTTCACCGCACTTACAGTACTGTCACCCCCGGCAACCAGCAACATTAAAGGCTTATCTGCCCAACGGGTTCGTATGATCTTCCTTCTGAGCGCTACGTTTAGGTCCGCGTCGGCAGGATAGGCGGTTGCTGTTCGTTCACTTTGGCCATCTACCGAAATACCAACTGCATCTACTGCATGCTCACCCGGCCAGTATTCATCCGCGCCGGGATATCCGGCTGCACCCCACAAGATGCGAACCGCCGGAGATCCTGTTCTGCAAATTCCCGCTACATGCCGGAACGCTTTGATGTAATCGACCGGCGACTGGTACTGCCATGCATATAGTTGGACAGGTACTTCCATATCCGGGTTCCAGCGCAGATACACTTTACCCTGACCCCGCGGGAGCGCTTTACACAAAGCGCGGAAAGCCTCATCGTACTTCCCCTCCGCACATTTTTGCAAAGTACCTTCCGCCCCGGTCGCGACCGTCAGCAGCCAATCGCGATCTGCATCGATTCCCTTCCACATTGCTGCCATATCTTGCTCATCGGCCCCGGGAGACAGTTTGAGAGACACGTGCTGAAATCCGGGCGTGAACGTAGCGATGGAGTCCCTGCGGCCAAAATGTGCCACTACCTGCTCTCGGAAGTCGGAGTTGAGCGAAACGGAGGGTTCGGCAAATAGGTTACCCGCAAAGATATACCGGAACAGATAAGCCGTGATGCCGCCCAACAACAATGCCGCTACCGACATGTAAATGATTTTTTTTCTTGTCATTGCCCGTTCAGATATCGCTGTGGGCTTAAATTAATAAAAATCCGGCATGCGGATTAACGGGAACGGAAAGCTATAACAACAAAAAACCGGGTAGCAGCAAAAAAGCTGCGCCCGGTCAGTGTGTGCGTTTGATTAGTTCAGGATAATGTGTGTTACATTTCTTTAATATATGTTGCTTTAAACCAGCTCGGTTTCATATTGTAGTCCGATTTGCGCTGATGGATAGCTCAATATGCGGTTAAACTCGGTGATGGCCTGGTTGATCTGGCGCTGGGTGATGCCGCTGTATTCCATGAGAAGAACCTTGCCCTGCTGCACGCTGGACCGTTTCATTTTCCAGTATTGCGGGTGATCAATACCAATTGGTGTGCGGAAGAATTTTTCCTTTGGCTCCCTGATCAGTATTTCACATTCCATGTCTCGCTGCGGATTGTCATGCAGGAAATAACTTTTTACTACTACTTTGACTTCCCTACCACTTTTAAGCTGAAAAATTTTCTCGTGAATCATGACATTTCCGTTTTAAGAATTAAGGATCGATGAACTTGCTGATCTGCTGACAAAGTTTCCATCTTCCTTAAAACTTTCATACCAGCAGGCAGTGCTAAAACCGTTACAAACTTCGTCCCGGTGCGGGAATTTTCTTCAAAATGATTAGCAAACGGTTAATTAAGTGAGCCTGCGGTTGATTTGCTCCTCCCAACGCCCATTTTGACACAACGATCTGATTCACAAGCAAGTAAAATTACGTAGTTGCCTAGTCGATGACGTGCCCCACAAACTGTGCGGTATTATCCAGTATTTTCCCACCTCTGCGGAAACCGAGCCCGCATGCCTCCCCTGCAAAGAACACACCAGCCTGGTAGGTTCTGTTATCAGCGTCGGTTGGGAATGGTACATATTCCTGGTAAATCCGCGATTGTCCGTCATATTCTCCGGCGACAGTTTCAAGTATCTCGCCCCCTTTGTCATGAATGGTCACATTAGCACCTTCGCGTCCGAACAACACTTTGCTTACGGATTTTTTGTGAGGCAATGCGTAGCGTTCCGTTTGCAATAAAAGCGGGTGATACGGGTAAAGATCCCACAGGATTTTGAGAATGTACTTGGATTGAAAAAGCAATGTATACGCCGGATTGAGAATGACCGCCTTGCGATTTTTCACAATGTCTGTCAGCATGCCGGCCAGCTCCGGCTCATCATCTCCGATATACTCCCACGGCACAAGCTTAAACCAAAAATCGAAACGGATGAACTGACCATGCTCCGGCTCCTGGAAAAATATGCCATCCCCATTTGAAAACTCCACGTCGTCAATGTAGGCGAACTCGGTATCAAAACCTGCTTCCCGGGCTGCTTCGGTGAGCACGGCTACATTGGTATCGTCTTCGGGGTAGCCCCGCATGGTCGAAAAAAGGATCGAGGGCGTCAGGTCGCTATTTTCATCCCTGAGGTAAGCCAGCTGCCCCACCAGCGTTTCGAACACCGTGTTGAATTGTTTCGATTCCTCCATTCCATTCATGCGCAGGTGCGCCCATTGTACAACGGCCGTTTCGGGAATGCAGGTCGCCGTGTCCGCGTTGAACTCGATCAGCTTCACTGGCTCATCGCCGAATCCTCCTGCCAAGTCGAAACGGCCGTAAAGATGAATCTGCTGGTCGTCGTTCCAGGAATATTTGATCAGCTCCACCAGGTTCTCCGGAATGCCCATTTCCCTGAACAAATCATGGTCAATGGCATATTGACCGGCTTCGATGAACATATCGTACAGTGTATCGGCAGCTTCATAATAACGCTCGGCCTGCTCTTCGCTGACGGTGACCATGTCGTTCACCACGTAGGGTGTCGTATCTGTGCCCAATGCCCATTCCCATCCTGCATTTTGTAACGCTGCCTGGGGAGGGTTGGGAAGTGATTTCAGTTTTACCATGTTGTTTTGATTTTTAGCCTCCGCTTCTTCCCGACATTCTTCCGAAAAACCCTTTCCGGCCTCCGGCTGGACGGGAGTTTACCACCCGGGTGGATCGCGATGCGTTCACATCCTGCACAGCGCTGCGTGAACTTGCCCAGGCACCCGGGTTTGCGTAAAACGAACGGCTTCGGTTGTCGCCTTGCCTGTCCCGGTAGTTGTTCATGTAGGAGTTTGAAGAATTACGTCCCAGAAGATACCCCATTCCACCATACAGCAACATGCTCGACAACCCACTGTGATGGGTCATATTTGAATTGGAGCGTATTTCCTGGTCGATCAATGCCTTGGCCGCGGTAGGGCTCAGTTTATCCTGATGTCCGTCGAGATAGGTTACAATGGCAACGGAACTGTCGGCGGGTACACTTTCTTCATTCATAATCCTGAACTCCCCCGGACTGACCTCCTTGATGTGGGAGCGGATGCCTTTGCCGTAGGAAGTTTCTTCATAGCTATAATCCGATTCGTCGTCCGATGAACAGGCGACAAACGTCGTCCCGGACAACAGGGCGAGCGCCAATGCACTTCCCATGCTGATGTCCTTTATCTTCCTGATAAAAGAACCCTTTCGTAACTGTGTCATCTTGGTAATTTTTCGGTTGAGGATTCGTCAAAAATAACAGATCGGTGCGCTTGTTCCCGAATCATTCGTGTCAATGGCTTTTCAAACTGATATCCAACGCTTCCGGCGTACAAACGGTAAAAAAATTGAGCATAACCGGTATATCAGCCAGTTATGCTCAATCGCTGTTCTTCATTGAAAACTCAGGCTTTCTTGGCGATTTTTTCTATCGCTCCCACCAGCTTATCCAGATCACTGAGCTTCGTGTATACATGCGGTGTCACCCGCACGCAATGGATGTTCTCCCAATTGATACCCACCGTATGGATCTGGTAGTCCTTCATCAGTTTACCGTCCAGCTCCTCTGGCTTCATACCGTCGATACTGACGCCTGCAATCGCGCACGAAAATTCCGGTTTCAATGAAGTATGTATCCTTACGCCCGGGATCTGAGCAGCCTTTTCCGCCCAATATTTTTTCAGGTAATGGATCCTTTCCTGCTTCCGTTTGCTGCCTATTCCTTCCTGAAAGTTGATCGCCTCGCCAATGGCCTGCTCAATGGGAAAACTCCTCGTGCCCAGCGTTTCGAATTTGCGGATGTCCCCGCTTTTCGGCTGACTGTTGCACAGCAATGGCCAGATCTTTTCAATCTTGTCTTTTTTGATCCACATCATACCGCTTCCCACCGGCGCACTGAGGAATTTGTGAAGGCTTGTGCCAAAATAATCGCATTCGAGATCGGGGATTTTGTAATCGAGCAAACCGAATGTATGAGCGCCGTCGCAAACCACCTCTATGCCTTTCGCATGGGCCATCTGCGATATCTTTTTCACCGGCATGATCTGCCCTACCCAGTTGATGATGTGTGTGACATGGATGATCTTTGTCCTGGGCGTGATGGCATCCGCATATGCTTTCACGATCTGCTCTTCGTTTTCGATGGGAAAATCGAACGACAGTTGCTTGTACACGATGCCGTCACGCATCTGGCGCTGCTTCCAGGCCTGAACCATATTAGGATAATCCTGCAAAGTACCGATCACCTCATCGCCCTTTTCCAGCGGCAATCCGAAAATGATCGTATTCAGGGCCTCCGTTGCGTTCCGGTTGATTGCGATCTCGTCCGCGTCGGTACCGGCGAGCCTGGCCAGGCGTTGCCGGAGCGGCTCCCGCCCCTTATCCATAATGCGCCACATATAATACGAAGGACCTTGGGCAGCGGCTTTGTTGTATTTGTCCAGCGCTTCCTGCACGACAATGGGCGAAGGGGATACACCACCGTTATTCAAAATAATGATCTCGCTTTTGCTCGCGGTGTAGGCGTCCTGGATCACCGACCAGTAGTCCTCGTTTCCTTCACTGTTATCGTCCCAAAGCTTCCCGGCTTCGAGGAACTGCTCCGCGTGGAGTTCGTTGAAAAGGCTGTTGATACCGAAAGCGCCCATGCCCAAGGCTGCG
This sequence comes from uncultured Dyadobacter sp., assembly GCA_965649915.1. GTDB lineage: Bacteria > Bacteroidota > Bacteroidia > Cytophagales > Spirosomataceae > Dyadobacter. The sequence goes on from CBFGMV010000040.1 coordinate 37,471, forward strand.
CTCTTCCGGAAAAAGGAACGTCGGTTGTTCATAAAATGATGTTTAAGGAATAGTAATGGAGTGAAGGACAATTTATCAATTATCTACTTCAATACCAATCACTCAGCCTCCAAACCATCTTTTACCGTCGACTGTTTCAGCCATGCATAAGTGTTGTAGGGCATTGGAAGGCCTTCGGCGTCGAGTTGCAGGTACATGAGATGCAGGTGCGTAGGGGATCTCTTCTGGTAGGCGTTGTAACCCGTACGTCCCATTTCAGATATCTTGTCACCTGCACTAACCCACTGTCCCGGCTGAACTTCCACGATATTGTTGTGCGCGTAGTAAAAAAGGCCGTCCAAGCACGGATCATAGATCCATATCCAGTTCCCTCCCCGGAATTCGCTGTCATATTTCCAGCTTGTTTCGGTTGCCACTACCACGCCGGAAGTGAATGCGAGCACATCGATGGGCTTCCAGGTACGGTCGTCGAGCACATCCTGGTCTTTGTCTCTCACGAAGAGGTCGTGGGCGGGGTGGCTGCCCCTGGCATTCATGTCGAAAAGATCGAAACCGTCGGGCCGGTACCCTCTCCCTTTCGCACCCACGGACTCCTGCGGCGTGTAACATTTGACCGGATACACAAAATAGGCAGAGTCGATCGCCCGGCAGGTATCCCGGCGAAACTCTGCACGGATGTTCCGCATTGCGGCCGCAAAAGCCAGGCGGGCAGAATCAGGTGTGATGACATTATCGCGGATATCCATCTGGACCTGATGGAAAGCTGCGCAGTATTCTGCAATTTTATCGGAAGATTTACTTTGATTCGTCAAACCGGCCATACAAATAATAAGCACGACGCCGGCAACTCGTTTCACTGTCATCAATAATGCATTAATCACCCTTTTTTCTTTCACCTAACCTTATTTTTGAAGAACGTAGCACACGAGGGCTCACTAATAAAAAAGTCCTGCAAATGTATCCCTTCTGGATTAAATAAATGCAGGCAAATTCTTTAATGGTATAACACTAAAATCAATTCACAATGCAAAAACGTCGTTTTGGACGAACCGGCTGGGAAATCAGCGAAATAGGGTACGGAATGTGGGGCCTGGCGGGCTGGACAGGCTCCGACCGCAAGGAAACGGACGATTCACTCAACCTCGCCGTCGAATCGGGTGTTAACTTCTTCGATACTGCATGGGGCTACGGCGAAGGACTGAGTGAGCGTATCCTCGGCGAACTGATCAAAAGGTATCCGGACAAAAAACTCTACGCGGCTACCAAGATCCCGCCCAAAAACCGCCAATGGCCGTCACGTGCCGAATTCGCATTGAAAGATGTGTTTCCGGCGGACTATATCGTTGAATACACCGAAAAAAGTCTGCAAAATCTGGGCACCGAGCAAATAGATCTGCTGCAATTCCACGTTTGGGAGGACGCCTGGGCGCAGGAAGATGAATGGAAGGAAGCGATCCAGAAGCTGACAAAGGAAGGAAAAGTAGCTGCCTGGGGAATCAGTATCAACCGCTGGGAACCCGACAATGCGTTGGAAACGCTGAAAACCGGCCTGATTGACGCCGTGCAGGTGATTTACAATATTTTCGACCAGGCCCCGGAAGACAACCTGTTCCCGCTCTGCCGCGAAAAGGACATCGCCGTGATCGCCCGTGTGCCTTTCGATGAAGGTACATTAACTGGAACGTTAACCAAAGAAACTGTTTTTCCCGCCGACGACTGGCGCTCCACTTACTTCGTTCCTGAAAACCTGAATGCAAGCGTGGACAAGGCTGAGTCGCTTCGTGCGGACATTCCTGCGGGTATGACGATGCCCGAACTCGCCTTGCGGTTCATCCTCAACAACCCCGATGTGCACACGACGATCCCGGGTATGCGTAAGCTCCCGCACGTCCGCGCAAACGTAGCCGCCAGCGATGGTGTGCAGCTGGATGCCGCGGTCGCCGAAGCGATGAAGGTTCACCGCTGGGACCGCAAGCCCACCAAATGGTCGCAATAGCAAAATCCTAAAAATCCCTTCCGACGCTCCGGAAGGGATTTTTTTTAACGGTACAATTTACTGTCGACCGAAAACCGGCCCGGCCCCGTCAGCAGTAAGGCGATGTATCCGAAGAGAAATAGCAACGCATGCTCCTTCACATCAAAAGCATCTTTGGCATGCACGATAAAAATCACCACAAGCATGGTGAAGATCAGGGGAAGCAGCGCGAGCCGGGTCCCCAGCCCGAGAATCAGCAGAATAGAACATCCGAATTCAGCACAGATTGTCAGAAAGTAGGAAAGTTCTTCACCTATACCGATCGGGTCGGAAAAGGAGCGATCTCCGCTCAGAAAGCCGGTCAGTTTAGCATAGCCGTGCGTAATCATCAGGCATGAAAATCCCACGCGAAGAATCAGAACAGCCCAATCCACCGTCCCGGGAAGTTTGATCGGCCTTAGAAATTTTTTAAGCATAGTGGGTTAAAACTGTTTTGTAAGTGAATAAGCATTGTGCTAACCAAAGCGATGCCTCAGATAGTTTCACAACGAAATCAATTGTAACCGAATTTTAAATTTTCATTTATCAAGTTTTATTTTTAGGTTTGTCTAAATTAATATTCAGAGAAAAATAAAATAATAATTTGGCCATTATATGAAGCAACTCATACTTCTACTCCTGAGCGCCTTATCTTTTCATGCGACGGCCCAGTTCACACTTTCCGGAAAAATTTCGCTGGACGGCCAGACTGACCCCGCATTCGGCGCTTCGGTCTATATCAGCGAACTCAAAACAGGAACTACTGCGGACACCGCGGGAAATTATCGCATCAGCGGCATTCCGAAGGGCGTATACACCGTACGGGTCAGCTATGTATCGCTGCCGACGGTCACAGAAAAGAATGTACGGGTCGAGAAAAATATGGTGAAGGACTTTCTGCTGAAATCCGGCGCCAATGCACTGGAAGAAGTGGTAGTGACGGGCACGATGAAGGAAGTTTCCAAACTCGACAGCCCGGTCCCGGTGGATATCATTACCTCTAAATTCATCTATAAAAACCCGGTACCCAGCATCTTTGAGGGGTTAAGTTATGTGAACGGAGTACGCCCGCAGCTGAACTGCAATGTGTGCAACACCGGCGATATCCACATCAACGGGCTGGAAGGCCCCTACACGATGGTCCTCATCGACGGTATGCCCATGGTAAGCGGGCTTTCCACCGTGTACGGACTCTCCGGGATCCCGAACAGCCTCATCGAGCGGGTCGAGATCGTAAAAGGACCGGCTTCGACACTCTATGGCTCCGAAGCGGTGGGTGGGTTGATCAATATCATTACGAAGAACCCCTCCAAGGCACCGTTATTCTCTGCGGATGTTTTCAGTACGACGTGGCGCGACTACAATGTGGACCTGGGAGTGAAATTCACTCCGACCGAGAAAAGCAGTTCACTGCTTGGCATAAACTATTTCAATTACCAGAACCCGATCGATAACAACAAGGACGGCTTCACCGATCTGACGCTCCAGAACCGCATTTCGGTTTTCAACAAATGGTCTTTCAACCTCAAAAACAACCGGCAGGCCAATATTGCCGCCCGCTATTATTATGAAGATCGTTGGGGCGGACAAATGCAATGGAACCGGTCCTACCGCGGAGGAGACGAGGTTTATGGCGAAAGCATTTATACCAAACGGTTCGAGGTCCTGGGCAATTATCAGCTGCCTATGGCGGAAAAAGTTACTTTGCAATATTCTTTCAGCTCACATAACCAGAACTCTACGTATGGCAACGTCCTGTTTAATGCCGATCAAAAAATAGTCTTCGCTCAATTTCTGTGGGACAAGGAGATCGGCAAACATAGCCTGCTGATGGGCACGCCTTTCCGTTACACTTTCTACAACGATAACACTCCCGCTACGCGCTACGTGGACGGGCAGGATCATGCGGACAAAATTTACCTGCCGGGCGTTTTCATTCAGGATGAAATCAAATCCGGCCCGCATTCCATTTTGCTGGGCGCCCGCTATGATTACAACAGCCGCCACGGAAGCATCTTCACACCTCGTGCCGCCTACAAGTACAAGTTCAATCAAACCGACGTGGTCCGCCTGAACGTTGGCCGGGGCTTCCGGATCGTGAACCTCTTTACCGAGGACCATGCCGCCTTGACGGGCTCCCGGGAGGTGATCCTGAAAGAAGCGCTGAAACCGGAACAGAGCTGGAATGCCAATATCAACATGGTGAAAAAGATCGTAACCGGAAACTCATTTATCGGGATCGATGCGTCGGTATTTTACACCTACTTCACCAACCGCATCCTGCCGGACTACGACACCAACCCCAACGAGATCATTTACGACAATCTGGATGGTTATGCCATTTCAAAGGGTATCAGTCTGAACCTGGATTTCAACTTTTCGTTTCCATTGAAGATCATCGCCGGTGGCACATTAATGGACAACTACCAGAAAGAGAACGGAGTCCGCTTCCGTCCGGTACTGACCGAAAAGTTTACAGGCACCTGGGCAGTTTCCTATGATATCCAGAAAGCGGGGATCTCGCTGGACTACACCGGTAACATCTACGGCCCGATGCGTTTGCCGCTCCTCAGCGAAAGCGATCCCCGGGCCGCAAATTCGCCCGTCTGGTCATTGCAGAATATTCAGATTACCAAGAAGTTTGACAACGGACTTGAAATCTACGGGGGCGTCAAAAACCTTCTGAACTTCACTCCTCCGGCCAATTCTATCGCCAGATCGAACGATCCATTCGACAAAAATGTAAAATTTGATGAGCAAGGCCAGGTAATTGCTACGCCCGACAACCCCTACCGCCTCACATTCGATCCATCCTACGTTTATGCCCCTAATCAGGGAATCAGAGGCTTTTTAGGAATGCGATATACGTTAAGGTAGTGTTTCAGAGAGATGGCCGAAAATGTCGCTAAGAACGTTATTATATAACTTTTCGAAGACATAAAACATTCATGATATTGATATTCATTGATTTGAATAATTTTTGATTGTATCTTTGAGCCATCAACCAATTAACACTACTGATTATGGCATTAACGAAACAGTTTGTAAAAAGTAAGTCTGTCTACAAAGTAACGTTTACAGTTCCCGCCGAGGCGGCAGTTGAAGCAAAGAAAATCACGCTTGTAGGTGAATTCAATGGCTGGAATCCCGAAGAGGCTATTGCATTGAAAAAACAAAAAGACGGCTCATTCAAAACAAGCCTCGAACTAGGCGCAGGAGAATATCAATTCCGTTACATCCTCGACGATGCGAAATGGGAGAACGACTGGGCAGCAGACAAATACGTACCAGCCGGCGTCGACGCTACGGAGAATTCGGTGGTGGTATTGTAAGCGTTAAGCTATATGCTTTAGGCTGTATGCCTTACGCTTTTATGGAAGTATGCATTTACTAAAAAGACCGGGAGGAGATTTCTCTTCCCGGTCTTTTCTTTGCCTGAGCTGATGTGTCTGCTGCTTAAAGCATATAGCCTAAAGCTTACAGCCCAAAAACCTATATCGTAAAACTATCGCTTTCCACATACGCTTTAATCAATGCTTCTTCTCCTTCTTTGCCTTGTTTGGAATTGCCGTGTTCCATACCCATGATGAAGGATTTGTTTTCCTTTTTGCTGCGGTCGTAAATGTACTTGAATATATTCTTGTAGTTGATCTCCCCCGTAGTCGGTTCCTTACGGCCAGGTTCGTCACCGATCTGGAAGTAGTCGATTTCACTCCATGTCATATCGATATTATGGATCAGGCGGCCTTCATTTTTCTGCATATGGTAAATGTCATACAGAATTTTACATGATTTGCTGTTGACGCCACGGCAGATCTCATAAGTCTGGTCGGAAGTACGCAGGAACAGGTTAGGTGAATCGCTCAGCGGTTCGAGCACCATCACCAGGCCGTGTGGTTCCAGGATCTCAGCGCCCCGGCGCAATGCGTCGATCACGTGGCCCGTCTGCACACCGATCGGCAGATTTCTTTCAAAATCGCCCGGAACGACAGTCATCCATTTCGCATTCACGCGCTTGGCCACATCCACCGCCCGCTTGCAGCCATTCAGGAATATGTCGATATATTCCTTCTTACCTGCCGCCAGCGTGTTGGCACCATTACCGCCTTTATCCACCACAAACACACCCATTTCCATACCCAAACGACTCATTTCCTTTGCAATGGCTTCCTGCTGCTCCACGGGCCTGCCCATCATGCCATTGTCTTCCAGGGCCATAAATCCTTGGTCTGCCATAAATTTAAGCTGGTCGATCACGTCCTTTCCGGCGCTGTTCTGGAACATCCCGAAGTGAGAGGCGTATTTGAGCTTAAACTTATTCTTGGCTGCCGGGGCTGTTGCGAATGCATCTCCTGTTGCGATCGCGGCACCAGCCAAACCAAGGGAAGATTTTACAAAATTTCTGCGGAGCATATATTTTCAATTTATTGTTTTCAGACTGTAAAGATGAGCTGTGGTAAAATATACCGAAAACCGCCCCTTAAACTTGATTCTACTGGTTTTTCCTACGCTTTCTCCGCTTCTCCTTTACTGCCTTGGGCTCTTCCTGCGGCGCTGCAACCACCTCCTCTACCGGTGGTTTGGGAAAGTAGGGCGCCAGCTGCGCTTTGATCTCCTCCCGGAATGCATTCTTCACGCCTTCCAAGGCTGCCTCCTTCACTTCGCCGTCGATCTGGCCGCCGGTCAGCAGCTTTACTACCGCTTCTTCCCCCGGCCAGCTACCGCCGAGATAGCGGGCCGCGTGCTTACGGACACTCAGCGGTTCACTACCGTTCAGCGCCGCCGACCGGAGCAGGTAAACTGACTCACTGCTGCCAACGGTTTGAATGGAAGCCAGCAGAGCCGATTTCCTGGCCTCAGTCATACCCGCTAACTTCTGGGTGACATATGAAATGCCCGCCTGTTCGAGCAGCAAAGCACCCGCATCGCGGCCGATGACTTCGTCGGATTTTTCCAATGCGAGTTTGAGAAGCCGATCGTTCTCCGATTCAAGCTCGTAGCGGGTCATCAGGTCAATGTAATGCTCGGTGCCGTAAGTTTCGTCCAACAGCTTATTCAGCGCAGTGAGCCCCTGTTGCGAGTTGGTGACGAATGATTTGTCCAAATGCAAAAGCGCCAGCTTGCTCACTTCGATCCGGTCGGACGAATTAACTTGGAGCACGCTCAGCAGCGCCTGCGTTTTCTCATAACCTGCATGAAAAAAGTCGAACGAGCGGAAATAACGGAGCCTGCTCTTGAAACTCACCGAAGTATCGGCTGCCAGCTCACTCAGATACGGGATGGCCTTCCGTGTGCGTGCGAGCCAGATAATGTCCTTACCTGCATCTGTCGCGCCCGGTTTAGACCCGGCTCTTTCCAGCCAGGCCGGAAATATCCGCTCCCATTGATCATAGGCACCAATACTCAGCGCTTCCACCGACCAGCGGTCATTGCCCTTGTATTGTTTCGCGAGTTGTAGCCAGACGTCCAATGCTTCGTAAGTATGATTGTGGTTAATGGCCAATGCACATTCGCGCCTTACCTGCGGGTCTGGATCTGAGGTAAGCCTTTTGATATACTCCGTCGGATCACTGTTTCGCTGACGCACCGCACGCAATGCCGTGATGCGCAGGTTGGGATTCAGTTCCCGGAAACCGATATCCAGGTTTCTGTAGTTAAACCCCTCGATCCGGTTCAGAACCCACAAAGCCCTCGCCCGCAACTTCGGATTTCCGTTGTACTGGCGAAAGAGTTCTTCCAGAAACGGCTCGGCCGCCCAGCCATGCTTCACACATGCATTCCAGGCCAGGTACCGCTGTGATAAATTGGGACTTTGCAGTGCCTTGACCGCCTGTTCGGGTATGCTTAGGTCAAAAACAGGGATCTTATAGGGTACACCGGTAGGCGCAATGCGGAATATCCGTCCCCGGCTCCGGTCTTTCATTTTGTTGGCGCCCATCACGGGATCGTACCAGTCCGAAACGATCAGCGAGCCATCCGGGGCAACACAAACATCGGTCGGCCTGAACCATTTGTCGCGTTTGCCTTCCACTATGGGCAGAATGCCGGTCGATTTATAACCTGCACCTTCGTTCTGTACAGAAAAGGCGCTCACATAGCCCTGTCCGGCATCGGCCAGCAGAATCTGGTCCCAGTAGCGTCGGGGCAACAGTTCGCCTTCGTATATCGCCATACCCATCGGAAAGCCCGACCCTGTTTCAAGCAGGTCGGGAACCACGCCCGGGTCATTCTGGTGCCAGTGGCGGCGCGGTATTTCGTCTTCCAGATTGGTCCGGTTCAGACGCCAGCTGGCGCCTGTCATTTCATCCACATACCCAAAATTCCCGTTTTCCATGACATAGGAAACGCGGTCGCCTCCGTTGCCGGGCTCTTCCTGATCGGATTGCCACATGGTGCCGTAGCTGTCAACCGCGACTTCCCAACCGTTGCGGAAATTCTCCGCCATGATTTCAACTTTTGTAAAATCCTGTTCACAGCGAAAAACAACGCCCTGCTTGAACTGCCGGAAATCAATCGGCCTTTCATATTTATCAAGCAATGGACGGTCCTGCCCGTCCACAAGCTGCCGGCCTGCATTACCGTAATTGAAATAGAACTTCCCGTCGGGGCCGAAAACGAAGGAATGCACACCGGCGTCGTTTTGCACACCGCCAATGCCTTTGAAGAGCAATTCCTTCTTATCGGCTTTGTCGTCGCCATTCGTATCCGTAAACAGCCACACGTACGGACTCTGCGAGACGATCGCTTTGTTGCCCATGACCCATATCCCCAGCGGTGCATTGAGCTCAGGTCCCTGGTAAAAGACCTTCGTCACATCCGATTTGCCATCCCCGTCCTTGTCTTCCAGGATCAGGATCCGGTCGCCCTGGCCCAGCTCCGACTTCCCATTGACGGCCGGCCGGTAATTGTACGCCTCACATACCCACACACGTCCGCGGTGGTCGACATCGATGTTGATGGGATTGACAACGTCGGGCTCCGATGCGAACAGTGAAGCTTGCAGGCCATCGGCCGTCTGAACGCCCGCCACCGCGTTGCGCGAGAAGCGCTTCTCCGCCTCCGAGAGCGCCGCATAGGCACTATCCGGATTAATAACTACTAATGAATCAGCAACTTGACTAAAACCTTGAAAAGAAAGAGAGGAAAAAAGAGCCGCAGCACACCAGGCAGATCTCAGGATATTATATTGTTTCAAAACAAATTTTCGATGATGCAGACTATTCAAAAAACGGATAAAAATACCTCATGTTTCCTGAATAAAGAAAAGAAGTTTTGGAAGTTACCGCAGGACGACATCTCAATGTACTCCTGGCCGTTTTTTCGGATCAAGACGATTGTCAAAGATTGACAACAATGCGATCTTGTCGGCTCGCATTACAAAAAATATTGATGTCTGAGGCGAGGCGACACAGCGCCGAATGTGGTTTTCCAAATCAACAACGGGAAATTGTAACGGAGTATCCCGAATCCGACGAATTTGGTAGCTCAATTCATCGAGTACACGCAGTGCTATCCCTTCGCCCCATTCTTCAAACAGATACTCGGCAAGATGCTCATAGTCGTTCACTGCACGCTCCGTCCATTCAAGCTCATACCCTACTCGCATATTTCGCGCGCATTTGAGCAATCTTACTATCGACCCGTTCCATTGCCTCGCCATGACTGAGAACACGTCCGTCGTGAAGATCCTTCAAACCCTCTTGAATGCTATTCAAAGCTTCGGGAGAAATACCGCTTACAGAATGATCGGTCTCTTCATAACTGTACGCTAAGCCCAATTCAGCCAGAACCTTTTCTAATACAGTCAGATCCTCATTTTTTTCAATCTGTATTTTCATCGTCGCCATAAGTTAAATTTAAACAAAATAAGTCGCCCCGCCAACGCGGACATCATTTAGACGTCGCAACACTGGCGAGGTAACGTGCTTCTTAGTTAAAATTTTTAGCGATGCTTTTATTTCTTTTTCAAACTACTCAAATAATCCACTAGGCTCACCAGCTCAGGTGCACTCAACTTGCTTCGTTTAGTTTAGATCACTTACAAAGCCTCGATGAAGAAATTGAAATCTTGAAAAAAGTGTTAAGAGAATTAAAATAATGACCAGAAAAGAAATGGGAAGAGAACAGCTGATTCAGGCATTATACGATGCAAAAACAGAAGCATCGATTGAAAAAGCGGGCGATGATTGGCTGGCTTTTTACAAAACTGCATCGCAGGAGGACAAAAAATATCTGGGAGATGCTATGCAAAAATTTTCAGCATATGTACTTGAAAAGTCCAGGCAATCGCATGATGAGTTCAAAAAAATTATGACCGAATATGAGAGCATGAAGCTATGGGCCAAAATTGATAGATGAAAAAATGAGGAGCCGGAAGAAGGCTCCTCATTCACTTTATTTCTTCTTCAAACTACTCAAATAATCCACCAGGCTCACCAGTTCCTCGGTAGTCATCGCATCCTGCAAGCCAGCAGGCATCATCGAATCTTTGAGTTGTTTTATCGATTTCACTTGCGACATTTTGTATTCCTGCGTGGAGCCGCCGGGGAATTTAAGGATCAGATCTGTTTCTGTTTTGCTGGAAACTACCCCCGAAACAGTAGTCCCATCTTTCAATGTCACCTCGAACCCTTCATAGCCAAAACCGATTCCGGCGCTTGGGTCGAAAATAGCTGCATATTGCGCTTCCTTAGGCAGTTTGCTGCCGATTTCAGAAAGTTTGGGCCCAAAATCCATGCCTTCCCCATTCACCTGGTGACAAACCGAACAGTAGGAAGTGAAGACCTGCTTACCTTTGCCAATATCACCTTTCATCCCCACTAGTTGCTTTACTTCCGGGTGCTTGCGTGCGATCGCAGTCTCGCCCTCGAGGTATTTGGCAGCTTCCGTTTTCACCGATTTGCGCCAGGCTCCCGCCAATCCCTGAACCGCTGCCGTTTTAGCATTGCCGCTCAGTTTGCCTTCCTTCAAAAGCACCAATACCTGATCCTCCCCGCTCATAGTCCCGCCGAGCGACTTAGCTGCCGTCACACGCGTCCCTTCGTCGTAGGCATTATCGGTAGCAACAGTTTTCAGGATTTCCACCGCATCCTTGCTTCCGACAGATTTCAGCGAGGTCAAGACACTATTGCTCTGCGCTCTATCCCCGCCTTTGACCACTTTCCATACGGCTGATGCGCCGCCTTGCTTCATGAGCTGAGAAGCTGCCGCTCCGCCTGTCCGTGACGAGGATTGCTGGATCGCCATCTGCAAAAGGCGATCATTCTCCGACGCCAGTTCATACTTAGCTACCAACTCCAGATAAACCTGCGTTCCGTACGACGCATCCAGCATTTTCTTCAATGCGGCCATAGCCTCGGCATTTTGCTTTACAAATGCCGGATCGAGATGGCGCAATGCCAGTTCATTGACCTTATCCTGGTCCGCCGCCGTGCCTTTCATGATTTTAAGCAATGCCAGTGATTTTTCCTGAGCAGCAGGGTTGAAGTCGAACGCCCGGAAGTACCGTAACCGGCTTTTCAGATCGACAGCCGGATCACCGGCCAGGGAGGCCAGCAGCTGCACGGATTCTTTTCCACGGGCGCGCCACACGATGTCTTTTCCAGCTTGCGTCGCAACGGGATTCGCGCCTGCTTTGTTGAGCCAGGCTTTGAAGAACGTGTCCCACTGGCCATCCGCACCTATTCCCAGCGCTTCCAGATACCAGCGATCCTTACCATCGTATTGCTGCGCGAGCTGGGCCCAAAGTGCCGGCGCCTCGGCCGAGCTGCTATGGTACAGGGCTAATGCGCATTCGCGGCGTACTTGCGGGTCGGGATCTTTGGCTAGTACTTTGATATAACTGATCACGTCGAGATGGCTGGATTCCCCCGCCGCACGCAGGCCTGCAATGCGCAGGTCAGGATTGGCATCTTTCACCGCCATGTCAACGGTTTTCTTTGCTGTGATCGCCCATTTGCTCAAAAGCCACATCGCTCTCGCACGCATGCGGGGTTCGGCTTTTTTATCTGCGAAGAGTTTCTCCAATGATGGGGCTGCCTTCGCGCCCATTACATTCAATGCATTCCAGGCCTGGTAGCGCACTGAAAGACTCGGCCCTTGCAATGCTTCAAGCGCACCTTGCACAGTGGTCAAATCTGACTTAGGAATGCGACAAGGCGTATTGACGGGCGCTATGCGGTAGATACGACCTTTGGCCTGATCCCCTGCCTGGTGACCACCTACCCCGGGATCGTACCAATCGGAAACCAGCAAGGAGCCGTCCGGGGCCACGCATACGTCGGATGGACGGAACCATTGGTCTCTTTTTCCATCGACAATATTGACTATCCCGGCCTTATAGCCAGCGCCCGCTTTTTCAACCGGATAGGAACGCACCACATTATGGCCTGGCTCACAATGGATCATCTGGCCCCAGAATTCCTTAGGCAACAGCTTGCCTTCATATATTACCATCCCGGTGGGAGAGCCCGAACCGGTCTGTAACAGGTTTGGCACCACACCCGGATCATTCAAATGCCAGTGACGGTACGGAATGGAATCTTCCATATTGGTCCGGTTCGCACGCCAGCCGGCACCCGTCATTTCGTCGGTATAACCATAATTACCGTGCTGCATGACGTAATTGATGCGCACGCCTTTATTGCCGTCGTCGTCATTATCCGATTGCCACATGGTGCCATAACTATCCACAGCAACTTCGTAGTTGTTACGGAAATTGTTACCCAGCGCTTCAATATTGGTAAAATCAGGGTCACAGCGGAAGACCATCCCCTGTTTCAGTTTTTTAAAATCGATCGGTTGCCCGTTTTTCCCAACAACAGGGTTCCCTTTTCCATCGAGTAAGTGACCACCTTCGTTCCCGAAATTGAAATACAATTTACCATCCGGTCCAAACACGAAAGCATGCATTCCGTGATCATGCTGATCACCACCTATTCCTTCAAAAATGACTTCTTTTTTATCTGCTTTTAAATCACCATCCTCATCGGTGAAGAGCCATACATACGGACTTTGGGAAACAATCACCTTGTTGCCCATCACCCAAACCCCCAACGGCGCATTGATTTCTTTGCCTTGATAAAAAACCGTCGATTTATCCGACTTGCCGTCTCCATTGGTATCTTCCAGCACGACAATGCGATCCCCTTCATTCTTGGTAGGATTGCCATTGATAGCCGGACGGTAATTGTAGGCCTCGCAAACCCACACGCGCCCCAAATGATCAACGTCGATGTTGGTGGGGTTGGTGATCGTCGGCTCCGAAGCAAAAAGGGTAGCTTCCAGTCCATTGGCGACAGTCAGACCAGCCACAGCATATCGCGAAGACCGCTTTTGCGTATCGGAAAGATCTTTATAGAGCGTATCGGCAGTCGCCGCGTCAAGGGTGCTCGGATTCGAATGTTGATACGAGGCGACCATCAGACCGGCCAGCAGGCAACCGGCTGGAAAGAGGATAAGCGATTTTTTTAAATTCATGGGTAAATCGGGCGTTGTCAGGTCTTGAATCAGAAAGCATTACGCCTGAATCAAAGCCTAAAAGTGTCATTTTTACAATAATAATTTTATTTAGTTTATAAGAGACCACCGACTCACATTTACTATCATGAACAAGACTTTTTTTTCTTGCATTGCGCTCTGCCTCGCGGCGGAGGTATCGGCTCAGAACATTCCCGCCACGGATGTCCAGATCAAAACGGCCGTCATGGCGGCACCCTCTGATAAACAGGCTGGTGCGAAAGTGTATGGCTACGGATCCGACGGCACATTCAAGATCCTCCGTGAGGGCAGCAACGATTTCGTTTGCCTGGCTGACGACCCTAAAAAAGAAGACATCAACGTATCATGCTACTTTGCTGACCTCGAACCTTTTATGGAGCGTGGCCGCGCACTGGCAAAGGAAGGAAAGAATCCCAAGCAGATTTTCGACATCCGAGAAAAGGAGGTGAAGGACGGAACACTGAAAATGCCGAAACAATCCTCTACATTATACGTCTTGTCGGGATCGAAAGACAATTATGACGCAGCTACCGGCGCTCTTAAAAATGGCTACCTCCGGTATGTGGTGTATATACCCTTCGCCACGGCCGAAAGCACCGGTCTTCCATTGAAGCCTGATGTTCCCGGTATGCCCTGGATCATGGATCCCGGCACGCACCGTGCACACATTATGATCAACCCGCCGAAACCCTAAACAGGCTTTCCCCGCCGGATAATAACGAACAAGTTCCACTTGAATAAATTTCACCGGACCTGTTGGTTTGTTCGTTTTCATGTCTGTACTTTGCAGTTCAAAGTACTTTTAATTTAGCAACATGGAAACGAACATTACTTATGATCTGCATGAAGGAATAACGCCTTCCCCGGACAATCCAGCGGATGCACATGAAGAAAATCTACCGCGGTTCGATTCCGATTACCGGTTGGGACTGTGCTGTTTGCTGGTCAGTTCAGTGGTTTTCTATGTCTCGGAATACAAAATAGGTCTTTCACCCCTGCGTGACGGCCTGTTCATTGTCCCTTATTCAGTCGCATTGCTTTACCTTTTCTGGTTGCTTGCAATGGGAAAAGTCCGCATGTTCTGGCAGTCACAACCCCGGGAATTCCTACATCACCGTTTACTGCTCGGGAATATCTGGCTGGTCAGCTGCTTTTCCCTAAACCAGGCCTTCCCCATCTTCAAGCCGTCCGCGCCTTGGCTCATCATCAGCATTATGGCTGCTGCATTCGTCTCCATTGTTTACACTTGGGAAAAACGACTTCCGCCGCTGCTCAGGGGGGCTCAGTTCTTTCTGATGGGCGTTTTCACCATTCTATGGGCTTATTTCGCGCTTTACCTGACACCGGTGTACCCCGTCGGCGTACTGGGTTTACTTGCATTGGGGCTGGGTTGCCATAGCTTCGTGCCGCTGCTAATCGTGCTCACGCACGTCCGGGTACTGCGCATGCACATACATACATTTAAAGCAGCAATTTTTGCAGGATTGATCGTTCCGATCCTCCTCATGGCTTGCTTCGTGTTACGGTGGCATTGGATCAGTTCCGGGATCAGGCACAAAATCGATGAAATTGCCATGCGACCTACCGAGGATCTTCCGGATTGGGTCGTGCTCGCCGGACAGCTGGACGACGATCCCATTACCCGAAAAGTCGTGATGGGTGCACAGGCCTACCAAATGGCGTCCCAAAACTGGCAGCTTCTCTCCGAAAGCGCCAACTCCCGTGAGCTGGTGCAACATGACCCTCTTGTCATGATTGCCTCCCTATTCAATGACAAGATCGATATGGCCGAAGCCGATAGAACCAAAATACTGAATGTACTGTATGACACCCGCCATGATACGCAGGAAAGACTATGGTCGGGGAGCAACCTTCGAACTGCCCACGTAACGACACAGGCCCGCGTACACCCCGACCTGCGCCTCGCGTACACCGAGAAAACCATCAGTATAGCCAATCATGCCGGTTCCCCGTTCTGGCAGGAAGAAGCTTTATACACATTTCACCTGCCCGAGGGCTCGGTGGTCAGTTCGCTTTCACTCTGGATCAATGGGGTGGAAGAGAAGGCTTATCTAACGTCTCAGGCCAAAGCTGATTCGGCTTACAAGACAATCGTAGGTGTAGAGAGCCGCGACCCGTCCGTGGTACATTGGCAGGAGGGCAATACGGTCAAAGTCAAAGTATTTCCCTGCACTTCGAAGGAAAACAGGAAGTTCAGGATCGGCGTGACGACACCATTGCTGCTTGACGGAGATCAGTTGGTTTACGAAAATATCTGGTTCAAGGGCCCGGGAGCCTCTCATGCGAATGAAACCATCAAAATCGAATTTCCGCAAGGCACCAACCAGCCGGACATCCCTTTTGATCCAACCCATTCTACAATAGAATCGGTTACCTATGAAGGCGACTACCGGTCGTCATGGCAGGCGAAATTCCGGACTACACCGCTGGCACAGAGCCATTTTACATTTCAAGGAAAAACCTATTCCATTGAACCGGCAAAGCCTGCAACGGAAAAATTCACCCCCGGGGCTTACTACCTGGACATCAACCAGTCATGGTCAAAAGCGGAGTTCGATGAATTGTGGCCACTCTTAAAGCAAAGACCCACTTATGCTGCCGGTGAACGCCTTATTCCGCTTTCCGATGCAAACAAAGATGAGGTTTTTGAAACACTGGCAGCCTCCCGGTTTTCACTATTTCCCGTCCATCTGATAACGGATCCGGTACATGCAATGCTCATTACCAAAACATCCGAAATCTCGCCTACATTGCACGATCTGGCAAGGACTTCGTTTGCGAAGGCACTGGGCCGCAGCGATGGCAATGTCCGCGCGTTCATTGTGGGCAGCGAGATTTCACCTTACATCAAATCCCTGAAAGAATTGCGTGTGATCCGCGGCAAGAGAACGAACTGGGACGAGTTGAGAGATATGCTGGCAAAAGATCAGTTCCCGACCGATCCCGAGACAGATTCCAGTCTTGTCCGAATCGATCCCTCCCAAGTCCTGATCCGGGAAAAGAGCGGCGCCGCTCCTGGCAATGCACCAGATCATTTGTTCCGGCTTTTTACCTATAATCATATGCTCAGGCAGCTGGGCACGCATTACCTCGACGGCTCCTATCAAACCGATTCCGCGCTGAACGCAAGACTGGTCGCTGCATCCCAAGCCGCTCATATCGTCACTCCGGTTTCAAGTATGGTGGTGCTCGAAAGCCGGAAGGATTATGACCGGTTCGATATCCGAAAGAGCAAAAACAGCCTGGATAATGCGACATTGAAGTTGTCGGGCGCGGTACCCGAGCCTCATGAGTGGGCTTTGATCATCCTCTTTGCCATCATGGTCGCTTACATCACATTCCGTCGCTATGTTCACTGACCGACACCTCGGCTCCATCCTTCTTATCGCCTATGCCGGCCTGGCAACCGTTTTTTTCATCCGCGGCTACCTGATCGGCGACGCTACATTCTGGATGGGAATCATGCTGATACCGGTACTCGTAGTCTCATTGCCACCCCGGCAACGAAGCCTGCGGCTTGCGCCCGCAGTTTTAATGCTCCTGCTTATTTGCTTTTGCCGGCAAGAGCTTTCGTTTCGGTTCCTGTTGCTGCTGACCGCCATCCTGTTTGTCTCAGAAAGTCTTTTTGGCAAACTCAATGCGTTGCTGTTTTTAATTCTGCTGATCATCTCCCCGTTATTCAAATATGCTTCCGAGGTATTCACATTTCCTATCCGCCTGGAAATCACAGAATGGGCCGGAACGCTGTTGCGGGCAACCGGTCTTCCGGTAAGCATTGCGGGTAACAGCATTTGGCTGCACGGTGCAGAATTCTCGGTCGACCCGGCATGTATGGGTCTGCAAATGAACGGGTTCGCATTGCTGTCCGCCATCTTCCTGATGATCGATCGTCAGAGGCGTGACGGAAAATCCTTGCCATTCCTCTGGCAGTTTACAATATTGGCAGCTGCCTTCCTGCTCAACGTTTCCGCAAATCTCGCCCGCATTGTCATGCTTGTACAATTCGCTATCGCGCCCGGCAATCCGGCACATGATTGGATCGGCATTATTTGCCTGATGGTCTACGTCTTTCTACCGCTGGTTTTCCTCACCCGGTATATCCACTGGCAATTTGCAGGATATCAGGCCCCGGAACCCGGCACGTCCAGTGCGTTTCACCCGAAACCGGCAGTACCACACCTAATGCTTTTTTCAGCCTGTTTATACTTTTCATTCCAAACACCTTCCATGAATATTGAAAAGACGCGGGCCCTGGCGTTTGAAAAGGTTAAGGAGTATGAAATGAACAGATTAAAGAACGGCATTACGCAGTTTAAAAATCGTAACGCCGTTGTGTATGTCAAGCCGATCCCTGCATTTTATTCCACCGAACACAGCCCGGTCACTTGCTGGACTGGCTCCGGCTATCATCTCAGCCGCATTTCAGAAAAACACATCGGAGGCACTATCGTTTATGTGGGTAGTTTAAAAAAGGGAAGCGATGAATTGCAAACGGCCTGGTGGTTTTCGGACGGCCGCCACACAACCATCAGCCAACTCGACTGGCGCTGGAAAAGTCTGTCTGAAAAAAGCCATTTCTCTCTCGTCAACGTCACTGCCGGGAATGCGGCGCAGCTTGAATTACAAGTAAAACGGTGGCTACCTGCCATTTGAGGGTATATTGCCGGCAAATGCGTCTTTTCGAGGAAAAGATCGGAAAATCAATGAAAAAAACAGTACGTATCCTCACCGTTTTGAGCCTGCTCGCGTTATCCAGTCCATCTATGGCACAAACTGAAACCATTAACCTTTGGCCTGACGGCAAAATACCCAATTTCAAGAATAGTAGCGTCGAAGAAAAGTCGGTAACCGATGCACAGGGCATCCTGCGGATCAGCGGCGTGACCGTCCCAACTATTACAGCGTACATCGCCCCCAAAGAAACAGCCACCGGCGCGGCGGTGATGATCTGCCCCGGTGGTGGATATGGTATCCTGGCGGCTTCGCATGAAGGCAGTGATTTTGCCAAATGGTTCAATGAGCGAGGCATTTCCGCATTCGTACTGAAATACCGCCTGCCCAGCGAAAAAGCCATGACACACCAGCATGAGGTTCCATTGATGGACGCTATGCAGGGCATGAAGCTGATCCGGCAGCATGCAGGCAAATGGCATATCGACGTCAACAAAATCGGCGTGATGGGTTTTTCGGCAGGTGGGCACCTCGCCGCGACGCTCTCCACACATCACAATATGGGTGCGAAGGCATCTCCCGACGGCAAACCAAACTTCTCGATACTCATTTACCCGGTCATCTCCTTCCAGCCCGCTATCTCTCACGGCGGTTCACGCGACAACCTGCTGGGACCCGAGAAATCCGATGAACTGATCAAATACTATTCGAACGAGTTGCAGGTTTCGGACCATACGCCCCCGGCATTCCTCGTGCATGCAATGGACGATACGGGCGTGCCGGTCGAGAACAGTATTGAATATTACCTGGCACTCAAAAAGAAAAAAATACCCGCTGAAATGCATTTATATCCCAAAGGCGGACACGGTTATGGCATGCGCACCGAAGGAAAAGGCTCTCTCGCCAACTGGCCTGCCGCCATGGAAGGCTGGTTAAAAGCATCGGGCTACCAGAAAAATTAATGTATGAGGATAATTTAATCCCTAGTTTTGAGAAAAAAATCAACGCCAGGGATTAATCAGTTCATGAACGCTTTTAACCGCATTGTAGTCAGCAAGAAGTCGCTGCTATTTATTGTTTTGGGTATTGCGGCATTTGCCACGCTCCAATCCGTATTCTCGCATCCCAAAACGTTCGCGAATCAGCCGCAACTCTATACCACCTACAACAACTACGTCATTTTCAAACAGTCTTTCTTTCATTTGATTGAAGGTAAAAACCTGTACAGATGGCATGTCGACGAGCATTGGGATCTGTACAAATACAGCCCTGCATTTGCGCTGGTTTTCGGCATTCTCTCGATAATGCCCACATTTATCGGCCTGTTTTTCTGGAACCTGATTAATGTAGCGGTACTCTTTTTCTCGGTTTATTTCCTTCCAAAGATCGATTTGCGAACCAAGGGGCTTATGGTCGCATTCATGCTGGTGGAGCTCCTTACCGCTACCCAGAACGAACAAAGTAATGCATTGATCGCCGGCCTGCTATTGTTCGCATTTGGCTTTCTGGAAAGGGACAAATACTGGCTTGCGTCTCTGTGCATCGTGTGCACGATCTATATCAAATTGTTCGGCATTGTTGCGCTGGCGCTGTATCTCCTCTATCCTAACAAACTCAAGCTCGCCTACACGACGGCCGCCTGGGTTATCTTGCTGACTGTGCTGCCGATTCTGGTTGTCAGCCCCAATCAGTTTGTGGTTCTTTATAAAACCTGGTGGAAGCTGCTTGCGGCCGACCGTGACTTTTCCGACGGCTTATCCGTCATTGGCTGGCTGAAAATCTGGTTCTCTTTGAATGTAAATAAAACCTATGTTAACCTCGCAGGAGTAATTCTGTTCTGCCTGCCGCTGCTTCGGATCAAGCAATACGGCAACTTCGTGTTCCGTGCATTGATGCTGGCTTCCGTGCTGGTTTGGGTCGTCATTTTCAATCACCGTGCCGAATCTCCGACCTTCATCATCGCGATTGCGGGTGTGGCAGTTTGGTATTATTTCCAGGCGCCTACGAAATTGAACTATGTCCTGCTAGTGTTGGCATTTGTGTTCACGACACTGTCGCCTACGGATATATTTCCAAAATACGTCCGCGACAACTTTTTCTGGCCCTATGTGATCAAAGCGGTGCCTTGCATTATCATCTGGGGTAAAATCATCTACGATCTACTCGCAACGGAACTGCTTCCGCGGCCGGCGGAGGTGGAAATTGCGCAATAAAAAAGCGTTACAGGAATGCTGCGGCTGCACCCTGTAACGCCGGCAAAGTATTGGCCCGGTTAATTCACCCCCATTAAGGTCCGGTTCACCTCCCGTACTTCCTTGGTAGACAGGTAAACGTTTTTGACGATCTTCTCATGATCGTCCGAGATCTCGATCGTATATACGCCGTCATTCATTTCGTCGAAATTCAATTTGCGACCTACTTTAGTGAGGTATTTAGGAATAAATTCCTCGTGCAGCAGGTTTCCTTTGGTGTCCATCAACCGGATCGTCACTTTCTCACCCTTTTCTTTCTCCATCATCACGTTCATCGACATGGTGTTGCGAACCCGGTACATTCCGACGCGGAACTTTTCGCAGGTATTGTTTTTACATTCCGCTTTGGGTTCGACAATAGGGTCTGCCTGGGTACTGGCAGCAAATAAAAGTAATCCGAAGGTAGCGGCGGCAGCGGTTTTTAGGATGTTACTCATGGCTTAATGAAGGTTAACTGATTGGTATTTGAAAATAATTTCAAGCCAATGAGGTAACCGATAAGGCCATTGTTGCATACAAAGTTTGGACGGCTCAAAATGAGGCTGAGCGGCGCTAGCCTATCGCGATCATGTCACAGAATCATCCAACCAGGCAATTGGGAAAGTACTCGCTCCGATCGGCTACGATTTTTGTATATTTGATTATGCCAAAACATTTGTATACCATGTCTGTTACCTATCATATTAAGGTCAAAAAAGAGTTTGCAACTTCGGTGATCGAAGATTTGCAAAAGTCAGGTGCAATTGAACTGATCAAAGAGACCGAGGAGGAAATCGTTCAGGACTGGCATATTGCAGAAGTTCAGCAGCGTATAGAAAAATATCGGGATAAGCCGGACCTTTTAATTGACGAAAACGAAGTGTTTAAAATGCTGGATGCAGAATAATGGCTGTACACAGGCTGAAATTCAATCCGGAGGCCTTCAGGGATATTGTGGAGGCGCCTAAATACTATGAAAACCAAAAGAAAGGCCTGGGTTTGAGGTTCCGGGCATCAGTAAAAGGCAAACTATTGCTTATAAGAGAATCTCCGTTGATTTACGCTTTAAAGTATGGAGACGTGCGGTTCGCTCTTGTTGATTTTTTCCCTTACAGTATCCACTTCAATGTTGATCAACAAGAAAGTGTTATTCAGGTCCATGCAGTACTATGCCGATACCGGGATCCTGTGAAATTTTGGAAAGGATTTGAAGATTAGCCTCCAATCGCGATCATCTCCCGATTCTGCTCGTACTCCGATTTAGCCTGCTGTTCGGAGAAGCTGGCGTGGCCGCCGTGGGCGAAATGTTTTTTCTGAAAATGCGCGTAAATGAGCGGGCGAACGTCGTCGCCTCTGCGCAAGGGCGTGAGAAGGTCGACTTCCGAGGTGTCGAAGAGGCAATTTTTGAGCTTTCCGTCGGCTGTCAGACGGATCCGGTTGCAGCCTTCGCAGAATGGGTGGGTCACCGTACCGATGATCCCGAAAGTCCCCAAGCCCTCATGTACCTGGAATCGCCGGGCGGTGTCGTGCAACTCGCCGGCGACGGGTTGAAATTCAAATTCCCCGCCGATTGCCGTCAGCAAATCAGCATAGGAAACGATTTTAGACATGTCCCATTGGTTCCCCTTGAAGGGCATAAATTCAATGAACCGTACGTGGAGGTTCGGCTCTGCCAGGGTCATCCTGACGAAATCGTTGACTTCATCGTCGTTCGTTCCCCGCATGACCACCATATTGACCTTCACAACAAACCCTTCGCTTAACAGCAAACGAATATGATCAAGTGTTTTGCCAAAATGATCGCGCTTGGTGATCGCACGAAACCGCTCTTCCCGGAGTGTGTCCAAACTGACATTCAGGGAATTGACCCCTGATGCCTTCAATTGCGTAATAAATTGATCGATATAAACGGCATTGGTCGTCAATGTGAGTGAAGCGGGGAGCTTTCCAAGATCGGAAATGATTTCGCCTGCATCTTTACGAACCAATGGCTCACCACCGGTCAGCCTGATTTTTTCAACACCCATTTCCACAAACAATCCTGCCAGATGCGAAATCTCATCGGCCTGCATCAGCCATTTTGAGGGCATAAACTGCATATCTTCCTGTGGCATACAATAGGTACAGCGAAGATTGCACTTATCCGTCAGCGAAATCCGCAGATAAGTATGCTTGCGACCGAATGTATCTAAAATAGGCAGTGCCATTTGTATCTTTCTAATCGTGTTTCTTTCCTTCTAAAACATTAAAGACATGCAAAACATGCGGGAAAAGCGCATCGATATATTCTGTGACACCACCCGTGCTCCCAGGCATCGTGATCACAAGCATTTCGCCCATAAAACCCGCCGCCGACCTGGATAGCATCGATGTCGGAACCCTTTCCTGGCCATACTGGCGTGCTGTTTCCGCGATCCCCGGAATTTCCCTGTCCAGGAGCTCCGCCACCGCTTCCGGTGTGACGTCACGCGGCGACAGTCCCGTACCTCCTGTGATCAACGTCATATTATAACCGGCTTCCTGCAATGCACGCAACTTCGCCTGAATACCCGCCTTGTCGTCCGCAATGATGCTGTAATCAGTCACATCCAGCCGGAATGCTTCTAATTTCTGAACAATTTTTTTGCCCGATTTATCTTCGCCAATACCTTTTGAAATACTATCGGAGCAAACCACTACTGCTACCTTCAACCCTTCCGGGGAAGCTTTGCGGTCGCTTTTGCCCCCTTTCTTTTCCAGCAGCCTGATGTTCCGGATTTCAACCCCTTTGTCGATCGGCTTCAACATATCATACATCGTCAATGCCACTACGGAAGCACCATGCATAGCCTCCACTTCCACACCAGTTTTGTAAATAGTCTTGACCGTCAGTTCGATCACGATTGTCAGGTCTTCAATCCGGTATTGGACTCCTGTATATTCCACCGGAATGGGATGACAATCAGGCAATAAGTCGGGTGTTTTCTTAACCGCCAGAAAGCCGGCAGCCTTTGCCATTTCGAACACATCCCCTTTCGGCACCGCCCGGTTCAGGATCGCATCCACAGTCTCCTGCTTGCTTACCTGAACCACAGCCTGCGCGGTGGCAATCCGGAGTGTGTTTGTTTTATGCGTAATGTCAACCATTTACAATTTTGAATGAGTGAATGAGTGAATTTTGAATGAGTGAATGGATCAATGCATGAGTCGTAGTGGAACTGGGAATGATTGAATTCGTCTGAAGGTGAGTGAGCCATTGATCGTCATAAGTCAAAACAATTTTAAGTCAGGATCTGACCTATTCATTCACTCATTCACTTAT
>CBFGMV010000041.1:0-60231 GCA_965649915.1 uncultured Dyadobacter sp.
ATGGCCGGCCAGGAATTTTTCGCTTTCGCCAGCCGATTTGCTTTCCGGTAAGTTGACATAAACGCCCAGGACCGTCGCGTCGAAGATCCCGCTCACGTTTTCGAGTTTCAGGAACGCTTTGTCCGGTGATGCCTCAGCCGCATCGGAAACTTTGGCAAAACTGACTGCGGCCGTGTGCCGGATTTCATTGTCCAGTTTAACGGAAGTCTTTATCGGCGTTTTCCCGATCGTCAGGGCCAGCGGGCTTGCACCCAGCAATTCGGTCTGCTTGGGAGTGGCCCGGGTGGCGGCTTTGAGTGTCGGCGGAGTGGGTTTTGCGCCCAGCACATTCAGCCGGTCGGATAGGGCCAGGGTTGGCTCGGCGGCTTCTGTCGTCAACTCTTGGTAACTATAATCGAGCTTGTTGAGATCTTGCACCTGCCCTGGCGTGTAGTACCATGGCTTTCCGCCGGGGCCGGGCATCGCGAATTGCTGCGCCGGGCCATCAGACCAGTCCGTATCAGCCGGATTCGCATCCCCGTTTGCATTCCACGATGCCCACATGCGATCGATATTGCAATGGTGGAGATAAAATATGGGGTCCAGTGCGGCAGTGCCTGGGTCGGCCATCAACCCATAAATGGGGCTGGTGGGACTCGGCGCGCCGCCCACGTAGCCATGGACGAGGTCGTGCGGATTGCTTTCGAAGTTGCCATGGGGGGACCCGTTATGCGAGAATGTGGTTTTAGGCCCGCCAAAGCCGGGGAGCGGAGTGGATGCGTCGCTGCCTGTGAACAAATCGTTGTTCATCGCCTTCGCATTCACAGGGCCGTTGGGAAACCGCGGCGGGCATGGAATGAAAATGTTTCCGTCGCCCCGGGGACCATAGCGCATTTCGACGTAAAGTGCATTGGCGCTGCCATCAGGCAATGTTTTGGACGCAAATGCGGGCGGCATCTGGTACTGGCTCCCGTTTGTCCCACCAAAGTAGTTCCAATATGGCAGCGCCCAGGTGTCGGGGCCGCCCTGGCTCACGATATCCTGCCGCAGCTGTATTTCGAGCGACATCAGGTAACCCCGGTGCCAGGGAAGAAAGTACCAGCTGCCATGCTGGCATTGATTCCAGTACAGATCGAGCGCTGCCTGGTCGGGCAGAGGTGTGGTGGGAACTTTGGGTGGAGATGTGATAAAGCCCCAGCCCGGAAACGCCGGTGGATCGGGGTACCAGGCGGTGTTGGGATTGACATATTCACCGTGAATGGCGGCATAGAACCACCAGCTGGCAGGATCGTTGAGGCCGCGGTTCATCATCGCTTCCACTCCTTTTGCATACCACAAAAGGTCGGTGTTGGCGAAGTTTCCGCTGCTGTTCCAGGCATTATTACGCACAAATTCAGCCATAACGTTTGGTCTGTTAGAAAATGGTGAAGGGAACTCGTAAAAGAGGGGAAAAGTATCGCAGTCTGTTCGCCGCTAAGTACTGTAAGGCGGCAGGAGCGTGTAAACTGGCAGGGGGGCTGTCCGGTTGTAAATCAGAACATCGGCGGTTTGCTGTGCGATCGCCGGCCCGTCATACTCTTCCACGATCGACAATGCACCGTCTATTCCCGAGGTAATGCCGCCTGTCGTGGTCGTAGAACCATCGGCCACGTACCGGACATTTTTAACGATCTCAATGTTGGGGTACTGGCTTTCCGCATCGGCGATGGTCAGATAGTGGGTGGTGGCCTTTTTGCCGGATAGCAGTCCTGTTTTGGCAAGAATGAAAAATCCGATGCATACCGACATAATCCTTTTTCCCTGGTAACCCATTTGTTGAATCCAGTTGGTGACGGATGGGTCCACTTCCTGCCCTATGATCCCGGGAATGACGATCAGGTCGGGCTCGGGGCAATTGCTCAGGGAATAGCCAGGCGTGATTGTGACGATACCATCCTCGCTCTTAATGGGGTCAGTTGTGGCAGCAACTGTGTATACCTGGTACCGCTTGTTATTGTAGCGGTTGGCTTTCGCGAAAACGTCGATTGGCCCATTCATGTCAACGACTTCGACGCCGTTGTAAATAAGTACAGCTATATTCATTGAGGATTCCATTGATGATGGTTTGGTGACGACAGAATGATGAGGGCGGCGTGTGCAGGAACGTGTAGAAGTCTTTTCCGGAGGGGTGCACTGGTTCATAAATGTATTCTGATCCCGACAAACAGGCAAACCGATTACTAATTAGTTTGACAAATGTTTGTAGTATTAATTATAAATTAAGGAAAACGCTTACCGATACATCGCATATGAGTTTCATGGAAATGAGGCTGAAAACAGGTACGGAAGCGGATAAGGACGCGCTCCGTTAGGTATCGACTGCCCGGGCTTTGCATTCGAAGCTTTTAATTTTGAAATTTGCCTGGATTAAATGTAACGAGGGAATGGCGGCCGGATCCGAAGATGAGGTAATGCTCTGGAAGGAGCTTCTGCTGGGCAACAGGGATGCCTATACGAAAATTTATGGATTACATGTGAAGGCCATGTACCGGTACGGCATGAGCCTGGTCTCCATTTCGGAAGAGTTTATACTGGACTGTATTCACGATGTTTTTGCGGAGATATGGATCAAACGCGACCGGCTGAGCGTTCCCGATAATATCCGTTCGTATCTGTTTGTAGCATTGAAAAACAGGATATTGCATTTGCTCAAACGGCAGGAACGCCCGCATATGTTTGTGCCGCAGGAGAATTTCGAAGAGCTGTGGTTCGAATCTTCGGCAGAAGATATCCTCACCCAAAAAGAAGAGTCTGCCAGCAGGGAAGAAATGCTCACGCGCATGGTTGCCCGGCTGCCGCCCCGCCAGCAGGAAGCCATACGTCTCCGGTTCGTCGAAAACATGGATTACCATGAAATAGGGCAGGTACTGGAAGTTAATACTCAGTCGGCGCATAACCTGGTGTTCCGGGCCATGGAAAAGTTGCGCGGCTGGCTTTTGGCGGCGCTTTTCATTTTTCAATCCGGCCTATTTCAGAAATAATATTTTGTAACTCCCGGTAGTTTTAAAATTTTTTTAAAAAATTATTAAACCTGCCGAGTATGGAAATCATGTATCTGTCATCTAACTGTAAAACAATCTTGCAGTGGACAGCACATACGAACATTTTGGACCGGTAGATTTCGTCACGGACGATCGGTTTCTGCGACACCACCTGGCTCCCTCAGCGGACTCAGAGGCGTTTTGGGAAGAGTACCTCCGCATTTATCCCCACAAAAACTCCGAGTGGCAACAAGCCGGTGAACTGCTCAATGCCGTGCTGGCCGGATTGACGAGCTATTCCAGAACCTATCTGTCCGAAGAAGAGGAAGCGAAGTTGCTCGACAGGATCCTGCGCACCACGAAGGCGCATGACGCCGGGGCACAAGGCACCCGAACACAGGAAGCGGGCGAGCCGGTTAAGCCGCTGCGCCAGCGTTTTGGCTGGTACCGGATGGCCGTGGCTGCTGCTGTCGCATTGGCGGTCGTCGCCACGGGTTACCTGGCCTGGCGGCCCGAAAATTCCCGCAAGGCCCATTATGCCGAAACCATTAATACACTTGAAAACACTTCCAGGGTAACCCGGCACGCCAACAACTCGGGGCAGCCGGAGCTGTATTACCTGCCCGACAGCTCTTCGGTCATGCTCGACCCGCGGAGCGAGGTCAGTTTCACTTCCGCCTATAACCGGGACAACCGCAGCGTGTACCTGTCGGGCAGAGCAACGCTGGATGTGGTCCCGAATGCCGGTAAGCCTTTCTATGTGTATGCCAACGAAGTCGTTACCAAAGTGCTGGGTACCAAATTCGAGGTGGTTGCATTCGACGACGGCACGGATGTTACCGTGAAGGTTTTGAATGGCAAGGTGACTGTCTATCAGAATAATGTGAAAGATAATGCGGCGGGCGTTGCGCCCAAACAGTCGGCCGTTCTGCTGCTCCCGAACCAACTGGTCGTCTTCGACCGGAAAGCGGAGTTGTTCGACAAGCGGTTGGTAGAGAACCCGGTATCGCTGCCTGATGTAAAGACCTTGCCCAAATTCGAATACGAGGACGACTATGCGGTGCGGTTCTTTGAAGATATTAAGAAAGCATACGGGGTAAATGTCGTGTACAACCCCGAATTGCTGGAAAATTGCCAGTTCTCAGCTGCGTTTTCGGATGAAAGCCTGCCCGAGAAGCTGGACGTCGTCTGCAAAACGATCGGGGCGTCTTATGAGATCATCGACGCCCAGGTAGTGATCACTACCACCGGATGTAAGCCATAACGCTACTTTTTGACTAACCTGATCCTTTAACTTTTCTAACCCAATCCCTGCCTGTATGACAACATAGTTACGAGCCCAAACTTCTTAAGCAACATGGCCAATGATGCTTGCTCCATCATTGGCCCTTGTTAATCCTTAGCATCCCGGAGAGGTTGTAAGGATCGCTATTGTCCGAATTTTCCAAACGAACAACTCATTCAAAAGTATGAAACAAGCAAGACATTTACTATTCCAATGTATGAAAATATCGTTGGTTCAGGCGTTACTGGCGTTTGTATTTATGGGGGTTTCCTGGGCTAACGATCTGTCTGCGCAGGAGCTGTTGAGCCGCCGCATCAGCCTCAGTCTGACGGAAATGAAACTCAGGCCTGCACTGAAGGAACTTGAAAAGATCGCCGACGTCAGGTTCTCCTACACACCGCAGATTGGCCAGTCACAGCAGCTGGTTACGCTCAAAGTGACCAATGCGCCGCTGGGTTACCTGCTCGACAAGCTTTTCCAACCGATGAATATCCGGTACGAGCTCAGCGGGAAACACATCATTCTCTCGCGCACCCCTTCGGCGGCGGCTCCTGTGAAGGTGGAAGTGAACGAGTCGCAGCTGATCAATATGGCCCCGGTAAAGGGAAAGGTGGTGGATGAGATCGGCATGCCGCTCGCGGGCGTCAGCATTCTGCTCAAAGGGACCACCAACGGGACGCTTACCAATGCGGAAGGGGAGTTCTCCTTCGATGCCCCCGGCGGGGAGGGTACGCTGGTGTTCAGTTTTGTAGGGTTTGTGTCCAAGGAAGTGCCCATTGGCGGCAGAACTTACCTGGATATCAAACTGGAACCACTGGCGAGTGCGCTGAATGAGGTGGTGGTGGTAGGGTATGGTGCGCAGAAAAAGATCACCATGACCGGCGCCGTGAGCACGGTCTCCGCCGACGCGATCAGGAACGTGCCTACTGCCAACATCACCAATGCGCTGGCAGGACGGGTAGCAGGCCTGTTCGCCACCCAGAAGAGCGGGGCGCCCGGATCGGGAAGCACGCTGATCATCCGGGGGAAAAGCACCTTCAATTCGGCTGATCCGATTTATGTTATCGATGGGATTGTGCGTACGGCGGGTGATTTCGAGGCCCTCAGCCCGACGGAAGTAGACAATATTTCGGTTTTGAAGGATGCTACTTCTGCGGCGGTTTACGGTGCCCGTGCTGCTAACGGGGTCATACTGGTGACTACCAAGCGGGGTACAACGGACGCGCCCACATTCACGTACAGCGCGTATTTAGGAAAGGAATCTCCCAGCAAAGTTCCCGAGCGGATGAGTGCATACGAGCACGCATTGTACCGGAACAATGTCGCCAGGTTTAACAACAGGCCCGTAACCGACCCTTCCTATTACACGCAGGACGAAATCGATTATTTCAAAAACAACAACATCAACCATGACTGGTTCAAAGGCGCCTGGCAGGATCCTGTTTTCACTCAGCACAACCTGAGCGTTTCAGGTGGAAGCGAAAAGGTGAAGTATTTTTCCAGCCTGGGATACAACTTTCAGGACGGCGGGTTCAAAAACCTTAAATATGACCGTTTTAACCTCCGGTCGAACGTCGATGCCAAAATCGCCAAAGGCCTGAATATGGCCCTGATGATCGACGCCAGTCTGCAAAAAAGGGACCGGCCCTACTGGCCCTACGATGGTGGTGATGATGACCGGATGTATGATCTCTACCGGGGCCTGCTGAACAAGCCGTCCTTCATGCCCTGGAAAATCGGGGATAAATATGTGCGTGCATTCCAGCAATGGAACCCGATCGGGCTCATTGATAATGCGGGTTTGAGAAGCCTCAAAAAGAATACTTTTAATGGAATCCTGAAACTGGATTACGCCATTCCCGGGATCGACGGCCTGAAAGCGAATGTTTCCTTTAATTACAGGAAGTACTACGAATACGATAAAACCGTACGGAAGAAGTACCCTGTTTCCGAATTCAAGACAACCGGCGGCCATAACCACCTGCTGACCGAGGAGGTGACCAATAATCTCCTGCTTGGCGACTGGGACAACAGTGCCTTTGCATCGTTTGACGAAACGAATTCCTACCAGCTCAATGCGGGGCTGCAATACGAAAAGACCTTCAACGAAAAGCATTTCCTGACGATCATGGGAATGTATGAGCAGTCGGAAGGTACGGGGAATTACCTTTATGGCTTCCGGAACAAATTGCTAACGCCATCCATCGATCAGTTGTTTATCGGCAATGCCGCCAGTGAGAACCAAAGCGCGACGGGAAGGGCTTCCGAAACCGGACGTTTGGGCTACATCGGCCGTGTAACCTATTCCTACAATGAAAAGTACCTGTTTGAAGCCAACTTCCGTTCGGACGCTTCGCTGAAATTTGCGCCGGAAGGGCGCTGGGGATTCTTTCCGTCGGTTTCGGCGGGCTGGCGTTTGTCGGAGGAAGCTTTTGTCAAAAATAATTTCAAAAACATCGATAACCTGAAACTGCGAGCGTCGTATGGTTTGCTGGGAAATGATGGAGGGGTACAAGTGGCGGAATATGGTTACCAGAGTGTCTTCTCCGTCGCAGGCGGCGCCGTGTTCGGTTCGGCCACTTCCGGCATTGCGCCGGGCGCATTGCCCAACTACGACATTACCTGGGAAAAAACACGTATCACCGACATCGGGCTCGAAGGATCGCTGTGGAGAGGGTTGCTGAGTTTTGAACTGGACTATTTCAGGAAGTATACCTATGATATCCTCGGTACAAGGATCATCTCGATACCCAATACATTTGGTGCGACGCTCCCCAGGGAAAACTATGGCATCGTGAACAATCAGGGAATCGAAGTGACCGCGCGACATGACCACACCCTTAAAAACGGATTGCAGTATTTTGTGGGCGGAAACCTCAGTTTTGCCCGTAATAAAGTCAAACAGCAGGATTATGCAGCAGGAGCCTTTGATTATCAGATACCTATCGGACGGCCCATCGGCTATCTGAGGGGTTATGAAGCCGCCGGCATTGCCCGCACCCAGGCCGATCTGGAAAACCTGCCTAAATGGGGCACTTACGAATGGTCGCTGGGCGATGTGATCCTGAAAGATCAGAACGGAGATGGTACGGTCGATTCGAAAGATATGGTCGTGTTGTCGAGGCAGGGTGTGACGCCGGAAATCATGTACGGGATCACCACCGGCGGCCGCTGGAAAGGCTTTGACCTCAATGTGCTGTTCCAGGGCGTTGCGAATCGCAAGATCATGTTCCCGAACCGCGGCGACCTCTGGGATGAGCAGGCGGTACTAAAAATATGGACGGATTCCTGGTCGCCGGAGAACCCGGGTGCCAAATACCCTCGCGTGGGCGGCATAGGTGCGAGCAGCTATGGTGCAAGCAGGGAAGCTTCTTCGTTCTGGCTCATGAACGGTAATTACATCCGGTTGAAAAACATCGAGATCGGCTATTCACTGCCGAAGGTTTTGACTAACAAACTGGGGATCGGTGCATTACGTATATATGTATCCGGTGCCAACTTGCTTACGTTCGATAAGATCGACGTCTCCGATCCCGAAGCGATCGAAGGCAATTACGGCGTGTACCAGTATCCCATCATGAAAAGCTATAATGCAGGATTGTCCCTCAGGTTCTGAGCCGGGCGGGTAACCATGTTTCATTTGATCCAAGACTTAGACTAAAATGAGAAAGAGAACATATCAATACCTGTGCGCTTTAATGCTGGCAAGTTCCCTCGGACTGATGTCCTGTGAGGATGTGTTGGACAAAAAGAACCTGTCGGCCGTTACTGAACGGGACGTTTGGACGGATCCCGCGCTGGCAACGGCTTTTGTAAACAACATTTACCTGTCGGTGCCGTCCTGGGATGTGTCACTGGCTGATGCGACCGACGAAGCTTCCCGCAGCAATAGCTGGATCTCGGGTACAACCACGATCGACAATGTCCTGAACGGTGGCATGCCAGGTTACTGGCCCTATGCCGATATCCGTAAAATGAACCTGTTTTTGCAGGAGATCGATAAACCGGCCAGCACGATCGATCAGGCGACCAAGACCCCGCTGAAAGGACAGGTACGCTTTATCCGGGCACTCGTTTACTTCGAATTGATCAAGCGATACGGCGGTGTGCCGCTCGTCACCACCGCACAGGAGCGCGACGACGACCTGCGCGTGCCGCGTAATTCGACGAAGGAATGCTTCGACTTCGTGATTTCTGAGTTGAATGCCGCGGCAGGTGAACTGCCGGAATCTTATCCGGCCGCAGATCTGGGACGCGTTACCAAAGGCGCGGCGCTGGCGATGAAAGGGCGCGTGTTGCTGTTCCGCGCCAGCCCGCAGTTCAATCCCGCCAACAATGCGGCGCACTGGCAGGCGGCTTACGATGCCAATAAGGAAGCAATGACTTATCTCTCTTCCAAAGGAGCCGGCTTGACAGATACTTACAGCAATGCGGCATTGTTCCTGGCTGAAATGAACAAGGAGGTAATTTTCGCGATCCGTTTCCTGAACCCCGCCGGACGCACCCAGAACCGCGACGCTGCCGTGAGGCCCATCGATTTTACGGCCAATGCGACGGGCGGCTGTCATCCTACGCAGGAGCTGGTGGACGCGTTTCCGCTCAAAAACGGCAAAAAGACTTCCTGGAACGATCCGCAATATGCCGGCGATGTGACCAAAAGCTGGCAGAACCGGGACAACCGGTTTTATACGACGGTTGTCTACAACGGGGTATCTTATCTTGGTAAAACCATGGAACTGAATGCCGACGCCTCCGGCAACGGCTATTCTTACGGCAAACAGAATGGAACGCTCACCGGCTACTATTCGAGAAAGGCGATCGACGAGTCACTGGACATTACCAATTCACAGATTTCGGGAACGGATTACATCGATATGCGCTACGCGGAAGTACTGTTGAACTATGCCGAAGCAGCAATGGAGCTCAATAAACTGGCTGAGGCGTTCGACGTGCTGAAACAGATCCGTAAACGGGCCGGCATCAACGAAACGACGCCGGGGGACGCTTCCCTCGCCGGTAAATTGTACGGACTGAACCCGTCCATGGGGCAAGCGGAAATGCGGCAGGCCATCCAGGATGAGCGCTACGTCGAGTTTGCATTCGAGCAGAAAAGGTTGTGGGATTTGAGAAGATGGCGGCTGATGCACCTGAAAATGACAGGCAAGGACAAACGTCATGCGATGATCCTGAACACCGATGCTTCGAAGCCGGGAGGGTTTACCTACACGCTCTACGACCGCGACAATGCGCCGATGGTGTACAATGAAAATATGTATTTCCTGCCGCTGAACACGGCTACCATTCAGGGAAATGCCAATCTGAAACAAACCAAAGGCTGGGGCGACGGCACTTTCGACCCGCTGGAAGGAATGTAAGGTTCAAACGGGTGTCCCGGGGGCCGAGTGCCTTCGGGATACTTTTCTTTCACCGATTTTTTGCTGAATATATGATAAGAGGAATGCTCGCGGGAATATTCCTGTGCGTCACCACATTGTCTTTCGCATACGGGCCCGCCGACCAGAAAACGGCTGCGGAAGCATTGCTGAAACGTGTGGTGCCTTCCCACGCAGAGAAGTTTAGAGTAGAAATCATAGCCAGAGAGCATGGAAAAGATGTTTTTGAAATTGAAAGCATCGACAATAAGGTAATGCTGCGGGGAAGCAATGCGGTTTCGGTGGCTTCGGCGCTCAACTGGTACCTGAAATATTATGCCCATTGCCAGGTTTCGTGGAATGGCGATAACCTTCGTTTACCTGCCAAACTCCCCGTTTTAAAAGAGAAGTTGAGAAAACAGACGCCCTACGACCACCGGGCGTATCTCAACTACTGCACTTTTAACTATACCATGACCTGGTGGGACTGGGCGAGGTGGGAAAGGGAGATTGACTGGATGGCGATGCACGGCATTAACCTGCCGCTGGCCATTACCGGGCAGGAGGCCGTGTGGCAGAATACGCTCCGCCGATACGGAATGAACGACGACGAGATCAGAAGTTTTCTTGTAGGCCCGGCCTACGCGGCCTGGCAATGGATGACCAACATCGAAAGCATATTCGGGCCGCTGCCGCAAAACTGGATCGACCGGAGCGTGATCCTCGGGCAGAAGATCCTGGAACGCGAGCGCTCGCTCGGGATGACGCCGATCTTGCAGGGCTTCACGGGTTACGTTCCCCTGAAACTGATCGAAAAACAGCCGCAGGCAAGCATCGTCAAGAAATCGGTGTGGTTTTTCGTCGGCCCCGGTACCGCCCAGCTGGACCCGACCGACCCATTGTTTGCGAAAATGACCAGGACATTTCTGGAAGAGCAAACCAAACTTTTCGGGACCGACCACCTGTATGCGGCCGATCCTTTCCACGAAGGCGAGCCGCCGCGGAAAGACAGCGCCTATTTGTCAGCCGTGGGAAAACAGATTTTCGAAGCAACCGCCGCCGTGGACCCCAAAGCGGTTATCGCGATGCAAACTTGGAGTATGCGCAAACCCATTGTAGAGGCTATTCCGGCCGACCGAATTCTGATGCTGGACCTGAATTCGTCCAAATGGAAGAACAGCGGGGCATTCTGGGAGCGTCCGTGGGTGGCGGGCATTATCCATAACTTTGGCGGGAACAGTGCGATGGGCGGCGACCTGGAAGCCGTGTTGACCCGCTTTCCCAACTTGCTCCTTGAAAAACAGCAGACCCGCGCATTGACAGGCATTGGTATGTTCCCCGAGGCCAGCGAGCACAACCCGATTATTTACGAGGCTGCCTCCGAAATGGCCTGGTACGCGCACAAGCCCGATACAAAGCAATGGCTGGGCGACTACCTGAGGGCACGCTACGGCTCCGCAGACGGGCAGGCGCGCGCGTGCTGGGACACCTTGCTGAACACGGTTTACGGCCGACACGGCGTGGAAACTTTCAGGGAATCGGCGATTTGCGCCCGGCCGGCACTGGTGGTAAATGGCGCGTCGCCGAACGGCGCGTTGAATTCGGAGAAAAACTATCCCTTCCGTAGTCTCTGGCCGGCTGTTCGTGCATTGCAGCAGGCCTCCAAGCCTGTTCAAAAAACGGAAACCTACCGTTATGACCTGGTAGACCTCATGCGGCAATGCATGGCCGACCTCGCGATCCCGTTGCAGCGCAGGATGGCCAGGGCCTACACGGATGGCAGCAAGGCCGGTTTTGAGACGGAGAGCCGCCGGTTCCTCGATCTGATGGACGATTTCGATGCGCTTCTGGGCACGCGGCAGGATTTTCTGCTCGGTAAGTGGATCGCCGACGCCCGCGCCATTGGCCTAACGGAGGCGGAAAAGGACCTGTATGAGAAGAATGCCCGCAGCCTGGTCACGATTTGGGGACCTTATCACCCCCAGGCGATCCAGTACGACTATTCGGCAAGGCAATGGAATGGCATGGTGGGTACTTTTTATAAGCCGCGCTGGGAAATGTTTATTGTATTTTTGGAAAAAGAATTAGAGAAGCATGTGGATGAACGATACCAGGAAGGTAACATCAACCATCGTTTCAAGCGGCCTGCCAATGAGGCCAACGATTTTTACCGAATGATAGCGCGCTGGGAGGCGGAATGGGGCGATCGGCACGACGCCACGCTGCCGACGAAGCCACAGGGCGACGAAATCGAAACCGTAAAGAGGCTTTTCAGCAAATGGAACCCTGTTGCGGCAGAAGTGTACGCAAAATAACCTTTTTAGCAGCTCTTAAATCAATCCCAAATACCTTTTATGAAATACCTTTTTTTAGCATTGGGTCTACTCAGTTTTGGCGCTCAGGCGCAAACGCCGGGCGCCGGTTCGCCGGGCGCCGTCGCGTCGGGCGCCGTTGCGCCGGGCGCCGTTGCGTCGGGCGACTGGCTTATCCAACCCGGGCCTGCCAAAGCGCGGATCGAGCAATCGCCCGATGGCAGGGACATTGTAATGACCAATGGCCTGGTGAAACGGGCGTTCCGGCTCAAACCCGACCTTGCCTGCATCGAATACAAGAACCTGACGAATGGCCAGCAATTGCTCCGCGCGGTGAAACCCGAAGCGAGGGTGGTGCTGAATGGCGTCGCCTATAATGTCGGTGGTTTGTATGGTCAAAAAGAGAATGCCTACCTGCTGCCGCAGTGGATCGATCAGCTGAAAGTGTCGGACAGCGCATTGCATTATATCGACCTGAAAATCTCAAAAATAGAGCCTTACCTGAATTGGAAGACTACGATGTGGGCCGGTAGCAAGAAAAACGCAACCGGAAGCGAAGTGACATTCCGTTTTGGCTCGTCGCTACCTGCGCTTGTGGGCGTGGATGTATACGTGCATTACGCGATCTTCGACGGCATTCCGCTGGTGTCCAAATGGGTGACGATCGAAAACAAAAGCAAGAAAGACGTGACGGTGGACCAGGTCGTGAATGAAATACTGGCCGTGACGGAAGAGGAAAGCGCGGTGGTGGGCAAGCCGGAAGAAATGGCCAAACCGAATGGTTTGTACATCGAAAACAATTTCGCATTCAACAATGCCATGCGCTACCCGCTCAGCGACCAGGCTACGCACTGGAAGGTGGATAAAAGTTATACCTCGCAGGTTAACTATGATTACCAGACGCCCTGCCTGCTGGAAGTGCATCCGAAAGTCGACATGGGAGCTCGTCTCAAAGCGGGCGAAAAGCTGGAATCCATTCGCAGCTACGAACTGCTGATGGACAGCTACGACCGGGAGCGCAAGGGAATGGCCGTCCGTAAGATGTACCGGACTATCGCGCCGTGGACGACGATTAACCCGATTTTTATGCATTTGGTCAGTAAAAACGACGACCAGGTGCGGACGGCGATCGATCAATGCGCAGCCACCGGTTATGAAGCATTGATCCTCAGCTTCGGAAGCCATTGTAATATGGAAGATGTATCGGCTGAAAACCTTAAAAAATGGAAAGACCTGACGGATTATGCCCATAGCAAAAAGGTCATGATCGGCAGCTACTCGCTTTTCAGCTCGCGGAAGATCAGCGAGGAGGACGATGTGATCAATCCTAAAACCGGGAAAACAGGCGGTGCATTCTTTGGCAATGCGCCCTGCCTGGGCAGCAAATGGGGGCTGGCTTACCTGGACAAGCTGAAAAAATTCATGAGCGAAACCGGTTTTGATATCTTTGAAAACGACGGACCTTACCCGGGCGACGTTTGCGCATCCACCTCGCACCCGGGGCACGAGGGCCTGGCCGACTCCCAATGGAGGCAAATGGCGCTGCAGAAGAGCCTTTATCACTGGTGCAACGAGAATGGTATCTATGTCAATGCGCCCGACTGGTACTTCCTCGATGGTACCAACAAAGTGGGTCTTGGTTACCGGGAAGTAAACTTTTCGCTCCCGCGCGAGCAGCAGAAAATCCTGAATCGCCAGAATATCTTCGACGCGACCTGGAACGAAACGCCGTCGATGGTGTGGGGCTTCGTACCGCTTACCAAATACCAGGGCGGCGGGCCGGAGGCGGTACTAGAACCGCTTTCGGAGCACCTGGATGCTTATGAGCAGCTGATGATGCAATACTATGGTGCCGGCGTGCAGGCATGCTACCGCGGTCCGCGCCTCTACGATACCGACGAGACGAAGAAGACGGTGAGCAATGTGATCAGCTGGTATAAAAAGTATCGCGACATTCTCAATTCCGACATTATCCACCTTCGCCGTGCCGATGGCCGCGATTGGGACGGCATTATGCACGTGAACCCGGAACTGCCTCAGAAAGGCCTGGTCATGCTTTACAATCCGACCGGTGAAAATGTGGTCAGGAACATTAAACTACCACTTTATTACACCGCCAGCCATGCATCTGTAAAGATCAGGGTGAAGGAAGGGGCAGCGAAGACATTCAAAGTCGACCGAAACTATGAGGTGGATTACAAAGTTGAGATCCCGGCGGAAGGGTACACCTGGCTTGTCGTGGAGTAGTGGTGGGGTCCTGTGCTGCACGGCGTGAGTAAATTTCTGGACTACTACTTTTTGTAAAAACTGCACCATATAACTGGTCCAATGCGGCTATAATTTCGCTTCGCGATATCGCAAAAGACCATTTGAAATCAACATCATGAAAAAGGCAGTTTTTTATCATGCAGGATGTCCAGTTTGTATCAGTGCGGAACAAGACGTGCTGAACCTGATCCCCGGTGAACTGGTGGAAGTAGTGCATTTGGGCGAAGAGCCTGCAAAGGTTGCCGAGGCCGAGAAGCTTGGTGTCAAATCGGTTCCGGCACTGGTGACCCCTCAGGGCAATGTGTTACATATCAATTTCGGCGCTTCGATCGAAGACCTGAAATAGGCAATACGGGAAGTCCGGAACGTGGTGTCCGGACTTCCTGCACCTTATGCGGGCGGGTCGGGCCTTCCGAAAAACAGGACGTAACCATCGGCATCTGCCACTTCGAAACCGCGAAGCCCGTCGTCATTATTCCGGATCGGCTGGCGGAACGATACCCCGGCCGAAGTGTATTCTTCGAACAATGCGTCCGGATCCTTGGTGGAAATGTACGCATCCCAGGCTGCCCATTCGTGGCGGGTGTGATTAGGGACCGGCTTTATCTCTTCGGTAATCGCTTTGAGCATCAGGAAAACATGGTCGCGGCCCACCATGGCATGAAAAGGATCACCTTCCGGCCCCATATAAATCAGTTCAAAGCCAAGTTTGCCGACATAGAATGCAACCGAATCGTGTATGTTCGAAACAATAAAAAAGGGCGAAATGAATGCAAGGTTCGACATGGCAGGGCTTGGATTAAAGGGTGATTCGGACAAACAGGATTTTATTCGACCTTCGGGGGTTCTATCAGCTCCCTGATGCCCGGAACGGATCCGATAGAGATGACTTTTTCTCCCTTGCAATAAGGGATCCTGCACACCGAAGGTACGTTACAGCTTCCATTCCAGGTATAATCCACTTCGCCCGAAACCAAAACACCGATGACGCGGTTGGTGTTCAGGTCGAAAACGGGAGATCCGGAATTTCCCTGGGACGCGAAAAGCGTGGTGTAAAAATACTCCGCGTAACCATTGGACTGCACACTGGCATTCAGAGCCACTTTTTTGGGCAGGCCGTAGGGATGGCCGATCATATAAATGGATGAGTAAATGGGCGGCAGGCCGGACAGCGAATACTGCAAAACAGGCCTTTTCAATGGCCGGGAAACTTCGAATACTGCTACATCGAGCACTTCTGACGCCTGGATAATGCGCGTCGGAAAATAGATGTCCTTCAAGGGAATGAGCGCTTCGTAGGCTCCCGTTTTATTCACCATTTCGAACCCGAATATGATTGCGTAACGACCGGGATCATCCAGAAACACATGGTTGGCGGTGATCATCGTCTGCTCGCCGGAGATGAATGCCGTGCCTACACCGATCACAGGCTGGTTGAGAAATGGTGTGCCGGGACATAACCGGAACTGCTGCCCCAGCGTCAGACCGACGTCCAATTGGTAAATACTGTCGGTGACCGCGTGGAGTTTGTTTTTTTCAACCACCACCGCAACAGCGCGGGCATTGTTCAGAATTTGTTTTTGCCATGCAATTTCCGGTGTCAAGGCACGAAGGTCTACCCGCTTCTCCATAATCGCACGCTCGGGCCTGCTCACAGCTGTTACCGCGAAGAACGGGAAATCCTCGGAGGCTGCCTGTTCGGTCGTGATGGGCAAGATCTGGCTGGCAGGCGCTGCGCCGGCCTGGTCCGGTACGTCGGTCGCGATGTTGGCCGGGACCAGTTGCAGGCTGGATTGCGCGGCGGGCGCGATCACGTCCGCGGCTTGTACGCTCGCCTGTGAGGCCTGGGGCGTACCCGCGGGAGTCGTTGCAACCTGTTGAATGGACTGCACCTGGATTTGCTGATACGACTCCTTCGAATTCTGATCCTGGTTGTACAGCGCGTTATTGGATTGCTGCACCGCCGTTTGCTGGACCTGCGGAGCGGCTGTCGCCGGCGTGTTTGCCGCCGGGGTAGTCGTCGGCGGCGTAGTTGCCGGCTGCGCCGCTGGCTGAGCGGGAGTAGCACCGCCTGTGGCCGGAACCTGTGCTATGGCCGTTCCCACAGAAAGCAAAACCAGCAAGGCCGTGTATGAAAGCTGTTTCATTGCTCTTCAATGCGTGGTTTTGTGTGGAGATTGAGCAGGGGAATATCCAGGACCAGGCCGAGTCCGAAGCGAATGGAATCATAACTGGTGTATTCGTCTTTGGATGTGAATTTTCTCATCTCGGGTCCGAATTGTGCGCCGATGTTGAGCGATAGGGGCGTTTTCGGGAAGCCGACATGAAAATACAAGCCCGGGGAAAGGAAATTCCTGAACGTCATTTTGGGAAGTACCTCGGTATCCTTTTCAGTATCCAACCTAAGCCGGGTAATGGCACCGACGTCAATTACCGGGATGAAAAAGCCCATGGAATAGCCTTCAAAACATTTATTTTTTTTGCCCCAACCCCATGCCAGCGAGAGACCCACGGGTGCAGTCAAACCGATCGAAAAGCGACCCTCAGGATTTGGACCGTTGAAGGCTTCATCCTTTTTCCAGGGAACTTCATATGCCGGCAGGATACCCGGGAAGCTATTGATTGAAAAGTTGAATTTGGAAGTTCGCTTGATGCTGTAACTACCAGCCGGCAATGCAAATGCTTCAATGGCTTTTTCCACATCCTCGGCATCCTTGGCTACGGCCATATCGTTTACAAAGTGGATGAGGGAGGTTAGCTGCTGACTCATTTTTGTGCGGGTGGGGCCACCGAAGCTTGCGAGATATGTATTTACGGCTTTTTCGAGTTCGATTTTGGTTTGAAGCATCTCCTTTGTTTCGCTGCCGTCGATCAGAAATTGGGATAGTTTCGCGACGTGTTTGTTAGCAAGTTTAATTATTGCTGCTATTTCATCTTCATCAAACGTTGCTGCACATTGAGCACATGGAAACCTTTTTCGCATTGAATCAATTTCTGTGGTTTTGATCAGGGAGTCTGAATAAATACCGGTGTAGTATGCCACTGCTATTTTTACTAACTCATTATTTTTTAGTATAATATCAAGTTTGTCTCTGGCGATTTTTCTACTTTTTAGGTCTTGCGGGGTAAGACCCTTGATAACCGCAAGAGCATCGTCAAGTGAGAGCGTATCGGCATGGCCGAGCTCTTTTGCCAACTTTCGCATGAATTTCACATCCCTTGTCAGCGTATCGCGGGTTGCCAAAATAGCTGCTGAGGGAATGCTATCATATTTCAGTTGTGTCATCAGATGGGGCCACGCGATCGTCGTGGGATACCAGTGAATGTAATCCAATTGTTTCGCCCTCGACAGGATGTCGTTGTTTGAAAGCACCGCCTGGTCGGCGAGTTTGTCTTTCAGCTCGATCACCTTCGTCAGCGCATTGGCATATTTGGCTTTCTGGATATCGAATGCGATTTCGTTGAAGGAACGGGCAACGGTAAAATAGGGCGCAGTGATCCGGTCGAGCGAACCGTGTCCCTGTTTGACCCTGGTGATGTGTTCCGCGTTGCCTACTTCCAGGTAATCGACCAATGCACCGCTGGCAAATACAACGTTTTCCGACAGGTTGATCATGCTTTCCACAAAGCGGAAAACAGAGTCCGCACCGATCTTTTTCCCGGCTTTGTTGGCCTTCCGGATTTCAGTGGCGCTCACGAGCACTTTTTCTGCATTATCGC
Source organism: uncultured Dyadobacter sp. (assembly GCA_965649915.1). Classification (GTDB taxonomy): domain Bacteria; phylum Bacteroidota; class Bacteroidia; order Cytophagales; family Spirosomataceae; genus Dyadobacter. Next base: position 17,957 of record CBFGMV010000041.1, read on the forward strand.
CGATGTCGGTAAGCATGAAGTTGAAAAAGCGGAGTTTCGAGACGAGGTCGTTATCCACTCCCTTGGAAACGATTCTTCCCAGTTCCTTTTTTAGTACCATATTCGGTCGGCCCGCATCCTCGCTGTATCGGAACTGAATGTCATAGTACTTGACATTCTGCTGGTAGAGGAAGCCCAGAAAAAGTACAAAGAAGTTCTTTTCACCCACATAGGCGCCCATAAAGTCCTTCCCCGCAAAACGAACTTCGCCGTTGTCGACGATCAGTACGCTCTGCCCGATCATGCCCGAGAGCTGGATCAGGTTGGCGATATTGAATTTGATCGGCTTATCGCCCGGACGTTTCCACCGGCGGAGGTTGCGGCTATTTTCAATGGTTTTGAAGTAGTCGGCCGGATTTTTAAGCTTTGACAGATTTGGGATCATCTCGATTGCCTCCATGGCGAAATCCAGGTCGGGGTACTTTTCGATGAGCTCCTTGATTCTCGGCGTGTCTTTCAGGTTTGCAGCATTCTCGAGGGCATGGTTAAGATCGTCCTCAATGTATTGTTTGATCTCGTCGGGAAAGTTGGTGATTTTCTCGGCCTGGAAGGTTTTGAGGTACAGGGTGGTGCGGGGCAACATCGTTTTAAACTCAGCCAACGGATCTTCCTTACCACCTTTTTTCAGCCAGTCCTGCACTTTCAGGATCACTTCCGAAGTCAGTTCCTCCTTGATCCGCTTGGCCAGAAAACGACTCAGTCCGTCGATAACCGTTTCAAATGCCAGCTCGCCGCCGATGAACGGGATACTTTTGGTAATGGCAGCCGTGTAGTTGGAAGAGGCGAAGCCGTCTGTTCCGACTTTCAATTGTTTGTATTTTGAAGCAAAGAGGCCCATAATGTGTGCCAAATATTCATTGTCACCCCGTTTGTACCTTCGGGCAATTAATTGAAGTTCAGCAACATCAAGATCACTTTTCTTCTTGAGGTAATCGATTTTCTTTTCCTCAACACTTCGCGCCAGTCCGGACGATTTTTCGGCAATGACAGTTACCGCCTCTTTGCTGACAGGGTTAGATATAATGGTGTTTACAGTAACAGCTTCTTTCCTTGCAATATTTAAATTGTCGAGCGCTTTACGAACGTCTTCTGCATCCTCATTTAGCTTTTGGGTGGAATCATTCAGGACTTTTCGTTGATCATCAGTTAAGTAAGATTTAAAAATCGAGATAACTAGTGCCCGGTCTTTGACAATCTCTTCACCGCGCATTTCGGGATCAATGGCGTTGTAATCTTTTTTTAACAGATCGACGAGCGTGGCGGCATGCCCGGCAACCGGGGCGTCTTTTTGTGCGAGGGCCGTGAACGAATGCAACAGGACGCCGCAAAGCAGCAGTAGAAGTTTCTTCATTGAGAACGGATGATAGAGGTGAGTAAAAAGCGTATAATCGGATACTAAAGATAGGCATCACTCCGCTGCGGGCTGTTCACGGCGAGACAATCTTATTAAACGGAAAAGCGGCCCGGGAATGCCGGGTATTGGGAGGAATCAGGGTGAAAGTTTGGGATCTTAGCGGAACATCTGCCCGTTCACCTTCACATTGGAAAGCGTGAAGCCCTTGACCACAGTTTTGTCGTAAGCCGCATTCCGGGCGGTAATGTCCAGGTTTTCGAATGCAAATCGGGATAATTTGTCGTATTCGCCCGGGCTTACGTCGAAGAAAATATCACATTTCAATCTGATGTTTTTCAGGCTGATGTTGTCGCAATACGATAGGGGCACGTCTTTCCGGCCTTTCAGATCGAAAAACTGTTTCCAGGGCTTTACATAAATCAGGCTGTACGCATTACCGTCCACGTTCTCGACACTAACGAACTCGTATTTCTGGGGTGTATCGGGCCGCATTTTCAGCCACAGCACACGCATGGCGTTCTCGATATGGCAATCGCGCATCACGACGTTGCGGTTATGAATGGCCTCGCTTCCGCATGTGAGTGCCGCATGACAGAATCCGAAGACGCAATCTTCAATGATGATATTCGTATTGCTGCCGTTGCCGGGATCGGTGTCCGCGTACGGACCTTTTCCGCCTTTTAACGCAATGGCGTCGTCATTCACGGCGAGATAGCAGCCTTTGATGAGTACATTGCTGCATACATCCAGGTCTATGGCGTCCGTGCTGGGTGCTTTTATGGGCTCATGAGGAGCCGTGATCCTGACATTCAGTATTTTAATGTTTTTACACTGATAATAGTGGCTCGTCCAGAAACCGGAGTTCTGAAGCGTCACATCCTGGACCTGCACGCCGTCGCTTTTCCAGATGAACACCAGCCGGGGCCGGGAGACTTCCAGGTTGGTGCAATTGGGGTTTTCTTTTCTTCTCTGCCAGAATGCTTTCCAGTAATTCAGTCCGTTGCCGTCAATAATGCCCTGACCGGAGATCGTAAAACCGTTCACGCCATACGCATTCACCAATGCTGGAAAATAGTCGAGACTTTGCCCCTCCATCCGCGAGGGCATGATCGGATAGTCGGCAATGTTGTCGGAACCTTTCAGCACCGCACCTTTGGCTACGTGCAGGTGGGTGTTCGGTTTGAAAAACAAAGCGCCGCTCAGAAAAGTACCTTTGGGGATCACGACGACCCCGCCGCCCTGCGCGTGTGCCTGGTCGATGACTTTCTGAATGGCTGCTGTCTGGACCACATTGCTGTCAGAGGATACACCGTGGGCGGTGATCACGAATTGTTTGCCCAATGCTGAAAGGCTGATCTTGGAACTGTCTGAAAACCAGGTGGATATTTTGGTCCCGTCGGGGAAATTAACGGGTTTTCCCTGCTGGGCAGACGCTAGGAAAGAGATACAGGCTAAGCACAGCAGCAAACAGGATTTGACCATGACAGAAAATTTGTAAATCATACGCATGACAATTTGCAACTAAAACCGCATTTATCCTGCCATCATTGTGGAAATGCTGTACGGAGCGTCACATGGCATTGATCAAAACCCAAACCAGCACATTTACCACATAACCGAATTTGGCCCGCAACACCCTCAGGCATTTACTGATGTGGAATTCGACCGTCTTTTCGGAAAGGTCAAGCATTTCGGCAATTTCGCGGTTGGGAACGCCGCTGCGGCTCATTTCGAACACATATTTGCTCTTTTCGGGAAGATTGGCGAGCTCGCGGGTGTAAATTTCATGAACTTCTTTCACCGACAGCCATTCCTGCACCAGGTTCGCCGACTGGGAGGTGAGCGTTTCAACATCCAGCTCGTTTAGCGAAATGGTGTGCTGCACGAGCTGCTTGCGGTAATGGGATATGATGCGGTTTTTGAGCCCTGTGAAAAGGTAGAGGTTGAATGCTTTTTCGATCCGGATCGAAGCCCGTTGCAGCCATAAATGTACAAACAGGTCCTGCACGAGGTCTTCCGAAACTTCACTGTTCCGGGTTTTTCTCAGGGCTAATGCGTACAGTTTGGGTGCAAAGCGGCGGTGCAACTCCGCAAAGGCCAATGCGTCATCGGAAACCTTTGCAAGTTGCCATAATTCCAGATCTTCACTATTCCGGTAAGCTTTGTCCATGTGGTCCCCGCATCAACTTTGTTCAAAATTAAGAAGGAATCGCATAGTATTAGTCATAAAATTTCTTCAAAATTCACTAGGGATGCTTAGCTGCCGTGCGTCTTGTAGTTAAGGAATTGACTAAAAAGGTTATCACAAACAGGCAATGAGTAATAAAAACATCTCACCGGAGCTGTTGAAGCGTTACGTGGAAGGCAACTGTACACCCGAAGAGATTTTTCTGGTGGACGAATGGTACGCTTCCCTGGATGCGCAGGAGGCGACCGGCCGGACGTTCGATCAGCCCGGGCATTTGAAAAAGGTCAGGGAGCAGATCGGCCTTGCTTCGGACGAGGTGATGGACGGGCGCGTGGTCCGGCCTTCATTCGCCCGCATCTTCCGGCGTTTCGCCGCCGCGGCGATATTCCTGCTCGTGGCCGGGTTAGGTACCTACTATTTTGTATCCAGAAAACAAACGGATTCCATCGCAGGTCCGGGCCGGATTGCCGTCCGGAACCAGACTTTGCAGGTCCGGAAGCATGTTTTTCCGGACGGTAGTATGGCCTGGCTGAACCCGGGAGCCGAAATCGCTTATAGTAAAGGCGATTTCAAAGCCGATTCCAGGGAGGTGACGCTACGCGGCGAGGCGTTTTTCGAAGTTACCCACGACGCATCCCGGCCGTTTTTCGTCCATGGCGAAAGTGTGCTGGTGAAGGTGCTAGGGACGAGTTTCAATGTGAGAGCCAACCGCGGCGCACCCGAGTACGAAGTGTCGGTGGTAACCGGCAAGGTTTCTGTCACCGCCGAGGAAGGCAGGGAAGTGCTGCTGCTGCCGCATCAGCAGGCGATCTACAAAGTGGTGTCGGGAGAGCTCACCAGTGAAGCGGCCCCGGTTCTGGCCGATAAGGCACCGTTGTGGCAGCCCGTTTCGCTGACGTTCCGGGACGCGACGCTCGGTGAAGTCGTGCAGCGCCTGGAAGAAAAGTTTGATGTCAGGATCAGTCTCGAGAACCCGGACCTTGCCAATTGCCGGGTGAAGGCGACATTCGACCAGAACCGGCTTTCAGAAATCCTCGAAATGACGATGCAGATCGTCGAAGCGGATTACAAGATGGAAAACGATGCGATCGTGATCAGCGGGGCCGGGTGTGCGGCAGCGGAATGAGCCGTTGCCTGAAAAGAAAAAGCAATTCCAAGATTAACTACCTAATCCATTCCTTTATGATGACAGGCAGACACCAGATTTAATCCTTTCCTTCAAAAAAAATCAGGAGTGATGGAAGCACCCCTGATACTGAACGAAGTCTTGATGTGAACATCACTTGCCGGTGATGAAAGGCTTCCTATTGTTCATACTTAACTATTTCAAACTTATGTGTTTTTTTCCAAAAAGCAAGACGGCATACCACATTATGCGGTTATCGATTTTACAACTCTTTCTGATCGGAATGGTGGCGGCGGCGACCTATGCCCGCAGTTCCAGCGCCCAGGACTTGCTGGCCAGGAACGTGAGCATTCAGGCGGAAAACATTTCGCTAGGGAGCGCATTGGACAGGCTGGAAGACCTGGCGAGGGTGCGTTTCGCTTACAGTCGCAGCATTATTCCGATCCGTACCAGGGTAAGCCTCACAGCCTCCAACGAGCCGCTTTCCATAGTGCTCGACCGACTCCTGCTCCCATTGCAGATCGACTATCAGGCCGGTGACGGACAGATCATTCTCAAACGCAGCCGGAAGGTTTCTTTCTCGGGCGACCCGCTCACACCGGGGCTGATGCGCACTACCACCGTGGCCAAGCCATTGGAAATAACCCTGTCGGGGACGGTGACGGATGATAAAGGTGAAAAGCTCCCCGGCGTGAGCGTTGTGCTGAAAGGCTCCCAGCGGGGCACCGTTACCAATGAGGAGGGGAGTTTTACATTGGATATACCCGAACAGAATGCGCCTTCCGGCGCAGCTGTGCTGATATTTTCGTTTGTCGGATACCTCTCGCAGGAAGTAGCGGTGGGGAATCAGACGGTCCTGAGTGTTTCGCTGCTCGTGGATTCGAAATCGCTGGACGAGGTCGTGGTGGTAGGATATGGTACCCAATCCAAGAAAAATGTGACGGGTTCGGTCGCCACGGTCCAGGGATCGGAAATCGCGCGGAGCCCGCAACCCAACGTGTCCAACTCGTTTGCCGGCCGTTTGCCGGGTCTGATTGCCAACAACCGGTCAGGAGAACCGGGTTCGGATGGGTCGAATATTCTCATCCGCGGACGGGCCACCACCGGCAACAGCAGCCCGCTGATCGTGATCGACGGCATCGCCAACGCCATCGGCGGCCTCGACCGCCTCAATCCGAACGATATCGAAAGCATATCCGTGCTCAAAGATGCCTCAGCAGCCATTTACGGGGCACAGGCAGCAAATGGGGTTATCCTGGTCACGACCAGAAAGGGGCTTTCGGGAAAGGCAAAGTTCGACTATTCTTTCAACCAGGGATTTGTTCAGCCCACCAGGCTGCCGCAGTTTGTGGACGCGCCTACATACGCGGGCATTCTCAATACGATCGATTATTACCGTAATCCCGGTGGCGGAATGAACCAGCGGTACAGCAACGAGGAAATCGAGAAATTCCGGAACGGTTCAGATCCGGTCAACTATCCCAACACCAACTGGGTGAAGGAGTTGATGAAACCGGTAGCGCCGCAGAACCAGCATAACCTGTCGGTGTCCGGCGGGACGGACAAGATCAATTATTTCGTATCAGCCGGAACGCTTTACCAGGATGGATTATACCGCGACGGGGTCAATAAATACCGCCAATACAGCATCCGCTCCAATGTGAATGTGACTGTCAATGACAGACTGAGCTTTGGCGTGCAGCTGGCCACGCGTAGGGAAAACCGCAGTTACATCGCAGGATTCGGTGCCAGCAATGTCTTTGAATTTTTATACAGAACCTATCCGACCCTCCCGGCACGCTATCCCGACGGACGCCTGGGTGCGGGCGTGGAACAGGGCAAAAACCCCATTGCCATGGCGACCCTCGCCGGTACAAACAACAGCCCGACGACCGTGTCCAACGGTATCCTGAGAGCCAGCTATCAGTTGCCGGTCGACGGCCTGTCGGTGGACGGGTTCTTCTCGGCGGACCAGAGTTTTGCATTCACCAAAGAAATGAAAACCAACTGGATCGTTTATCAGTATAATAAAACATCCCAGCAATACAGTTCTGTGCTCGGTGGTCCGGCGGCCGCTCAAATGTATGAAAGCCAGACCAACCGGGCGTTGCTGACGGGTAATGTCAAGCTGAACTACGTGAAGAATTTCGGGGACCACGCATTCTCTTCTTTCATTGCCTATGAACAGAGCCGGGAAACGCAGGAGTTTTTCAGCGCATCGCGAAACAATTTTATCACTACCCAGCTACCCGACCTCAGCCAGGGCGGTGCCCAGCCGGTGGACTATGGTAATAGCGGCAGCAGTTACAGGACCTCACGGCGGAACGTTTTCGGGCGGTTGAACTACAATTACATGGGCAAATACCTGGCCGAGATTCAGTTGCGTTACGACGGGTCGTCGGTATTCCCCCCGGGCAAGCGCTACGGCTTCTTCCCGGGCGTGTCACTCGGATGGCGGGTATCCCAGGAGCCATGGTTCCAGACCGGTAATGTGATCAATGACCTCAAAGTGAGGGCGTCTTATGGCGAGCTGGGTAACGACCGGGTCAATCCCAACCAGTTCCGTGATAACTTCCAAGTCAGGAACGGCGCTTTCTCGACGGGCAACAATGCGAGCAACGTGCCCCTGATCCAGTATTCCCTGCTGGCTAACCCGGGCATTACCTGGGAGGTGGCTAAAAAATACAATGCAGGTATCAACTCGACCTTTTTCAAAAAACTCACTTTCGATCTGGACTTATTTTTTGAAAACAGGACGAATATCCTCGCCAGTCGCAACGTAAGCATTCCCGCCGTAACGGGTATCAGCAGCTCGCAGATTCCGAAGGAGAATATCGCGGAAGTGCATAATCGGGGCGTCGAAACGCAGATCCAGTATGCCGGCAACCACAATGGCTTCACCTATTCCCTCGGCGGTAATTTTGCATTTGCCAAAAGCAAGGTCGTGTTCGTCGATGAGGCACTGAACACGCTGGACTATCAGCGGGCGACCGGAATGCCGCTCGGCTCGGACCTGGGCAATCCCAATGCCGATCTCATGTACCGGGCGATCGGTGTTTTCAAATCACAGCAGGAGGTGGATGGCTACCCGCACGTGTCGGGTGCACAGCCGGGCGATCTCCGGTACGAGGATTATAATGGAGATGGAAAGATCGACGCAGGGGACCGGATCCGGTCGGAGTTCAGCAATGTGCCGCAGGTTACCTATGGGGTGAACCTGGGCGGAGGCTGGAAAAATCTCAGCCTGAATATCCTGTTTCAGGGGCAGGCGCGGGTAGCGCAATATGTGGTGGTGGAAGCCGGGGAATTCAGCAGCGTCATGCAGTCGAGAGCGGAAGATGCGTGGAGCCCGACCAACCTGAACGGCTCTTCGCCCAGGATCGACTCCCGCACCGGTACCGGTGTGAACGGCAGCTACAAAAACACATTCTGGTTTCAAAATACGGCATTCCTGCGCCTGAAAAACGTAGAGCTGGCCTATAATGTGCCGGCGCGCCTGGTTTCAAGGATCGGGTTGGGCGGCCTGCGGATCTATACCAACGGGTTCAACCTGATGACGTTTACCAAAGTGAAGGACTTCGATCCGGAGGGGGACAATGGCAATGCATTCTTCTATCCGCAGCAGAAAATCTACAACCTGGGCCTGAACGTGACATTTTAAACTGAAAACAACATGAGATTTCATAAACTAACTATACTTTTTCTCACAGGACTTTCGGCCGTGCTCGCCAGCTGCGACAATGAGTTCCTGGATACCAAGCCAACAGACATTATTTCCGACCAGGCCATCTGGGCCGACTCCGCGCTAGCCGATGCGTATGTAGTAGGCCGTTATGTAGGTGTGCAGCTCTCGACCGAGAGCGATAAGCCGGGTTTCGGGAGGGGATTTGAAGATGCATGGATGAGTTCGGTAACCGACGAGTCGATCTGTAATTTCGATAATGACACTTATTTTGTTCAACAAGGTAATGCCGCGCCGGACCGCACCGGCTGGATCTCCAACACCTGGACGAGGAGCTACCGCAGCATCCGCGAATGCAATTATGGCCTGGCCAACCTCGACAAGGTGCCGATGAGCGAGTCGGGCAGGCGCAAACTCAAAGCCGAACTCCGGTTTATCCGCGCTTACCGCTACCACGACCTGATCCGCAACTTCGGTGGAATACCCGTGATGGGCGACAAGGTTTATACGCTCGAAGACCGCGACTATACGGAACTGTACCAGCGGAAATCGATAGACGAGAGCCTGGCTTATGCCATTACCGAGCTGGATGCGGCAGCTGCCGGCCTGGCCGGGACGACTGTCGTGCCTGGTCGTGGTTCGGAATATGCCGCATTGGCATTGAAGGCAAGATTGTTGCTTTACGCGGCCAGTCCGTTGTACAGCAACGATCAGAATGATCCCGCCAAATGGCAGAAGGCGGCCGATGCGGCCAAGGTGGTAATGGATAAAAAGGCATTCTCGCTTTACAGCGACTACCGCAAGCTTTTTATCACCAACAATACCCAGGAGGACATTTTTATCCGTCTTTATTCTCCCACCAACGAGCACACCAACCTCGAACTGGTGAACGGGCCGAATGGCTACGGCGGCTGGGCGGGCAATACGCCCATGCAAAACCTCGTGGACGATTATGAAATGATGGATGGTACCAAAATTACCGACCCTGCATCGGGTTATAATCCCCGGGATCCCTACAAAAACCGCGATCCGCGCCTGACAATGAGCGTTTTATACAATGGCTCGCCGTATCGCGAACGGAAAGTGGAAACATTTGTACCGGGTGGCCAGGATAGCAAGGATGGCAACGAAAACTGGAATACGACCAAGACCGGTTATTATGTATACAAATTTATCAATGACCAAAACCCGATCCGCAATGCCAACCAGACTGCTACCCAGCCCTGGAAATACATTCGCTATGGCGAAATCCTGCTGAACTACGCCGAAGCGCGTAACGAAGCCGCCGGTCCCGATGCATCGGTTTACGAGGCCGTGAATGCGCTGCGCAAGCGTGCCGGGATGCCGGATTTACCGAAGGGCCTGACCCAGGCTACCATGCGGGACCGCATTCGGAACGAACGCCGGGTAGAGTTGGCCTTCGAAGAGCACCGTTTCTTCGACGTCCGCCGCTGGAAAATCGCCAATGTCACCGAAAATGTGCCTGCATATGGTGTGAGGCCGGAAAAGAAGCCGGATGGATCCATCGAGTATGTCAGGATCATCGCATTGGACGGCCGCAAATTCCAGGAAAAAAATTACTGGCAGCCCATTCCGCAAAGCGAGATCCAGGCGTCGGGTGGCGCATTGCAGCAAAACAAGGGTTATTAATCCTTGTATTTCAAAATCAAAAATTAACCTGTAATCACTTTCTTATGAACAAGATCGTATCAGGGCGGCAACACGCGTGCCGCATATGGACTTTATTATGCCTTGCCTGGCTCATGGCGGGTCAATGCACGGCCTGGGCGCAGAGTTTCGAGGCGGAAAGCGGCGTGCTTTCCAACGGGGCGGATATACAGGGCTGCGGCGGCTGTTCGGGCGGGAGCCAGGTCGGCAACCTGGGTAATGGCGCTGTGGTGATACCGGTGACGGTAGCGGCCGCGGGGACCTACAATCTCACGATCTCGTACAGCACCGGCGATCCGCGGACGATCAATGTGACGCCGAATGGAGGCAGCTACATCGCTGTCTCCTGCCCGGCCTCCGGCGGCTGGTCTACCGTTGCGACCACTACGGCCAGCATTGTGCTGAATGCGGGCAGCAATAGTATCCGGCTAGACAATCCCAATGGCTATGGGCCCAACATCGATAAGATCGCTTTTTCATCCGCCAACGCCCCGAATGTTCAAACGATCAGTTTTGGCACGAACAGCCGCATTGAGTATGATCTGAACAACGGCCATTACACGGTTTATTTCAACAACAGCAAGGTCATCGGCGAAGCTTCCGCCAGGGCCAATTCCGACCAGGTATACAACAGCAGGCAGGGCTACACGAGCCGCACATATGCGTCGTCGCCGGTTACGGACGGTTTCGGCACGGGCACCAAACATGTCGTAACGATGTCGGGAAGCGGTTTGCTGGGCATGCAGCAGGTATTTTATACTTATCCGGGAAAGGATCATTTCTTTACCGAGCTCGTCCTCACCGGCAATGGCTCCAACTGTTACAGCATGACGCCGCTCGTTTCCAATGATGTAGATATCCATTCCAATACTGATCGGCGCGCTTTGTTTGTGCCGTTCGACAACGACGCCTGGATCCGTTATGATGCCAAGGAAATCCGTTATGCCAATTTCTTCAGCTCCGAAGCAGGTGCTATTTATGATAATGCAACCCGGAAAGGGCTGGTGATCGGTTCAGTGGAGCATTCGGTATGGAAAACCGGGGTGAACCTAGTAGGTGAGGGCCGGGGGACAACTTCCTACCTTTCGGTCGTGGCGGGGTGGACGCAGGAAGGCGTCACCCGCGATAAGCGGGGACATGGCTGGGTATCGGTTGGGCGAACGAGCTGCCGGTCGCCGAAGATCATGGTGAGCTACGGCGCCGACTGGCGGAGCAATTTCGACGAGTACGGTAAAGCAAACGCCATCGCTGAGCCGCGTTATATTTTCAACTGGACGGCCGGAACTCCGTTTGGGTGGAATAGCTGGGGCGCGATCCAGTCGGCGATCGATCTGCCGAAGGCCAAATCGGTCGTCGATTTCTTCTCCACCGGCGTACCCGATTTCCGGAACAGCGACAATACTTTATACATCGATCTGGACTCTTATTGGGATAATATGTCGGGCGGTGGCCTCAATGGGAACTTTGCGGAACTGACGGAGTTTGCCAATTACTGCAAAAGCAAGGGCTTTAAACCGGGCATTTATTGGGCCCCATTTGTAGACTGGGGCAAGTCTGCCAGGCAAATGGAGGGCAGCAGCCATAATTACCAGGATGCCTGGACCAAAGCCAACGGTAACCCGGTGGAGCTCGACGGCGCTTATGCGCTCGATCCCACGCACCCGGGGACAAAGGCGAGACTGCAAATGGTGATCGGGAAATTCATTGCCTGCGGGTTTGAGATGATCAAAATCGATTTTCTTGGCCACGCAGCCCTGGAAGCAGACAGCTACTACGACAACATCATCCACACCGGCATGGAAGCCTACCGCAAGGGAATGGAATTTCTGACCGATCAGCTGGATGGAAAAATGCTTGTGTACGCCGCCATTTCGCCGAGCCTCGCCACCGGGCGCTACGCACACATGCGCAGGATCGCATGCGATGCCTACAAGGATATCAGCGAAACCGCCTATACATTGAACAGCACCAGTTACGGCTGGTGGCAGCAGCATATTTACAATTATCTGGACGGTGATCACCTCGTGTTCGGTGCCGAAACCGCCGGTGAAAACCGTGCGAGACTGGCCTCCGGCATCGTAACGGGGACATTGATTACCGGGGATGACTTTTCGACGACCGGCGCATGGACTGCAGCTTCCCAAACGCTTCTTCAAAACGAGGATTTGCTGACATTGGCCGCCGATGGCAAAGTATTCACGCCCATGGAGGGAAATACAGGTAACCAGGCCAGTGAAGTTTTTGTCAAAAACATTGGTAACAAGTATTATCTGGCCATTTTTAACTACGGAGGATCCGCCAAAAGTTTTGCCATTGACCTGGCGCGCACCGGTATGAGCGGGACGGATGTGTATTCAACCAAAGAATTGTTCAGTGGAAACCAAAACCTTCGGCAGGCCGCTGCGAATGCACAGGGCACATTTTCGATCACCGTTCCCACTTCGGATGCGGTTATTGTGGAATTTGACAACACGACGCTGCCGGTGACTTTGATCAGTTTCACGGCCGAAAAATCGAACACCGGTACTCTGCTGCAATGGAAAACCGCCGATGAGAGCGGTAACAAGGAGTTTGTCATCGAGCGAAGCACCGACGGGCGGGTATTCAAGTCCATTGGGCAAGTGAATGGCGCGGGCGATTCGGCGAAGGAAAAATCGTATTCGTTTCACGATCTCAGCCCGGTGTACGGTGCGTTAAACTACTATCGCCTGAAACAGGTGGATTTTGACGGGAAGTCGGAAAACTCGCGCATCAGGCAGGTGGATTACCGGAAGACCGATGACAGCAGATCAAAAATCAATATTTATCCTAATCCCGGAACCGATGAACTGAACATCGAGCTCGGTGAAAACCTATACGGGAAAGTCATGGTGCGGCTGGTGGATATGAATGGCAAATGCATGCTGTCCAGAAGTTACACCAATCCCTCGGAAGTGATAACCGTGCCGGGTATCCGGCCATTGCGTGCGGGTACGTATGTGGTGGAAGTGGAATCCGCAGGTGGTATTATTTCGGGTGCGAGATTTAGCAAGTATTAAAACAAAGAGGGCTTGACGCGCCAATAGCCGGCATTCAAGCCCTCTTTTGTTGACCATTCATAATATCCTGCTAACTGCTTACAAACCGCCGGTGACTTTCAATACGATCCATTGCGTTTTTTGGCTGTCACGATAATTATTATCGGAAACCACCACAAGCGTATGTTTGCCCGGCCCCCAGGTCATCGCTTCCAGGTTGTCGACAGTGATTCCTCCGATCGAGTTGAAATTGAAGACTTCTTGTTTCGGCAGCGGGCGGAATGCCCCCGACTTTGCCAGATACTTGAAATTCGCATCCTTAATGTCGGTGGTTTCAGGTGTAATGCGGGTTTCATATAGTTTCACAGATCCTTTATCCCCATCATAGCAACGTTCCAGGATCAGGAACCGCCCGTTGTTGATGTACAACATTTCCGAGACCCCATTGCCGATCGATCCGTCGAGCTTTTGGGCCTGAGCAGCGCAGGAATTGATATCGAGTTCATAGGCGTACTCTCCGATGGTGTTGCAGGCTCCATTCGGGCAAGCCAGGAGCGTTAACCTGGCGTATCTCCCGTCCTGGCGGACGGGCCATTCGCTGAGCATGCAAATGGTATCCTTGCCAACCGCTGCGACGGCTTCATATCCACGATTGGTGAATAACGATGCATACCGGACCGCCCCCTGTTCGTCCGGTGACCAGTTCTGTTCCGACAGCCGCGATATGTAGCCTTTTTCAAAGATGCTGTCGAGCTGGACAGACGGTTTTACTTCTTCCTCGGTGCATATCCAGAAATTTTTTCCATCAAACCGGACAGCTTCTGCCTGCGTGACCCCTTCAAGAGTACGTCGTTGCAGATTGTCGTTTGCATTCCATTGGGGAAGGGAATCGGCGCCGGAGCCGGTCATTTCGAACAGATAGGTCTGCCGCTGGGGCTCTTTACCGTCAGTCAGAAAGTACCATTTATTTCTTTGCTGAACATACTCGATCCCGGATACCCCGCCAAAGCTCTTATCGGGAAGCGGAATGTTAAGGTGCTTCTTAAACCGGGCCATATCGTGCTCTAATACGATCGATTGGGCGACGGCGAAGTCGGCGACAGTGAGCAGGAGGATTAAAAGTGACTTTCGCATGGAGGAGTTATGTTTAGAAGCGCGGTCGCAGATTTGACGATAGGTTCAATATAGATTCTTATGGCAGATCTGATGTGTTTACGGACCGACTACTTACTGAACGGTATTGGCTATGTGTAATGCGACGTGGCGGTCGCAGGGCAGGCAACAGGATCACCGTGCTCGGAAAGCGGGCATCTTCAAAGCATAAAAATAGCCGTTCGAGTCGCCGAAATAAAGGGTGTTGCCTTCTGCTACCGGACCGGATAGTATCGATCCGAGTGACAGGATCTGGCTTTCGGCACGCAGGTAGTTGTCCCCGTACATGTCGAAGTCTTTGCGGATATGATCTGTGGAGTCATATACCAGTGCATGGTTTTCCTTGCTCTGCGCAGTTTGGAAAGTGCCCTTGATCTTCCCGCTATCCGGTTCCACGAAATAGACTTTACCATTGAAGCAACCGAAAACAAGGGTGTTGCCCACCATCAATGCGGTCGCATACACGCGCATGTTCAGGGGGAGTACCCAGTTGATTTTTCCGGTTCCGGCATCCATCGAGTAAAACTGATGGGTATCCGACGTGCCCACGTAGAGATTCCCGTTATGGACGGCCGGAGTGGCGATCACCCAGCTTCCCTTTTCTTTCATATTCCATTTGACGGCACCGGTTTGCGCATTCAACGCGTAAATGTAAAAGTCGCGGCTACCGAAAATGACGGTTTCGTCATCCACCCAGGCCGCCCGTTGTACCTCTCCTTTTGGGAATGCCGGGTCGCCGAGCGTCTTGAACTTCCATACCATGCTTCCGTTTTTGGCATCCAGCGTATAGAAGTATCCGTCGTAGCTCCCGATGAAAACCTTGCCGTTTCTCACCACCGGTGATGCATGCACAACGCCGCCTGTTTTGAATCGCCAGATCATTTTGCCGGAATGGGCATCGATGGCGTATACCGAACTGTCCCCGCTTCCCGCGTAGATCGTGTTTTCGTGGACGACGGGAGAAGAGTGGTAGTAGTCCCATAAATCGTAGGTCTGCTCGCCATTCGTTTTGAACGTCCAGAGCAGGTCGCCTTTGCTTTTGCCCACCGCATAAATATTCCCGTCGGCGCTTGAAAAAACGACTTTGTTACCCGCAATCGCCGGAGCGGACCTGATCGCACCGCCGGACCGGAATTTCCAGATGGGTTTGCCGGAGGTTTTGTCCAGCGCATACAAATGCATGTCATTACTGCCGATGTACACCGCATTGCCGCTCAGTGCCGGCTCGCCATGTATACCCCCGCCCGTGGACATTTTCCATAACACCTGGTCCTGGGCACGACTGGCATGGAACACAAAAAGGAGAATTAACAAAAGGGTAATTTGTTTCATGATTAAAGGTTAGGAAGAGTGGAAAAACTAAAAGTAGGAGAATTGATCCGGAAAACCAGCGACACAGGCATGGTGCGCAACCTTTGGAGACTTGAACAAATCGGTATCTTTGCAGGTAGAGCAAATGATTAGTCGGCAGACGCATGGATAACTGGAAAGCGATCTTTTACCTCCTGGCTTTCGGGCAGGGCATGATATTGAGTCTTGCGTTGATCGTGCGGGGAATAAGTGCCCGGCGGGCCAGCTTGTTCCTCGGGCTGATCGTATATGTACTCGCGATGGAATTGCTGAATGCCTGGGGTATGCAGGTGCATTACCACAGCAGGCCGGGCGTATTTCCGTTCTGGAATTTTCAAAGTTATCTGATCATGCCGCTTTCGCTCTGGTTTTTTATGGAATTTACCACCCGGGCCACCTATGTTTTCAGGACGCATTACTGGCTTCTTTTTCTGCCGGTTGCATTGGAAATGGCTGTTAGCTGCACATGGCGGTACTTTTGGTATCAAAGCCATGGCCGGGTTTCACCTTTGCTTCAAAACCCGGTCTGGTTTTTCATGACGGAATTGTTGCCGATCATCGGCATGGTTGTCGTGCTGGCGGTGTACGGTTCCCGTCTGGTCCGGTTACAGAGCGCTTTTCGCCGCTTGGGTGTCCGATGGAGCGGTATTCAGTGTTTTAAATGCTACGGTGTTTTTGGTTTTCTCTCCGTTCTGACTGTACTATGGGCGGCCGGAGTGATACTGGATTGGCCGGTTTTTCAGGAAATCGAGTTCCTTCTGACAGCATGCCTGTTTGTAATGGGATATGCCGGTTACCTCGATCCTGACTTTTTCCACCTTCCCGTATTGCCCGCAGCGAAGACCGTTGAAAAGCCGGATTTTGGAATATATGACGATGAAGCCGAGCTTGGGCGGTTGAAAGCTGCCTTTGAGCAGGGAGGGTTGTATACGCAGTCCAAACTGACGATCGACGATGTGGCGGCGCGGCTCCGCTTGCCGTCGCGCTATATTTCGCACCTGGTGAATACCCATTGCGGCAGCAACTTCAACACGTTCGTCAACAACTACCGAGTGGCGGAGACGATCCGAAAGCTGGGCGATCCCAAAGAACAGCATAAGACGATCCTGGCCCTGGCACTGGAAGCAGGTTTTAGCTCAAAATCCACTTTCAACCAGGTGTTCAAACAGCATACCGGGAAATCGCCTTCGCGGTATCTGCCTTCGGAAAGTCGGCCCGAAACGCAGGCTTCCTAGCTACTATCAGTCTGAAATCATGATTCCGGACGTCTGAAATCGCGTCTGCGGGCGCTTGTTGAGCAGTTTAGTACTTGTTTTGATTTTCATTATTTTAATCAAAACGGCGATTGTATGCTCAAACATCTTTTCCTTTCTGCGGCCTGCATGGTCTTTTCCTGTACGTGGTGCAATGCTTCACATTTGCTCCCACGGAACCCGCCCAAAGACTCCATTCAAATCCGGATCAATGCCAATGTGGAGTTGCTGGGCTTTGTTTATTTTTTGGGTTACGAAGGTCGGGAATCGGAAACCAACCCAGATTATGCAGCTAAAAACCGGGCTCGTTATGCCTACGGACTGGACTTATACCGGCGTTACAAAGCCCACGAGAACAGCAGGCACCTGGCTACCGTCATTGGATTTGCCGAAAACATCTGGCTGGATTATCTGATCAACCTGCTTGTACAACTGAAAGATTTTCCTAATGCTGCGCTGGATAGCCGTATCGGTGTCAGCTATTACGAGCGTTTTTCCGCTACCAAAGACCCCGCCGAGGCGCGCCAGAACGCAACCACGTTTATCGAAGCCATGAACGCCCTCTACCGCGAAGTCGACTTCGGGACCTATTTGCAGAACAGCGGTCCATTGTATCAAAATGCGATCAGTCAGGTCAGGGCCGGGTTACCGGATAGCACATTCATTCCCGCCCTGGAAGCATTCTACCAGGGGCATTTCGAGTCCTACACGCTGGTACCAAGCCTTACGCTTCCCGCACAGATGGGCTTCGGGGCCATGAACAGCCTGAATAACCGGTCGCATGCATTGCATGTGTTCGGGGCCTTTGCTGCACCGCAGTTTGCCGACGCGTCGAAACCGGATATGGGTTTTAGTGATAAAAACCGTTTGCTCGAACTCAGTACGCATGAGTTTGGGCATTCATTTGTAAATCCGGCGATCGATCTGCTGCCGGAGAAACTGATTGGCGATACGCAAAGGCTTTTCGATCCGATTTCGAAGGCGATGGCCGATCAGGGATACACGAGCTGGAAAACCTGTTTGTATGAGCACTTTGTACGGGCCGGAGAGGTGGTTATCGGTCGGAACCTGGGCCGGAAGGCAGAAGCAGCGCATTTGATGGAGCATTATGTGCAGAACAGGAAATTCGCGTACCTGCCGATCATCGTGGAAGAGCTGGAAAAGTATAATGCCCTTCCGCAGACAACCTATACCCGGGCCGTGGAGCAGGCCATGCGGCGACTGGAAAAGGAGAAAGTTTTCAAACCATGATATGAATGATCGAACGTCCGTCCGACTGATGAAGTTCTTCCATTGCACCATTATCCCGGGCAACGACCGCCCTGCCATCCTGACCGATCCGGAACTCGTCGCCCGGGTTCAGCCGGATTTGGACGGTGTTGCAGGCCGGCTTAGCATTTAAATCGTCAGGCATGCTCGTATGTTGTTGATGTGATTTGGTACAATAATAATCAAAATATTGATACTGAAAAAATCAATAAAATCGAAAGATTCGGTAGCCCGCTTGTGAAGGGAAATCATTCAGTAAGGTGACTTTCGTCATAAGCGGCCGCCGGTTTAGTGCGGATCTTTGGCGGTATTCATTCATAAACATATGCTCGTATGCTTCCTGAAACGATGAAAGCAGCGGTGGTCCATGAATTTGGCAAGCCTTTGCAAATAGAAGAAATTGCAGTAAAGCGCCCCGGGCGTCATCAGATATTGGTGAAAGTGGTAGCCAGCGGCGTATGCCACACCGACCTGCACGCTACCGACGGTGACTGGCCTGTGAAACCCAAACTTCCGCTGGTGCCGGGCCATGAAGGCATCGGCTATGTGGCAGCGGTCGGGCCGGAGGTTACTGGTATCCGGGAAGGAGATGTGGTAGGAGTTCCCTGGCTTTACAGTGCCTGCGGCTGCTGTGAATTTTGCATTACCGGTTGGGAAACGCTGTGCGATGCACAACAGAATGGCGGGTACAGCGTAGATGGCAGTTATGCCGAATACGTCCTGGCCGATGCCAGGTATGTGGCTCACCTGCCGGCGGGCACCGATATGGTGGGGATGGCACCTATCCTTTGCGCCGGGGTGACCGTTTACAAGGGCTTGAAAGAGACTGAAACCAGGGCAGGGGAGTGGGTCGCCATTTCCGGTATTGGCGGACTCGGCCACCTGGCGGTGCAATATGCCAAAGCGATGGGTATGCACGTGGCGGCAATCGATGTGAGTCCTGAGAAGCTTGAACTGGCATCGAGGCTGGGTGCCGACCTGACCGTGAATGCATCGGAGGAAGACCCGGGTGCATTTCTGAAAAAGGAAACAGGCGGAATGCATGGCGTGCTGGTGACAGCCGTGTCGCCGACCGCATTCAGGCAAGGGATTGCCACACTGAGGCGGAAGGGTACGATGGCGCTCACCGGTCTGCCTCCGGGTAGCTTCGACCTGCCCATCTTCGAAACCGTACTGAACCGCCATACCATCCGGGGTTCAATCGTGGGCACGCGGAAGGACATGCAGGAGGCGGTCGGTTTTGCATTGGAGGGAAAAGTGAAGGCCACCGTTCACACGGCGCGTCTGGATGATATCAACGTCATTTTTGACGATATGAAAGCAGGCCGGATCGAGGGGCGTGTTGTGATGAAATTGAGCTGACAGAATGGATTTGGAAGATGTTAAACACCGGATCCTGATCCCGTGCGACTTTTCACCACTGTCGTTGCATGCCCTGCGGTTCGCTGCGGGGCTTTGCCGTGACAGGCATTGCGAACTCGTCGTACTGACCGTGTTCGACTCAGGTAAAGCCCCGGCGATTCCGGACGGTGAGATAGCTGTTTCCCGCCGGTTGGAGGATGCAATCCGGGAACTGGCCATCACGACGCCCGTCCGGCACATTATACGGCCGGGCCGTTTCGTCAACACGGTGCTTGAAGTAATCGGAGCGGAAGAGATCGGTATGGTCTTGCTCGGAACCCGGGGATCACGGGGCTGGGATGGGCTTTTTATGGGTTCACATGCCGAAAAGATCGTTCGGACTTCGCCTGTGCCGGTGATGAGCATACGGGAGCAGGCTCACGCGGGCGGGATCCGCAACGTGGTGGTCCCCGTGGATCTCCGGGAAGAACCAGCCGCGATGGCTGCGTGCATGATGCCCCTGTTCGGTGCCATTCAGGCGCGGTGGCACTTGTTGCATGTGATCACAGGGCGCAGTGCCGGTGATGATGAGGTAGCGGCGAGCCTCCGCGAATTTGGCAGGAAACTCGGTTTGGATCATTTTCACGTAGCCGTGGAACGCGCTTCGGATGAAGCGGAGGGGATTCTTCGCTATGCGGGAATGATGGGGGCGGATATGATCGCCATTTGCACACATGGTGAGAGAAACCCCGGACAAATGTTTGGGCATAGTGTCGCGGCTGATGTTGTAAACCACAGTCGTGTTTCCGTTTGGACTTCCACGATCCGTGCGTTACCGGTTGCTCATACGCATTGATTACACCATTTAAAGCACCCCGGCACTATTCCGGCCGCATTAAGCGGGCTGGAATAGTGCCGTTTTCATCGAGCCGGTTTGGGCCAGGTTCTGGTGCAACTGAAATGCTTCCCCAAGCAGGTGCGGCGTATGACCACCTTTTTGGCAGGCTCTCAAAAAATAATCCAGGAGCGTATCACGGTATCCGGGGTGTGAACAATGGTTAATGACGGCCAGGGCCTTCTCCCGCGGCGTCAGGCCTCGCAAATCGGCAAGTCCTTGTTCGGTCACGATAATGTCCACGTCGTGCTCCGAATGGTCTACATGGGTGGCCATCGGGACGATCCGGGAAATGGTGTCTTGCTTCGAAACCGACTCGGTTACGAAAATGCTGAGGTAGCTGTTTTGGGCGAAATCCGCCGAACCGCCGATCCCGTTGACAATGCGGCTGCCGCCAATGTGCGATGAGTTGACATTGCCGTAGATATCACATTCCACCGCCGTGTTGATGGAGATGATCCCCAGGCGCTGTATTACTTCCGCTGCATTGGTGATGTCTTGCGGACGCAGCAGGATTTTAGGTCTGTATTGTTCAAAATCATCAAAAATGCGCTGGTAGCACGCTTCGGAAACGGTCAGGGAACTGGCCGAAGCAAAGTCAAGTTTGCCACTGTCGATGAGGTTGAATGCGCTGTCCTGCAAGACTTCCGAATACATGGTCAGGTGTTCAAAATTTCCTTCGGCGAATCCATTCAGCACGGCGTCTGCGATTTTGCCTATACCGGCCTGGATCGGTCGCAAGGACCTGGTCATGCGGCCAGCCAGGATTTCTCCTTCGAAGAAATCAAGTAAATGCGCGGCGATTGCCTGTGCGTTGGCGTTACTGCCAGCAATGTCGGCCGGACTGTCCTTCCGGTTGGTAAACACAATGCCGACGATCTTGGTCGGGTCGCAGGCGATGGTATCCTGCCCGATCCTGTCCCAGACGCTGGTTACGGGAACAATGGCCCTGCCGGTGGCGTCCTCGGGTAAAAAGATGTCGTGAATGCCGCGGATGGCTTCCGGAACCACCTCGTTGATCTCGATGATGATCTGTTTGGCCATCGCAATAAAGATGGCGGAATTACCCACCGAGGTAGTCGGTACGATGCTGCCGTCCGCTTCGATGGAGGCTGCTTCGATGACGGCCACATCGATGGGAGGCAAAAAGCCGTTGCGGAGGTGCGCCGCAGTTTCACTCAGGTTTTCGTCAATGTATTTCAATGTCCCCTGATTGATCATCGTCCGCATGACCGGATCGGATTGAAAAGGCAGCCGCATTTGGATCGCGCCTGCGGTAGCGAGTGTGCCGTCGGTTCCCTGGCCCAGGGAGGCGCCTGTAATGAGCGTAATGCGGCAGGGGTCGGTTTCATTCCGCTCTGCAAGGGCTGCCAGCACCGCTTTGCTGTCACCCGACCGCGTGAACCCGCTGGATGCCACTACCATACCGTCCTGAATGATGCCGGCCGCCTGCTGTGCGGACATGATCCGGTCATTTAACCCTGCTTTTTTGATCCTTGAACTATTGAGCATATCGCATATCTTTTAGTATTCCGATTCAGGCGAATAGCCGACGACAGCGATTTTGTCTGCTACTGCATTCCTGTGAATCAAAATAAGCGGTCCCCGGCTGCAAAAAGCCTGACCGGCGTTAGGGACGGATATGACAAATGTCAGTGGGCGGCTCTCAATGCAGCATAGGGCCAGGCTCAATGAGCAGCGAGGGATGTGCCCGTCAGTTTGATCTTGTAAGGCCATTGTTCCTCCTTTACCTTCGCATTCTGTCTCCCGAACGGGACCGGCCAATGCGCAGCAGGTGCCCCGCTGACGACCAGCCAGAGGTTTTGCGTATCCTTAGGGACCCTGATCTTCGCCTTCCCATTCGGTTCCCTTGCTGCTTTGCCGTAAACGCGCTTTCCATCCTTCGTATAAGCTACAAAACCGTACCGCCATCCGGCCTTGTCCGTGTTAACGTCGCTGTAACCTTTGGCGCCCGCGATGCCTTTGAAATCGACGATGACTTCTTTTCCGGCTGCGGGTACAGCCAGTGGTATGCCGTTGTAGCCATAGTTTTGCGGACAATTAACGGAGTCTACCCGATACCAGCCGTTTCCGGTCGCATTCAATCTGGTGGAATGCTGATTGGCATAGCGCGCGGCTACCTTTTCGACCCTTTTGAGGTCCCAGGTGATCTGCCTGGCCACGGCATCGAACATTTCGTCGTTGAATGCCTCCTGGCTAAGCCCATTCAGCCTTTTGTACGTCATTACAGGGTCTTCCCCCTCCTGTGTGGCACGGCAGAGGTTACCAAAGAACTCCTTGCCGTGCTTTTCCGACCAGTATTCCAGCACATAAGGTGAATTGTACATGTTTTGGGGATGTAAAAAGGCGTAGTGCGTCTTTTTCAGATAGTTTACCAAATGGTAGTTTTCAAAAGTCATCCACTCCGGGTACACCTGCCAAAGCACATACTGCGCCGACATTTCCATGATCGGGCCACGGGGGCCGGTTTTGCTGTCGGATCGCGACATATACTGGAATGCGTGGCCGAGCTCATGCGCCAGTGCGCCGTACGGAGCCTTGCTCATACGCACGGCAGGTGTCCAGAGAATACCTATTTTATTCTCTACCCCACCGCCAAATGCAGTCTGTTCCGTACCGCCGATCACGTAGAGGATCATTTTGTAGCGGTCGGTCAGCGAATTTCCTTTTTGGACAATTTTTAAATCATTGACATAATAGTCGTAAAACCGCTCGCACTCTTTCAATGCGGCCTGGGCGTCGAAGCGTTTGGTGGTGTCGCTGTTCTGCATGGGATCACTGCCAAATTCCTTGTGCCAGAAAATGGCGATATTCGGCGATTGCACCATACGTTTGAAGCTGAACTCGCTTTCCGCATTGTTATAGTCGTTGCCATCGGGCACGCGCATGGCCTTGGCTGGGATGTATAGTTCCTTTTCTCCTGACGGAGCCTGTGCATTCGCAGCCACAAAGGTCTGGCAGGTGAAGAGCAGCGTCAGCAAAGGAAACACTAAAAAGGCGGGGCATAAGTGGCATTTCATGGCTTATTTATGGATAGGTTAGGATTGATCATGCAAAGTATATCGTTTTGAACATCCTTTGCATTTCCCCGGGCCGACCTGTTAAAATTGGTCATGAAATGGTTAACATCCACCAAATGGCTACAAAGGCCTCGTGGTCCGGCGGTCGCCGAAGACCAGTAAGGTAGCAATTACCCCGATCGCAAAGAAGCTGACTACCAGCGGAACGACACTATGGCTCATAAGTGCGCTGATCACAGAACCCAGCGAAGCTCCGACGAAAAAGAAGGCAGTACCGTAAATCGCCGAGGCCATACCAGCCATCTTTCCCATCGGTTCGAGGGCCAGTGCGCTGCTATTGGGCTCGATGGCCAGGTTGATGGCCATCAGCATTGCTACGCCTATAAAAAACGGAAACATACGAGGTGGATCACCAACGAGCCAGGTGAATAGCAGGAGCACGCCGCCGATAATCGTATAAGCGGCCAGCAGCCATTTAATTGCGGTTCGCGCTCCAAACCGGGAAGAAAGACGTGAATTGAACAATGCGCACAGGGACATCAGCAGACCCATGCCGGCAAATATCCAGGCAAACAATTCAGGTTTACCATAAATTTCACCGACAATATGCTCCGAGCTGGCCACATAGGAGCTCAATCCGGTGAAAAGGAAGGTGGTGACGATGGTGTAGCGGAGGAATGTCTTGTTACTGACCACCTTCCGGATCGACCGCGCCACTGTGGCCAGATCCAATGCGATACGTTGATCGGCAGGCAGGGATTCTTCCAACCGGAGTGACCAAACGAATACGATGACGGCGAACAAGGGCGGTGTGAAGAAAACCATCTGCCAGGACGAAACCGTCAGAATGGCCATTCCCAGAAATGGCGCCAGCACGGGTGTGAAAAGGAAGATTGTAAAGATCAGCGACATGATCCGGGCCATTTCGTCACCCACAAACCGGTCGCGGACGCCTGCAATGGTGGTCATAAACACCGCCGATGCACCCATTCCTGCTACGAACCTCGCCGCGAGCATGAGTTCGAGGGTGGGGGCCAGCGCAGCCACGATGCCGCCTGTAATATAGAGCGGGAAACCCGTCCGAAGAATCGGGATCCGCCCGAAACGATCGGAGAGTGCGCCGAAGCCGATTTGAGCAACCTGTCCCATAAAAAAGAAGGAGATGATCCGGGCAGTGGCAGTTGAGTCGCCGCTAAGTCCGAAATGCCTGCGCAATTCCCCGAAAGCCGGAAGCATGATATCGATCCCCAGCGCAGTGAGCGTCATGGTGCAGGCCGACAAGGCAATAAACTCTCCCGGTTTCATTTTCATGGCTTTTTGATATTCGTTTAGATTTTCAAAATTAACATGCTGACACATAGCCCGCGGCGGGCAAAATAGACTTTGTGACGGGGCAGACCGGACAAAATGGCCTCAGCTGCGTTGGATTCAGGTGTTAAATAATTGTAAAAAAATTATTGTCTAAATAATAGACAATAAAAATATTTCTTCTTTACCTTTGTTTTCGAAGCCGTCAGCGAGACTATACGGATATGAGTCAAGCGCGGATATTGTTCACTTTTATCATCATAACTATGCAAAGGGTTAATTCTATTATTGCGATCTTCCTGATGTTAGGCGTAGCGTTCACTAGCATTGCTCAAACCAGTGCACCGGCGGAATTTTTTGCGGGAAAGTGGGAAATTACCGTAGTGGGCACGCCAAATGGCGATTCCAAATTGTTGGCTGAACTGACCAGGACAGATGGCAAACTAAGCGGTCAGCTGGTTAATGCGGCTGAGCCAGGTGGTGAAAAGATCGCTATTACCAGTATTGAAGAGAACGGCGATAAGATTATGCTCGGTTTTTCGGCCCAGGGTTACGATGTCACGCTAGACCTTTCGAAAGTGGATGACGACAATCTCAAAGGCAACATGATGAATATGTTCGACGCAACCGCCAAGCGTGTGAAGTAGGAGGTTCTGGTTCATGCCAAATGAACAAAAAGGAAGTGAGGCGATGACCAGTCATCGCCTCACTTCCTTTTTGCTGACATATGCTTGATATGGCCTTTGTAATCTTGAAGGGCCGCAATACCAGGGCGTTATTATTGAATGCTCTTCTTTACCCTTTCGAAATTGGCGATGGTAACGAAGCCATCAGAATTAAAAGGCTCTGCTTCTGCCATGTACTTCCCAAGCGACGTTCCGTCGGATGTGACGTAATGCGGGTCGGCACCTTTTTCGATCAGCAGCGCGCAGATATCCCATCTTTGCCGCTCCGCCGCATAAAGCAGGACGGAAACGTTCAGCCGGTCACCATCCCGGGGTTTCAGGGCGTTCGGGTTTGCACCATGCGCGAGCAGTGCCTCTACACATGCCAGCGCGCCTGAGGCGATGCCCATCGATTCAAAGATGACCGGCAC
Organism: uncultured Dyadobacter sp.; assembly: GCA_965649915.1. Classification (GTDB taxonomy): domain Bacteria; phylum Bacteroidota; class Bacteroidia; order Cytophagales; family Spirosomataceae; genus Dyadobacter. The sequence goes on from CBFGMV010000041.1 coordinate 43,736, forward strand.
TGTATTTCGCCTCCCGGAGCCATAATCGGTCACTTTGCTATTGGCGTCGGCCCCATTTGCCAGCAGGAATGCGAGCACACGCGCATTGCTCATCGACGCGGGAGCGAAAAGCAGGTTCTCCTCCGAAGTGTTGCGGCTGGCGATAGGCACACCAGCGTCCAGCAACGCCTGAATGCACGCCAGCCGGTCCGCTGGGTGATCGGCGAAATTTACGGCGGCTTTTACCGCGAGCACCAAAACCGGATAGGCATACGCCGACTCCTGCATCCTGGATTGCGTTTTTAAGTACTTCCGGAGGCGATCCGGCTTTGACCGGAAAATAGCCCGGGCCATGTCTTCCCTTTCCCGGTCTTCGAAAATAGGTTTCGCGTCGATGATACCGGTGATCGTACGTTTTAGCTTTCCCACCGACGATCCGAACTTTATCCAGGCAAGCGGAACAACGATCAATCCAAATGTGAGGTATTTGCTCCATCTGAATGGCATGAGGTTCAGAGCCAGGAGCAGGATCAGTACGATGATGGCGAGGTAATAAATGCCCTTGCCCATGGCGGAAGCCGCGTCGCCTCCTTTGGCAGGAAAAAGGGTTTCAGCCATCACCAGCACGAACAGCAGGGTGATGGCAATCCAGTTGACGAAACTGATGATTTGCAGGTAATGCATAGCGGAGGGAAAACTCAACCCGGAAGGCGGCATCCGGCTTTCATGGCGGCTTTATGCAAGCACCGGCTCGAAATGGGTCATGAGCTTCAAGCCGGAATGCTGCGGAATAGCCTGGAATTCAGTGCCATTGAAACGATAGGTTTGTTGCAGGTCTGAAAAAACGTTGTTGCCGGCAAAATCAAAGGTGTCGATGTCAGCAACACGGTAACCTCTTCCGTTGACAAACACCCTGCTGCGGTCTTTGTAGACGCAGGTTTTCTGCCACCTGCATACGTACCTGAAATTGCCTGCATCTTCGGAAATTACCTTGTCGTCAAAAAAAACGCGGTGACTGTCTTTGCTCAGCCGGGCATCCAGGCACTTGAAATTTTTCGCATCTCCGGAAAGCAGCCTGCATGCTTTGAACACATTTTGATCATCACGGCCCAGGTCCGGTCCGAGGATCTGGAAATGGACTGGATTTGCCCCCTCAATGCTTTTACCTTCATAATATACATGCTGAAAGTCCCGTGCGTACGGGGAACGATCCAGAGCCCGGCCATACCCGGCGGCAAGCACTTGAAATGTCTTCGCGTGAGCGTCTCCGACGGGATTGGACCGGTCGTCGGCGCCGGAGAAATAAACCTGTTTGTTTTCAATGTGGTAACCACCCGCGGAAGGAAGGGGAGCGGCAGTTTCAGAAGATGGTGGCAGTAAACAGAGATTTGAAAATACGATCACCAGAACTACACTGGCTACCATCAATAATATCAGCATGACTAAATAGGATGAGGTTGTGAATAGTGGCACTGAGAGGGAAATCCGGCGCATCAGCGTACGCTTCGGATTTCCTCTTGGAATTTATTTTTCATGGCGTTGGGTGAAACAAATGTGCAAACCGACCTGAGTAACCGCCATATTTAATGAGGTAACGGTTATTTTAGACTATTTACCGGTAAATTCATTAGTTTGAGGTGTTCAAGACGACCGATCAGGCGTTTGTTACGATTTCTCACCGGATCGCGCCGATAAATAAGTCATGTAGTACGATTATACAGAATTGACGTATTTGGCCTACTTATAGCGCATCTTAGCACGGATCATCAAAGAATATAGCGAGCTGTGATATTGTTCTTACGAAGAATTGTATGGGCCATTTCCTTTGTGCTCCCCTGTTTTTCAGGTGGGGGTGTGAGTGCGCAAACCCTGTTTCAGAATATTCGCTGGCAGGATGGACTGAGTGCCAAACAGGTGAGGTGCCTGTATAAGGATCAGGCGGGATTCCTCTGGATCGGGACTGCCAATGGTTTGGACCGCTACGACGGCGCGGTCGTGCGACGCTTTCTCGATCCCCGGACCGCGCAGAAATACTACGTCAATGCAATTCATCCGATCGGGGAGGGCGACACGCTGTTGCTCGGTTTACGGAAAGGAGTTGTTCTTTTTGATAAGAAATCAGGAGAGTTCAGCAAGGATCAGCGCTTCGCCAGCCTTTCGGGCCAGGATATTGTGACGGTTAAGGCCGACCGGCAAAAGCGGATCTGGATCGGAACTTCCAATGCGATTTACATTTTTGACGGTCAAAAACTGGCCTTATTGACCGATGTATTCCCGGCGGCCCGGGCGTTTCCGTTCGACGGCTTTCACCTTACAGGAATGGTTTTCGACTCGACGCGAAATGGTTTTTGGATTGCAGGCAACAGGCCTATGTTTATCGATTGCCTGACGAACCGGATTTTTTACAATGCCCGCAATCCCCAGCACATCCCCTTGCTCGACTCGGAGAATGTCAGTGCGATTGCGGTGGACAAACAGGGTAATTTATGGTATGGATGCGACACGAAACCCTCGCTGAACTACTGGGATTTCCGGACAGGAAAGCTCGATACATACTACACGCTCGATGGCAAGCAGATCGGCGAAGGCTGTAATTATCTGTTCATCGACCGGCAGGACCGTCTTTGGGTTTCAACCTGGGTGTACGCCGCTTTCCTGAAGGAGCCCGGTCAGCCGTTTCGCAAAATAGAATACAGCCAGGATCAGGCCTATACCATTGCGTACGGTCACTTCCGTGATGCGATTTCGGATACGCAGGGCAATGTATGGCTGGCCACAATCAATGGCGTAAGCAAGACTCCTCCGAAAAACCCGATCGAGGCAATTTACAAGCTGCCCAGCTTTCCATTTTTTCTTGAAACCGGATTTGCGCATACCAACTCCATTACCGTGGACGGCAAAGTGATCGTTGCCTGCAAGGAAGACGGGGTGGTGTTTTACGATACGGACGACCGGACCTTCAGGAGATTCGTTGCGCCGGGGAACATGCTGCGTAACAATCGGTTTGTAATGGCAGCAAAAGCAGGCGATACCTGGTGGTTCGCTGGTTATGACGGTATTTATTCCCTGGGGCCATCCGGGAAAGCCCTGGAACGCTTCGAGCAAATCAGGCAAGGTTCATCGTCACGTCAGGCTGGCTTCGTTTTCGCGGATAAGCGAGGGAACATTTGGTTCCAGATTATGAACGACGCGATTTACCGCTATAATATTGAACACAAGACCTGTACGCGTTTCGATGGGAGCGATCCTGCGTACGGCAGGTTTGATTTTACCGAAGTAGGGGCGTTCCATACACTTTCCAACGGAGACATTCTTTTCGCCATGGAAGGGAGAGGACTTTTGCGGTATGAACACACCCGCGAGCATTTCACATTGGCGCTCGCACCCGAGCTGGCAGGGGAATATATTTATGAAATCAGGCAGAGTAAAACGGGGGATATCTGGGTCGCAGCCGGAACCAGGGGAATTCTTAAGATTGATAGCCGGGGGACGGTCATCCGAAGCGTAAATGCTGCCAACGGAATGCCGTACGATCAGATCGCCTCGATGGACATCGATGACAACGGGGTGCTGTGGGGCGCTAGTCGTGAGGGGCTCGTCGCCTACGACCCTGTGAGCAATGCCGTCAGTAAGGTGGAGATCGATCTTGGAAAAACCATGCAGGACTATTGGAACTATGTTACAGTTGCCGCCGGTAAAATCTATGCGGTGATGCTGGACCATGTGGTGGTGATCAATCCAAGACACTTTGCTTCCGTACCGGTTCAACGGCCTCCCGCGATTACCTCGGTAAAGATTTTCGGACAGGAAAAATTGAGTGAATTGAAGTGCAATGTGTTGGAAGTCAATCCAAACGAATCTTTTGTGACTTTCCAGTACGCCTCCCTGAGCCACCGCGATATTCCCTCCCTTCAATACAGCTACCAGTTGGAGGGCCTGGACGACGACTGGGTAATGGCGGGCCGGTCCATTACCGCTTCCTATACGAATCTGCTGCCCGGGACCTACGTTTTCAAAGTACGCAGCACGGATGAGAATGGTCGCTGGATGCAGCGCGCAGGAGGGCTTACGTTGCGGGTGTTGCCGCATTGGTGGCAATCCTGGTGGTTTTTCGCCCTGTGCGCGACGGTATCGGTGCTGGGGTTGTTCTGGGTTTACAGGCTGTACATTCAGCAGCTTCGAAAAAAGGACCTTGATGAGACTATCGAGTATTTCGCCAACAGTGTTTACGGCGATAATTCCGTGAACGAGATATGCTGGGATATTGCACGGAATTGTATTTCCAAACTTCATTTTGAGGATTGCGTGGTATATCTGCTGGACAAGGAAACGGGGACGCTGATCCAGAAAGCGGCTTACGGGCCGAAAAGTCCTAAGGAATATGAAATCCTGAACCCCATTGAGATTCCCGTTGGACAAGGCATCGTAGGCGCAGCGGCGGCGACGGGCCTGCCACAGTTGATCGGTGATACTAGCAAAGATCCCCGTTACATTGTCGATGATCAGGCAAGGGCTTCGGAGCTCGCCGTCCCGATCCTGCACGAGGGACATGTTATCGGGGTGATCGACTCGGAACATCCGCGCAAACATTTTTATAATAATGATCACATCAGGGCCATTTCGACCATTGCTGCGATTAGTGCCAACAAAATCACCGAGGCCATGGCACGTGCACAGGCTGAGCGCCAGGAGATCATGTTGCTGCGGATCAATACCATGCTGGCCGAGAGCCAACTCATGGCCCTCCGTGCCCAAATGAACCCGCATTTTATCTTTAATTGCCTCAATAGCATCCAGGAATGCATTGTGACACGTAAATACAATGAAGCCAGCAAGTATCTGAACAAGTTTGCGAAGCTTTTCAGGCTGGTGCTGAACAATTCAGGGCGGAACCTGGTCACCATTGCGGAGGAAAAAGATGTGCTCGAACTGTACCTTGAATTGGAATTGATGCGGTTTGGCCAGGGTTTTACTTATTCTATCGAAATCGATCCCGAATTGGAAGAGGATTACGTACGGCTTCCCTCGATGTTGTTGCAACCGTTTGTTGAAAATGGCCTGTGGCATGGTTTGATGCACAAAAAGGGAGACAAACATCTGAGGATCAGTTTTGTGCCGATCGGCACTGAGCAGTTTGCCTGTGAAATCGAGGACAATGGGATCGGAAGGAAAAAATCTGCCGAAATGAGAGAAAACTCCTCACGCACCCGGGAACACGAATCGCGCGGGCTGCGTATTTGTGAGGACAGGATCGAAGTCCTCGCTCGCCAGGGCAACCACGCCCGCCTGGAAATAATTGACCAATACGACACAGACGGCGACCCCGCCGGCACACTGGTAAGAATAGAATTGTCCACCTATCTATATCAACCTTAGACGATGATCAAAGCGCTAATTGTCGACGACGAACCTAAATCCAGGAATGTCCTGGCCTATTACATTGAAACTTATATTGACGAGATTAAAGAGGTGCAGCAAGCCGAGTCGGTGGACGACGCGCTCGAAAAATTGAAAACCTTTCGCCCCAATATTGTTTTCCTCGACGTGGAGATGCCCGGAAAAAACGGCTTCGACTTCCTCCGTGCATTAAAAGACCCGTCTTTCGAGGTGATTTTTACCACAGCTTATAATCAATATGCGGTGCAGGCGATCCGCTTCAGCGCATTGGATTATCTCCTCAAACCGGTGGATCCCGATGAACTACGCTCGGCGGTCGATCGCTTCCTCAAAAAACAGAACGTCCATCAGAATCCCATGCTCTTTGACAACCTGGTCAGGAATGTCGCCCACAAGCGCGCGAGTGAATTCCGGCTGGCTGTGCCTTATCAGGACGGCGTTTCGTTCTTTACGCTCGATCAGATTATCCGTTTGCAGGGAGAAGGGAATTACAGCAATATTTTCATTAAGAACCGAAAGCCTGTATTGGCCAGCAAGACGCTGAAATACTATGAGGAAATGTTGACCGAGTTCGGTTTTATCCGCACACATAAGTCTCATTTGGTCAATCCCAAGTTCATTGCCAAGCTCATGGCAGACCATGATGTAGTGGAGCTGCTGGACGGCAGTAAAATCGAAATATCCCGTAGAAAAAAGGAAGAAGTGCTTTTGCAATTGCCACTCGGAAATCAGCCACTTGATAATTGAAAGTGTCCGTTAAATCACTATTGTCGTAAGTTGGTACATTGCTGGTTTTCTTTGAAGCTAAGTACTTCTATTAGCTATGGAGATATTGGCATTTCAAACCGGACAAACCCTCATCATTATACTGCTCGCTCTTTTGTTGGTTAGCGCGGTACTGCTGCTGGTGAGATTGCGGACGCCCCGGTTGCAAACATTGAATCGTTACCTGAAAAACAGTCATATAGCCGACGCGATCGTATTGTTGTCGGAGGAACAACCGGGTTCGTATCTGCACGGAAATACTTTCTACAAACTTCAGGTCCACGTGAAGCCGATGCGTGGGCGCAATTTTGTCACAGAGATCAATGTACTCCGGGAGGATCTGAAATCTGTTCCTCAGTCAGGAGATAAAGTTTCCGTCCGATATAGCTATACGGGCCGGAAGCGGATGGTCGTGCTGAATCTGGATAATCATTGAAACTAAAAAGTAAACCCGGCCGGCCAATGCTGAATGCGCGTGCCAACCGGGTTTACGATAGCAGACAGCCGGACTAATGCGTTACCCTGAACCAGTCGAAGTCTGCATAGCCGGAGTCGTTGGTTTGGGTATCACGGATGCAGAACAAACCCGCTTTCGCGCCGATCCATCGCCCCGGTTCCGCCTGAAAAGTCGTTCCCGCTGATTGAAAGTCAGTTCCATCGAGGCTGTATGCGAATGTGCAGCGACCGCCCTTAACAACCTGGACTCGCAGAAATACATCGCTGCCTGGCTTGATCTCCATTAACAACTTTTCATTTTCGGGGTTTCTGTCCGACGCTTTGGCACAGAAAGCGTAAAGCAGCTCCGTTTTGTTCTTACCACTTCTGAGAAAAAGGCCTGCATAGCTCTGGCCCATGATCACCAGCCCCGTTTTTTCGCCGGTCAGGCTGGCATTCGGGGTGAATTTCAGTTTGGTAGTCATCGTGAACTCTTCCGCCGGGAATTTTTGCAGCAACAGGTTAGGGACATCCCAGAGGTTCCTGGCGCCTTCGGGAGTACGCTGCGCGTAAAGCCGCAGGCTGCCTGTCGCTGCCATGGCCCATGTTCCCTGCGGATTAGCCTGCCATTGCCATTGCTTTCCGAATGTAATTCCGTTGAACTCGTCACTTTCGGGCGGTGTCGCCACCGGATAATTGCGTCCTACCTGTGGCTTGGAGTAGGTCAGCACGGGATCGCCAATGCCGTCGCCATCGGGGTCGGAGCCGATGACCGGCCAGTTGTCGATCCATTTCATGGGTTGCAGGTGCACGACCCGGCCGTATTCGCCCTTGTCCTGGAAATGGAGAAACCAGTCCTTCGACCCTCCATTTACCGGGGGCGTGTCCACCCAGGCACCCTGATGGGGGCCGTTAATGCCCGATTTGCCTTCGGCCATCACCACCCGCCTTTCGTATGGACCGTACACGTTTTGCGATCGCAAGACAATCTGCCAGCCGGTAGCGACGCCGCCAGCGGGGGCGAAAATGTAGTAGTAGCCGTTCCGTTTGTAAAACTTCGGACCTTCTACCGTCGGGTCGACGCCATGCCCGTCGTAGACGATCACGCCCGGACCTTTGATCTGCGTCCCCTCCGCGTTCATTTCCTTGACCGTGATCACGCTTTTGATACCTGCCCGGCTACCTGCCCAGCCATGAACCAGGTATGCCCGCCCGTCGTTGTCCCAAAGCGGGCAAGGGTCGATCAAACCTTTGCCACCCTCTACCAGTAGCGGATCGGTCCAGGGACCAGCCGGGTTTTTGGCCTTGATGACATAGATCCCGAAGTCCGGGTCGGGGTAATAGATATAGAATTCACCTTTGTGAAACCGGATCGCGGGTGCCCAAACGCCGTTGCCATGCTGTGTTTTTTCGAAATGAGCGACGGGTATCTGCCGGGGCAGTGCGTGCCCGATGAGCGTCCAGTTTACCAGATCTTTGGAATGGAGGATTGGCAGTCCGGGTACCGCGTCGAAACTCGAAGCTGTCATGTAAAAGTCTTCACCTGCCCGGCACACGTCCGGGTCGGAGTAGTCGGCATGCAGCACGGGGTTTTTGTATTGCCCGTTCCGCAGGTCCGGCAGCCATACTTCTGACACTGCGGCAGCCGGAGCTGTGACAGGTTTCTGTTGTGCAATGCAAACGGACATGGCCCCGGTTAGCAATCCTGTAAGCAGATAGTACTTATTTTCCCCCATCGATCACCAGACTTTTTTCCTGCGCCCCTTTTAAAAACTCCTTGACCTTTTGCGCTTTCGTTGCATCTGTATGTTGCACACTGATAGCTGCGCTGCGCTCGCCCTGTACAGAAATGAGCATTTCGCTGTTTGGATTGTATTGCAGTTTGTCGAAAGTAATATGGCTGCTGTTGTCGATTAAAACAACGGGTTTGGTGTGCCTGGTAACCAGCTGCACCTGATTGAAACTGATTTGATCCGCGTCTGTCAGCTCTACACCTGTCTCGGCTGAGAGTACCAGGTTATCCATCCGGATGTTGCGGACCGGCATTTCGGGCAATCCTCTTATAAATACGCCTTTCGTAGCGCCGTTGCAGACAATGTTCTCAAAATGCATATCGCGGAAAACCGGTGTGCCCTCATTGACCACCGGGCTCATGTTCCTTTCTCCATCCGTAGCGAATTTGACAAAATAGTACAGGTCGAAGAAAATCGCTTCCTGCGCAATGTCTTTCATATAGATGTTACGGGCAAAAATCTTCTCCACGACGCCGCCACGGCCGCGCACCGACTTGAAACGCAGCCCCTTGTCCGTACCCATGAAAGTACATTGCTCCACGAAGATGTTGCGTGCTCCGCCGCTCATTTCACTGCCGACTACAAATCCGCCGTGACCATTGTAAACCGTGTTGTTCCGGATCACGCCGTTTTCAGTGGGAATGCCGCGCTTCCGGCCTTCTTCGTCCTTACCTGATTTGATGCAGATCGCATCGTCGCCCACATCCAGCGTGCAGCCCTCGATCAGGAAGTTCTTGCAGGATTCAATGTCCATACCATCGCCATTGTGTGCGTATTCGGGGTTTTTGACCCGCACATTGCGGATCGTCAGATCCTGACACATCAGGGGATGCAGGCACCAGGCCGCCGAGTTCTGGAAGGTGACACCTTCGAGCAACACCTTTTTGCAGTTGTTGAAAACCACCAGATTGGGACGGAGCAAATCCTTGATATCCGCGAAGTCTTTGGGCTGCTTGCCCGGCGTCAGCAGCATGCTTTTGTTGCCGACACTCGCTTTTTTGAACTGTTCGCTGGGATACCAGGTCTTTCCATCATCCTTCAACACGCCGCCGGAAGCGACTTTTTCCTTCCATTGCGGCTCGGTGAGCTGACTTTTATGAACGGCCCGCCAAACGTCTCCATTCCCGTCCACGATTCCTTTTCCGGTAATAGCAATGTTTTCGAGGTCTTTGCCTGAAATGGGTGACTCATTTCGCGCCGCGGCCTTACCTTCGTAAAAGCCCTCGGTAAGAGCGTATTGCGACTTGTCGGGGGTAAACAGCAAGGTCGCTGCTTCGCTGAGATGGAGGTTGACATGGCTTTTCATGACCACAGGGCCCGTCATCCACAAACCCGGCGGTACCAGCACAACGCCTCCGCCTTTTTTGCTGATGGCATCGATCGCCGCATTGATCGCTTTGGTGTTAAGGGTGTAGCCGTCGCCGACAGCGCCCAAAGCGGTGATACGGATCGTGTCTTTCCGGAAAACCGGCTGCTGCACTGGAGGCAGGTTCGACCAGCTGTACGAAGCCGACGGGGTTTGTGCCGCTGCTTCGAGTACTCCCAAAGCGCAGAGGGCAATGGCTGCAATTCGTTTTTTATGCATCTTGAAGTGGGTGTCTTCCTGCTTTCGGGGCAGGAAGACTTTAAAATGGATTATTGGTAACCGGCATTCTGTTTAAAATCGGATTTGTTTACGACGGCATCCAGCTGCGTTTGCGGAATTGGCCTCAGCACGTGATGCTCCTGGATATTGATCGCATTGTCGGGACTGTATTTCTTGACCCGCTCTACCAGCTTGCCCGTCCGTTTCAGGTCGAACCAGCGGAGTTGCTCGCCCGCGAGTTCCCTCGCGCGCTCGTCGAGGATGAAATCGAGGGTGATTTCTGCCGGCTTGACCTGCATGGCTTCCGTTTTGCCGGGCTTGGCGGCCCTGGTTCTGAGTACATTGATATGCGTCGCTGCTTCGGCCAGGTTACCCAGCTGCAACTGTGCCTCCGCGGCGATCAGGTACACTTCGGCCAACCGGATCACAAACACGTCCCTGGCGCTTTGTGCTTCGTTCAAGCTGGCGCGCGTCGGATCCATGAATTTGGAGAGGGTCGGGTAACGCAGGTTATCCTTCACGGTGCCATCCGCGAGATAGATCTTGTTCCGGTCGTAAGTCTGATACTTTTTGGTAGCTTCAACTGCGTCCGGAATGTCTCTGATGGTACAGAAAACCGCCGTGTCACCTTTGCTGATGCCGGCGGGCAGCGACGATGAGTTGGCATACCACGACTCCATGAAACTTCCTTCGTAACGGGCATCGTTTTCAGAGTAGAGATCCAGCAGGAACCTGGTTGGCATGTAGCGGTTGAAGGGCCGCCCGTTGGTAATGTCCCTGGTCATGCCCGGCCGGTCGTCGTATTTCATCAGGAAAAGCAAATGCGCATTGTTGCTTCCGCGGCTGTGACCATAAGGGTTGAAGGTGGAATTCGCGAGGTCGTTCAATGCGAGGTTCGCCGAATAGTCTACCGTGTAAATGACTTCCTTGGATTTTAGATTGCTCATTTTCCACAGATCCGCGAAGTTTGCCTCCAACTTATAGCCATAGTTGCCTTTCAAAACCGCCTCAGCCATTTCCAATGCTTCCTTGTTCATGCCTCGCGTGAGGTACATCCGGGCGAGGAATGCCTGTGCGGCTCCTTTGGTTACACGGCCGTACTGTGGCTGGGTCGCTGGGAGGTTGGTCACGGCAATTTTCAGGTCCTCGAAGATCAGGTTGTAAAAAGTCTCCACAGGCGTTTTGTTGGCGGTCGTGACGATGCCGTTGGTTTCCGTGGTCGTGAAATGGACACCACCCCAGGTTTCCACGATATGCCAGTAATAGAATGCCCGCAGGAAGCGCAGCTCGCCTTCGCGGACAGGCCGCAGCGCCGCCGACAGACCGGCCTGTTCAATCCGGTTAATGCCTCCGTTGCACAGGTTAATGGCGGCATAAAACTCTCTCCATTCGTTGGTGAGAGCGGCATTGCTGCCTTGAAGGTTAAGATATTGCGTAAGGTCGCGGTACACTTCTCCCGCACCGCTCGTCCAGATATCGGTGCCGGTTTCGGCGATGTTATACCCTTCTTCCTTTCCGTACCACCATCGTTGGTAAGAGTAGGCTGCATTGACAAGGGTTTCAAATCCTTCCGGCGTCGTGTACACGGTTTCGGACGTCAGACCGGATGGGTTATATTCTTCCAGAACATTTTCACAGGACAACAGCGCTACCAGTGAAACCGCCATCAACCCCGTTTTAAATAATACTGATTTCATCGTTTGGTTGGTTTTAGGGTTACAGATTCACATTCAATCCGAAAACAAACAATTTGGTCATCGGGAAATTCTCCGATCCGCCGCGTTCCGGGTCATAATCCAGTTTGGTGAATGTCGCCAGGTTCTTGGCCGTCGCATATACGCGCAGCCCACGGATCACTTTCCAGTTGAACTTGTCGACCGGCAGGTTGTAGGCGAGCGTCACATTCCGGATACGTGCGTAGGAGGCATCGCGGTAGCCCAGGGTCGAAAGGTATTTCAGGCCCGCGTTCTTGTTGGGACGGGGATAGTCGTTGGTCGGGTTTTCGGGCGTCCAGTAATCGAGACCGGCGGTACTGTTGCCTACGCCCTGCTGATCGAACCGTGCATAGCGGTCGGAGTTGATCATCGATCCGATGCGGGCATAGATCATGATATTGAAATCAAATCCCTTGTATTTGATCGTGTTATCGAAGCCGCCGCTCCATTTGGGGCGAGGGGTGCCGAGGATGACCCGGTCGTTGACCGCGTCGATCTTGCCATCGCCGTTCTGGTCTTTCACCTTCACCTCACCCGGCAGCTGTGTCGGGGACATTGCCTTGGCCGCTTCTGCCTCGGAGGTTTGCCAGATGCCCAGCTTCTCGTAGTCGTAGAAGACGCTGATCGGGCTTCCGATGAACCAGCCATTGCCGATATCGTTGCCTTGGGTAACCAGTTCGGTGATCTGTTCTTTATTCCGGGTGAAAGTCAGGTTGGAAGTCCATGAAAAGTCCTTTGCGCGGATATTCGTGCTGCCCAGTGCTACCTCGATCCCCCTGTTCCGGGTTTTTCCAATGTTCTGCTTCACGGTCGTTACACCTGTGGTAGGCGGTAATCCGCGGTCGAGCAGGAGGTCGGACGTGCGGGTGTCGTAATAATCCACCGAAGTATTGATGCGTCCGTCGAACAGTCCGAAATCTACGCCCAGATTTTGGGTCGCGGAAAGCTCCCAGCCCAATGCGGCGTTGCCCACATTCCGTGAGAAGGTGTAGGCAGGGTAGGCTACCTCGTCGAAACCGAATGCAATGCGTGTGAGGGTCGTCTGCGTTGCATAGGGGCCTGATGGGTCATTTCCTGCAATGCCGTAGCTGACACGCAGTTTCAGATCGCTGAGCGTTCTGACATTCTTCATGAAACTTTCATCAATGATGCGCCAGGCGAATGCGGCTGACGGGAAGAATGTCCATTTATTACCCACGGCGAGTTTGGATGATCCGTCTTTCCGGGCTGTCAGCGTCAGCAGGTAGCGTTCCTTGAAACCATAGTTGACCCGCGCGGCGAACGACACCAGGTTGTTTTTGGAATAGGCCGAATTGATCTTAATCTCTTCGGTAGCGCTGCCCAGGGAGTAGAACAGCTGGGAGGGAATGAGCTGGTTCACCCCCGATGCCGACGCATTGTCGGACGTAGTCGCCAGCGAGCTTCCGATCCCTGTAAATGTGAAGTTATGCTGGCCGAACCCTTTCTGGTAGGTTACCACGTTTTCCCAGTTAATGGTCCTGCCATTGGAAACGGAGTAAGTGGCCAACGATTTGCCGGTCAGCGAGCGGTCGATGGATTTCGGTGACGAGTAGGCTCCGTTGCGCGAATTGGAGAGGTTTACTCCCAGCGTACTGCGGAACGTCAATCCTTTCAGCGGCGTGATCTCCACGTAGCCATTGGTGAGGATGCGGTTCGTAAGGATATTGTTTTTGAATACACCAGCCTGTTCGTCCGAGAGCGGATTGGCGGTCTGGCCATCGAGCATGATGAAGTTGAAATTGCCCTGGTCATCATACAATGAGCCCAGCGGACTGATCTTATTGGCCTGGTTCAGCGGATCGCGTCGCACGCTCTGGTTGTAGTAGGTCAGCTGGCTTTGCAGGCCGATCTTCATCCAGTCGGTGAGGGTGTAGTCTACATTGAGCCTGGCGGTATACCTTTTCATTTCATCGAGTTTCAGGATTCCCTTCTCATTGAAATAATCCACCGAAACATACGATTTCAGCCTGTCGGAGCCCCCGCGGAAGCCCAGCTGGTAATTTTGCTGAAAACCGGGATGGATGAGCGCGTCCTGGTAATCGGTCCAGGTGCCTTTTTGCAGCGCTTCGTATTCAGCTACATTCGTAAAGATCGCCGGATCGTCGGCCGGACTGTTCCATACACCCGCTGCCCGCCATGCTTCCCGTTTGAAATCACGAAACCCGTTGATATCCATTGCTTTGGGATACATGGTCACCTGCGAAACACCCGCGTAAGAATTAAAGGAAATATCAGGCCGCCCGGATTTTCCTTTTTTAGTAGTGATCAAGATAACCCCGTTTGCACCGCGTGAACCGTAAATGGCGATGGAAGAAGCATCTTTCAGTACTTCCATCGATTCGATGTCATTGGAATTGATGTCCGCCAGGTCGCCATACTGCACACCGTCGACGATGATCAGGGGGGAGTTGTTGCCGCCGATGGAGCGGTTACCCCGGATCGTAATGTTAACACCCGCACCGGCCTGCCCGCTGCTGCGCGTAATGTCCGCACCCGCGATCTTTCCCTGCACCGCATCGAGGACGTTGGCGGAAGGAACCTCCTTTAATTGTTCGCTTTTAAGCTGGACAACGGAGCCGGTCAGATCGCGCTTGCGCACGGCACCGTAGCCGATCACCACCACCTCGTCGAGTGCACCGATGTCGGGTTTAAGCGATATTGTAAAGGCTGTCTGCGCTCCCAGTACTACTTCCTGGCTTTTGTAGCCTACGAAAGAAAAAGTGAGGACCGCGCCCGCATCATCTGGAACCAGCAGGCTGAATTTGCCTTGTGCATCCGTGGTCGTTCCGCGGTTGGTGCCTTTAATGATCACACTGACGCCCGGTAGCACGGCATTCTTTTCGTCGGTCAGAACACCCGTTACCGTCCGGTCGACCGGTGTTCTGGCAGGCGCCACGGATTGCTCTCGGGGCAGGTTTTCCAGCACGATCTGGCCGCCTACCATACGATAGGTGAGGTTCAATGGGGAAAGCAGTTCGTCCAACACTGCGTCCAGGCGCTTTTTTGTTACGTCGACGCTGATATTCTGTGCCACATCCACCCGCCCGGAGCTATACACGATCCTGGCCTTGGTCTGTTTTTCAATGCTTCCGAGAACTTTCTCGAAGCGCTGGTTCGTGAATTTGAGGGTGACGAGTCTGGACATGACTTCCTGCTGGTCCTGGTTGCCGGCTAAGGCGGCCTGGCAAGCCATGACGAGAAGCAATGTAAGGCCTCTGAATCCCCTGGATTTGAACAAACTGAAAAGTAAAGGTTCTGTTTTTTTCATACCTTTAAATGTTTTATTAAATGGACATTTGATAAAATCGAGCTCCTGCGATGGCATGATTCGCTGTCTGCCTCACCGGAATTGCTGACGCTGGCCCATGTTCGCTGCATGGCCAGCGTTTTGAGTTTTGGCTATGTTCGCATGTAGGATCGGATTGGTTTACGTGTTTGAAAAGCTTGCCGGGCTCTTGTTTTGCAACCCGGGCCCGAAATCCGGATCGTCGCATTCCGGACCTGATAGCGGGCGCCGAGTGCCGCACAGATGATGTCGAGCTGGGTAAACAGAGGCTGCCCATTGAGGTCAGCGGTTAGCGGACAGTTCATCAGCTGCGGGTTTTCCGCCTCGACGGTAATTCCCCAGGCATTTTGGATATGCTGAGCGACTTCGGAAAGCGGGGTGTTGCTGAATCGGAATGAAATGCTGTTATCGAGCAACCTGGGCCTTCCGGCAAGTCCCGCCGTGAAAGTGCCTGACGCAGGGTCGAAAGTGGCTTTATGATTAGGCCTTATCTGCATGGCCGTACCCTTTCCTTTTTTTTCGGCATTGTACACCGACACCAGCCCCGTTACCACTTCTACATTCGTTTTGGAGTTGCCGGTTTCCGCCCTTACATGAAAGCTCGTTCCGAGAACGCGGGTCACCACGGAACCTGAATGGACCAGAAACGGCTTGGCCGGGTTTCTGCGGACCTGAAAAAATCCATTTCCTTTGAGCAGTACCACACGCTGGTTACCGGCGAAATGTGCCGGATAGCGCAAGGAGCTGCGCGGGCCGAGGTCCACAACGCTCCCGTCTTCCAGGGCTACGGAAATGACCGTCGTGCCGTCGTTGCGTTTTTCAGTCCAGGTAAGGGATGTAACGGGGACATCGGACGGAAACAGTTTGTTGCTCGTGAACCACGCGATCAGCAGCAGCGAAGCGGCAATGCCTGCCCACCGGAGATAAATCGTGCGGAAAGGGGTGCGGCGGCTGGGGCGTAAGTCAGGCAAGCCCGTTGCTTCCTGCATGCCTGCCCACATCCGTTCTTCGATGCCGGTCAGGTCGGGGTCATGCGCATCGTCGGCAGCTTCGTCCCGGGTCAATGCGAACCAGTACTCAACCAGCTCTTTTTCGCGGTCGGTGCATGTACCCTCCTGATATTTCTCTAATAATGCTGCGAATTTGTCCCGGCTCATGGCCTGCTGTGGCTTAGTAGTCTCTTTCGCTGGTAGTCAACGAACGGGACGGGAACCGCAAAACATTTTAAAAGTTATTTGATAAATGCAATGAAATGACTGTTTTGGATAAATTAATCTTTTTTTAATGCAAAACAGAAACGGGATGTCCCTCAGAGGTAGTCTTTCAGGTAAAACCTCAGCGCCTTCACCACCAGGCTGAGATGGTGCTCGACGGTGCGCTGCGGCATATTGATCTGCGTCGCGATCTCCCGGGTCGATCTGTTTTCGAGCCGGTGCAGCCGGAATATTGTCTGGGCTTTTTCAGGAAAATGCCGGAGCCTGGCTTCAATGTTGTTCATCAGCTCATCCGCATTCAGTTGG
>CBFGMV010000042.1:0-60169 GCA_965649915.1 uncultured Dyadobacter sp.
TCCACCGATCGGCTCAAGTTGCCGGAATAGTGGCTCTGTTTCGCCGGAATTTCCACTAAGTAGAAGAGCTGCGTTCAACTGCCATTTTGAAAAGAGGTGGTGAAGCTAAAAGCAGGAGTACCGTGTATTCCACAACTAGAAAAACCGTCGCTATGGAGATCGAGCGCCTGATCCAAAACACAAAAAGTATGGACCAATGAAAAGTCCCATCATGATACGCATTTTTGTTGGCCTGGCGGTTTACTGCTGCATTTTCCGTTGCTGCCAACGAACCGGCTTATGATTATCTCAATGAAGTCAAGCCGAAAGATGCCCTTACCATCTTTGAGGTCCCGAAGGATTTTCCAACTGAAATCGTGGCCAGCGAGCCGACGATTTCAGATCCCGTCGCCATGGAAATCGACGAGAATGGGGTGATGTACGTCGTTGAGAGGCACCGCTATCCACTATACAAAAGCGGCACAGGCCAAGTCCGTATCCTGGGTGATGCCGATGGCGACATGAAGATGGACAATGCCGCGATTTTCGCAGAAACCCTCCGGCTATCGACAGAGATTATGCGGTGAAAAAAGGCATCCTGGTGATGGATCCGCCTAATATACTCTACCTGGAAGACATAGATGGTGATGGCAAAGCAGATATGCGCGGCACACTGCTGACGGGCTTCAAGATGTCCAACCCCACAGCATAACTTCAACAACCCGATCCTTGCCCCGACAATTGGATTTATCTCGGACATGAGCCCGCAGTGACCACCAAAACTTTTCAAAAGGAATTTGGAGATCGGGGCGGGGAAATCGTATATCCAAAAATGCCAGGCAGTCCCAAATTACCTAAAAATGGTCTCGGGCGCAGCCTACGATTCCGTCCCGACGTGAAAGGACTGGAGGTGTTGAGCAGCTACACACAGTTCGGCCACACCTGTGACCAATGGGCCACTACCTGCTTGTGAGCAACGCAAGCTGATGGCAAAACAAGTCTCGGCATGAACCCCGACGGCCCGGTAGACCGCTCATTGGTCTGCTCCGGTTGGAAAAAGTGACGGAAGCCTGCTGGCACTAATTGCAAACTACGCCATCCACGGCACGGTCATGAGTGGGCAAACCTGGAAATCAGTGGGGACGCACCGGGTGTGGTTTCAGAATATGTCGAACAGAAAACGGGGGCTCCACTGCTTGTCATCAATGGACAGGGGCCGTATTTTATTGCATCCCGTTTGTTTTAATCCATTGCAAACCAGGAAAGCCCAAACCTGCAGTGTTAATCTTATCCCGGAGGTCTGTATCCGAAACCCCGCTTCGTCAGGTGGGTAAGGGGAAATCTAGCATTAGCACTTGTCAAGATAACACTAGATTAGGACTATTAATTGATGAAATTTTGCTGAACGAACATTGTGTTGCTTAACAAAATCATCCATAATGAAACTCTCACGAACCGTCATCAATGAAAGCATTTCCATTGCGCTGGATGTAACCCGGCACTTCAACGTCCACCTGCCCGACTTCGCCTACTGGACCGCCGATGACTGGCACAAAGCGGGCGACGAATACGATGAAATCCGCGCCTGCATGCTCGGCTGGGACGTTACCGACTTCGGCAGCAACGATTTCCGGCAGATCGGCCGCGTGCTTTTCACATTGCGGAACGGCAGGTTCGGCAACAAACAGTATCCCAAGGAATATGCCGAGAAACTCCTGATCGACCCGCAGAACCAGCGCGCTCCGGCCCATTTCCATAAAAATAAACGCGAGGATATCATCTGCCGCGCAGGCGGGAACATTCTTGTCCAGCTCACCAAAGCTGATCAGGAAGGTAATCCTGCCAGCCATACTTTCACAGCGCAGGTTGATGGCTGTACCAAGCGGCTGTCGCCGGGCGACATTGTTCGCCTCAAACCGGGTATGAGCCTAAACATTAACCCTTTTACCATACACCAGTTCTGGGGCGAGGAAGGCACCGGTCACTCGATGCACGGCGACCGCTACACGTTGAGCAGTGAGATTTCCAGCGTCTGCGACGATCGCAACGACAATTTCTTCCTGGTCGACTACGGTGTGCGTTTCCCGGAAATCTTCGAGGACCAGGCCCAGCAATATTACCTCTGCCATGAGTATCCGGCGACAGAACTTTCATCCAAACCCTGACCGACGACCATGCGCTGTTCTCACAGATATGCCCTCGCTTTACTCGTCTTGTCCGTTTTTGCATTTATCGCTGCGGGTGTTTTCCATTACCTGGGCAATGTGCATGCTACCGGCCTGTCGCTGGTCGGTGCGCTGGTGACATTAGCACTCTCGTTTGCAGGCATGCCTGCTACCAGGGGCTTTGCCTACACGATCTGGATCCTTGTGGCGGTTTCGGCCGCCATGTTCTATCCCAATTCTTTCCAGACCATCGGCAATTTCCAGCTGAAACGCGTGATCGTCCCGTTCGTGCAGCTGACGATGTTCGGCATGGGAGCGCATATGAGCTTCGAAGATTTCAAAGGGGTAATTATGATGCCGAAAGGGGTGATGATCGGCGTGTTCTGCCATTTTATCGTAATGCCGTTGGTGGCATTCAGCCTGTCGCATTTGTTCCCTTTCCCGCCTGAGATCGCCGGTGGCGTGATTCTGATCGGCTGCGTGTCGAGCGCGATGGCTTCGAATGTGATGTCTTACCTGGCGGGGGCCAACCTGGCACTGGCCATTACCATTGGCTCCATGTCAACCATCCTCTCCCCTTTTGTGACTCCGTTCCTGATGCAATGGCTGGGCGGGCAGTATGTGGAGGTGGATGTGGCGCATATGATGATCGACATTACCAAAATGATCATCATCCCGGTCGTGGCTGGGTTCATCTTTAATATGTTCTACTATGGCAATGCATCCAGAAAATCCAAGAGTATCCAGCTTTTCTCATTTGCCATGGTAATGGTTATTACAAACGTCATGCTCGCATTCATTACCAAATCCGGCATGGCTGCTTTTTTGTCGTCGGCGGCCTGGTCATTCCTGTGGTTTTATTTCCTGCCGATGGCAGCCGCTATCCTGCTGAAACGCTCCCAGCATATTACCCGCAAAATGATCGAATCGAGCCTGTCGTTTGCGGCAATGCTGGGAATTGTGATCAATACGGTAGTCATTACCGCATCAGGGCGGGATAACCTGCTGGCCGTGGGCGGTATGCTCATCGTCACCTGCCTGATCCACAATGTTGCAGGCCTATCACTCGGTTACTTTCTGGCCATGCTTTTCGGCCTGCCTGAAAAAGACCGCCGCACCATTGCATTTGAAGTAGGAATGCAAAATGGCGGCGTGGCTACCGGGCTGGCTTTACAAATGGGTAAGGTTTCAACCGTTGGGCTCGCTTCAACGATCTTCGGGCCACTGCAAAATGTAACTGGCTCCGCATTGGCCAACTGGTTCAGAAAAATGGATATGCCCCTCGGAGGCGCCGATCCGGAAACGAAAGAACCGCTGCTGGAATCCTATCCGGATGCCCATCATAACGAGCGGGACTAGCGCATCTTCGATGAAACAATAATCTACCTGCTGCACAAATGCAGAACGGGCAAAGCTAACACCTTTGCCCGTTCTGCATTCGTGCCACATCATCAAGCATTCTTCTTTAAATTATTTGCCAACATTCTGATTACCAATCGCTTCCGATGTTTTCAACGCCCGGTTGTAAATTCTCAACGCTTTGACCTTGCCATGAATGCCGGTGCCGATCTGCATTTGCTTCGCGCCGGAAACCGATTGCAAATACGGGTTAAACCGCCCCCAGCCAAACTGCCGCGTATCGCCTCCGTCGTTCAAAAGGCCGTCCACCACGAAGCTAATCACACGCGGCCCGCCGTCCACGACCACACTCACGCGGTGATTTTGCTTCTCTTTAAGCACGCCCTCGTCGCATGCCCATACCGATTCGGTCCGTCCATCGCTCAGTACGATCTCGATCGTCTTTTTACCGGTCGTCCGCAGGTGCCAGCCTTTGCCCGATACACGCCGGGCGTCGACCAGGATCTGGCCGGCATTCAGGTCGTTCAATACCAATTCCAGGTCGATGGTAAAGCCCTTTTCCTGGTTTTTGGAGCGATAGTCACCCGATTGGTTGTCCCGCGCCACGAAATCCGGTAATGCCGGTGCAGGGATCGTCTGCGGAAAACTGCCGGTCTTATCCAACCAGTTTACAACCATTCCTTCCTCGGTCAGTTTCCTGTTACCAAGCTGACCCCACAATTTATCCAACAGAAGCGGATCGATCTGATGTACCCGTGCGAGGTCTTTCTGAGTTTCGGTGATGTAGTAGTTACCCTTGTCCTCCACCAGATCGGGGTAGCTCATGCGGATCATCGGATCATCGTCATAGAGCAGTATTTCGGGCTGCGTCCATTGGATGACCTTGCCTTTATCGGAATCCTTTTCGATCCCTCCCAGCACCCACACCGGGTTACGATCGTTGTAGGCATTCGAGCGGCGCTGCGGATGCTCGGCAATGAATTTGCCCCCCTGGTTGTGAAACCAATAAAGATACTTCCCATTCTCGCAGCGCCACACAAAATTCGCTGCACGCGGGTGCTTCACCAGCCGGCCGTCGGCATAGCGCAGGTATTGCGGCTTGTCCCATGTGCGCCCGCCGTCACGGCTGTATGTGTAGGCTGGATAGCCGTCGATGGTCCGGTACACACAGTAGAACGAACCGTCGCTAAGCACAGTAAAGCTCTGTTCCTCGGCAATGGGACCGCCGCCCTGCGGCGTACGCAAACCGATCTCGCCGTCGGGCAATGTATTCCATTTGGCTTTGCCGGGGTCGGTTACCGTGAAAAGATCATCGCTTTTCAAAAGAGCCCCTTCCGAAGAAGTGAAAAAGCCCTCTCCGAATCCGCCGACTTTGTGGATCGGCACAAAAGCCGCGTTTCTGTATGCAAATGCTTTGCCCACATTCCAGAAAAAGCGGATTTTACCCTGGTACACATTGCTTTTATCGATTTCAAAAGCACGCACGGGAATGGTATACCGCGTCGGAGACCAGGTTTTACCGTGATCGTCGGAGTATTTGAAAACAAAATAACCCTGGCTGTCTACCCGTTTGACCTGGCCGTCCTGGTAAGGCGGATTATCGCCTTTCACATAACGGAGATTGTCGGTATTGTGATTGTAGAAAACAAAAACCCGCCCCGACGGCGCTTTTAGCAGCACCGCATAGGACGCTTCCGGGCCGTCTGCCGGTTCTACGTCGCGCTTGTCTACCCAGGTTTTTCCCTGGTCGAAGCTGCGCAAGGTAATAATGTGCTGCCCACCTGCGCCTTCGTGGCCGACGCCGGTCGTCATTACGCAAAGCCAGGCACCGTCGTTGGTTTTGACAATGTAGGGCTGGTCGCTGTAACTTTCGTCGGGGATCACCTGGCCGGTAGCAATGTTGCGCGGGTCGGTCTGGGCCAGGGTCTTCATCGTGGCCGCACCTTGCAGCATCAGCGCTGCCACCGCAGCAAAAATCCATTTTCTATTCATAATCGGTTCAGCTCGTTTTCAGATGTAAAGTGGGCGGGATGGACGTTTTGCAGCGACCATCCCGGTTTATTTTGGGTTAATGAAAATCAATAGGTCGGGTTTTGAGGCAATAGCTTGCTGTTTCGGTCTACCTCGGCTTGCGGAACCGGCAACAATGCACGGTTCTGGATAAAGCTGGATTCGGTCCGGTAAACGCCCACCTTGCCGGTCCGCAGCAGATCGTACCACCGCTTTCCTTCAAAGGCAAATTCCTTCCGTTTCTCGTCGAGTACCAGGGTTAATGCAGCATCTTTCGAACCGGCAGTCTTAGCCGCCAGCCCCGCCCGCGCCCGGATCTCGCTGACAATGCTGACGGCTTCGGTGAGGCTGCCGTTCTGCACCAGCGCCTCGGCTTTCATGAGCATCACGTCAGGCAGGCGGTACACGATGTAGTTATCGTCGGAATACCGCTGAACGCCCTGGTTGGTAACTGTTCCAAGGTACTTGTTGCCATAGGTCATTCCCTTCACATTCGCATCGTAATACTGCTCCTGTTCCGGTTGCAGCACAGTGTAGGTGGTGGCGGCACGCAGGTCTCCTGCTTCGAATGCGGCCACCAGGCTGTGCGAGGGCAGCATGATCGTCTCGCCTCCGTAAGGCCGTGATTTGTTGTAGGCCCTGGGCAAAAAGAAGTTGCTCAGGCTCTGGGTGGCTGCATTGTTGAAATTAAATGCAACCTCGAAAATAGACTCGCTGCTGTTGCCGTCCCGGAAAATGCTGCCATAGCTGCTGCCGCTCACAAGCTTGTAGTTGAGATTCGCCAGCACGGCATTGGCTTTGGTGATGGCATTAGTAAAATCGTCAGCCTTGGCAAAAGATGAGTAGCCCCTGGTGAGCAGTACGTCGCAGAAAAGCGCTTGGGCAGCGGCTTTGGTTGCGCGTACACGCTGATCGGCGCGGGTAACGGGCAACAGGTCCTCCGCCTGCGTCACATCCTTGATGATCTGGTCGTAAATCAGGTTTACCGGCGTTCGTTCCACGTACATATTCTCCCCCTGAGAGGCAAAAGGCGCGGTGATCAGCGGCAATGCGCCCCAGTTCTGGGCCATGATGAAATAGGCGTGCGCCCGCAGGAAGTAAGCCTCGCCAAGGATACGGCTTTTATCAGTTTGGTCTCCAAAATTGATCTTTTCCGTAAAATACAGCACCTCGTTGGCCCGCGCCACCACATTATAGAACGCTACCCAGCTGGCAATACCGTCCACCGGCGCGATGATGTTGTTGTTCAGGTCGGCACTTTGCGGATTTACCATCTCGTAGCCCCATTTGGTGGGCATTTCCAGGTTATCCGAGCGGATCTCGCCCAGCTGGAAAGCGGTATAAGCCGTGTTCATATACAGGTTGTAAACGGCTACCAGGCCAGCTTCGGCATCTTTCGGGGTATTCCAGAAATTGGTCTGGGTAATGTCACTTAGCGGCTTCTGGTCAAGGATCTGCTCACAGGATGTGGCAAACAGGGCCATACATAATAAGGACGTCAGTTTCAATAATTTCATGTTCTTGCAGGGTTTAGAATTTGAGATTAATGCCCAACATGTAAGTCGAAACCTGGGGAACCATTCCAATGTCGACGCCCTGGGTGCGGATATCAGCCGGTTTGGCGTTCACCTCGGGATCGAAACCGCTGTATTTGGTGACCGTAAACAGGTTCTGCGCACTCAGGTATACCCGCAGACGCTGGATATTAAGCGGTTTCGTCAATTTTTCGGGCAGATTGTAACCCAGATTAATGTTGTTTAGCCTCAGGTAGCCGGCGTCCTCGATGTACTTGGAAGAAAACTGGTTGTCGCGGGCGTCGGTGGAAGTCAGCACCTTATGCTCGGAAGTGATCTGGCCCGGCTCGCTCCACGCATTCACACGCTCCTTGCGGGCGGCGTCGTAGGCAAACCCGCGGCTGGACATGAAGCGCATCTGGTTGAACAATTTGTTTCCATATACAAAGCTAAACTGCATCCCAAGGTCGAAGTTCTTCCAGGAAGCCTGTGTGTTGAATCCCCCGAAGAATTTTGGATGCGGCGAGCCGATCAGTTGGCGATCGTTGGCATCGATCTTGCCATCGCCATTGTAGTCCTCGTATTTTAAAGTGCCGCCCACCGGCACCTGGCCCATAATGCTGCTCACGTGTGCCTTGGCGATCTCGTCGGTCGGGTACACCTCGCCCGTCCAGCGCAGGCCGTAGAATTGCCCGATAGGAATCTGCTGCTGGGTCATAAAGGTCGCATTCACGGTGTAGTACACGTCGGTGGCTGCGGTGACCAGGATCGGCGCGCCGTTCGGCAACTGGTTCACCCTGTTCTGGTTAAATGAAATATTGGCTCCGGCCGACCAGCTAAGGTCGCCCTTCCGGATAATGTCGCCATTCAATGCGATTTCAAGGCCTTTGTTCTGGATTTCCCCCAGATTGGTCCAGTAGGAGCTGAACCCTGTGTACTGCGGCAGCGGCATACTGAACAACAGGCCATTGGTCACTTTTTCATACAAATCCACACTGATATTCAATCGGTTATCGAACAAGCCCAGATCCAGCCCCACGTCAGTTTGGTCGGTCGACTCCCAGCTCAGATCGGCGGAGGGAATACCTCCAATGCGCACGCCCGACTGCCCATTGTAGTTGGCACCTGTGGAATAAGTGCCTTGCGCCACATAGTTGCCGATGTTCTGATTACCGGTGCGCCCGTAGCTGGCCCGCACTTTCAGTTCGCTGATCTGCCGGATATCGTGCATGAAAGCCTCCTCATTGACCCGCCAGGCTACCGAAGCCGCCGGGAAGTAGGCGTAGCGGTTGTTGCTTCCGAAGCGGGAAGAACCGTCGCGGCGCATGCTCACGGCGGCGATGTATTTGCCTGCATAGGTCATGTTCAGCCGGCTGAACAGCGATGTGAGCCCCCAACCGGTTTTATAGCTGTAAGTGGTCTCTCTCAGCACCGAGGCGTTCATGGTTTCGATAATGTCGCTGGGACCACCGCTTGCTTTTGCATTGAAATTGAATGCGTCCGACTCCTGAACACTGTACCCGAGGAGACCCGTGAAATTGACCTTGTCTTTGCGCAATGCATAGGTGAGCACATTCTCGCTCAGCCAGGTAAGACCTTTGTTGGCAAATGCCGTGGACGGGCGTGTTGCGCCTCCGAGAATCGTGGAAGGGTAAAAACTGTCGCCGGTCGTGTTGAAGAAATCAGCCGCCCAGGAGCTGTTGAATTCCAGGTTTTTCAGGACCTTCAATTTGGCGTAAGCCGAGGCAATGCCGGCGGTCTGGTAATCTTTTCCCTTAAACTCCCTCGCTGCCGCCACTACGTTGGGGCGCTCGCGGTTGGCGTATGATCCATCCGGCTCGTAGACAGGCTCATAAGCCATCTTACGCTGCATATTGGCCATCACGGACGTCTCGCTGTCGCCGTCAGGAATTTTGTCGGTAATGGAATAGTTGCCCCTGAAAGACGCGCCCATTGTCAGGTATTTAGTGAGATCAAAATCCATGGAAAACTTGCCGGCAATGCGTTGGTAGCCATTGGAAATGATCACGCCTTGCTGGTTGTAGTAACCCACGTTGGCAGCAAAACGCGTGCGGTCCGATCCGCCGCTGGCGCTGAAATCGTAGCTTTGGACGGGCGCTACGCGGAAAACCTCGTCCTGCCAGTCGGTATTGTAGCCTGCGTCATGGTCAAGCACGGGCTGTGCGCGCACAGTTACCGGCGCCGACGGGTTGAGGCGGTTGTAGTTCTTGACGCCCTTCTGCACATATTCCCATTGCTCCTGCGCATTCATCATCGGCATTTTTTTGTACACCCGCTGCAATCCGTAATAGGTATCAAAAGACATGTCCGTACGGCCCTTCTGGCCCCGGCGGGTGGTGATCAGGATCACGCCATTGGCAGCCCTGGACCCGTAAATGGCCGATGAGGACGCATCCTTGAGCACTTCGATGCTCTCGATGTCGTTGGGATTGACACCCAGGATATTGCCCGTCGGAACGCCGTCGATGACATAAAGGGGATCATTACCTCCGCTGGACAGCGATGACGCTCCCCTGATACGCACCGTTACCGCCGAACCGGGCGCACCGCTGTTGGAAGTAACCTGCACGCCCGTGCTTTTACCAACCAGCAACGCGGCCGGCGAGGCCAGCGGCTGGCTCCGCAGCATTTCGCCCCCAACTTTGGAAATAGCACTGCTGACATCCTTCTTTTCCAAGGTGCCATAGCCGATCACGACCACTTCGTCCAATGCTTTTGCGTCGGCTTTCAGGGTCACGTCGATGATCGACTGGTTATTGACGGCTATCTGTCGGGAAACCATTCCCGTAAACGAGAATACAAGCACGCCGTTGGCCGGCAGGGTGTTGAGCGCATATTTTCCATTGACATCCGTGGTTGTACCTGTGAATGTGTTTTGCAAAACCACACTGACACCCGGAAGTGCCTCTCCTTTCTCGTCAGTCACCGTTCCGCTGACTGCTGTTTGTCCGTACAAAGCCGCGCTCTGTAAACAAACGATCCCGAACAGAAAGGTAATCCTGAACAGGACGCTCAAACGTTGTAAATTGATTTTCATACTGCCTTGGGTTGGTTAATGCTTCATAAGGTTTACGATCATGAATCTGGCACAGGGATGCGCCGGAGGAACAGTGTATGCGTTTCGTCTTATTTTTGCTTTGATTATTTCAATTCAAAAATGAATATTTAATCCGTGCGACGCGAATGATAAATTGTCTACTAGTGATGCTTTTTTGTCTTTTGGAAGGACACCCGTTAACATTTTCTGACAATTTTGAAAAGAAACAACCTCCCCGGCGCGCAGAGGCGTCAGCCAGCGGCGCGTTGAACGACTTATCAAAGCTGGTTTACCGGATTAAAGGGCGCTGCGCCGGTGAGCACCGCTATCACATTTGCAACGGCCATTTCGTAACAAGTTGTGCGCCCCGAGCGCGTCCCGCCGGCCACGTGCGGTGAAAGCAGCACATTGTGCATCATTCTCAACGCTCTGGGCACATGCGGTTCGTCGAAAAAGACATCCAGTACGGCGCCGCCCAAATGCCCCGAAACCAGGTTCTGAACCAGCGCCGACTCATTAACAACCTTCCCCCTCGAGGTATTCACAAAGACGGCTCCTGGCCTCATAGCGGCAAATTCGGTCTCACCGATCAGCTCGTGGGTACCCGCGGCGTAAGGCACGTGCACCGAAACGATGTCTGCCGAGCGAAGCAGCTCGCCGAACGGAACCCATTGGTACTCCGGCGCGCTTTGGGAGCGGTTATGGTAAATGACTTTCATGCCCAGACACGCCCCTAGCCGCGCGAGCGACTGGCCGATGCTGCCCATTCCAATGATACCCAGCGTTTTACCACGCAACCCGTCACCGTCCCACAGGCCGGGCTGAAACGAGCTCCACTTGCCGCTTCGTGCGAAGCAATCGGCTTCCAGCAGCCTTCTGAGAATGAGGATAATGCCGCCGATGGCGTATTCTGCAACGGGATAGTCGAAATGGCCGGGGGTGTTGCTGGCCCAGATACCGCGCCGGGTCAGCAGGCCGAGGTCCAGGTTGTCGACACCGATGGAAATGTTGGCAACGATTTTCAAAGCATTAGCCTGGGAAAGCAGCTCTTCGTCCACTTTCAATTCCGCCTGGTTGATCACGGCCGACATGGCTGGGATATCCTTCAAAACCTCCGCCCGGGACATCAGCTCGTGCGGCTGGCCTTTCCACTGGATTACCTCTGCCAGTTCTTCCAGCGGCCGGATCACCGCATCCGGAAATTTCCCGGTGATCAGCACCCGGGGTTTATGTGTGCTCATGAATGATGATTTGCAGGGTTAGCATAAATTAACGTCAATGCATATACGCAAAGCCATGCAGAGGCTGTTTTGCTCCCGTGCATGCATCGGCATCGACGGATCAAATTTTCGCGTTTTTCCGGCCGCTATCTATCGCTATCTTAGCCAGATATGGTGCTAAGTTGTCATCGCGGGATTGTTCTAATTCCTTTGCTCGAAATTCAATGCAAACTGGCGGGGTGTCAGATTCTTGATCTTCTTGAACTGCTTGTTGAAATTGGAAAGGTTCTCGAACCCGCTTTCGTAGGCGATCTGCGAAATGTTGTAGTCGCCCTCCAGGAGCAGCTTGCAGGCGTACCCGATGCGGATGTCGTTCACATACTGAATGAATGATTTGTTGGTCCGCTGCTTGAAAAAACGGCAAAATGAAGTCGTCGTCATGTGCACCTCTTCGGCGATTTCCTCCACCGAGATCTGATCTTTGAAGTGGCTCATGACGTACTTGTAGATCTGGTTCATGCGGTGGTTCTGCCCTTCGTCGATCGAGTTGACAAAAACCAAACTCGACAGCAGTTCAAGATTATCGCAGGAAACGATATGATCGAAAATTGAAAACAGCAAACTGATCCGCTCTAATCCTCTGGTACTTAGGAGCTGAACCAGCTTCTCCTTCACGATCTGTTTGGTATGCTCGTCATTCACCTGAATGCCCCGCACCGACTGTTCAAACAGTTGGTTCACGGCGGCGGCTTCGGGGATTTTATAAAAATCGGGCCCTGGGAAGTTTTTGTTGAAATGGACGGCAAATGTCTGGGAATGGAAATCGGGGTTTTCCTTGCTGTCGCTCCGCCATTCGTGCGGCAGGTTCGGGCCGATCATGATCAGCGTATCCTGCTTGTAGTTGAGCACCTGGTCGCCGATGAACAGCACGCCGCTGCCCCGGTTGACGTAGGTAATTTCGCATTCAGGATGATAATGCCAGGGATTGTGCAGGTAAGGGCACGCATTCTCCCACGACTTGAATGAATCGTCGGGCGGCGTTTCAACATGTCGCATCAAAACGGGCTTCATAGTCTGAATGGGCTTAGGGTTTCTTTACGTGGAATACAAAAGAAAGGATTGAAAGCTAATTGTCCAATAATTTACTTAATTGTTTATATAGGCTTGATACTAACAAGCATTCCCTGGCTGCAAGGGTCACCACGCTCGGACAGCAGAGATACATATGGTTGATAAGAGGTCTGCCAGTATCATTTCGAAGCACACAATCTGATTTGCTTGCCGTTGAAAGTTCTGATGCCATCACCACCCGTTTACATGAAAGCAAACTTTTGAAGCACTTTCATAAGGTCCTTGGGCGTATAAGGTTTTGTCAGAAACTCGTCCATTCCGGCAGCCAGACAATTGTCTCTGGCACCTTTTTCGTTACCAGCCGTGAGTGCGACAATTGGTAGATTTTCAGCATGCGCTATCTGTCTTATTGCTTTCGTTGCATCCAGGCCGTTCATTACCGGCATTTGCACATCCATGAAAATAATGTCGGGGAGTTTCTGCTTACAGATATTGACTGCGGCCAATCCATTGCCGGCTTCGATCAGCAGCCCATCCGGTAACAGCCTGCGCAGAACCGTTCTCAGCAAGAGCATATTCACATGATTATCCTCTACCAATAATATTGACATGGACAAACCGCTGTTTTGTCGGAGCTCAAAGACATCTGTGGGCGAGCCGGGTAGTCGCTCTTCCCTACGGCCTGCATACAGGTCCGACATGGCAAGAATAAGGTCCTGGTACCTGACTGGTTTTTGAATAAATGATCTTACGTAAAGAGCGCTCTGATCTCTCAGGGCGGCAACATCCTCGGCTAGTGTGTACATCACGATGATTCCGGGCGCGGGATCATTCATACAATTCATTAATGTGTTGGAAAAAACATCGATATCCATCTGGTCCGCATTGTGTTCGAGCAGCACAGCATCGCAGAGTGCTCCGGACCCCACCATAGCCAGCGCTTCTGCCCGGTTGTTGGCATGCACGCATGTAACCTGATGAAAGCTCAAAATTTCCTCAATGATCTCGCGGGTTGTCTGATTGTCGTCAACGATCAGTACCCGCTTGATGAAGTCGAGTTTGATCGGGGTATTTACCTCGGCCACCTGAATCCTGGGTTCCAGCTTAAAAGAAAATGTACTTCCCTGCCCGGGGTAGCTTACCACATCGAATTTGCTGTCCATCATTTTGAGCAGTTCGCTGCTGATGGCCAGGCCCAGGCCGGCGCCTTCGTGCCTTTTGGTCAACGGAGGCTCTGCCTGGGTAAAAGCGTCCATGATCCTCTCCTTTTCAGCCTCCGCGATACCTATTCCCGTATCCCGGATACTAAATTCAAGTACACCGGTTTCATTTTGCAGATCCAGATGAGTCACCGCCACGCTCAGCTCTATTTCCCCCTGACGGGTAAACTTGGCCGCATTCTCCAACAGGATGAAAAGTATCTGCTTCACACGGACGGCGTCGATATAGATCCAAACCGGCCGCTGATAGTGAAACCGAACCAGCAAGTCCAGTCCCTTCCTTTGTATTGCAGCACAAGCGACGTCTACCGTTTCGCGCACAATTTCACACAAGGGTTTTCTTTGTAGTTCCAGACTGACAGAGCCTGATTCGATTTCAGAGAAATCCAGTACATTATTGACAATATTCAGCAATTTCGAGGCCGAGCCCTTCACAATTTCCAGGTAGTGTTTGCGAACACCCGTCGTTTCTTCGTCGATCGCCAGGTTGGTAAAACCCAAAATGCCGTTCAATGGTGTCCGTAGCTCATGGCTGATGTTGGAAAGAAACCGCGATTTGATCCTTTTAGCTTCCTCTTCGACTTGCAGTGCCTTTTGCAGACTAAGCCTGCTGAGTACGCTTTCGGTCACATTCTGAACGCTCATTACTGTTCCCCCGATAGACCCGTCTGACTTACGCCAAGGGCGTATTTGCCAATTGACGTACTGGGGTGTTTCATAAACAGGAATACGGCATTCTTGCTCCTCCCCTTTCAAAGAGCTGCCTTTTAATGCCAAAAGGTGCTTCTGTTTCCACAGCCCGACGTCATGACATACATCGTTCAGAGGCTTTCCGCGCCAGTCTGAGTCGGTCAACTTGCCGGCTTTGATCCAGATGTTGCTGGCGGCGAGCATACAAAGTTCCTGATCGAACATAGCTACCGGAAAAGGGATATTTTCGATCAGGTCTGTAAAAGCAATGGAATCCCAACCGGAATGCTGCGGCGAAACGGCACCTGCACCGGATTGATCCTTGGCCGCCGGTTCGTTTTCACGAAATTTCTGATTATCATCCATAAGAGCCCGTGTGTGACTTATCAGCCAAGTTTAGATATGTGCTTTCAACAGGTCGAGGCTTACAAATTGAATTGCCCCGGCGAAAGTATCCAATTTTCGCGTCTTCATCAATGTTGAAGCGCATTGCAGACCACAGTAATCAAAAGGCCGACCGAAAACCGCTGTTTTTTCACCGGAAACGGATCATCGCACTACCCCGGGCCAGTGTCGTGCCCAGAAAACGGGTTTGTTCACCTTTTGTACACCTCATTCTCAGGGGCCATTACCTTTTGTATACGCTAAAAAATTGCAGGCCGCCTACCGCCGGCAGTACGTTTGTATCGTCGGTCGGCGGGGTGTTTCAAGCATTCTTAAACTGATCTGCATTAGTAATTCTTTCAAAAATTTAAACAATCATCAAGTCGTGAAAAATCTCGTTACCAGCATCGCTTTCATTATCTTCTCCGTATTCTTTTCCTGCTGCGAAAATGCAAACGAACCTGCCCCGCTTTCCGGATCAAAAACGCCAGGTATGGCTGAGCAGACGTCCGCATCCACGATTACTGCGGCCATGCAGGTGGGAGGAACAACGCCAAAGCGTACGCCACCATCAACCCGCACCGAGTGGAAGTACGTACATACGGCGACGGTCCCCATGTACAAGGGCCTGAAGCTGACCAGCCCGTTTGCTATCGTAGGCGAACGTGAGGGGGATATCAGCTGGGGAAGTGACGGTGGCTGTTATTATGCGATCAACACTGAAACGATGCCTTATGCCAGTGCGGGGATCGCAGACATACAGTCGCTCACGCCAGCTTACCTGAATACACTTAAATTTTACTCGAAGGGCGGGCCCTCATGGGCGCCAGCCAATTCGACTTTCTGGACGAATGAAATGCCAGTCGGCACCGTACTGGCTTACAAGACCCCTACCGGAAAGTTCATTCTGGTCAAAGTCGTAGCCGATCAGGGCCTGGTTCTGGACATCTATCACGAAAACACTTACACCGTCTACTAACCATTGCAAGGCCGGAAGACTGCATAGCTCCGTCCTGCGTTACCTTTTGCGGCCTCGCAGTTTCTCAGGTCTCTGCAAACCTGAGAAACTGCGAGGCCGGCAGATTTTATTAACCGAAGAGTTTATGATCGTTGGGCCCGTTTTAGAACGAGAAAAACAGGGAAGCGCTCAGGCCAGTGTTTTTAACTTTCACACCTTTCATCACTTCTGCCAGACCGTACTCGTAGCGGAACTCCAACAGCGGTTTATGCCCTAAATATAATGCAAGTATTGCGCAGGCGCCGTAATCGAAGCGGTTGTTGATGAGCGCCTGAGTGAGATCGTCCTGCTCGTATTCCCCACCGGCTTGCCTTATCGGTGACACATGTTTGATGCGGTACGCGTAATAAACTCCCAATCCGATCGCAGGGTTCAGCCTGTCTCTGCCAGCTTTGAGGATGACTGGCAGCAAATTTACCTGCCCGTAAGTCATTTTCGTTCGGCTGGTAATCTCTGTAAACTGATCTGAAAAAGTTTCTCTGGACCCCTTGTTGGCATAAACCAGTTCTAGCCGCGCGCTGTAATGCTTGCTGTTGGCTAGGTTAAATCCAAGCCCTGCCTGCCAATTGTAAAAAGGCTTCCTTGGGAATGTCAACTTATCGGAGTAAAAAGAGGTTAATGAACCTCCCACAAAAACACCCACATAGTTTTTGTATTTTCGTCCCTGTTGCCTTACCAAAGTTTCAGGTGCATTTTCATGCTGTACCTTTATGATCATCTCAGTAGGACCCGCAACATTTTGAGCGGCTTTTCCCGGCGGTGTAGTTGCTTCCGAAGATACAGCTTGCGCAGCCGCTGGCGTGATTGTAGTCGGTTCAGCCGGTTCTTTCTTTCTGGCTTCCCTGTTATTCGGCAGCGAAACGCCGCTCTTTTTCTGCGCTGGCTGAACAATGTAAACGGCAACCGGATCAGGTGAATTGAAAGCTTCTATTTCGCCATTGGCATACACCACTTTCCAGACCTTGGCCCGTGGTTTTCTGATCTTCTTGTGTGCGAGATCCTCCGGCAAAAAATACAACAGCTCATCCGTCGACACTTCATCGATGATAGCTAAGATTTTAGAACGATCGGTTAGATGAATCGTATCCGATGCGCTGCTTTGCGCAAAACCCGCCAGCGAGGCAAAAAGCAGGAACAATATCAAATATCGATTTCGCACGTTCGTATCCGTTTAAGGTCTGTTAATTGGCTTTATTCCCATTCCCGGGTTCCTATCGTTGCTAGCTTCAATGTTATCGGCCTGCGCCGCAATACCACCCTTGAGGTACTTTGCGAAGACTATCACTACGCTTACATCCATACGTTCGTCAATTACACCTTTTCCACGCAGTTTTTTCGAAACCTTACTGACGGATGTACACAAGCGTACTAGACTTCGACTGGCCATCGATCATGGTGTTTGACGCGGTAGTGATTGACTTCCCGTCAGCGGTCATGATAATGGTACCATCATAAGACCACACAGCCGAAACAGGTACCTGATTGGTTGTCTTAATTCCCAGTTCTAAAAAATTCCACTTATTGGTGGACACTTTGCTGATATTCTTGAATTTTACGTCACCGATCTTGACCAACCCTTTTGCCTCTGCCCCCTGCCAGCCGCTGTTGTAAACATAAAATCTGCCGGTATTGCCTGAGATTTCTACGCCATTACCCGTATTCGACAGCCATTTCCCGTCCAATGATGTGTTCACAACCAAGGGTGTAGTGAAGCTGACCTCGTTACCGTAACCCGTGCCGGCATCGTTGGTAGCATAGGCCCGCACATAATACCTGGTGCCAGGCAGCAAACTTGTGAGCGAGCTCGTGAAGTTCCCCTTTCCTAAGCCATCCGTTGTTTTGGAGGCCAGTGCAATGGTCGGACCCGGATTAGTGCTCCACACGATGCCCCGGCTTTTGATGTCCGATCCATTATCGCCGGATATCGTTCCACCAGATTTGGCTCCATCACTACGGATTTCCGAAATTTGCGTGGTCGTAAGAGTGGGCACGTCAAAACTCCCAATATCACCCGGGCATGAAAAAGTGTATTGCCAAAGGGTGCCACCGTTTTCGCAACCCGAAACCACGACCTCAATATCGCTGCCCAACGCAGGCTCATAATCGAACACAAATGCCGACTTCTTACCAACATATCCACCGGCTTCTGTCGCCACGTTGCAAGTCAATGCCTTCCGGAGCGTGCTTCTATCCGTTTGAGGGCCCGTACCTCCGATCCAGACACCTTTCTGGAATACATCAATCTTGTCTTTCACCACATAAGTGTCATAGTTAATCCTGATTTTACCGGACGCATTGCCCAGTTTAAAAATATTACTGGTCAGCCCCTGCCCACCCGAAACTTTGGTCGTGGCACAATTAGCAGGCTTTGTAACGGTCACTTTGATTTCGTTAGCTGCGCTGATTTTTCTGTTGGCATCATAGTATTTACATATCAGGATAAAGCTCCCTTCGACAACAAGCGAAGAAAGGTCGATGGGCACTGAGGTAACGTCATTAATTTGGCGGGAAATAGGCACGTCGTAATAATGCGTGGAACCCTTTACCTGAATGTAAACACCTACGATTCCTGCACTGGCGCTGATGTCTGCAGGTAAAATCACTGTACTACCCGAACTGTACGCAATACTTTGGTCGTAATTAACCACAACCGGTGCATCCGCTGCGCTGGAAGACACGGGCAACACGGCACCCTCAATGCGGGCTGCCCCTGCAATGTGCAGGGACCTGGACAGCTGGTTTGCATTGGAAGGATTTACCGGATCGTCAGTTTGCTCCTGAGGCTTCTCTTCCTTGCCCAACTGGATATCAATATCTCTCTGGCAAGACCAGAACATGATCAGAATCAAAAGTTGGAAAACTGAGCATGCCCGACAAGGTAGAAGCCGTCGTTTGGCCCGAAGATATAATCGTTTTTGCATGAGAATAAAAGGAAGTATGTATTTTTTGTCGCCAGAGGCTAGTTTACTCTCATTTTTTGGCCTGTAAGTCCCGAATAATGGCAGGCGATAGGTGTCCGGTATTGATAGGCTTCCGGCTTCTCAATTTTGCCATTCTGTATGATGCGGCCATTCTGAAAATTGTTGAATGGCGTTGGGAGCCAAAGACAGAAATCAATAGCGTGCCTTACCCGACTACGCTGGTCCACGGTAAACGAGTTTTCATAACCAATGTGGTAGTCCATGATGTTTGTCGAAGTGAATATGGATCCATCACAACCTTTTCGGCTGTACTGCTCGACCTGTATGTTGTTTTCGTAAGCCTTTCGATCGTAGGGCTTTGTATCCTCGCAAAAATCCGAATCTCTGTTCGAACAACCGTAGTGGGACCCCATATTTCCATCAAAAACATGGTCAAGTGCCAGCGCATGACCCATTTCGTGAGCGGTAACTTCCACGCCGTCACCAGGCCCGAGGTGATCCGCATTAATAAATGCACCGTAAGCAAAATCCGGACGCGTTCGGTTCCCCTTCTTCCTTAACAAAAGGCCCTCCAGCGGCAGGGTGGTTTCGGGAAAATAAGCCCAGCTGTAACCGGCAAGATCGCCTTTAATATTGGAGTACACCCAGATATTGAAGTACTGCTCCGAAGGCCAGTAATGGTTCATCGCGTCTCGTTCTGCTTCATTGAGCCTCTGTGTATTATTGGTCATAAACGACTGCTTGCCGGAGCTCACCCTATTCAGCCCTCTGATCGGCAGCAAATTACCCGACGGATCCCGCTCTGCCGCATATACTTCAATGAACAAGTCGGCAGCATTAGGATCTTTAGGGCCTCCTTTCGGATTCCACTGCTTTCTGAATGATTTGGTTACGCCGTCGAGTACTTCGTCAATTTTTGCCTGGGTCAGTTTAGTCGTGTTAACTTCGTGGAAAATCACCGGGATCCTGACCGTTCTGAAATTCACCGGGGCCGTTGCCCTCACCGTTATTTCCTCACTTTCCGAATTGAAACCTTTTGCTTGAAAAACCAGATTACCACTTCTCCGGGTTGTGAATCTCCTGGTAAAATCAACAACCTCTGTGCCCTGGTACAACTTCACATCGGCAGTGGGGGTTATTTCTTTTCCATTGAAATCAAATGCCTTTAGGGAGAAAGAAATTTCAGAATTGCCATCCGCCCAGAAAGTATTGCCGTGTTGTGTGTAGCCCAGTTTCAGCGTTTTCACAGGGCTCATCACATCTATGGCCAGTACATTGCTTTCAATTTTATACCCTTTGGCCTGAAAACTAACCTTGCCCAGGTCACGGGCTTTGAACTGCGCAGACTGATCTATCTCAGAAGCTCCTTTGAATAATTTGATATCCTCACTGAGCGGAACCGGCTGATTAGCCGCATCTAGCCCTTCCAGCAAAAAACTGGTGCTGGAAACGTCAAAACCAAAAAAATATGGCTCAGCAGATTGCCTGGAAAGTCTGAGTGTTTTGACCTGACTCAGTGCTTCTATATTAATTTCATTGCTGCTCAGATTCGCACCCGATGCTTTAAACTTGTATTTGCCCGCTTTTTTAGTCGCAAATGTCTTCGCGGTCACCACTTCGTTATTGCAATACAGCTCAAACTCCGAAGAAAGCGGTACCGCTGTGCCATTGTGAGAGAGTGAAACCTTGAAATCGAGTTTGGCTTTCCCGTCGGCGATAAAAGCCTCCTGTTGTGCCGGGTCAACCCAAATGTGCAGGGATAATTTGGATGGGTCAAGAGTGCGAATTTTGAGTGTATCACTTTGGATTTTGCCAATATGGGCCACAATCCAGTAGGTACCTTCTACTTTTATTTTAAGCTCAGCACCGTCGATGATTTCACCATTCTTTGTAAAATGCACCAGATTTTCAGGAACTTTCAGCTGTTTGCCGCTTGCATCGTAAGCTTTGGCCTGCAATGGAATAACAACCTCTTCCATCCCGAGAAAATAGTCGGTCTTTGGCAGTTCATCTATTACGATCTCCTTTATGCCCCTGAGCGGATAGTATTCGTCCAGGCTCTGTTCCACTTGCGTTTCACAGGACCAAAAACCAATGGAAAGTAATA
This sequence comes from uncultured Dyadobacter sp., assembly GCA_965649915.1. Taxonomy (GTDB): domain Bacteria; phylum Bacteroidota; class Bacteroidia; order Cytophagales; family Spirosomataceae; genus Dyadobacter. Next base: position 20,717 of record CBFGMV010000042.1, read on the forward strand.
GAACGGAAAGGCAGCTACCAAGACGTAGAAGTGCTTTCATAAATACTGATTCAAAGAGGGTTTACGATACAAATCTCATCGCATTTTATACGACCTGGCAATACCCCCATCGGGGTATTTTCGGCATCTGCCGCATCACTGCTGAGAACACGCGATACATTGGCCACGATGATATGGTATCAAAGAGGCGATGCACAATTGATTAGACTTCGATGGACATTTTTCCGAACTCCTACTTATTCACCAAGAAGTGCGTCTGCTAACTAAACCCGGACCTCTGCGACTGTTATGATGGATACCAAGCACAACCGACTGCATTCATTCAGTAAAGGTTGTGGGCTTCTGATTCTACAATGAGTACGATTAGCACACCAGACGCCTTGAAGGCGAAACACAGTACTTTGGTATGAGGGACACCAACTCCATTTTGGTACTAAAGTATGATCGAAGTTCGGCTAACCGTTACTAGATTTGGCGCAGTGCAATTCATAACAACATCTCAAAAACAACAGCTTAAAGACAGAAACGACATGAAAAACCAAATCACAACATTTCTGACATTCCAGGAAAACGACGCTGAGGAAGCTATGAAGTTTTACGTCGGATTATTTGACAATTCGAAAATTCTGGACCTGCAACGGCATGGAGCTGGTGGGCCGGCAAAAGAAGGAAGCATTTTGGTTGCCAGGTTCGAACTGAATGGAAGGCAGTTCATTTGCAGCGATAGCTACATTAAACATGGATGGACTTTTTCCCCGGCAATTTCACTATTCGTCGAATGCAGAACCGAAAGCGAGCTTGAAACGCTATTCCGTAATTTGGCTGATAATGGGAAGGTGTTTATGCCATTGGATAACTACGGATTCAGCCGGAAATTTGGGTGGGTTGGCGATAAGTTTGGTGTGACTTGGCAATTGAATCTTCAATGACGGTACAAAAGACATAAAGGAATTAGGGTAGTACAATTAATTAGAAAGAATTTGAATGATTTATGAAAACAATTGCCGCCGGGCTACCTACGCGACGCCGAGAGGCGGATCGTGTAGGTAGCTGACGACTTTTTCCGACCGTACTTACGGAACCAGCAATTTTCTGTTGTGTCATCGACAATAACAAATAATTAAATTAGGCAATGATATATCAATTTACACTACAGGGGTGCCAATCTCCTGAGCTACATATGTTAACACTCTATTCCCAAGCCCATCCGTCGCAATACAAACATCCTTCAGGTCAGCATATTTGATCTCACCAAGAAGGAATTTATGTATGGCATTGACCCTGTTTTTGTTGAAATCCTTTAATTCCTGAACCAACGACTTATCAAAGCCCATTTGCTCGCAATCGTTGACATAGTTTCCAAATGTCCTTTTATCGCTATCAGAATCAATTATTTTACCTTTTTTACTTTTGCCGACGACATACATTCGAAGACAGATTTCTATCGATTGAAGCCTAAGTGAGATTGTTTCAATGTAAAAGCCCTTTTCAAATGCGTCTTTGGCTATTTTCTTAGCTTCGGCGGTATTGTCGCCGAATGCATTTACATCTTTAACACCGAGGGTCAATAGATTAGGTAACGATTTGATTGTATTAGGCGGACTCAGACGTATTACTTCCTTCATTTCATCATCTGTAAGTTGAGGTTTAGCGTTTAGCTCGGCCAATCTGGTTTCTGTGTCCATGTTCCTTTGTTTGTTGATTTTAGTGTAAAATACTTCTCGAACTTCTATGTTTAGTGTAAATTTCTTCTTATCTTTATATCTGTAACTCTCTGATATTATGATAGGTGATTTCAAAAGTATACTTGATTTAGTCAAAGCATTTCCTACTGAACAGGATTGCATCGAACACTTGGAAAAACTCCGGTGGGACGGAACTGTCGTTTCTCCGTTTGACGAGACTTCCAAGGTGTACAAGTGTTCGGGCAACCGCTACAAATGCAAGAATACCGGGAAATACTTCAACGTCAAAGTAGGTACTATTTTCGAGGACACCAAAATACCACTGATTAAGTGGTTTATGGCATTATACATCTTTTCTTCCCATAAGAAGGGCATTTCGTCGCATCAACTTGCAAAGGATATTGACGTTACTCAGAAGACCGCATGGTTCCTGCTGCATCGATTGAGATATGCTTTCGATCATCCAGCGTTCAAGCAAGCTCTGGAGAATACGGTTGAGATCGATGAAACCTACATCGGTGGAGAGGAAAAGAACAAACACGAATCGAAAAAGACACAAGGTACTCAAGGCCGAAGTACTAAAACCAAAAAGCCGGTTCTAGGTATGCGTCAGAGAGGTGGTGTTTTGATAGCTAAGGTTGTATCCGATACGAAACAGGCTACAATCGAGCCTATCATTGAATCCAGTATCAAGTGTAACACTACCGTCATGACTGATGAATGGCAGGCTTATAATAAGCTGAACCAGAAATTCAATCATGAAAGGGTCAACCACGGAGCCAAACAGTTTGTCAATGGTATGGCTCATACGAACGGAGTCGAGAACTTCTGGAGTCACCTGAAACGAGGTCTTGAAGGTATCTACCATTGGGTAAGCGTAGAGCATCTTCAATCCTACGTGGACGAATTCTCTTACAGATTTAATACTAGGAACTACACCACTTCACAGCGTTTTAATGTAGCTTTGGAGAATATGACGGGTCGTTTGACCTATAAGAAACTGATATCATGAAATCTCTTGATAAATTTAAGTTGTTGACGAAAAAGCGTAAAGTAAGCAAAGCTGATCTAGCGGAGCATAGCGAATTATCAAAGTCAGACTTTGATAATCATCTGTTTGCCCTGATGAAGGTCAAGCCACCTAAGAAAGGAGACTAGTCGGGCAAAAGAAATGAACAGTCACACGTCTTGTTTTGATTAAAATTGTGATTCTCAACGCATTTTATGAACGTACCAAACGTTCCCGGTTCTTCGCTTGTCCAAGTTTTCCAGCGATAGAAGTCTGCACTGACAAAACTCTTTGCCTCCGTTTGAAACCTCTTCGATACCTTGTAATGCCCTTCAAAAGTATCCTCGGATGTGCTGTATCCATGACTATCATGGCCGTACATTGAATAGAACACAACAAACCCTTTGGGGTTCCACGGCTCTTTATACAGATACTCCCCAAGCTTGTCCCATTTATAGATATGGGATTTTCCCGGTTCCCACAGCACATATAACGTGTCGGGCGTGTCACGTTGTCGAGGTTCGGCGGCAAAACTACCAACCTTATGTTCCGAAAACCAGCCAATTGAAAGGGCTAAAACGATTACAATCAACACTATATACTTCTCTTTTCCAGCCATTTAGAACACTTTAACGAGGGGTTTAAACTGGCTTCAAAGCTATGTACGGTGGTTTGAAATAACTGTGAGCTACTAGAACTGTGAGGATTTATTTAGAACTTACAGGAAAAATTTCTTTCAATGTGGAGATAGGAGAAAAAATCAAGAAGATTCGAGAGATTAAGAACTATACGCAGGAGTACATGGCTCAAAAGCTAGAAATGACTCAGGCCGGATACGGCAAGATCGAGAGGAACGAATCAGAGCTATCCTACCCTAAGCTAATGAAGATTGCTGAAGTGCTGAAAGTCAGCGTGGAAGACATTATCAACTTCAATGAGAAGATGATCTTCAACGTCATGCACAACCAAACCGGGAACGGGTATGTCGTTAATAATGGCACGTCTGATCAGGAACGGAAGCTATATGAGCAGATCATTCAGCAGCAGAAAGAGGAAATTTTGTTTTTGAAGAAAATTATTGAACAAACCAACAATAGCAAATGACGGTTCTAAATTTCGTTTTGACTGACCAATCTCTTAAAGAACTTGGTAAATTCCCCGAAAAACTAGATCAGTTGCTGGCCGACGGAAGAGCACGTTTAGCAACGTTCTATTACGAAAAGAATCCTATTGCAATCTCACTGGAGGAAGAAACGTGGATAATCAATGCTGAATTTCCTCTAGTGGAAGGCACATTTAAGGCAGCAGCGGATAAGCACACTAATTTTACATTAGGAGAGCTTGACCCAACCACTAAGAACTTGGTCAAAAGTACAGTAATTGAGCTAATTGAAGATGTTAAGGATGAAGTTGTGGAAATCTCAGAATAAGATAGTTTCTTTCATATTTTGTTATCTCACAAAACATCTCTTCTGACAATCGGCCATCCAGTTTCATTGCCAGTAGCTGGTCAACAATTAGTCTCCACTGCTCATGCATGACGACGAATGCATCCGTTGCATCCATCCATTCAAACCAGCAAATTTTACCTTCCGTATCCATATTTAGTGTTCGTTTACCTATAAATATGGAGAAATTTGAGTTTTTGTTTGGATTTCGTCTGTAATTGTTGTATCGTTGAAATTATTCACGAAAAATGGACGAGGGGATGCAAGTGCAAGACAAAGTGAGAGAGGCCAAAGGTGGCCCGATGATGGTAGTGAGAAAGGTGAATGGCGACCGAGTAACTTGTGAGTTGCTGAATGGTAATGAGAAGATTCAGAAAGAATTTTTGATTAGTGAATTGACTCCATGGGTTCCCATGAAAATAAAATGGGAAGTTTGGTAGTCGCATAACACCTTAAAAGTCAAAGGCTAGTCTATTGTGACTAGCCTTTTTTTATTAGAAGTTTAGTGTAAATTGATATATCATTGCCTTAAATTAATCGACAGACCACCCCACTTCAGTCCATTTGACATCCTGCGGCAATTGATTGTTTTTTGCTGCAATGGCAGCAACCCGCCCAGCCGCCTGGCCCATCATAGCAGCGTTGCCTGTAACTCGGTAACTCGAATGAGCTACGAAATCACCACTGATACAACGGCCAGCCATCATAAGCCCTTTCACATCGCTGGCAATCAAGGCACGAACCGGAATATCGTAAGGTTTGCTGGTGGTACCCCTGTTGTAGTTTGTGGTGGTCTCATCTTCCTTTTTCACCGAATGCACATCAACGCCGAATGTGACGCGGCACACAGCATCTTCGAACCGCGCGCCTTTGACCAAGTCCAGACGGGACACCGTATACAGCCCGTGTATGCGCCGACTTTCACGAACACCAATCTGTTCACCGGTAGCTATAATTTTCAGGTTACCCCAGGGGCCGCCTAATGACTGCAAACTGTGAACAATTTTGTGTACTTCTGCCCGTCCTTTCAGAGTAGCCTCAGTTACCTGGCCAGCGTCGGTTCCTAGAAACCCATATTCATGATTTGCCATCAGCATGTGCAGGTCCTCATAGATAGGAAAGATGCTTGGACGGGCGTAAGAAGGGGTATGTCCTCCCCGTATGATAGCGTCTTCCAAACGTTTTTTAGAGCGTGATCCAGCCTTGCTATCTTCTTCATCACGAATAAATTCCCTTATTTCAGAATAATGGACCCCGGAAATCAGGCAAAGCATACTCATTGGCTGTCCCTGTCCGGCACTGTCGCCATAGTCGAACTTGCAGCCAGCACGGGCAGCCAAGTCCCCATCCCCCGAGCAATCAATGAAGATCTTACCTCCCCAGGCTTCGCGCCCAGACTTAGATTCTGTAACAACATGAGTCATCCTTTCGTTTCTCTGCGCCGTTGAGACTACCCTGGTAAAAAGGCGAATTGTTACACCAGCTTCAATACATAGCTCTTCCAACAGTATTTTCATCTGCTCAGCATCGAAAGAAAACGAATTCCCGGTGGGGATTGTAGCATTGCCCTTTCGATGGCGAAGCTTTTCCTTAATTTCCGCTACTATCCCTCCTTTATTTTTATTGTCGATGATCCAGGTCAAGCAACCTGACGTCCAGACGCCCCCTAAACAACCGTGAACTTCAAGAAGAAGCGTTTTGGCACCAGTACGTCCGGCTTCAATAGCCGCAGCAACACCAGCGGGGCCTGCTCCGCAAACGATCACATCATAATCTCCTGCCAACGGAATATTTCGCGCAGGCTCATTTAGACTACCTTTTGCTTCTTTGATTTCTTCTCCTTGGCTAAATACTTTTAACGGCGCGGCAGATGCAGCTGCTCCGGCTATTGTGGATGATAAAAAGTCTCTGCGTCGCATGGTCAGTACATTTATTAGTCTATTTTCAGATTGACAAACTCGGCGCGGTTTCCCTTACCCTGATGATCAACTTTAATATTTCGCATCGTCACCGATCCAATCGATTTGGACGCGACCCCAGCTAACCACCAGCCGTGATCACGCGCCGCGCGAACGTTGATATTCTCAAAAGTAATTTGATCAAAATTGGGAGGAAAGTTCCCCCCGCGATAGCTATGGTAGTCCATCTGTATACGAATAGCTGCCTGCCGGCAACTGTCAATCGTTATGTTGCGGACCCAAAGATTACGTATAAAACCGCCTCTGTCCATATTCGCTTTCAAGGTCACCCCCATGTCAGTATCGGGAACGAAACAGTTATCGACCCATACATTTTCGACACCGCCGGACATTTCCGACCCAATACAAAATGCATTCGCAATCGCCGATTGCAGGGTACAATTCCGTACTACCACATTCCGGGTGCCTTTGCGGTGCCAAGCGTCCTGGTCCCGCCCGGCTTTGATCGAAATGGGGTCGTCGTCGGTATTGATCTTACAATGTTCAATTAGCACGTCTTCGCACGAATCGGGATCGATGCCATCGTCGTTGGTGGTTCCATGGCCTATCGTGAGGTTCCGGATCGTTATACTTTTTGAAAAAACCGGATGGACAGTCCAAAACGGACTCTGCCGAACTGTGAAACCGTCCAGTAGGATCGATTCGCATTCATAAAACTCAATTAATGTGGGGCGAAGTTTGTACCCAGCTCCGAACACTCTTTCATTTTCAGCCACGCCCGTTTCACCCATTTTTCGCAAAATTGTCTTAGCCTTTTCCTGATCGTCTCTATTAGGCTGCTTTTTCCAGGCAAACCAGAATTTATCGGCTTGCCCGTCGAGTGTTCCTCGCCCGGTTATAGCGATATTATTCTGACCAACGGCATAGATCATCGGAGAATAATTGTAACAAACGGTGCCTTCCCAGCGCACTTTAACGACCGGAAGGTAGTCACCAGGATTGGTGCCAAAACGGATAAGTGCGCCGTCAGAAAGATGCAGGTTCACATTTGACAGCATCCGGATCGGGCCGTTACAGAGATAATCGCCTTTTGGAACAACAACCTGCCCGCCCCCCGCATTGTTGCAGATTTCAATGGCTTTGTTGATTTCCTTCTGAAAGTGATCAGCCGTTTTAACATCCACATTAAAAGTTTTTTCAGGAAAGAATGGTGGATTAATGCGCGCCAAGACGTCCTTCACCTGCCGGTCAAACAGCTCACCGGATTTCCCTTGAGCGTGGCAAATATCTTGCAGCGATATAATCAGCAATGTGCAGATCAGTATTTTTTTCAGGCCCATTTTTCCAAATCCGATTTTCATATCTTTATCAGCTCATTTGAATACTTAAAAAGTCAGTGCCTTATTTGCCATTGTTGATTGGCCAAGTATCAGTACGAAAAGGCAAAAGAGGTAACCCGTCACGGTTATGCACCGTGCCGGGAGCAAAGCCCGAAAAACAATACCGTACTGCTCGGACATGGGGAACCTGGTCGCTGTGAACAATTACTTTATTCTTTCTAATGGACGCGACTGCTGGAAAGAATTCCCGATCATCACCTGCAACCTCAAATCCCAACGGATTTTTTTGAGCTACCAATCCTTTTCCTGTATGTGCTATTCGAACGGTCGCTTTGTCTCTTTTGAATTTCACGGACTCAAAATTTGCATTTTCATACGGGAAACCCTTTAATCCATAGGTTCTGCTAAGTGCGGCATAAGCCAGTCGTTGACTCACCGTTCCTTTATCCGCCGGATGGATGGTCTTTTCCGAACCTATGTCAATTGTGCTGATCATATATGAGTCAGAGATCAGCTTCATGGCCCTTTCCTGTGCTTCGCGCAAATACGGCGCCGACTTTGCTTTTCCATAATTGAATGGTGCAATCTGGACATAGTAAAAAGCCAGCTCCTGATGGTCCCAGCCCTTTTTCCAGCCACTTACCATAGCTGCCATCATTTGATCATAAACTGCATGTTGGGTCAGATTCGACTCACCTTGATACCACAAAATTCCTTTGCAGGTAAAACCCAGTAGCGGACTGATCATCCCGTTGAAGATCGCAGACGGAGAAGTTCGAGATAACTTTGCTGTATCCGTAGCAGGCCGGACGTAATTGAATTCGGCCAGACTTTCCCCGCTCATCCAGGGCTCGATACGTGTTCCGCTCCATGCCGAATGAATCATGCCCAATGGCACCCCTAGTTTCTCCTGCAAAATCTGCGCGTAATGATGACCCACCGCGCTGAAAGTATTTGCAGTGACACTATCGGAGAGCTGCCAACGCCCCGGACTATCTTTTTCCGGCTGCGCCGAAGCCTTGTGTGGCAGTCTAAATAACCTGATTTGGGAATTTTCGGCGGACGCAAGTATACTTTGCCTGTTCAAAACCGTATCCTTTGCAGAAAGGCCACGGATAGGCATGTCCATATTCGATTGCCCAGAACATATCCAGACCTCCCCGATCAGAATGTCATTTAGCAGCAAAACCTCCCCGTCGTCGAAAGTTATTGTATAGGGTCCACCAGCCGCCGGCGTCTTTAACCGGGTTTTCCAGGTCCCATCGGCGTTCACATTTACGTTTACCACTTCGCCATTCCAGGACCCCGATACAGTGAGCATATTTTTATCGGAGAGGCCCCATACGGCCACGTTGCTCTCGCGTTGCAGCACCATGTGGTCTCCAAAAATTTTAGGAAGGATGACCGTTCCAAAAACTGCTGGCGTAAAGAGGCCGCAAAACACAATAAGGCTTAATAACTTTATTTTTAGAAAGTCAATAGACATACAAGTAGTTGTGTCAAAGTGAATTTAAACAGAACATCGTATTTGACAACGCGATCATTATTTCACTTTTATCAATTCGATGCGATTGCTGCCGGTTAAAGCACCAGTTTTGACTTCAAGCACAATTCTGTAAACTATTTTTCCGAGTGCGTTCCTAAGCTTGGGATCATCAATATCCTTCTGCTCAACTGTGGCACTTATTGATTTCGGATTGTACCGCATCAGCAGTTCAAATCCATCTCCTTTCAGTAGCAGCTCTCCGGGTTTTGTTTGCTCATTGTAGAGCGTGGTAAGGAAATGCAGCCTTGTCTCGCCTTTATTCTCAATCAATTGATATACATCGCTGATCGTAAATTTTTCGCCCCGATCCAACTGATAGGCCCGCTGCCAGTTTTTTACCTGCGCTTCCTTTGGATAGGCTCCACTGATTTCCGTTGAAAACCGGACCCGGTCTTTCGTGGCGATAAAGGATGAGTTTCGGGAGGTAAAGTTTCGACCGTCCTGCTGTGCCACACCGTTGATCAGCGGCACGTTGTGATAGTTGGACTGCATGGTCCAGATATTATAGCGCTCTTTCCCGAACGTTTCACGGGTATAAGTTCCCACCCCTGCGTCGATCAGGACAGGATTCCCGTCGTAAAACAGGATAAATGACCCAACGTCGTTGTGGTTATGCTGCTCGCCATTATGCCCTCCTTTGGCGGCGAAATAAAATCCTTTGTCCGAACCTTCTTTGTCGCGGGCAATGGCCACATCCAGATTTGGAAAATAGTATTCGTATAAGAGGGGCTCTTTCCTAGTAGCAATGCGCCAACCGTCGGTACTGAACAGATTTTCAAGAGAACTTCCGATCCGTCCGCCCAATCTGATGTCCCCTTCGTTGCGTTTATCCAGAAGGAAGGCACCAAATCCTTCCATGTCCGCATCCTGAATGACTTTGCCGAAACGATAGATCAGCCCTCCATCATGCTGAAGCCGGGCCTGTGCATCAGCGAAATTGACATAATTTTCTCCGTGGCTGACGTAAACACGGTAAATGTACCGTCCCATATTGCGAATGAGCTCGTTGCTAAAAATGTCAATTCTACCCTCACTCGCTTTTTGTAATAGGGTCAGATAATCGAACAGCCTCCCGCTTGCAGGTCCCCAGTAGCCAGGTCCCTCGCTGCAACCACCATCCTCGGGGTAAGAGTTGATAAATAGGTCAACTGCCTCCATGGTTTTGTAGATCCCGTCCTCGCGCTTCTGTTTGTCGGTTTCCAACAACAGAATACAGGTAAGGATGTTGTAACTGCACCAGGGAGTCCAGTTGTTAACTCGCCCTTCGCCCCAGCCGGTAATCCACCAGTAATCGTTACGCTGGTAGAAAGGCTCCAATACTTTTCGCCTCAATTCAAGTTGCAGCCGCTCAGCGATCACCGGACTGACCTGATCGAATTCTTCGTGAAAAAAGTACCAGATCCAGGCAAGGTCCGCGGCCGTATCGCCGGTCACCAAATCGATGATCGGATCGTTTTCTTCGGGAAGCAGTGTGGTGATGTTTGCAATGGATCCCTCATATCCATGCATGTAGAGATGAGCCGGGGACCCCCAGTATGTCTGTTCGCAGAAAGCAAAAACCCCGTTGATCAGATCATCCAGAAAGCGGCCTTTTCCTTCCACCAATTCCGCGAGTGCTAGTATCCGCAAGGCATTGAGTTTCTCACGGTTTACATCGTCTGCCGCGGCGCGATTGCCAGTCCTGCTGTATGTCAGATAAAGCTGGGCTGTGGTCAAAGGCCACTTATAGTTCAAATACTGCTCACCCTTTTTAATAGATTGATTTTTTGCAACTACCGGAAGCCTCTTCCAGGCATCGCGGTTATTATAGGCAGGATAGGTAATCCACTGTTGGCTGCCCGAAATAGACGAGCTCACTTGCTTTCGGGAAAAATTATTTGTCAGCAGGTTCCGCTTCTGTTGGCAGAACGCGGTCGCCGCGATCAGTATAAAAAGAAAAAAAAATGTGAACCTCATAGCATATTTATCAAGCGTCTTAAAAAATCCAAATCAACCACCTGCGATCTGCAAAAGCGGATGCAGGCGGTTGATGTCTTTGATAATCGGGCTATTGTTTAAGAAGTTTCATATGCCGCACCGCCCCATCCTGAACAACCCGTAGAAGATAAATGCCGCTGGAAAGCTGCTCTACGCGGATTGGACTTTTTAAGTATGTTTTCTCCTGATGCACGCTCTGGCCGTTGATTCCGATAATTGAAACATCGATTTGCCTTCCTGAATCCCCGCCGTCCAGTCGGATCTCATCTCTGGCAGGATTTGGGTAGACCGACCAGGCCTTCGTCACTGCTTCTGCATCGTCTTCCATTTCAAAAGCAGCAACCCTTGCGCCGGATGCTATTGGTTCGGTGCCATAAATCAATTCTCCCTTATGATAAAGTGTGATTTTATTGTTAACTCCCATTGGTGCGCTGACCTTATAAGAATGGTCATCTGCCTCGTCGAATGCGGACCAGTTGCCTTTGGCAATCCGAAATTGAATATTGCCTGTACTGGCTAATGGCTCAAGACTGCCAAGTGTAGGATCGAAGCTGAATTCCAGATAGGTATCGGCGCCGGGCAGCGTAGCAGGTAATGTAACAAATTGGCCATTTATTCTGCTACTTCCCAAAGCCGCATAGTCGATCCAATGGTTCAGAGGCTGACTACCGTCAGCCGTAAACCAGTAGCGAACAGTAATATCCTTATATTCCAATGGTACATTCCCCGTATTTTGAATACGCAAGTATGTACTGATCGAATTGGAATTTGATGTATTGTTTTTGTTTTCAGATTCTATCAATGCTTGTTTTACAGGACTTACCAAAACCGGCTCTACACCCGACAGGAGTTGCCCGTTACGATACAGCGTCACATGCTGCGTCAGCGCATAGTCTGCATGATCGGCATATGAATGATCATCCGTTTCATTAAAGTTGGTCCAGGTTTGTTTGGCGATCCTGGACTGAATTGGTCCGGAGGTGCCCTCGACGATCAACTGGCCGACCGCCGGCTCAAATGTGTACTCCAGGTAACCGTCTGCCCCACGACGCGGTTCGGCCAGGCGCACGTACTGCAATTTTACCAGGTTCGTTCCAAGTTGTGCCCAGTCTATCCAGGAATTGATCGTCGCATGGTTCTCACTTGTAAACCAGTACCTGACGGTTAGCTCATGGTAAGGAACGGGTATGTTTCCAAAGTTCTTCAATAACAGATCAGGTTTGATCTGATTATTGGTTATCTGGCCCGCATCTCCGTCTTTCAGCCACACCTGTAATGTGGGCGTAGTCAATTCAACCTGGTTTGAATAGGCCGATTTACCGATATTATCCAGGGCGTAAACCCTGTACGTGTAGGCAATTCCTGGTGCTGCACTTGTATCAATATATGAGTCTACGTTAACGCCAACCGATGCCAGATTGGCAAACGTTCCACCAGCGCTCTTTCGCTGAATAATAAACTCCGACTCGTTTGAGGAGTTGTCTGTCCATTTCAGCTGAGGCTGCCCGTTACCTGATAGCGTCAGCTCCGTTGGAGCAGTAATATGGTCTGTATGGATCGTTAACTGAGGGCGCTGACCAGAACTGGTCGCCTCTTTACTCGCCAGGTTTGCCAGTAGATTTTCAGTTGTCAATATTTTAAGCGTAAGCAAGCCTCCTGCTTGATCTTGAAGAAGTGATGTAGCTAGGTCAACGTTATTAACACCGTTAACCGGATCCCAGGTCAAAACTTCACCGAGCGATGTGAAAGACCGGCTGTTGGTCCAGTTGATGGTTGTTTCCCCCCAGTTATCCTGCTCGATCACATCCAGACGCAGTGTAGACGGATTAAGCACATTTGCCTCGATACTTGTACCAAAAAGTCTGAGTGTTGCCCTTTGAATCTGCTTGTTAATACCACTCAGGTCAAACTTAAGGAAAGACTCCCGCGTCGTGGTGTTGTTCGGACCCGCAAATTTGACAAGTAAGTTTGTTCTGGTACCGTAATTCGAACCGGCGTTTGCCGCTCCCGCATTGACAAATGCATCTGCCAAGATGGGCGCCACCTGCATATCCTGCGCTACCAAAGGCAACGTCTCTGTTTCAACCAGTGCCGCAGCTGACGAACCTGCCAGATTAATGGCCTTCAAACGATACTCATAGTTTGTTTCAGCAAGTACGCTGTTATCCAGGTAGGTGGCGGTATTGACCGGCAGATTACCCTGAACCGTCTGGAAGGTTCCCGCTGGTAATTCCCTCCGTTCCAGTTGGTAACCTGTTTCGGTAGTTGAATTGTCAGTCCATGTAAGCGTAAGTTCGCTCATCTGAACATTGGAGATAGTCAGGTTTGTAGGAGCTGCGGGTATGCTTACCTGCTCAAGTTCCAGGTCATCAAAAGACAATTCCACAGAGCCGGAATTGCTGACAGACAGCTGATCGCCTGCCAGTGCCGACAAGCCAGCCATGTTCACTACCTCTGTTTCATCCGTTCCAAAACTGGTATACGTGCGTAAAACAGTACCATTCAAACTAACAGTAACCGTGGGGCTCCCGTTACCAGACAGATTTCGCACCTTGAACCGGAATCCTTTTACCGGCTGTGCAAGGGTAGTATTGAAAGTGCCGTTTCCATGTGATGCTAAAACAATAGCGTTCTCGTCAGCCGGCTTGACCACAGAGCCAGCCTCGTGCCGCGCCTGGGTGTAATTCCATACCAGTCCACCCTGGCCTGTAAATTGACCATCGGAAAACTCAGAACCCAGCGTAACGCCTGCAAATGATTCGGTCACAGTAGGCGCCATCAGCTCATACATGGTGGGGTCGGGACGATCCCACAAATAATTATTCCAGATGTCCTTGAGAAAGACATATCCGTAGTCTATTCCATTAAATTCAGTCTGATCAAAAAACTCGCCATTGGAACGGCCCCTGTATCCGGCTTTATACTTGTATAACAGATCAATGGAACCAACCTTCATTCTCCGATAGATATCCTGATGCGCCGCTGTATTTCCCCATAAACCCAAAGCTTTTAATGTGGTGAAGGTTAAAATGCTGTTGCTCCAACCATCATACGCATATCGTACCGAGCTACGTTCGCCAAAGCCATCTGTAAATTGTAACTCTCCGCACATGCCAGTCAGACCGGTCATTGGAGAAGTGCGGTTACTGAGTACGTAAGCCTCTCCGCTCGTGGATACATTATGCGTAACAGGGCGAAACATGCGCTCCGTTGTGGCCTGATAAATCAGAAACGGATCGTAAGGTATTTCGGCCAAAGTATAAAAGTTGTTAAAGGTAAAAGGACGACGCACTCCCTGGGAATTAATCGTCCCCCCGCCTTTGTCCGTCCCTCCCTGTTCCATCAGGCTTTTCATCTGTGCTCTGCCCGCAGGCGTATTACCGTAGGCATAAGTCCAGCCGAAAACGATGTTTGTAAAGCCAAGATTCTCGAAGGTAGACAGATACGAATCATAGTCGAAATCGGCCAGTATCTGATTAACCGCTGCGGCTCCGCCGAAATATTTGTGCGAAGTGATCATGATACCGACATATCCTTCCTGGATGTTCGGTGCGTTTCTTTTTCCACCGAAGGGGTTTACTCCCAAAAGACATCGAACGGGGTCGTTGTAAAAGTTTTGGTTGTAATTTCCCACCACGGTGAGCGCGCGCATTAACCAGTCACATTTGTTGATTTCATCAGAAGTTAGCTGCGTCCATACCGCTTCCGTATTTTTGGCCAGTGTGAGTGTCTGGGCAAGGGAATTATTGGACCAGCCGCTGATACCTCCCCTGCAGACCGGCTCGTTGCCTCCGGCTATCGCATTCCTGATGTGAGCCAGCAACCGATTAATAACCGTAGTGTTATTGGGGTTATGGTAGGCAACAAGTGCTAAATAATTCATCGCTTTACCCGTTGCAAGGGCATTGTATGCAATTTGTTCCTGACCAGCCTCCGGATCCGGCTGCCAACGGACCAGGTTGGCGCTGAGTGCCTGAGCTAATACGTCCGGCGACGGCGTGAAGGTCTGGGCAAAGCAGTAGCTTTGAATCAGTATGATAAGCACTGGCACGTAGAGCGCCTTCTCAAGTATTAAAGGTTTCATAGTTAAACTGGTTTGAAAAGCAGGTTTATCCTTAGTATAAGGTTGTGTTTGACATTGATTGCCGGGAATTTTTCCAACCCGCAAGAGATATTACTCCAACCGTAGGTCATATCAGGGGCAGTCACAAATCACTTTTTGACAAGTTTCATATCCATTACCAGCCCCTCGTACTGAAGACGCATGATGTAGATACCGCTGGCAAGATTCCCAATTTGAATGGGCGTTTTACCATCCGTACACCCACGATGGAGTACCTGACCGTTGATCGCAGAAATCGTCACATCAAATAGCCCGCCGGAACTGATACCTTTCACAAATACTTCCTGATCGGCAGGATTAGGATATAAAGCGACGTCTTCGGTGTGCGGCTGCTGGTATTCATCTTGCAAGGTACCTACCCGTAAACTTCCTATCAACGCAGGCTCCTTACCCCAGATAAGCTGTGGCTGGCCGCCGGGAACCTGGCGGTAAAGGGTAACTTTGTTGGTCTGAACAAAGTTTGCGCTGCTCACATAAGAGTAATCGTCGGCCTCATCAAAATTTGTTTGATTTACTTTGCGGATACGCGTATTCAGGGATCCGGAATTACCGTTGGTCGGAAGGTCTCCGGCAGTCGTTTTAAATGAATATTCCATATATCCGTCCGCGCCCTGACGCGGACTGCCTGCCAGCGATGTGTATACCATGTTGACCTGATCGGCCCCCATACTGGCCAGATCGACAAAGGTTTCCAGGGTGGCAGGATTTTCGCTTGTAAACCAGTAACGGAACATAAGCTGGCTATATGGAATGGCGGATGCGGTGATATTATTCAATTGGAAGCGTGGCTTGATCTGGGACGTAGTCGTTGAACCAGTGTTTCCGTTCTTTAACAATACATACACGCTTGCTTCTTCCAGTTCCAAATCATCCAATAACAGCTCAGCCGTGCCCGTGTTTTCAATCATGATTACATTCCCTGTTAGTGCACTAAGGCCCGTTAATGTCAAAACTTCTACTTCCGTTTGTGCAAAATTCGAGTAGGTGCGGATTGCTGTCCCGTTGATCCGCACAGTAAGTCCCGGAGCGCCGGACGTAGTCCTGGCCCTGACTTTGAAGCGCAGTGATTTGAGTGGCCTGGTAAGACTGGTCCGGATGTTTCCCGGGGAAGTCGTATTTGGCGCCAGGGCCATCACGTTTGCGTCACTGGGCTTGACACGTTCGCTGCCCTGGCGACGGGCTTGCGTAAAATGCCATACGAGCCCATTCTCCCCCGTAAACTGTCCGTTAGCGTAGCTGCTGCTCAAAGTCACTGCGTCAAACGATTCACGGACGTTTGGAACCACCAATTCGAATACAGACGGCTCAGCGCGTTCCCACAAGAAATTGGTCCATATATCTTTCAGAAAAATATATCCCAGTTCGGTTCCGCTGGTTTCGGTATACGTGTAAAAGTTCCCATTGGAGCGGCCATAATAGCCTGCCTTGTACTTGTACAACAGGTCGATGGATCCGACTTTTAATCGCCTGTCTATCTCCTTGTGCACGGCAGTAGTACCCCAAAGACCCAGTGAGCGCAGTGTGGCGTAGGTCATGATACTATTGGACCAGCCATCGTAAGCATAGCGCGCCGAGCTACGTTCGCCCCCTCCATCAGTGAACTGAAACTCTGCGCACATCCCCATCAACCCCTGCATCGGTGTCGTCCGATTATTTAAGATATAGGCTTGATTACTACTGGATCGATTTGTTGCCTCGTGCCGGTACATTCGATCAGCCAGTGCCTGATATACCAGCAGGGGATCATAAGGCACCTCGACGGCGGGGGAACTGTAATCTCCAAAAGTAAAGGGGATACGCACACTCGTAATTGTTCCTCCGCCCACTGGAGTATCTCCCTGCTCCATTAAGTGTTCCATTTGCGCCCGGCCCGTCGGTGTGTCACCGTAAGCGAAGGTCCAGCCAAAGATGATGTTGGTATAGCCAAGGCTCGCAAAGGCAGCCAGATAAGTGTCGTAGTCGAAACCGGCCAGGATTGCATTCACATTGGCTGTGCCACCGAAATACTTATGTGCTGCAATCATGATACCGACATATCCTTCCTGTATATTTGGGGCATTGCGTTTTCCACCATAGGGAAAAGTACCGAGCATGCAGCGCACAGGAGCATTCTGGTAATTTTGATTATAGTTGCCAGCCACGGTGAGTGCTTTCATAAGCCAATCGCATCGGGTCTTTTCTGTGGCGGACAGCTCGTCCCACACATCAGGCGTAAATTTTGCCAGCGTGAGGCTTTGCGCGAGTGCATTATCAGCCCAGCCAGCTATTGTTCCCCGACACGTGGGTTCGTTTCCTCCGGCAATAACTTTGCGAATGTGTTGCAGCAGCCGGTTGATCACAAGGGTGTTTGTCGGATTGTGATAGGCGGTCAACGCCAGGTAATTCATTGCCCTCGCAGAAACAAAGGCATTATAGGCAATGTATTCGTTGCCAACCAGCGAATCGGGTTTCCACTGCACAAGCCTGTAACTAAGGGCCTGGCTGAGTACTTCCTGAGACGGAGTAAAGCTTTGAGCCCGTCCGGGAATTTTAAGTGCCAGGAACAGGAAGATTCCTCCGAGTAATTGTCGTGTAAAGATTTTCATGATTAAAGTAGGTTTAAAGTAAATTCGATCAGAGCAATAGCGGCAAAAAGAGCCTGTTCGGATGACCTTCGACACCGTTACTAGCATAAAAAAATCCTTTGTTTTCTATAATAGAGAAGAGGGCCGGATGTAAATATTAGTGCGCAATCCAGTCAGCAAAAAAATCCTTTATAAGTGCGTGTTTGGGTTCAGTTGCTGCAACTTGCCATGAGCTCTCAGCACCCGCTGACTGATAAGTCAATTTCACAAACCTGAGCTCTTTTTCAATAGCCTGCCTGGGCTCGTCACTCCCTTTTCCGTCCGTCACATTGGCCATCATGACTTTGCGGGGGGCCAGACTGGCTGCCAGATCGGGCAGGTCGTAGGTGGTCAGGGCGGAGGGTACAGCCCCCTCGATAAAATCCAGATTATAGTATTGTTGGGTCACCAACGAGTAATACGACACATAAGGATCAAAAAGCGCCACGCGACTGATGGCTGGTTCGAAAGCAGCTGCATGTAGCAGAACAGGGGAAAGCTCACGGATAGCCATCGCACCGATTTGGGTAGCTCCCCTGTTTTTTAGCAAATGCGCGAGTTTTACCACATCGGCCGCCCGGGTCCCCACCACGCTGCGGCCAATCAAAACCGAGCCGTAGAACATGTCAATTGCCAGACCCTCCATTTTGAAATGCTGGAAATAATTACCTCCCGCCCATTGCCCCGGGCCGGTTTCACCCGTACCGATCAGGTCGGGGATCAATACGTGGCATCCTCCGCTGACCAGCAGCTTTACTTCTTCACTATCAGCAACGTTTGCCTTACCCTTGGGTGATAAATACATAACAGCTTTTCCGTTGGGTTTGCCAGGCACAAAAAGCAGGTAGGGAATCACATAATCTCCTTCGCCTTTTATAAAATATTTTTCGATCTGAAATCCCTGTTTTGGCATGACACCGGCATACACAGGCTTATCCGTTTCGTTTGGTAGCTGATAACCAGATAGTTTCTGAGCCTGCAAGACAACTTTCGGCAGATGCGTCTTCGGACTTTTCCGGGAAAGCTCAATGCTGGCCATCAAATGCCCGGCATGCCGGGCATTGAGGCTAAAAACGGTTTCAGTATGCTGAGAAGTCAAAAGCTGCCCGGTCGGTGTTACCTGGATCTCTTCCGCTGTCAGATAGTCAACCGAATCTTCCTTTGAACTTCCGGGATTTACAAGCGCTTTTTGGAAAAACGCATACATCGCTTCGCGGTTCCTGAGTGTGGATGCGTGGCCTGCAAGATCCTGTGCGATACCGAAATTTTCGGATTTACCGTATGACTTAAAAATCCGTGATACTTCCAGGTGCGTATCGAGCGATCCCTGATGATTAAAGTAATCGTTGAGCGTAGTAATCATTAGCGTCGGCTTCGGTGCACGGGCAATCAGCAGATCAGGTTCATCGAACTCCTTACCAATGATATCAGGTAAATTCTGTTCGGCATCCGGCGGGCCAAGCGACTGCAACAACCGGGTAAAGTTAGTAATGTAGCACTCCGGGGCCGTGGCCAGAATGCGGTCATCGAGCGCACCGATAAATGCAGTCTGCGTCCCGCCTCCCGAACGCCCAGTCATGCCAATACGGGCCGGGTCAACCTCTGGCTGGCTCAACAGAAGATCAACCGCCCGGATTCCGTCCCACATCATATACCGTGCCTGGCTGCTGCCTGTTATGAAGGTTTGCGGACCCGGCATATCATGTTGCCGGGTAGGCGGGCCTACCGCTGACTTTCCTGTTTTAAGGTCCAGGTATTCCAAACGTTCGCCTTGTCCAACCGGGTCAAAGGCCAGCACAACAAAACCTTTCTTTACCAGATTCAACAAAACCTGCTGATAGGGACGTGCTTTGTATCCGGTGGGCGAATGGCCGCTGCAATACACGACGCCGGGGGCCTTTCCTTTCAAATGGTCTGGGACAAACAAGGTGGAAGTAACAAAAAAACCAGGTTGCGACTCAAACACGATATGCTCTACCCTGTATCCCTGTTTTTTTAGAATCTTCACCGTTCTGGCATTCAAAGGACTTTTTTCCGGAAACGGACCAATCGAGTTCAGTAGCGTCTTACGTATCCATTGCTGCCGAAGTTTCCATTCCCTGAGAGCTTGAATTTTCTCGACGGTTTTTGTCCGCTTTTCTAGGTGTTCCGTGGCCTGCTTGGTCAAATGACGAAAAAGAGCGTTATCATCTGAACGTAGCAGAAACCAGTTTTGCAGCACATGGTATTCCTTTTGAGCCAACCCTGTGCCGGGTATCGCCAAACAAAGTATCAACAGCCCCCGGCAAAAACGCCGAGGAAGAATTGTCCGCTGTGATGCACGGGTGACAGCATATCGATTCATCTGGAATTTTTAAGAAATGAGCGTAGCATCTCATAGTGGTCAACTATGAAGTTAAGATGCACTTGAGATATAGAGTATTTTCAGAAATAAACTAACTCACTTATATATACGTCAAGTCTAGAATTGCTTCAATCTGACGCATACCATCGCAAGTGACAGGGCTTTCAGGGGTTATTTGTTAGCCCAATTCTGTAGGCCCTGCCACAAACCCGCTACCAACCCTCGTTCTGCTTTAATTCAGCATTCATTTCGATATCGGTGCGTGGAATTGGCCATAAGTAATCGCGGTCTGTAAATTTTCGGACAAAATGCGTCTCTCCAAAAAGGTTTCGGATCACGGCCCCGTCGAGCTGTGCTTTGGCAATTCCCCATCGTCTCAGGTCGCTGAACTGATGCCCTTCTCCTGCGAGTTCTACTTTGCGCTCATGCACAATGCGGTCAAACATCTGCGTTTTGTTTGTAACCTGTAAACCCGCTACACCACTATTAAGTCCCGGCATGCCTGCACGGGCTCGCACTTTATTGAGCTCGGTAATCGCTTTGTCGAGTTGCCCATCCTCATTATAGGCTTCCGCCAGCATGAGCAGCACATCCGCATAACGAATCAGGGGAAAGTTGAACGGGGTGTGTTCCCGTACGGCCATGGCCCCGTTTTCATTGCCTTCCGGAACAAATTTGCGCCACAAATAGGTGAACCATCCCGAGTTGTTACGGCATTGCCCGAAGTTCTCGCTTACTCCGGCGGCGACCACAAACTGCAAAGTCCGGACCTGATTGGCCACAAAGCCTACATGGTAAGAGTAAGGCACAATCAAAGATGCATTCATACGGGGGTCACGGTTTCTGTAAATCTTACCTAACAGAGCCGTATCAGGCACGGATGTCAGCTTACCATTGGTGTGCGTAGCCCAGAATGTTTTCCTCTTTATAGTATTATCAGTGGTAAAACCGGGTATATAAGTATCCCACTTAAAGGGCGAGCCATCTTTGTTTTCGTAGCTGTCGGCAAATTCAGTGGCCGGCATACCAAAATTACCTCCACCAAAAGAACCTCTGAATCCGATGTTGTAAGCGAAGGGCAGCCCATATTCAAGACCAACACCAGCGAGTGTCTGGACCGCAAAAATCATTTCACTGCTTTTGTGACCCGTCAGTTTAAATAAGTCTGCATATTTGGGGTAAAGCGCGTAGCCATAATCACCCGATTTGTTGTAAACCACTTCCTCGAAATCGGCAATCGCATTTTTCCAGTCTTTGGCATACAGATACACCTTGCCACGCAGCGAATAAGCAGCGCCTTTCGTCGCACGGCCATAGTCAGCAGCAGGCCAGGCTAAGGGCAGATCCTGAATTGCTTCTGTCAGGTCTTTGATAATGAAGGCGCGTACTTCACCGGCTGTTGCTCGGGGCTTTTTCAGATTATTAAAGTCGACATTCAAATCCACGGATTCGTCATACAAAGGTACGCCTCCGAAGTAACTGACCAGCTCGGCATAATGCAGAGCCCTCAGAAATTTAGCCTCGGCCACCACCGGTTTTTTGATATTATCGTCTATTGGCATATCCGCAGCCCTGCGGATTACCTGGTTGGCCCGCTGAATCTCATCATACATATGCCGCCAGTAGTTGCTGATGTAAGTAGTTTGCTCCGTGGCATTTCCGATCATAAAGCTCAAATAGCCATTTTCCTGCCATCCAAAGGCCAAACTGCCCATGTTGTCGTGCATATATTTCTTGCCAAACGCCTCATCGCGTCTCATTCCGCCATATACACCCATAATAGCCTGTTTGGCATGCTCCGGCGTTTGCCAAAAAGTTTCGGAACTGATCCGGTCATAAGGCGTAGTATCCAGGTCGATACAGCCTTGCATTGCGGCGGCTACAAAGGTCAACAGTATAATTCTGATATAATTTTTCATCTCTGTTCGTGTTTAGAAATCAATGCTTAGGCCAATGGTGGATTGTTTCATGGTCGGATAGTTGAAACTATCGATACCAGAGTTACCACCGCGTATTTCAGGATCGAAGCCGGTATATTTGGTAAAGGTTAGCATGTTCTCAAGACTGCCGTAGATCCGGATAGATTCAATGGCCATCTTCTTGGTAATGGTTTTTGGAAGACGATAGCCCAACTGGATATTTTTGACCCGCATGTATGACTTATCGACAACCCAAAAGTCACTGATCGCTTTGTTGACCATTGCGGTAGATGTCAAAAGGCGTGGATAACTGGCATCCGTACGCCCTGGAACCCAGCGCCCATCAGCTACTTCTTTGTTGATCAGATATAGATTAGCCGGTGTTGGCGTACGCCAGTCGTCGAGCCAGTAATCTTTCACACCGCTTCTACCCTGAAGAAGACATGCAAAATCAAACCCCTTCCATTGAACTCCCAGGTTAATTCCATAAGTAAGCCTTGGTGATGAGCCATGTCCAACCACATACTTGTCGTCATTGTTGACGATACCATCTCCATTTAAATCCTTGTAAAGCAAGTCACCCAGTTGTGGCGTACCAAAAGCAGCAAACGGATTTTGTTTATTTCCTGTGGTTGGGCTGACGGGCGCATTGTCAATCATCTGTTTGACCAGCGCCATATCTTCCTCTGTCTGTAGAATCCGGTCCGTAGCCAGCACGAAGAGTGCGTTCGCAGGAAGACCTTCCTGCAATACATTTTCTCCATCGATCGTACGCTCGTTGCCTTTGAACTTGGTTACTTTATTGGTTACAAACGCGATATTTCCACCAATCTGATATTTAAAATCTCCTGCCTGGCTATTCCAGTTCAGTGACATTTCCACTCCTTTGTTCCGAACGCGCGCCGCATTTTGTTGAGGTAATGAAGCAGTCCCCCGTACATTAGGTGCGGGCAAATTGATTAAAATATTACGGGTGTCCTTATCAAACAATTCCAATGAGCCGCTGAGCCGGTTGCGAAGCACGCCAAAATCAATCCCGAGGTTAGAGACATAAGTGCTCTCCCAAGTAATAATTGAATTGGCAATCGCTGTCTGGGCAAAACCGGTTTGTAACGTACCATTCAGAATGTAGTTCGAAGATCCATACAATGCCTGATAATCATAATTACCGATGCTGTTGTTGCCCAGCGCTCCATAGGAAGCCCTTAGTTTGAGGTTATCAAGCCAGCTGATATTTTTCATAAAACCTTCTTCTGATACACGCCATCCCGCAGAAACGGAAGGGAACAAGCCCCACCGTGTATCCCCCGCCTTAAACCTCGAAGAACCATCATACCGAAGGTTTCCTTCTAGCAGATACTTCTCTTTCCAGTTCAGGTTCAACCGTCCGAAATAGGAGTTCATTGCCCAGTCGCTGGCGTTACCCGTCGCATCCGCATCGATCGTCGCCGCGTTCAAAACGCTGAGTGAAGGGTCGGTAAGGTCGAATTTCTGGGCTTCAAACCACGACGATTTGTAGTACTCCTGACTTGCCCCTGCCATGACGTGCAGGTTCAGGCCGCTGGCAAAGTTGTTCTGATAGCGGATAATCCCGTCCATATATTTGCGCTGTGTCGTCTCCGTTCTGTTTAACACATACGTCCGGCCAGTACCTGCAACCACAATAGAGTTTGTCCTGAAACTCCACCGGTCCAGAAATACGGGCTGCTGCTCCTTTTGGTAGCCCGTTTGCTCATAGTTGAATGACCCTTCCAATGTAAGTCCCTTCAAGGGATTGAGAATACCGAAGAAACGCGTTGCAAGGCGGTTTTGAATGATATCCCCTTTTCGTGAATTGACGGTGGCCAGGGCATTGTTGGTAACTCCGCTGCCATCAGGGCTATTGGAAGCACCATAGCGGCCGTCAGCAGAACGATAAATCATAGCGGGTGAAGTAGAGGCTATCCAGCGAAATGCACTGTTGTTATCCAGAGCGTCGGTGCCGATATCTGTATTAGAGTTGGTGCCGCTGGCAAGCAGGCCCAGCGTCAGATACGGCTTAACCTTCGCTTCCAGATTTACCCGGCCGGAGTAACGCCGAAAACCCGTATTCTCCAGAATTCCGGGGTTGTTCAGGTATCCGAATGAACTAAAGAAATTCACCTTTTCAGTGCCGCCAGTCATTGAGATATTATGATTTTGAGAAATTACATTTTTGCCGAAAAGGTCACGCCAGTCGGTATTGGGATACATTAACGGGTTTTTGCCCGCATCGTTCCTCCACATGTCTATCGAGGACTGAGGGAAGATCGGCGATACTCCAGGGGTTGTATTCTGAAGTGATTCATTGTAGAGCTCCATGTGTGTCACGTAATCGCTAACAGTTTCTACCAGGCGCGTCGCTTTTTGAGCGGCCATGTACCCGTTGTAGTTGATCTTCATGGTGCCTTCCCTTCCTTTTTTGGTTGTAATCAAAATGACCCCGTTGGCTGCCCTGGATCCATAAATGGCCGCCGAGGCAGCGTCTTTCAGAATAGAGATCGTTTCAACATCCTGCGGATTTAGATTGTTCATGTTTGACTCGACCCCGTCGACAATTACCAGTGGACTGGCATTGTTGAGGGTTCCCGACCCGCGGATAAGTAATGTAGCACCATCACCGCCTGGTCGGGCATTCCCCTGGTTGACAGACAGACCAGGGGCTAGTCCAGCCAGGCTGCTTGAAAGGGAAGTGATCGGCCGGCTTTCAGCTACTTTGCCCATGTCAATGGTGGCCACTGCACCGGTAAGGTTTACCTTTTTTTGGGTACCGTAGCCAACCACCACAACTTCTTCAAGCGCCTTTGTATCTGCTTTGAGCTTTACATTAAGCTGGGTTTGTGCTCCTACCGGAACTTCGCTGGTCACATATCCAAGAAAAGAGAAAACTAGTATCGCTTTCTCGTCGGGAACGTTGAGACTGTATTTCCCTTTGTCATCTGTGGAAGTTCCGCGCTGCGTACCTTTGACTACCACGCTCACCCCGGGAAGCCCTTCATCTTTTTCATCTAGGACCTGACCCGAAACCAAAAGATCTGCGATTTTCCTTTCCGTAGAGGCGGTAGGGGATGAGGCCGGTATTGAATTAGCGTTGGGAGCCTGTAATGAATTTTCGCTATTGATGGGTGCCAAAACGGTGACTTCTGTGGGAAGCTGTGATTTTATCCCTGACTGGGACTGCCTCGACTTAACTGCAAATACCACATACTGGGATTGGCCAATCTTTTTATAATGCAACCCGTGAGGTTTCAAGACATAATCAAGCTGCTTTTCAAGCTTCCTGCTCGATCGTTCTGCTGCCTCTGATTCAAGGACTATGTCTTGTACGACTGACTCTTCAAAGAGAATACTGACCTTGTACTGACGGCTTAACTGGTTTAACATATCTTTAAGCCGTGTTGGGGCCTGCTCTTTTATAGAGCCTTCTGCCTGTTGAGCAGGCCTGTTTTGTGTATAGGCCAGCATCTGCGCCTTGCCGGCCAACCCAAGCTGACACATGATCAGCAAGAGAGCGAATTTGATCTTGGTAGTATAGTTATTCATCGACTTTTAGAGAAGAATTATGGATGACTAGTTTTTGCTCACTTTGCTCAATTTCTAAATTGAGTAGTGTGGATATTGTCTTGCTGATTTCCTGTGGTGTTGCTGCTTTGAAATAACCCGATAAGCGCCTTTGAGCTAAGCTGCTATCGGCTAAGACGACTTTTACTCCAAAATGATCCTGAATCACTTCTGCAACTTCCGACAGCGGGGTGTCGTCAAAATAAAACTGGTGATTCTTCCAGACGCCTTGTACCTGGGGGTCGCTTATTTTTTTCAATTGTAGTTTGCTGCTATTCCTGTCGAAGCTAACCATCTCACCCGGATGCAGCGCAAGCCCTTTACCCTGCTGATAATGCACCTTCACGCTTCCCTTACTGAGAGTGACCTTTTTGCCTCGCTGGCGGGCAAACATAACAAACTCAGTTCCCAGCACCTCGACTTCAAAATCGTCATCGGTCTTGACGATGAACCGCTTATGATCGGCCGTATGCGAAACAACAAACTCGGCTTCTCCTTCCAGAAGGACCTGTCGGTGAGAACTGCCGAAACCCCAACGTGGTACATAAAGACTTGAGTTCGCATTTAAAGTCACCCGCGTGCCATCTTCGAGATGGACCATTTTTGTACTGGCGTTCCCGGTTTGGAATTGCTGGTAGCGGATCGTGCGCTGAAAGAAGGCAGCAGTCATTCCCAGCAACAGGACGATGGAAGCAGCCAGAAGCCATCTCCCGGATACTAACGGCACAGGGTTTGGCTGCGCGTCTCTATAAATAATCGCAGAGGAATTTTGTGAAACCTGCTCGTATAACAGCGCTTTAAAATCATCGAGGGCCATCTCGGTATTGGGTCGATACTGAGGATGCGCGCTTTCCCATTCATTAAGCCATTGAAAGAAAAGGACGGTATTCCCTGGGACAGCTAGCCACTCTTCAATCAGCTTCCTTTGAAGAGTTGTGGCTCTCCCTTCAAAAAAGTCAAACAATACGTTTTTAGGAATAGTCGGATCCATATTCATGTCGGTTTTTCCAGTAGACAATCAAAACTCAAATTACCACACACCACCTGCCGGTTCGGGCAAAGAAATTAGACCGAGCAAGATCGTGACTAACCATTCCCCTTTCAGACCGCTGCGGAGTTTGGCTAATGCCCGGCTGATCAGCCTCTCCACAGCACTGACAGAGATGCCCAGCTCATTGGCGATTTCAGCATATCTCTTCCCCTCCATCCGGTTGAGTTGAAATGCTTTACGGGACTGGGGTGGTAATTGCTGGATCAATTGCTCCACTTTGCTTGCCAGCTCATTATAATGTAGCTGTAAATCCGGCGGTAAGCTTTGTTCGGTCAGCGGCCCGGCAACTTCAAGATCAGCCGAGCGCTTTAATTCGAACCTGAGATAATTGTAAGCCCGGTACCGGACCGCCTGATACAGATAGGCCTGATAGGAAACCTGGATATTCTCAAAAACTTTTTTTTGCCAGAAATTCGCAAATACTTCTGCTACAATCTCTTCTGCAATGTCTTTGGCATATACAAACCGGACAGCATGATTGCAAAGGTTTGCATGGTAGCACCGGAACAAATGCTCACAGCCTTTTCGGGGGTCTTGCTCGAAAAGTTTTACGAAGAACTCCTCCTGACTGATCATGGAAGGATCCTGCTCATTTGAAAGCCGTATGACGGGAACGGTTTCTGTCGACTTCTTAGGGAAAGGTTGAGTCATATGATGATTCAGGATATTATTGAATAACACCAAGACAAAGTTGTATTATTATACCCCACCTACATATAACAATTTTTAGGAAATATTTTTCTAAACAAATAACTTGATTGCATCAGCAGATGGCAATTAATTAGTTGTGAAGATGAAATTAATTATTAAGCCCGAGAAGGAAGGCGTCCTCAATATTGACTTTCCTTGTCAATGAGATGAGCTTAGTTATTTCTTATCATCCTGCTCCAAATAAACCGGAAACTCAGACGCCTTGGATCCTTTCCGATTTCTGAGGTCGTTACGCATGCCCTGATCCCTGTACAGAGGAATCGACATGCCTTGGATTTGTACGAGCGCATCAAACAGTTCTCTGTTAAGCTGCTTTACGATGGGTTGATGATCCGGGCTGTTGGCAAGGTTATTCATCTCTGCCGGATCATTTCGAAGATCATAAAGTTCGTCGGTGTCCCAGATGCCATGGTAGTGTATGTATTTATACCGTTCCCCACGAATGGCGTGCATGGTGGGTGTTTGTGGATAGTTACGTTCCCAATAATATTCGTATAGCAAGCCTTTGCGCCAGGGCTGAGACTGTCCTTTCAAAAAAGGCAGCACATTTTTCCCGTCCATGTAACCCGGTGCCTTAAGCCCGGCAACTTCCAGCAAAGTTGGCGCAACATCGATATTGGCCACCACCTGGTTAACCACCGTTCCCGGTTTGATCAGGTCCGGACAATGCGCCAGCATGGGCACCCGCATGGAAGTCTCATAGGCGGTGCGTTTGTCAATTAGTCCGTGCTCGCCAAACATAAAACCGTTGTCTCCCATGTAAATCACCAAAGTGGACTCAAGCATACCTTCTTTTTCAAGATAGTCCAGCACACGTCCCACCGAATGATCGACACCATAAAGTGTTTCAGCGTATTGTTTGTAATATTCACCAATATTAAGCTGGCTGTGATACGGAAACTCAACTCCGTGCCAGGAGTTGCGCTGGTTCTGCAGCCACATGGGCGCGTCCTTCTGGCTGGCAGCATCCATGCTCTGCGGCGGCTTGAATATATGTTCTTTGAAACGCCCCTTGTCCCGGTCTGCCGGTTCGAAACCAGCATGTACACCCTTGTGCGAGAGATACAGCATAAATGGTTTGCCCCTTTTCCTGCCTCTAATAAAGTCCAGCGCGTAATCCGTCAGCTCGTCAGTGATGTAACCTTTTTGTGCCACTTTTTTCCCGTTCACATTGAGTCCGTTTTTCTCGGGAAAATATGACCCTTGTCCTTTAAACGACACCCAATAATCAAACCCGCGCTGTGGATCGTCGAAATCTCCGCCCATATGCCATTTTCCGACCATGGCTGTCTGATACCCCGCTCTCTGAAGGTATTGAGAATAAAACACCAGATCCCTCGACACCGGATTATTGTTGTCTACCACCTGATGTTTATGCGCGTAGAGCCCTGTCAAGACGGATGCCCTGGAGGGCGAACAAAGCGCCGTAGTTACGAAGGCATTGGGCAGATAAGCGCCATTTGCTGCCATGCGATCCAAATTGGGTGTCTGTATAAAAGTCTGGGTTTTCAAAAATCCCATCGCGTCGTAACGATGATCGTCGGCCAGAATGAAAATAATGTTTCGCGGGCGCACACCAGATATCTTTGTCAAGGTAAGCGACCCGTTGGGTTGACGGACCTCGGACTGCCGAACAGCGGGTTGCTGCGCATAGACGTTTGTCAGAAAGATAAATCCGAGTACAGATAGACACACTCGTATCATGGTTATATGGATGCTTATCAAAATCATGATTGAAAATCAATAAGTTAACTATGATGCGGGTGGCCGGTCAGCGCAGCGCAAAAGCCACCAGCTGATTCCCCTTTTTGGTCCCCAATTTGCCACCGCCACAGGCAATTACTACGTACTGCTTACCTCTTATCTGATACGTACTAGGCGTGGCAAATCCGGCTGCGGGTAGCTGGTATTCCCACAACAACTTACCGGTACGTTTGTTGTAAGCCCTGAACATGCCGTCGCGAGTTGCGGCGATAAACAACACTCCTCCCGCCGTAACCACAGGCCCGCCATAGTTTTCACTTCCTGTCGGAGGAATTCCTTTAGCGTTCAGTTCAGGATATTCCCCCAGTACATTTTGCCATACCAGCTTACCTGTATTCAAATTGATGGCCGTAAGCGTGCCCCATGGCGGAGAAACAGCCGGGTATCCCTTACTATCCAGGAATTTGTGGTAACCTGTGATCTTATATGGTAGGTGCGCTTTGATCTTTTTCCCATCCTCGGCCACAGCCATCACTTCGTGTTTCTCATCCCCAAACAAAAATGCGACAAGCGCCTCTCTTTCACCTGCCTTCAATGTGGCAAATCCCGGCATCATGCCTTTGCCATTCCCGACGATCTGGCGTACATACTCCCGGTCGTGCTTTTGCCCGATATCAACCAGCGACGGATAGCCACTTTGCACATTCCCTTTCCGATTGGCACCGTGACAACCCGAACAGTTTAGTGTATACACTTGCTCACCGGCACTCAAATGATCCAATTCACTTTGTTTGGGTGCATCGATCATCGTTAATATCCATGGCATTTCATTGGCGTTGACATAAATGATCCCTTCCGGATCCACAGCCGAACCTCCCCATTCGGCCCCACCGTCGATACCTGGGAAAATCAGCGTACCGCTTTTGTCTGGCGGCGCATAAAATCCTTTTTTTATTTTTTTGAAAATCGTCGTCAGCGAATCACGATCTTTACTGTAAGGATTGATATCAGCCTCGGTCATGGCTTGCCTGACAAAGGTGGCGGTTCCCATCGGCATGGGCTGAGTAGGCCAGGTCAACTCTCCTGGCAGCTTGCTTTGCTCCACAGGAACTTCTTTGATCGGGAACAGTGACTTGCCAGTAACGCGGTCGAATACCATTACATGCCCCGATTTGGTGGTGATCGCCACGGCATCAATACGTTCAGACTTTCCGCCAGCACCTTTTTTCTTCAATGTAACCAGATTGGGTGGAGACGGCAGATCGCGGTCCCAGATATCATGATGAACCAGTTGATAATGCCAAAGACGTTTGCCCGTGTGGGCATCAAGGGCAAGCAAACAGTTAGCAAACAGGTTGGAGCCTTTTCGGTTTCCTCCGTAAAAATCGAATGCAGCAGAGCCTGTTGGAATATACACAATGCCACGCTTACGGTCAATCGCCATGCCCGCCCAGCTGTTTGCGCCACCTACATCGGTATTCTTCCATGAATCTTTCGGCCAGGTATCATAGCCAAATTCACCGGGTTGCGGGATGGTGTGGAACACCCATGCGAGCTTTCCCGTACGTACATCAAAGGCCTGAATATGCCCTGGCGCCGCATCGGCGCTTTCGGATAAACGCATGGGCATGATGATGATATTGTCGAAAACAGTACCTGGTGTATTGGAGATCACAAACTTGTCCTTTGCCTGCATGCCCAGACCGGTGCGGAGGCTGCCCCTGCCTGCTTCTCCAAAGCTGACCACCGGCTTACCGGTCTTGGCGTCAAGTGCATAAAGCCACTGACCGGATGTAAAGAGAATGCGGGTATCGTCTTTACCGTCTGTCCAGTAAGCAACGCCCCTGCATGTACTCGTCGTTGACTTAAAGGGATCGCCGAAACGCCATAGTTCCCGCCCGGTAACCGCATCCAGCGCAAATACCTGAAGTGCAGATGAAACTCCATAAAGCACCCCTTTCACCACAATGGCATTCATTTGCATTTGCCCGGTATCGGGCGCGGAGTAAGACCAAGCAACGCTGAGTCTTTGTACGTTTGATGTGTCGATCTGAACCAGGGGAGAGTAGTGATTGCGATCAGGACCACCCAGATATTCGGGCCAGTCGATATCGGAGTCCATTGCAAAACGGAAGTAAAAAGCCGAACAAAGGGCGAGTACAATCAATGAAGATATTTTTCGAAACATATAGAACCGGAAATATTTTAAGACATTATTAAGTGGTATCAGCCCGCACGCAGTCGCTACGACCCACCTAACATTTTTACAAACCACGATTCAATCCACCAACGCGAACGCCACATACCGATCCCCGGACTTCGTATTAAGCTTGCCTCCGCCACAGGCGATGACGATGTACTGCTTGCCGTTAACCTGGTAGGTACTAGGAGATGCGTAACCAGCAGCGGGTAACTTAGCCGACCAGACAACCTTACCCGTGCGCTTGTCGAAAGCCCGGATCATTTCGTCCCGGCTCGCGGCAATGAATACAAGCCCCCCCGCTGTTACAAGCGGTCCGCCATAATTATCTGTACCCGTAATGGGGATCCCTTTTTTAGTGAGTTCAGGATATTCGCCCAGCGGCACCTGCCAACGCCGGTCACCAGTATTGAGGTCAATCGCCGTAAGTGTTCCCCAGGGCGCGCTGCTTACCGGGTAGCCATTCCGGTCGTACCAGCGGTTGTAGCCCGTATGCTGATAGGGAATTACATCTTTCTGTGAGGTGATAACAGGCTTCTGTGTTGCTTTATCAAACAGAAAATCCATAATGGCATTACGTTCAGCCTCGGAAATATGCGAGAATGAAGGCATCATGCCCCGGCCTTTCAGCATCACCTGCGTCACCGTTTCTCTTGAAAGACGATTGCCTATTTGTAAAAGCGATGGATACGACCCGTCATGATTGCCTTTCTGATCGACACCATGGCAGGCCGAGCAGTAGAGCATGTACTGGCTGCTTCCGGCAACCTGTTTCTGGCCGGATGGCTTCCTTCGCGCAATAAGCGAAGTATAAACGGGCACTTCTTTGGATGGAACATACATTACGCCATCCGGATCGGTTGCTGCACCACCCCATTGCGCCCCCCCGTCAGTACCCGGAAAAAAAACCGTCATTTTGTCGGTCAGCGGAATGTATGCAGACCCGGTGTTTGCCTTTTTTAGTAGGCCTAAAAGTGAATCCCGGTCAGCTGCAAACGGGTTAAGTTCTTTCTC
This sequence comes from uncultured Dyadobacter sp., assembly GCA_965649915.1. GTDB lineage: Bacteria > Bacteroidota > Bacteroidia > Cytophagales > Spirosomataceae > Dyadobacter. The sequence goes on from CBFGMV010000042.1 coordinate 52,889, forward strand.
AGTAAATGCCTGCCGCGCAAATGGCGCTGGCCATTGCGGAATGGGCTGCGTAGGACTAGCTTTTTCACCGGGCACTGCTTCCTGTGGAAAAGCGACTTCCTTAATCGGAAAAATGGAATTTCCGGTAACCCGGTCGAATACAAAAGTAAAACCCTGCTTGGTGACCAGAGCCACCACATCCACTTTCCTGGGCCGGCCGTCGGCTCCTTTTCTTGTTATCGTCAGCAGGTTCGGTGGTGCTGGTGGGTCGCGGTCCCAGATGTCGTGATGTACGAGCTGATAATGCCACAGTCGTTTTCCTGTATTTGCATCCAGCGCCAGTAAACAGTTGGCATACAAATTATTTCCTTTCCGGTTACCTCCGTAAAAATCATGAGCCGCTGATCCGGTCGGCGCATAGAGAATTCCCCGTTTACGATCGATGGCCATGCCCATCCAGGGGTTGGCGCCACCGATTCGCTGCCGTGGCTGCTCGGGCGACCAGGTTTCATAGCCGGGCTCTCCTTTTGCCGGAATGGTATGAAACGTCCACACCAGTGCTCCGCTTCGGGTATCGTAGGCGCGGATATCCCCCAGCAGAGCCGTTTCGTTCTCGTTTAGTCTGACGCCAGTGATGATCAGGTTCTTATAGATCGTGTGCGGTGTATTCGATACCACGTAATTATCCGACCCTGGCCGTTCTATTCCTACTTTCAGGTCGATCTTACCATGCTCACCAAAACCATCTACCGCCTTTCCTGTTCTGGCATCCAGCGCGTGAAGCCACTTGCCCGCACCAAAGAAAATTCGCCTATCTTCTCCATCAGCCCAGTAGCTGACACCCCTGCTTGTGGTACCTCCGTTGTCGGCCAGGTCGGTTTGCCATACCGGCTTTCCGCTGGCAGCGTGTACGGCAAAGGCCTGTGTGCCTGCTGATACACCATACATGATCCCGTCGACAACAATGGGATTGCATTGCATCTGCGTACGGTTTCTCACCGTATCCGCTCCACCCGATGAATAAGTCCAGGCAACTTCAAGCCGTCCAACGTTGGTTTTATTAATCTGATTAATCGGAGAATAGTGGCTGCGCGCCCCATCGCCGTTGTATTCGGGCCAGTCTGCATCGGGCGCCTCCAGCCGGAATGTCAGAGCCGTAGCAACCGTGAAACAAGCTACTGCAAGTAGTATTTTTTGCATTTGAAAGTTTTAACTAATATTTCCGAGTGGTCGGACTGAGGTAACCCAGCCGGGTCAGAAACCGGTCTGTCAGATCAATCACTTCATTATATACTGCTTCATTACCTGGTACATCATTGGCAAACCCGTGTTTCTTGCCGGGGAAACGGTGCAGTTCACAGATGTTCCCGGCTTTTGTCATCAGCTGGCAAAATTCATTGGCATTTTTAATGGGCACGGTCGTATCCGCTTCTCCGTGAAAGATGATTGCAGCAGGCGCGCCGGGATGTATGTATTCCACCGGTGAAAGGGATTTTGCCCGGTCTGCCAACCGATCATAACCATAGCCGCCCGAAGTTGTCTTGGTGACCGGATTAAACAGGACCAATGCAGACGGTTTGGCGCTGACTGAAGTATCCTCCCCTGGTTCATTGATATGATCCAGAAAAGCAGTAGCCAAAGCCAGATGCCCTCCTGCAGAACCCCCGCCCGCCACGATCCGGCCGGGCTCAATACCCAACCTGCCGGCATTTTTGCGAACCCAACGCATCGCCGAACGGCCATCCTGAGCAGCCTCCAGTGGCGTGGTGTGCTGTCTGCTGGAAACCCGGTAGTCTACGGCCAGGGCGATCATACCTCTTTTCGCGAAATACCTGGCCGCTTTATCAAATTGCGTAACGCGACCGCGTATCCAGCCGCCGCCATAAAAAAGAACAAGGGCCGGATAGGTTTGTCCTGGAATCCTGTCGGGCGGGTAAACGATACTAATCCTAAGTTCAGTTGGACCGACACGTTTATAAATCTCAACCTGTGCATCGGCGAGTATCCGCTGCGACAATTGCAATGTATCCTGGCAGTAAGCGATGCCTGCCAATAACAATAAGTTGCCAAGCATAAAAGCAAATACCAGGAATCTATTTACGGTCATAAGCAGACAATTATTAAAACAATCAACCAAGTGCTTCATTTCAGTAGATTCCGCATGGCCGCCGGATAATCGGCTAAGGCCAATTCGGGCTCCGGAATTTCCGGATGCCACATTTTCTCCCATTCCAGACTGTAATAGCCAGCGTAGCCGTCGGACTTCAATATCCCGATCGCCTCCCGAAGCGGAGCATTCCCTTTTCCAACAAAAGTAAAGACAGGCTTTCCGTCGGTCATGGTTCCGTCTTTGATGTGCGTATGACGGATGTATTTTTTCAGAGTTTTGTAAACCTCTACCGGTGGTTCGTTCGTGATCGACCACATGTTAAAAATATCCCAAATCAACCCGACATTGGGATGTTCGGCCTGCTGCATGATTCTGAGCAGCACATCTTTCCAGATCACCTGGCCATGTGATTCGAGCAATACCGTCACATTTGCAGTTTGTGCATATTTACCCAGATCAAGTAACCGCTCGCTGATCAGGTTGATGGTTTGTTCACGATCCTGATCCTTAGGCAAATCATTTGGAAAAACCCGGACATATGGACATGAAAGTTGCTGGGCCAGATCGATAAAACTCTTGGCCTCATCAATGCTCTTTTGCCACTTGACTGTGTCAGCATAATGCAGATTGGCCGAGGACCCCAGATTACAAATCCTGAGATTATTATCCGCAAACTTTGTTTTGGTTTCTGCAATGGAAGAACTAAACTCTGGCCTTTTTGGAAGGAATAATTCGCCTTGTAAACCTCTTAGTTCTATTGCTTCATACTTTTCCGAAACAGCTGTTTTTATGATTTGTTCCAACGACCATTTTGGACAGCCTAAAGTGGAGAAAGCCAGCCTAGGCCTTGGAGGGGCAAGACCCAACGATAAAGCTGCGCCCAAACCCATCGAGGTTTTGAGGAATGTTCTACGGGTAGATTTCATATTGCCAGTGGGTAAATTCTTATTCATAATTCAACGCTAATGCTTTCATCATAGAGTCTTCTGTTCAGAGGTTACCAACATTCGCACCCACCGATATACTATATACGATAAATTTCTCCAGCAGGATACTGACTTTAAACTTCCGGCTCACCTTATTTGAAAAATCCTTGAGCTTTCTAAGGCAGCACTTTTTTCCATAGCGACAACCTCTGGAAAAGAACCTGCTCGGCTTTCAGCCCGTATCTGTTGCTGGCCTGCACCTGACCAAGCTATTTTCTTGCTGAAAGGATATCTCCAAGCACTGCTCCAGACCGGTGCAACTTTTACAATATCTGGATCCCTGCGTTTCAGATAAAATATAAGCCATATATCGACCCGAACAGTGTAGAACACAGCCAAGACAAAATTGCATTACTATACCCCACCTCGCCCCTGAAATATTTCTTCTAGCCGCACTGTTACAGCACTAGTCAAAATCTAGGGAATCTTATTGCAGTTGATCCACTAAGTCCTAACAGGCCAGGTGATAACGCAATATTGATTGAGCCGTACTCAGAGAAAATCACTCTGTACAGGGATTTCTAACATTTTCGGGTTTCAGTGTGGGGTAACTGAGCCTGACTTTGTCCGCAAAACAAGGAAGCAACATTTTTTGATCTAACTGATAATTCTAAATTCCCCGTATTGATCCCTACGCCTATTCATATCAAACAAAATCATATCAATAATGACCGAAGAAATTGCCTTACTGGGATTAGGAAACCTAGGTACACCGATAGCTGAAAGCTTGCTTTCGGCTGAGTTCCCCCTCACCATATGGAATCGCACTACCTCCAAAGCCACCGCCCTAATAAACGCAGGAGCAAAATTGGCCATGAGCCCACAAGCAGCGATCATCCCCGGAGGAATACTCATCACTGTGCTCGCTGACGATTCTGTATTAGAAGAAATCGTTTCTCCACAGCTAATAAAGCGGCTCGGCAACGGGGGTTTGCACATCTCTATGAGTACAATCAGTCCGGACACTTCTCGAAAGTTGCACGCGCTACATAAATCCATGGGGTCCCAATACATCGCGGCACCAATTTTTGCCCGACCCGAAGCGGTAAGGGCAAAAATTGGAAACATCTGTCTTTCCGGCGATGAGCACGCAAAAGAACGGGCACGGCAGGTTGTACAGCACTTCGTGAAAGGTATATTCGATTTTGGAAATGACCCCGGGGCGGCGAATATCATCAAGCTGGCTGGCAACTTCATGATCGGTGCCAGCATTGAAATAATGTCGGAAGCCTTCACGTTTGCAGAGAAAAATGGGATTCCTCGACAGTCGGTTTATGAAATGCTAACCCAGACCCTCTTCTCAGCGCCCATCTTTCAAAACTATGGCAGAATAATCGCACAACATAGTTATGAGCCAGTAGCCTTTTATCTCCCACTCGGGCTCAAGGACATAAATTTGGGGCTACAAACAGCAGAAGAGATACAGGTTCCGATGCCAATAGCGGACTTGATTCGGAACCGCTTCTTATCGGCAATTGCAAAAAATCGAAGTCATCTCGACTGGAGTGCACTGGCAATTGGCGCCTCCGACGATGCTGGGCTCAAGCCTGCGAGCATGCACTGAACATTAACGAATTACGTTGACCTTAATCCGTCTCGAGATTTCGGAGTTATTGGTCATTCCAATTTTCAGGTCAAGGACAGACTCCTGAAAGGTGGTGATAGAGGCTGCTGGCTCTCTACAATTGCCAATCACATCGATTCTTCTGCTGATTGGAGGATTCGGAGTCAATGATCGTTCGCAATCAAGAACAGAGAAGTTCGAAAAAATAATCTGAATAATCAATAATTAAAACCAATCTAAAAGGAGGTGAAGGAAATGAAAACTCACAAAGTTGTGATATTGCACTAAGTGACATGATTAAGGTGGTAAACTTGTAAAGCTTATTCTTTCGGATCAGCTTCCAGAGGAGCTGGTACACAGAGAGTATGCCTGAACGGCGGATTGAATTTCAAGAAGTCTTCACGAGGTTCAAAATATAAGGTAAAGTGCCAACTGTATTACCCAGCTCAGATGCTGACCAGCCCAGGAAAAGCTATGAATTAATCTGCCCCTACCCTTTCAATATTATTTGGACCGAACGGCTCAGGAAAGTCCCCCTTTGAAGACCATGTTTGCAGACGCATTCGATGGAATTGTTTCTTTTGACAGTGACAGCTTTTCAATATTAACTATTAAAATATATAGTATCGATAGTTAAACGTCGATGAACAGATTCTCTAAGTACTTTCCATTTTGGAGTAAACTCATGATCATGAGAGGTAAGTTTGCAAAGGAGCGTTGAACAAATTTAATAAGAATGAGGAGTTTCTATACGGGCCACATGCCCTATTATTTAATTAATGCTTTTGAACACCTGTCATGCATAACGTCAGTTTTTGACATTGCCGCACCAATTATGTTAAATAGCGTTGTTAAACGTGATCGGTTTGTTCCAAAACTCGATTTCATTGATCTGGTCTCGCATGCGCGAGATTGGTAACCTTCTGGCCTATAAACGAGGGGTAATTTGCCGCATCTGACGTCCAAGATAAACGACGATTTTCAATTTCTGCCCACTTTTGAGCGTCAGCTCCTGCAAGGCACCGGCCTGTCTTCTAAAGTGGGTTATGGATGGATATGCTGTCTTTGCAGATCTGAGGGTTATTCTTGAAACATTATCCCTAATTACCTCATTTCTGACGAGGTAACAACCCATGATAGTAAGCCATATAGTAAGGGAGCAGAAAGAAAGTCCCTTCGTGCTCATCGTGGCCATCGCCCTCCGATGCCAGCAATGCGAAGCCGTCGCGGTCCTGCCGGACATGGCCCCGCTCGTCAATGGGCAGGGCATAGCCATTGACATGCCATCCGATATTCTTTTCCTGCATCGGTGAAGGGTCAAAAACCACATCGAGGCGGTGGGTGTTGTCCATCGTGTAGCCGATCAGGTCCAACGGGATTTTTTGCAGGTTTTCCAGGATAAAGTCGGCGCGGTAGTTTCCCTTGTAATGCGCATTAACAACCTTGGCAGCATAAAGCCTGTTGTCTGGAAAAAGGCCTTTATTCTCGAACATCTTCTGATCGGCCTGCTGGGTAAAACGATTGGCAAGCGATGCATAAATTGCGTCCCAGAATGCGTTTTTCTGTTTATGGATATGCTGCCAGGACACTTCAAGCCCCTGGCGGTACAACAGCAACAGCGAAGGGTCGGTTTCGTAATTGATAAGCCCATAAAGACTCATCAAACAAAGGTTATTGTCCCAGGGAACTACGTTTTCCGGCGGGAAAAACTCCTTCGGATGCATTGCATTAATGTGATAACTGTGTTTGTCGCGCAGGATTTTAGCCTCGCGGTCGTATTTGCTGTCACCAGTAACATGCTTTGCCACATTCAAAAACGACAGCATCATCATGGAATTAAGCCCGCGCTGATCGTAGCCATACACCGAGTTGACATATTCCGGAGAGAAATCGCCCCAGCGGGTCACTTTGCCATCGTGGTCAACCAGCTTATATCCATGGCGTACCAGGTGATCAGTGATGTCACCTACTACGTCCCGGACCGCCTGTTTTTCCTCTTCCGTTTTGGCGACCAGGTCATAGTAAACTCCATAGAAGAAAAAATGCCCTGCCAGTTCGTCTGAACTCGTGTCGCACTTCCAGTAATACTTGCCATCCTGGCTTTTTGGAAAACGCGGGTAGATATCCTTCCACATCGGATCACTTTGCTGCTGCCGCAAATTTTCTTCACGGGTGTATATCTCGTTCACCGGCTCATGCCAGTCCACCGGGATAATCACCCGTGCGGGAAAACCTTTTTCATGAGAAATGTCGACCAACCATTTGCAGGATTTGAAGCTTCGTACGGCCAGTACTTTTGCCTCGGGATCACCCGTGGCTGCGTACCTGAATGCCTGCGCCGCCCCATACATGGCTGTATACATACCATCGTTATCCGAAATCGCCACTTCGGAACTGGCCACATTGAACTGTTCTTTCAAATGGCTTTGTGCGATAAAACCCATACGGTTATGCCGCTGCTCCACCTGTTTTGTAAAAAGTCCTGCCTTTTCTTCCAGCGATAAATAAACCCGGGCGATCTGGCTGACGCCTTTATCAGTGCCGATCCACGCGGTGCCGTTATCATTCTGGACCGCAATGGCATTTACCTGGTCGTCCGGCAGCCACCGCCGGCTGAAACGATATTTAAACTCGTCATTGTC
>CBFGMV010000043.1:0-59574 GCA_965649915.1 uncultured Dyadobacter sp.
AGGAGGAAGGGAGGAAGGGTGTCACGGGTGGAAATTCCTCCCTTTTCTCCATCCTCCCCCTCCTCCTCCCTCCCTACCTGCTAAACATATGCAATACAGTCGATTTCGACGAGGGAGTCTCCTGGCACACCGCCATATACCGCTACGGTGGTGCGGCAGGGCGGCTTGCTGCCGAAGCGTCCTTTGTATGCTTCGTTCATCGCCTTATAATCGTTCAGGTCGTGCAGGAACACACTGCATTTCAGCACTTTTTCCATCGATGAGCCTGCTTTGATCAACTCCTTTTCCAGCTCATCCAGTACGTGCTTGGTGTGGGCCGTGATGTCGCCGTCGAAGTGGGCTCCTTTGCCTGCGACGAATACCAGGTTATTGAATTTGGTGTGTCCGGAGAAAAGGGGAACATCCTGGTACATTTCCACATCACCTACCTCTTTCTCAGGTGCAGCCTCGGCCTTTGCCTTCGATGCAACACCCAGACCTGCTACTCCGGCGACGGATGCAAACAGCTTTTTAATAATGGATCTTCTTTCAGATTTCATAATGGAATGATTAAAGTTATATGTAGAACGAGATGTAATTACGAGGTCTTCTTTTTGGATTTTTTGGCTACCTTTTCATTGGCAGGAAGTGTAATTTTCCAAAGGCTTCCGCCCGCTTTGTTCCCACCCTGCTTGCCGCCATACTCGATCACGTAAAGGGTGTTACCGATAAGCAGCGCATCGGTAGGAGCGGTGAAATTATTGATAATACTTGTGGTCTTGGTTTTGTAATTGTCGGTCTTCTTATCGTAGACCATTTCCAGGTGGAGCAGATCCTTGCCATACCTGCGCAATGGGTTCGGATTGACGACGCCGTTGCGGGGCCCGCCCGTGTAGCGGATCACGAAACCATCACCGGTTAGATCCTTACCGAGCGTGTTATGCGTATCGAAGAAAAGGCCTAGCGGGGATGAATGCGCATTGAATGTACCCACGGTTACGCCGGTGGTGTCTCCATCCATGACCACGCCGGTATTGCGGTCGCGGTACTCGTTGGCATCCGGCCCCATGTTCTGCACTGCAGGGGAAAATTTCACGCCCTCAGGCCTTTTCGGAAACTCCGGATCGTTGTGAAAATATTTCATCAGAAAGGCAAATGCAAACTTGCTCAGGAATGGATCTTTCTCAGGATCGGGTTGGAAATCCGGAAACTGCTGAGGGTTATCAATGCCCCCCATTACCCACGGAAAACCATAGTGATGCCCCTTGCGCACCCAGAACATATCTTCCGGGTGATCGTAGTCCCCGGAGTTGGATACCGCGAAAAGGTTGCCTTTGGCATCAAATGCCATATCGTAGGCATTTCGGATTCCTTCCGCGTAGATATAGCCATCGGCTTTCAGCTTGGCCACATCGGTTGAAAGCAGCAGATCCTTGGAGTCGATCGGGAAGCGGAAGATGTTAGCGGTGAGGGCGTTATCGCGGGCGTTGGGGTATTCGCCTCCATTGTCCTGCACTTCGCCGTGGTCGGTGCGCGCGCCGGTATTCACGTAAATGTATTTACCGTCCGGACTGATTTCCAATGCATTCCAGCCATGGTCGAAAGTGGTTTTGTTGGCTCCGTATTCCACCGTATTGAACACCACCGTCATTTCAGGTTTTTCAACACCCTTCGTCATTTCGTAACGGACCATACGGCCTTTGTTACCCTTGTTGTTGTTCACGCTCACGTTCCCTGCGAGGAATAATGTGTTGCCATGGAAGGCCGTGCCCTGTAAGCGGGGAATACCATGATCTTCCACAGAGAGCAGTTTCTTGCTCACCGGCTTGCCATCTTCGATTACGATTTTAACCACATCTCCGAAAAAGGTCGTGTAATAGATTTCTCCGGTGACCGGATGCTGGATGAGGCGAACAGCTTCCGGCTCTACCTTCATGTACTCTTCAATGGTAATGTCGTCGCGAAGTGCTTTGGGGACGGACGTGGTGACCTCCCGTTGTTGTCCGAAAATAGGAAACGTCATGCCCAGAGCGAGCACCGACGTAAATCCGGACTTGATAATGCGGCTGTAAGGGAACATATTGCTTTTAAGGGGTTTAGATAACTTAGTTTTGGGCGGTCGGTAGGCGGCTTTCGGCTATCGGCAATCGGCAATCGGCTTTCAGCTTTTTAGTTCGACTGCCGATTGCCGATTGCCGAAGTATATTTAAAAATTGTTTCACTCTGTTTTACCCAGATGCCGGATATATGCCACTAGCTGCCACCTCTGCTCGGCGGTGAAGACATCCTGGAACGGCGGCATGTTACCGCGGCCATTGGACATTTTCCAATACAAGGAGCCATCACTCTGCGCTTTGACGAGCGTGTCGTGGAAATTCGCCGGTTTTTGTCCCAGCGCACCGCCTGCGGCACCGTCGCCATAGCCGGTTTCGCCATGGCAGGAGGAACAGTACAGTGTAAAAAGTTCTTCACCCTGGGCGAGCGTCAGCGGTTCTTCGTGATATGGGCTTTTTAATGTATCGGCCCAGGCCGGTGCTTTCCAGGGCTCCTGGCTGTTATGTTCAAAATGATGTTTTTCCGAAGAGAACCCAGCGAGGCCCAGTCCGGAAAGAATGATGAAGCTTGCGGCTGAAATTTTATTCTTAAGCATGGATACAGAAATGGTGGATTATAAGCTTGCCATTCTTCCTCCAACCCCTGTAAAGGAACACTCAATTGCCGGAGAGTAATATCCGCTCAAACGGGGTTGGAAGATGAATGGCGTAATGTCTTGCTATTTGAGCGATGCTCGCACCTTAGCTACTTCTTCTGTCGTGACAGGCCCTGCATTGTTTCCGAAATTGCTCCGGATATGTGTCAGTACCTCTGATATTTCTTCATCCTTCAAAAAGCTGTGCTGCGGCATTACATTGTTATAGGCCTGTCCTTTTACCTCGATAGGGCCTTCCAGTCCACTCAACAGTACTTTAATGAGCCGCTCTTTGTCGCCGGTAACCCATTCTGCGCCTCCCAATGGTGGAAAACGCTGTGAGTCGCCCATACCATTGCGCTGGTGGCAGGCCGTGCAATACACGCTGTAAACCTTTCCGCCGGCAACCGGTTTGTCTTTATCCAGATTATCGTTCACGAAGTCGGGCGTACGGATGTGCGACATCGTTTTGCGTTGCTCCATTTTCGCCAGCGCAGGTTTCCCGAATTTCTTCTTATTGCCTTTGTAGGTCACTTTCCAGATCTTACCTTTTTCCGTTTCCGCAATGTAGATCGATCCGTCAGGCCCCATGGCTATTCCCATCGGACGGTAAACTGCGTCGCTGACGTTCACGACCGGGTCGAGGCCGGCGAAACCGTCGGCAAAAACTTCATATTCGCCTGCTACCTGGCCATTTTTGAAAGGAACGAATCCGATAAAATAGCTCGATTGCGGGTACGGTGCGCGGTTGGTGGAGCCGTGGAATGCGATGAACGATCCGTTTTTGTAATGCTCAGGCAACTGGTTTCCCTGGTAGAACAAGATGTCGTTCGGTGCCCAGTGACCGGGGAAGCCGATCAACGGTTTTTCATATTGATCGCATTGGCCTACGATTTTACCGTCTCCGCCATATTCGGGGTTCAGGACTTTTTTGGATTGCATCTGGTCCCAGTAGCAGTAGGGCCAGCCCGCGTGGGTTCCTTCTTTGACTCTCAGAAACTCTTCGGACGGGAGCATGGCGCTTTGCCAGCCGTTGTAAAGCTGTGGCCAGAGCCGCAACAGGTCGTCGCGACCGTGTTGTACTGCATATAGATTATTGTCGGCAAAATTCCAGTCCAGAGCCACCACGCTTCTGAGGCCGGTGGCAAACTTGGTGCCGTCTTTCTGCAATTGCCCCGTTTTGTTGGCGTCGAATTTCCAGATACCGCCGTGGTCTTCGAGGATCGGGCATGGATCCATTCCTTTGGAGCCCGGTGTGCGGTTTTGTTCCTGGCAGGCATTGGAATTGGCACCGAAAGGGACGTACATGAAACCCTTGTCGTCGAATGTAATGGGTTTAGCAATGTGCTCGTGCATGCCGTGTGGGTGATCGTCGGTCAGGATCACTTCCTCGGGGCTATCGGGTACAAGTTGTCCGGGCGTGAGCTTGTAGCGATAAACCACCAGCTCAGAGCTGAAATACAGGTAACCTTTGTAGATGCGCATGGCCGTTCCATAGGCGCGCTCTTTGGCCGCACCACCGAATCGCTTGATGATGTCCGCGCGGCCATCCTTGTTCGTATCACGCAATGCGATCACGGATTCGCCCTTGTCGGCGAACCGTGCTTTTACATATATGTCTCCGTTATCGTTGATCGCAATGTGCCTTGCGCGACCCGGAAGGCTGTCGACTACCACAGTGGCTTCGAACCCGTCCGGTAAAAACAAACCGCCGTTCTTTGTATTAACGACCGGCAAATCCTGATCAGAATGCTGCGTAAACCCCAGTGCAAACAGCACGAGAAGAGAAGCAGACCATTTGAAACGCGTTTTCATAGGTTAATTAAGAGGGGTTTAGGGAAACTTCGGCTATCGGCAGTCGGCTATCGAACTTTGTAAGCCGATGGCCGACTGCCGACAGCCGAAGTACTACTTCAAATATATCGGCTTCGTGATCCCGTTTAGATCATAGACAATTTTTCCGCCCATGACGGTCAATTCGCATTCGAGTTTTTCTTTGCCTTCGACTTTATAACCGGTTTTGTCATAAAAGCCGAAGTTGCCTTTGCGCATCGAGAATACAGCCACATCGGCGATCGCTCCTTCCGAGATGTGTCCCAATTGTTCGCGGTGGATCACTTTGGCGGGTTCCCAGGTGCTGGCCCTGATCACCGCCGGGAGGTTCATTCCCATATTATAAAACTTCGACATAATGCTCAGCATATCCTTCATCGAGCCGTTCATGCTGCCCGTGTGGAGGTCGGTGCTGATGGTATTGGGATAAAAACCGGCTTTCATGGCCGGGATCGCCTGCGAGTAGTTGAAACTTGCGCCGCCGTAGCCTACGTCAAAAATAATGCCTTTTTTACGCGCTTCCAGTGCGAATGGTTTTACTTTTTGTGTGGCTTCATCCACGATGGTTTCCCGCACATTGCCTTCCAGCAACGTGTATGCGTGTGTGTATATGTCGCCGGGGCGAAGGTGCTTCATAAACAGCTCTTCGAGTGGGAGCGGAGGCGTGCTGCCGCCGAAATCGATCATAACCGGCATATTGGCCAGCTTTCCGGCTTTCACCGCATTATCGACCGGCTTCCAGTCCTTACCCATGAAATGCGCAACTTTAAAGCCGACCACGTCATTGCGGTTCTTGATCGCAACGCCAGCGGCCAGGTTGGGGTCCATATCTGCCGTGTCCTGCTCCCAGTTGCCGCCGCGCATGCCTTGTCCCACGATGTTGAGCAGGGATAATACGCGTGTTTTTGAATTGAAAATTACATTGTTTTTAAATTCAGAAAACGAGTCCCAGCCGGCACCGCCTGCATCGACGATCGTCGTCACGCCTACGCGGAAGGTGAAACCGTCGGGCGGTAACGCCACCAAACCATTACTGAGGTAATGGTTTGGCTCGGTACCGAAAAACACATGTCCGTGAATATCGATCAGTCCTGGCGTTACGTACATGCCTTTGGCGTCCACGACCTGCCGGGCTTCCGCGGGATCAATGTCCCGGGCAACCTTTTTGATTTTCCCCTCAAAAATACCGACGTCCATCACGGCATCGATATTGTTTTTGGGGTCGATCACCGTGCCGCCTTTGATCAGTACGCTGTAAGTCTGGGCGTTGCAAACCGCACCGGCCAGACATGCCAGGAGAGCGATAAAGATAGACCTGTGCTTCATCTTTTTTAGGAAAAGGTTTGGGCTTAGGAATGTTAAATGGTACTGTACATATTTAAACAACTGCTTTTGACAGTTCTTCTTTCAATCTGGATGCTACGATTTTCTCCTCTCCCGGTTTAAGCATCCAGGTGGTAATGGTCAGCGAATTGCTTTCCGCCGGCATTATTTCAATCGACGGGTTGCCTTTCCGAAGGCTTTCCTGCAATGTTTTCACAGGCAGGCTGATCTTGGCGGCATCCCACGACACTTTCAGGGTAGGGGTGTGGTTCCCGAGTTCGGGGACGGTCACCTCCGTCATCACGCCCTTCACGCTTTTTACGGCATTCTCGATGGTCGCAACGCGGTCTTCCCATATTTTCCACTCTTTTTTGTGATCCATTTTGACAAAATTGTCGAGGGCGACATACATGCCGAGGATCTCCTCTTTGTTCACTTTCATACCGCGCCCGATGGTTGATCCGCGGGGAGGCATGCTGAGGCGGGCGGCGTCGATCAGATGTTTTTTACCCATGAGGATACCCGCACTTTGCGGTCCCCGCATGGCTTTTCCGCCTGATACGCACACGAGGTCGAAGCCCAGGTCGTTGAAACGCCACAGGTTTTCAACCGGCGGTACGTCCGCAGCCATGTCGATCATGGTAGGGATGCCGTTCTTTTTGGCGATCTCGATCCATTGCTGGTGATTGATCTGCCCTTTGTCGGACTGGATGTGCAGGAACCACATCAATGCGGTCTTCTCGTTGATCGCCTTCTGTAATTCTTCCGCTGTTTCAACCTGCACGATCTTGCAGCCGGTGTTGGTCAATGCGTGTGAATAGCCGATGTTATGGCCTTTCTGGATAATCACCTCCGATTTCATACCGGTGCCTTCCAGATGGGGAAGCGCTTCTACTTTCTTCTGGTCCATACCGGTGAGCACGCCGGCAAGTCCGAGCGTAAGCGCCGAAAAGCAGCCTGCGGTCACCACGGCAGATTCGGCATGGGTGATGGCCGCGATTTTCTCGCCAACCTTGGTCTGGACTTCATCGAGCATCATAAATTCCTTGGCCGCGCCCTGGATGGTAGCTACTACGTCGTCCTGCATGAGGGAGCCGGTCATCATCGTGTAGGTTCCTGCCGCATTAATAAAGGTGCGGATGCCGAGTTCCTTGGCAAGGTTGCGGACCGGTGCATTGGCGAGCAGACCGGCAGCATCGGCGGTGCCGTTGCCCAAAAATCCACCCAGGAGCGGGACGGTGGACAGATGCTTGATTAAGTCTCTACGGTTTATCATAATGGTTAAGGACAGATAGATTGGTTAAAGGCTTTCGAAAGGAGTTTGACAGTTCACAGAGAAAGGATGTGTTTTAGCGACCTCAATACTCTGTTTTGTAAGTTTATTTTTTTTAGAATTAGAAATTTAAAAAATAAAGTTTGGTCAATACTAATCCTGATACCTTTTTATTCCGATTGGAGGAGGATTAAAAGTGCCCTCCGGAATAATATTACCGAAAGGCACTTCATACTACCGTCAACTTTAATCTACATCCCACCAGATAGGGGTCGCTGCACTGTCTTTTCCCCCGAGATGGGCCGCAACAGCCGCCTTCACGGCGTCACCGCTGGAGTTGGTCACCGCCGTCGGATAAGTTAATCTTTTGATAAATGTTCCTGCCGGCAGATCGGCGTTTTTGGTCACCGCAACCGGGTACAGTTTCGGATAGCCGGTTCTTCTGAATTCCGACCAGGCTTCGGTTCCTTCCGGATAAAGGGCAATCCATTTCTGGGTGATGATCTTTTCCAGTTTGGTCTCGAAATTGTCGGCTTCGCTCCATTTGACCGTTACCTTGGTTTGAGCTGGCAGGTTATTGGCGGTATTCTTCGGATCCACATAAGCGGCCTGTGTGGACGCGCTCGTCAGGTATTCGTCTACGCCGCTGGCGCCATTGGCTTTGAAAGAGGCCCGGATGCCGTCCTCATAAAACTTCTGCGCGGTGCCGCCCATGTTCCAGCCGCGCAGTGCGCCTTCCGCTTTCAGGAAGTAGCTTTCGGCAACGTCCAGCTGCTTTACCGGTGAGGTCGTCGACACGTTGGGTAGCGAGTAGAACTGGTACCGGCTTTTGTCAGGCCTTTCGGACCCCGCCCGGATCCCTTTGATCTTTCCTTTGACACCCGCATTGTCGTCGGTTGCGGGTAATGCGTAAACCGACAGACGCGGGTCGTTGAAACCGGTCAGGAACGTCTCGATCGTTGCCGAAAGGCGCGTATCGGACCATGCATTGGCCATGGTGTAGTAGGGGTTCGTCGTTGTAGGCGTGATTGAGAAGCCTACATCGGTCAATACACCTCCGTTGGCAGCTGCAACGGCACTTTCAGCCTGGGTCTTGGCCAGGTCGGGCTTTACCTTCGAGATACGCATGGCCAGGCGCAATTTCAATGTATTGGCCAGTTTGATCCAGCTTGTATATTCTCCGAGCAGAGACGACTTGTCCCATTTCAGGAAGCGGGTTTTGTCTGCATTGGGATTCGCTGTTTCGGCGGCTTTGAGCGCGACGATCGCCTTGTCCAGCTCGGCAAAGAAAGCGGTATAAGCCTCTTCTTCCGAATCGAATGAGACCTGTGCAGCGGTACCGTATTTGGTATAAGGATACGGACCAAAAGTGTCGACGAGACGGTGCGCTGCCGCTACTTTGATGATCAAAGCGATGGCGTACAAGTCGGGGTATTTGGTCTCATAACCTTTTTTCCACATCTGAAGCCATTGGTCCATCACGTTTTGTGTCGATGTGTTCCAGGCCGTGTTGTTCCAGCCGTCGACCATGAAATAGGTGGTGGTATTTTCATTGTTAAGGAACGGCGTCGGCGTTTCCAGGTATCCCGCAAATGATTCGGCTTGCAGGTTTTGCTGGGTCTGAACGGCGGTAGTCGTTGCGACGATCCGGTTCATCATCAGGGGCAGCAGGATACCGCCTTCATTCGCGTCCTGAACGAGCTGCTCGTCGGTGATCAGCTTTTCGTCCTGGTTCAGGGTTTGCATATAGTCGGTACAGGACGATGCGGATAGCAGACATCCGAGTGCCAGTACGCTGAATTTATGTTTTTCTAGAAAGAATTTCATGAGAATGATAGTGATTAGAAGGTTGCACGAACGGTAACACCATAAGAACGGGTGGCGGGAATGCTGAACCCTTCGATGCCCTGCATGGCATTGGCAGTAGTAATGCTCACCTCAGGATCGAACGGCGCGTCTTTATAGAAGAAGAAAAGGTTTCTGCTGATAAACGAAACGCTGATGTCCTTGATCGCCCGGGATACTTTGGGGAACGTGTAGCCGATAGCGAGTTCACGCATACGCACATTGGTGGCGCTGAACATATATTCTTCGGCAGCCGCAGCCACATCACCCTTACCGGAAATGAAATTGTAATAGGTTTCAGCAGGGATCACCTTGCCATTCACATTCACACCGCCCGCGTCGCGCGCTTCACCCGATCTTTTGGAAAGTCCTTTGAAATCAAGCCATTGCTCTGTCATGGAAGCGATCTTGCCACCGAAACGTCCGTCTACCAGGAATGATAATGTTGCATTCTTGTACTTAAACTGGTTGTTGAAGCCCAACAGGAATTTCGGGTTCGCATTGCCGAGGTACTGGTCTGTTCCGGCCGAAAGCAGCGGGAGGCCTGTGGTTTCATTGTACTTGATGTTTCCATTGTCGTCGCGCTGGTAGGTTTTACCAAACAAATCACCATATGACCCGTACTCACGTCCGCCGAGGTTGGAAATGCCGGGGCGGGTCAGGAAGAGTTGCAGCATACGTGTGCTTCCGCCTGCCTGCAACACAAACCAGTCGGATTTGAGAAGGTTGCTGAGTTCCCGTATCTGGTTTACGTTCCGGGAGAAGTTCAAGGTCGGGGTCCAGGTGAATCCGCCGCCAAGGTCGGCCTTGTAGCTCAATGTAGATTCGAATCCCTTGTTGCGGATCGTACCGCCATTGATCCAGAAGTTCGAAGCGCCCGCTCCGGCCGGTGCCTGGATCTGGAACACCTGGTCGTAGGTAGTCGCATTGTAGTAGGTCAGATTGAAACTCAGCTTGTCCTTGAAGAAGCGAAGCTCTGTTCCGATTTCGTAGGAGCGTGTGCGCTCGGGTTTCAGGCTGGTTGTGTCCGACCCGCTGAAGAATGGCAGGTTGCCGCGCCCGTTTACGTTCTCGTCGTTGGACAAGGAATAGGGGGGCGTCCAGTTGGCAACGCCGAATGGCAATGCATTACCCACCTCCGCATACGACGCACGTACTTTCGCGAAAGAAAGAATGTCGCTCGGTTTCAAATGCTCCGTCAGTACATACGACAAACCCACGGAAGGGTAGAAGAACGACTGGTTTACGGTCGATGACCATTCTTTTCTGGCCGTCAGGTCGAGGAAGAAAGTTTCCTTGTAACCTACGGTCGCTGTTCCGAAAAGTGCCTGTGTCAGTCGTTTCTGCAAACTTTCAGTCGCGTTGAAGAAGCCCTGGCCGGTGAGGCTTTGCAATGCATACACCGAGAAATAGTTGGGATAGGAAAGTGTATTCGTTGCCCCATTGTTACCCACATTCATGTCGTAGAATGTGTTCTGCGTGTTGCTGAAACCCAGAGTCGCAGACAGGAACAGGTCTTTCCCGAATGTCTTGGTCCCGCTCAGCAAAACGTCGGAGTACAACTGGTCCGTGTTGGTGAGGTTCTTTCTGTAACCACCGTTACTGCCCACCAGGGTGGCGTCGGAGGATGCGTACTGGCGAAGTTCATAAATGTCCTGAACTTTGTCATAGGTCGTACGGCCTTGCAGGTTCAGCCAGTCGGTAATGGTCCATTTGGCAGCGAATGAGTAGATCGTCCGGTTGCGGAACTGGTCGGTCTGGTTGCGTTTCGACAACCAGTAGGGGTTCTGATTGGAGCTCGCCTCGTTTTTAATGTAAGGCCAGTTCTGGACGTTCATCAGGCGGGAAGGGTCCCATTTCTCGAAATTGTTTCCGCTGTATTTGGAAAAATCATCGCCGGTAGGGAACAGGTAAAGGCTGAACATCGGGCTGTAATAGAAGCCGGATTGCGGGCGGTTGTAAACTTTTTGTTCGATGTAGTTCACCGATCCGTCCAGCGAGAGCTTGTTGCGGAACAGCTGGGTCGTGCCGCGAAGGTTTACATTGTGGCGGTTGTAATCATTCTCAGGAACGATCCCGTTAGCCTTCGTATTGGCATAGGACACATAGAACTGGCCGACATCATTTCCGTTGGTGATGGAAAGGCTGTTGACGAAGGTTTTGCCTGTATTGAAAAAGTCTTTCAAATGCCTGTCGCTGCCGTTGGTGATTTTGGGGCCCCAGCTATCGTTTACCGCCGTGTTGGCGACGCCGCCGTAACCCTGGCCATAGGAAGTCTGTACCTGTGGCAATGCGATGGGGTTTTCGAAGTTAGCAGTCGAAGAGAAGTTGATCGAAGCAAACCCTTTGCGTCCTTTTTTAGTGGTAACGAGGATAACACCGTTTGCCGCCTGACTTCCGTACAGCGCTGCGGCAGAAGCTCCTTTCAGGATCGATATGTTCTCGATATCTTCCGGGTTGAGGTTGGAGATCGCGTCACCTGCGTCCCTGGTGTCAAACAATGTACTGCCCTGCGAACCGTTCGCATTGTTCATCGGGATACCGTCGATCACGTACAGTGGCTGGTTGTTACCCGTAATGGATTTGTTTCCCCGCAAAAGCACTTTCGAGGATGAGCCGGGACCGCCGGTGCCTTTGGTGATCACAACCCCGGCAGCCTTACCGGCCAGCGAGTTGACCATGTTGGGGTCTTTCACGCGCGTAAGCTCTTCGCCGCCTACGTTCTGCTGCGCGTAGGTCATGCTTTTGGCATCTTTTTCGATACCTAAGGCCGTGACGATCACTTCACCGAGCTGTTTCACATCGTCGAGCAGCACCAGGTCGATCACCGAGCGGTTGCCGACGGTGATTTCCTGGCTGGTGTAGCCGATCGATGAGAAGATGAGGATGGCATTATCGTCCGCCACATTGACGGAGAACTTACCATTGATATCGGTGGTGGTTCCCAATGTGGTTCCTTTTACCAAAACGTTGGTACCCGGAATACCAGCGCCCTTGGCGTCCTTAACGGTACCGGTCACCTCCCTGGCAAGTGTTTTGGAAACCGGCGCTGCTGCGGGGGACTCCATGCTTACTTTGGATATCGGCTTGTTGTTGATGACGATATTGTTGTTGATCTGGGTATAGCCCAATCCGGTCCCTTCCAGGATGGTTTCCAGCGCTTCCTTTACAGTCTTGTTTTCCAGTGCGATGGATATGCGTTTTTTCTTGTCGATGCGCTCGATGCTGGTGACGAATTTGAAGTCGCTTTTCTTCTCAATGGTCAGAAATGCTTTCTGTAACGTGGCATCTTTCAGGTAAAGGGAGATTTTTACTTCCTCGATGCTCTGGACGGAGCCCGGGTTCATCGCGAAGGCCGGCCTGATGATACTCAGGATCATGACCATCAGCACGAGTAGTTTCCAATGCCGGTTTGCGGCAAATGGCGGTTGTACTGGTAACAATTTGCTCATACGATTGGGTAGAAAAGGTTAAATTGAATTGAGGGATTATATTAAACTGGATATAGGAATTCTGTTCGGTAAATAGTGGCTTTACACGCAATGGCCTTTCAGTACATTCTGGTTTATATACTATCTGCAAACCCCGCCCCGGATGGTTACCTGGTCTCCATCGACTTTGTATTTGAAAGCATTTGAAATACTTAACAGTTTGAGTACATCCCTAAGTGTGGCACCTTCATTGAAACTTGCCATCACACGGCAATTGTTCAGCTCGTTACCCGGCATTTCGATCCTGACCTCGTAATGTTCTTCCAGCCGGGCTACTACTTCCCGATAGGTATTGTTCCGGAAAACCAGCTGGTCTTTGCGCCACGCCCCGATATCGTACGTGCTAACGATGTCGATATACGTTTCGTCTTTTTCTGTGTTGATCACCAGCTCCTGTTGGGGTGTCAGCTGTGTGATCCGGATGGGGTCGCCCTTGTCAATTTCCTTACTTACCTCCACTTTTCCGGTCGCAACCGATACGGAGGCTGTTTCTTCGCCTTTGTAGGCCCTTACATCGAATGACGTTCCGAGCACCCGTGTCGACAACTTGTTACTCTTCACGATAAACGGCTTTTCCGGGTCGGGGACTACGTCGAAAAATGCTTCCCCTTCCAGATAAACCTGCCTTTGATCGCCTTCAAACGCTTTGGGGTACTGTATTTTGCTGTTTTTGTTGAGCCATACATGCGATCCGTCGGGTAAAGTAACGTTTACGACTCCGTGGTCGCTGCTGGCTCTGGTTTCCAGGGCTATGCCAGGTACTTTTCGTTCGCCATGTTTCCAGTTCACCAGAAAGTACCCTAACCCGATCAGCAGGACTACGCTGGCAGCGGCCATCCAGGAAGTGATTTTGAAATACCGGAACCTGGCCGGTGCTTCATCCTCCGCTGCTCCTTCCTGGCCGGCAATCAGTCCATGCAGCCTCGACAAGCCGCCTTCCACATTCAATACCGGATCGTTTTCCGGTTCTTTTTCCTGCTTCCATGCCGCTTCTATCTGTCGGAACAGCAGCATGTTATCGTATTCTTCAAGCCACCATTCCATCGCCAGTTTTTCTTCCGGGCTGCATTCGCCAGCCAAATACTTGGCGATAAGGGGCCATGGTGTGTGATCAGACATCAAGTTCAGAGCTTTCTAATGTTAGGACAAATAAAAAATGGGGATACCCCCATCCTTCCAGAATTTTTTTTAAATCTGATAAGTTTTTTGCAGAAGTTTCAGTTGCTTAATGGCTTTACCCATTTGATTTTCTACTGTTTTGGAGGAAAGCGAGAGGATTTCGGCGATTTCGTTGTAGGTGAAACCTTCAAAGCGGTTCAGTTGAAAGATCGCCTTTCTTTTTTGGGGAAGATAATTGATGAGGTCAGTAATGCGGGTTTCGAGCTCGTGGTACATCAGCTCGTCGTCCGGGCCGGGTGTTTCCCCAACGATATCATCACTGAGCTCCTCCATGACGTGTTTTTCCTGCTTCATATAGTTAAAGCAGGTGTGCCGGGTTGCAGTGAAAAGGTACGACCGGACATTTTTCTCAACCGTCAGGCTCTCGCGTTTCTCCCAGATCCTGAAAAAAACATCGGCTACGATCTCTTCGGCGAGGTCTTTGCGGTTATTCAGGTACGTTGCAAAGCGGCATAGCGAGTAATAGTATTTTCTGAAAAGGCAATCCAGAGCCCGGTTATCTCCTTGTTTGATCAGGGAAATGAGAAGCAAATCGTCCTGGCCGTTCATCATACTGCGGTGGCTAATTAGGTATCAGGTAATTCAAAAACTATATGTAGTGATCTTATCGAGCGCCCGGAGTGATCGGCAATATTAATATTTTACTTTCAAGAGTAGTCAATTCTCGCGCAGAAAATTAAAATAGTAATATTTTCTTTGGTATATCCTAAATAGTAACGAAGAATAGCTTTATGATTTCTAAAATTAAAAAAGTTGCTGGAAATAAGCGCCAATCGCCGAAAATAATATTCCATATCGTCATTTCAGCAACTGGCGCCCATTTTATCCAGCGAGGGAAGTTGTCTTGCAATTAGTTCAGAAACAGCTGTTTCACACACACGGGTGTCGGTACGCTGATCTCTTTCCCGGTATAAGTCAATTGGCCGGTAGCGGCATCACGTTTGAAGAACACGGCATTGTCGTTGTCGCGGTTGGTGACGATCGCGAACTCGCCTTTGGCATCGATCAGAAAGTTCCTCGGATGCTTGCCGTGGGTGTCGGCGTGGCCGGCTACGGTCAGCTTGCCGGTTTTGGCATCCACACCGTAAATGGCGAGGCTTTCGTGCCCGCGGTTGGACGCATACAGAAACTTGCCGTCGGGCGAAAAATGGATGTCCGCAGCGTAGCTTTTACCCGTGAAGGAGGATGGCAGCATAGTGATCCGCTCCATGGGTACCAGCGCTCCGGAACCTTTCACGATCTGGAAGGAATTCACGACCGACGCCAGCTCACCCGCCGAGTAGCCGAAGTTTCCATTGGGATGGATAGCGAAATGGCGAGGGCCGTCGCCGGCTTTCACCTCCGCATAAGGTACCGCTCCCGGGGTTAGTTTACCTGTTTTAGGATCTACCGCGTATACCATGATCTTGTCGATACCCAGGTCCGACGCATAAATGTACTTGCCGTCGGCAGATGGGATAATGGAGTGCATGTGCGGTTTCTGGTCTGCGGCACCCTTGTCCTGGATCGTATCCGCCAATGCGCCGATACTGCCGTCCTGGTTAAGTTTGTACACCGCGAGGTCGCCGCTGCCGTAGTTGGAGAGGTAAATGAATCTCCCTTTCGGGTCCACGCTGACGTGGCAGGGGCCGCGACCCTGCGCAGGCTGGCTGTTCAATGCGGTCAGCTTACCGGTAGCCTGGTCGATGGCGAATGCCGATACGGTGCTGTTGCCTTCATTGGCAGCGTAGAGATACTTTTTGTTGGGATGGAATTCGAGGAACGATGGGCTGGTCTTGCTCGTCAGCACCTGCAATTCTTTGAAGGAATAGTTGCTGCGGTCGAATTCGTATACATAAATGCCTTCACCCTTTTGCGTATAGGTACCCAGGTACAGTATTTCCTTCTTCGATTTTTGTGCAAATGTCGTCATCGCAGCCAATAAAAAGATGAATGAAAGAATGGTTCGTTTCATGATTAATGATTGATAATAATGTTGTTAATGTTAAAGTACGTGTTTCAGGTAACTCCTGACGAAGTTTCGCATTGGATATGTTAGCGTTTTGCTATAAACCGGGTGGTTCCTCCGGACCTGTCGTTTCGCCCCGGAGGCACATCCTGTTTACGATATCATTTCAGGCTCCGTAGGTGCCGCCTGATCGGCCCTATTCGAATACGAGTGTGCCGAACTTGTTGAATTCGTGAAAGCTGCCACCGGTTTTCTGCCAGGAGTAATAGGTAGGTTCACCGTCGTAATCGATGCGGTAGAAGTTTCCCCGCCATTTTTCCCCGGACTTGGGTGCCGTATTGGCAATCGGGTTCATCAATGCGAACGGGATAAAAAACTCCGCTTTCCAGCCTTCGACCGAAGCCATGCTCTTTTTCTGGCCGCCCTGCGCACTGGTGGCGTGCTGCACCATGTTGCGTTCGGTGTAATGCCAGGGTTTCCATCCCTGCGCCCTTCCTTTGATGTTGGGGACGAGGATAGCGAGTTCGTAATTGAGCGGGGAAAGCTCGTATTCCAGGTAAATGGGGACCGATGTGTCGGGCCAAAGGAATACTTCCACGACGTCCTCCTTGAACAATGCGCCGAAGTCTTCCAGGATGGTTGACGTGAGTTTCTGGTCGGTGCAGTCGAAAAGGAAATACATGCCTTTGTCGGAGTACATCACCTTGACGCGCGTCGGGAATTGCTTGCCGGGTGCCGGCTGATTGGGGCCCTTCTGAACGGTGATGCTGAACCACTGCGCGGCGGACCAGTTAGAGGCGGTGCCTTCGCCATTTACCTTGAAGTCGGTGGTCTTCCGGACCGTCAGCGAAGAGTCGGGAACGGGGCTGGCAGCGCGTCCCCGGTTCATGAAACTGCATGCAAGCAGCCCCACGAGAACAAATTTTTTAAACATTCATCAAAAAGGGTTAGGATTGGGAAAATGCTTCAGATGTTACCAAGTGTGTTCATTTGCAGTCAGATGTGCCATTGTGTAGCCTGCCGGAAAGGCATTCCGACAGATATTCTGCCGATTTTTTTTCTCTCCGGCAATTTCAAGAGGTTTTTACATTTTACCAAATCATTATTTTTGTAGTGTCAATTATTCATGAAATCTTTCGACAGGAAAGAATAACCGTTGGAGTAGTAATTTAATAATTTTGGGTCGTACGTTTAAAATTGAACCTTTTAACAAAGAAACCGTCATGATACGCGAAAGTGGAGAACTGGCCTTTGCTGACATCAGCGAGGCAATTTTAGAACCAGCTGTTTTCCCTGACTACCAAGGGAGCACGAAAAACACCCGTCCGGTAGCGCAAGATCCGTACGGAGATGATGACGAGGATGAGGAGGAAGACGATGATCGGATCGATGACGAGAAAGTAATCGACGAGTATGATGAAGATATAGATGACCGCGAGGTGGTGATCGAGGATGGAGATGAATTGCTGAGAAGGCTCGACGATTTCGAAGACGACGACGACGATTTTTGATAATCTGTTTGATATAGCCGACAGGCCCCCCAGAAATGCTCTGCGGGGGCTTTTTGTTGCTAGCCTATGAGTAATGCAAAGCGGATTGTGACTTATTCAGCTAAATTGTTTAATTCCTCACCTTTCCTAAACCCATGCGTTCCAATCAACCAAATGTTACACAAAGCATTACGCAGGTAATTGCTGCATCTTCTTTAGGTACTTTAATCGAGTGGTATGATTTCTACATTTTCGGGAGCCTGGCGGTCATTATTGGCCAGCAGCTTTTTCCCAGCGACGCCGGTGCATCGGCATTGATCAACACCCTGGCAATATTTGCAGCCGGGTTCATTGTGCGGCCTTTCGGGGCATTGGTTTTCGGTCGCCTGGGCGATCTGATCGGCCGGAAATACACGTTTTTGCTGACGCTCGTGCTCATGGGCGGTTCTACTTTCCTGATCGGACTGATTCCTTCCTATTCCAGCATCGGCTATGCGGCGCCGATCCTGGTCCTGATCCTGCGCCTGGTGCAGGGCCTCGCGCTCGGAGGTGAATACGGGGGCGCAGCCACGTACGTAGCCGAGCACGCACCCGTAGGCAGGCGGGGTTTTTTCACCAGCTGGATCCAGACCACGGCTACGTTGGGCCTGTTCCTTTCGCTCGGCGTGATCGTTCTGACGAAAAATCTGCTGGGTGCGAAAGCATTCGCCGACTGGGGCTGGCGTATCCCATTCCTGGTATCGATCCTGCTGGTGGTGGTGTCGATTTACATCCGGATGAAAATGCACGAGTCGCCGGTATTTTCCAAACTCAAAGCGGAAGGCAAGATATCGGCCAACCCGTTGAAAGAGAGCTTTCAGAAAAAGGCAAACTTTAAAATGGTACTGGTCGCATTGTTCGGTGCTACGATGGGGCAGGGGGTCGTATGGTACACCGGGCAGTTCTATGCGCAGTCGTTCCTCGAAAACACCTGTAAACTGGATTTCAACGAGTCGCGATACATTCTCCTGTGGGCAATCGTGTTTGCGACGCCATTCTTCGTCATTTTTGGGTCGTGGAGCGATAAGGTGGGGCGCAAATGGATTATGCTTACCGGTATGCTGCTGGGGGTTGTCTGTTACAGGCCCATTTACCAGTATTTTCTGGATGTTACCAATGTCAGGGAAATGCAAAAGACCATGCTGCTGAACGAGTCTGCGCCGACGGTGGAGCGCGGGCTCGTTAAAGATAAACTTGACTCGCTGATCACCACAACAGTTACCAAAACGCTGACCAACGGGATGACTTTCAAGGAGTCGAAAGTGGAGGTTATTCCGGAAGATGTGCTGGCAACGGTACCTGAGCCCGAAATGGTGATTAAGGACGTAACGCTTTCGAGTCAATCGTATATCATGGTGATCCTGCTGGTATTCTTCCAGGTAGTATTGGTTACGATGGTGTATGGGCCTATTGCAGCGTTCCTGGTGGAGCTCTTTCCAACCCAGATCCGCTATACCTCCATGTCGTTGCCCTACCATATCGGGAACGGGGTGTTCGGAGGGCTGGTACCTTTCATTGCGACGCTCATTGCCTCATTCCAGGGGTCTACGCCGCTTTCGGGGCTGTGGTACCCGATTGGCATTGCGGCATTGTCATTTGTGATCGGAGCCGTCTATATCGACAACCGCCGCGACGACAATGTAATGGACTGAGTATTTCAAAAGAATTTGTCATTTAAATAATTAATATAAAATGAGTGCATTAAAAAAAATGCTGGGTCTTGTGTGGATGTTGCTGGGACCTGCAATCATTATTTTCCTCTTCATGCAGGCCGTCGACAAGATCGGAGAAGCGGCAGAAGGCATCGCCCGCACCAACACCACGCTCCAGTGGGCGATCATCATCCTGATATTCATTCCCATTTGTACCGGACTTGTCATTTTCGGCAACTACGCCTGGAAAGGGGAATACGATCACCTGCCGGAGAGTTCGGCGGAGCTGTGAGAATTTTGAATGACTGAATGATTGAATGATTGAATGCGTGAGTGATAATCTGTTGAATGAGCAGGCGGGGTATGGAGAATTCGCCTTGGAGTGGAAACTTACTGTCGGTCGATAAGATTATGTTTATATTGTCCGGTCGGAAGGTTTGAGTTTACCAAATGTTTGCTCATCGCTCCGGCGACCGTGCTACTAATCATTCACAATCCTGCGGCTCGTTCAATTATTCGGTCATTCAATCATTCAATCATTCATCAACCCATGAACGAAGT
This sequence comes from uncultured Dyadobacter sp., assembly GCA_965649915.1. Classification (GTDB taxonomy): domain Bacteria; phylum Bacteroidota; class Bacteroidia; order Cytophagales; family Spirosomataceae; genus Dyadobacter. The sequence continues at coordinate 19,303 of CBFGMV010000043.1, forward strand.
ATTCATTTTATCCGCCGCCCGGACTCCTATCGGTAGTTTTGGCGGGACACTTTCTTCTGTTTCAGCTCCGAAATTGGGGGCAACCGCCATTCAGGGTGCTATTTTCAAATCCGGCGTTGAGCCTGCGGCTGTCGATGAAGTGCTGATGGGCAATGTCTTATCCGCCAATCTGGGGCAGGCTCCTGCCCGACAGGCGGCGGTGTATGCCGGGTTACCTCCTTCGGTAATTTGCACTACGGTCAACAAGGTCTGTGCTTCCGGCATGAAAGCGGTTGTCTTTGGGGCGCAATCCATTCAACTGGGCGATGCGGAGATCGTAGTAGCCGGCGGAATGGAAAATATGTCACAAGTCCCGTACTACCTGCCGAAGGCAAGAAATGGCTACGGATATGGGCATGGCGAGGTGATCGACGGGCTACTGAAAGATGGCCTGACCGACGTTTATGATCAGATAGGCATGGGTGTTTGCGGCGATCAGACCGCTTTGAAATACAATATCTCTCGGGAAGAGCAGGACGCTTATGCGATCAGGTCCTATCAACGTAGCGCCGAGGCTACCGGAAATGGTTATTTCGCGGGGGAGATTGTGCCTGTGGAGATTGCCGGCAAAGGCGGCGAAATTACTACGATTATTGAGGATGAGGAGTACAAACGGGTCAAGTTCGAAAAAATCCCATTGTTGAAACCCGTATTCTCAAAAGACGGAACAGTGACCGCAGCGAATGCGTCGACGATCAACGACGGTGCCGCTGCATTGGTACTCGTCGGCGGGGCTACCGTCCAAGCGGGCAATCTGAAACCAGTGGCGCGCATTGTCGCCTACGCCGATGCCGAGCAGGAGCCGGCCTGGTTTACCACGACGCCCGTTCTGGCTGCGGAAAAGGTTTTGAAAAAAGCGGGACTGTCACTTTCCGATATCGACTATTTCGAAGTAAATGAGGCTTTTGCAGTAGTCGCACTTGCCTACATCCATGCATTGAAACTGGATCCGGAAAAGGTGAATGTACTGGGAGGAGCTGTTTCGCTGGGGCATCCATTGGGTGCGTCCGGAGCGCGCATTATCACCACATTGCTGTCGGTGCTGGAAAAGAATCAAGGGCGATATGGTCTTGCCGCCATTTGCAATGGTGGGGGAGGAGCATCCGCAATTATCGTGGAACGGCTGTAAGAATCAGCGGATCAGCACTTTCAGGCGGTTGTAAAAACCGGTGCTTTTGAAAGTGAAGGTTTTGTGCAGAATGTAATTGCTGATAAAGCTGAAACACATTCCGATCACGTAGCACACCATTTCGGTCACATTGACTTCCTTTTTGGCAAAGGGAAACCTTACTTTATACATTTCCATTCCCATATAGTCGATCAGCAATTTAGACGAACCGATGGTGAATGCCCAGGTGATAAAGAGGGAGACCATCGACACCATCAGGAACTTGACCATTTCGCGGCGGGTCTGATTGCTGCGCCGTGCGTCGAAGGCAAAAAGCTTCGTCAATGTAAAGCCCCACACAAAACCGACAAGGTAGGAAGGGACGATGGATTCGCTCCAGGAGATGTTGAACCAATCCTGAATAAGACTGCTGGAAACTAACTGGATCAATGCACCGGTACCCGCAACAAGAAAATAGGCTATAATATCTTTGGGATTGAAAATCTTGCTTTGCTTTGGTTGGGCCACTGGTGTGATAGTTAGTTAGAAAGGCGTTTACTCGAATGAGGCCCCAATATTAGAAAGAAAATGATCTGGAAACAAAACCGCTCTCCGATTTTGAGTGAATGGATTTCCGACTCAAACGGGGTGATATGGTACTGTTTTTGTAACCCGATGGTAAAGCTGTTTCCGGTCATGCGCTTCCGGGAATTTTCATGTAACCCCAATCGGTATCATTATGAAGAAGTTGTGTGTGTTGTTGCCCTTGTTGCTATCCGCCTTTTTTTCGCTGGGGCAGGCGCAGAAATGGGCGGTGGGTTTTGAGGCAGGTGAGCCGATCGCCGTCAGTTTGAGGAAATATGGTGACAGAAATGCGCTTGACGTGAGTTTTGGTACCTACCTGGGGATGTTCAAAGGAAAGGATAATTACAAGGTCAGCAATGACGACCTGGGCGGGTTGGGCGTCATGTTCAATGTAACCTATCTGTGGTATGCGCCTTTGTTCAACGGGCGCATGATCGCCTACGCCGGCCCGGGTGTCCAGGTCAACTCCCGTCGCTACTATCCCGATCGGAATGTGAAATCTGTTTATACCACCAATATTTCGACGGGCCCGTCGGCAACTGCCGGCCTGGAATTCTTCTTTGCCCAAAAACCGGCCTCATTTTTTGTCGAGGGAGGTGGATATCTTGAATTTATCCCCAAATTCTTTTACTTTAATCCCACGCTCAGCATCGGCCTGAGGCATAACTTCTAACGGGATCCATAGTGAACAAACTTTATATCTGGGGTGCGATGGCTGCATTGGTAGCCTTCGGTACCTCCTGCTCGGCGACATTGCAACGCCGGTACGACCAGCGCCACGGTACCTCGACAGCGACGCCCGCATCTGACCGCTCTGCACGCACCACGGATACGGACAGGGGCTCCCAATCCGGTGATGTCGGTTATAAAAAGGATTATGACCGGGTAGCGGACGGTAATGCAGGCAATAATGCCGTCCCTGTTGCTAATGGGAATGCTGATTACAACCAGCGATTACTGAACCAGTACGCCGAAATGGACAAGCTGGGCGAAGTGGTACTATATGAGCTAGATATACTCGACAACCGGTACAACAACCTCCTGACGGATTACCGGAACGCGAAACCTTCGGCCCGCCAGGTCATGTCGATGGAGCTGGATAAGATCAGTGACGACAGGCTTGTCCTCTATAAAGCGTACACGAATATTTACCGGAATGGGAAAGCCGACTGGGTAACGGTGAAAAAAGATGTTGAAAATACGCTTCGGTCGGTCAGGAAGTAACGGAAAAAGTAGTGTTACCAGCCTGCTCCTTTGGTGTTGGTCTTCACCCTGCACACATAGCCATCGACGGTCATGTACAGCGTGGAACCGTCGTTGCCCCAGGCGCAGTTGGAAGTAAGTTCACCCATTTCGATCCGTCCCAACAGCTTGCCGGCAGGGCTGAGGATGATCATACCACCTGGCCCTGATGACCACAGATTGCCATCTTTATCGATTTTAAGTCCGTCGGGTAAGCCTGGCAGTCCGCCTTTGCCCATCGCGGTAGCGTCATAGATCAGTTTACCCTTTCCGGCATTACCGTTCGCATCGATCGGGTAAGCCATCCATATCGCCTTTTCAGGGTCGGACTGCGCCACGTATAAGGTTTTGCCATCGGGTGAAAAAGCCAGACCGTTAGGGCGGCTGAGGTCGCTCACCTGCATGGTGACTTTTCCATTCTTTTCAATGCGGTAAACGCCGAATTGCGGGATTTCGCGGGTGGGGTCTTCATGTTTTTTAGCCATACCATAAGGCGGGTCGGTAAAGTAATAGTCGCCGTTGCTGTGCTGCACCACGTCGTTGGGACTGTTGAAGCGCTTGCCTTCGAAGTGATCAGCCAGGGTCACCTTGCCGCCCACCTGCATCGGCATTGCAGCAATGCGGCGATCTCCGTGTTCACATGAAACCAGGCGGCCTTTGTTGTCAATGATCAGGCCGTTGCTTCCGGGCTCATCGCTGTAAACGCCGCGTCCTGTGTAGCCCGATGGTTCCAGAAAGACCGACAGCCCTTCCTTTTCGTCCCATTTGTAGATCTTGTTCTTAGGTACATCGGAAAAGAGCAGATAGCCACCTTCCTTCACCCAGACAGGTCCTTCCGACCATTCGAACCCCGAGGCGAGTACTTCGATTCGGGAATCTTTGGGCAGCAGTTTTTCGAAAGATGGATCCTCGTAAATGATCTTCCCCATTGTGGGATAGGACTTTTGGGCCATGGCAGAACAGGTCAGTATGACAATCAGGCAAAACGGAATGATTCCAGTTTTCATAAACGGAGCATTGAAGAACCGACAGAGATTTTAAACCAAAAGAACCGGCTACCTGATTCCCTACTTATCAACGGTATTGACAGGTGCCGCGAGGATCAGCGTCGTGTAGGGAGCAAGGGTCTGGTTTTCCAGCTCATGCCGGTGGGCGGAGTCAGTTGAAAAAACGACCTGCTTAAAGCCGGCTTTGTCTGAGGGTAATGCTATCGGGCTGGTTGATGTCGCGAGGTTATGAATGATCAGCAGCGACCGCTCCGCATGCGGACGCATGTAAGCGAGGAGCTCGTCGCTGCCGAGGTCCAGCGGGAGAAGGTTAGGAGCCAGGACCTGGCTCAGGGCCGGTTCGCTTTTCCGGAGAGCGATGAGTGTTTTGTAATGATTGTAAACAGATCCCGGATCATTCAATTGGGCTGAAAGCGGTTCCAGGGTTTTAAGCGTCGTAAATTCGGGCTGAATCCAGCTCGCGCGTTGCGGGTCGTTTTCCTGTCCGGACCAGAGGAATGGTTCCCGGATATATGGGTCGGGTTTGCTGCCGAGCATCCCGATTTCTTCGCCGTAATAAATGTAGGGCTGGCCGGGGAGGGTCAGCAGAATACTTGCCGCAAGCTTGATCTTCCCGATGTTGCCCGACACCACGCTCCCAATTCGTTCCTGGTCGTGGTTCGTGAGCATAATGGCATCCACAAAAAGCGGATTGTACTTTTGAAACAATACAAAACTGGCAACAAGCTTCGGAATGAGGCCTTCGTTTTTTTCTCCGATGAGGATCCGCTGCAATGCAAAGCTGAGGTCGAAGTGGAATGTCGCATTGAGATGCCGGAAATAGGGCGCGACCTCTTCGGTTTCTGCCCATACTTCGGCCACGGTAAATGCACCCGGTTTGGATTCATTCACTACTCCCGAGAAAAATTCCCAGAAACTCACATTCATTTCCTTTTCCCAAGTCGGATAAATATGCCTGGCGGCGTCGAGGCGGAACCCATCCACGCCCACATCGTTGAGCCAGAACCGAACAATTTTGGCAATTTCTTCCCGTAACTCTTCCGAATGATAGTTGAGATCAGGCATTCCCTTGTAGAAAAGTCCGTAGTATTTCTCGTCGTCGCCGGGGTTCTCGTGCCAGGGGCAAACGATCTGGGAATCATCCGAAGTTTGACGCTCCGAGATGCCGAGTTCGTCGATCTGAGCTTCGGTCATCCACCAGTAGAAGTGCCGGTAGGGATTGTCGTGACTTTTGCGGGCCTCTTCAAACCAGGGGTGCAAGGTGCTGGTGTGATTGACAATCAGATCCAGGTAAATGACTATCCCGCGCTCGTGTGCCTGAGCGAGCAGGTTCTTAAAGTCATCTATCGTCCCATACTCGGGATCCACGGCGTAAAAGTCGGTTACGTCGTATTTGTGATAACTCGGTGAGGGGTGCACGGGCGTGAGCCAGATGGCCTCTATCCCAAGGCCGGCCAGATAATCGAGTTTGGACGTAATCCCATTGAGGTCCCCAATCCCGTCGCCATTCGAATCGCAGAATGATCGCACAAATATTTCATAACAAATGCCGGGAATATGTACTGACTTGTCTGCGATCATAAGGGAACGTCTAGCGGAAATGCGGTTTCAGTAATTGGTACACCACCTGGACGGGTAAGCCCATGATCGTGTAGAATGAACCCTCTATTTTTTCGATCCCTACCATCCCGATCCATTCCTGGATGCCGTAGGAACCGGCTTTGTCAAAGGGTTTGTACTGCTCAATATAATAGTTGATTTCCCAATCTGCCAATTCCCGGAAGTAAACTTCCGCGGCGTCGGACACGGTTTGAATAGTGCCGTCCGATAAAAGGCTTACAGCCGTGACGACGGTGTGGTGCCGCCCCGAAAGCATTTTCAGCATTCGGAAGGCATCTTCATGGTCGGAAGGTTTGGCAAGAATGTGGTGATCCGCGATGACCACGGTGTCGGCCGAAAGCACCAGCGTGCCGGGATACAACCCCTGAAAACGCGCTGCTTTCTCTCCTGAAATGTGTGCTGCAACCGCTTCGGCGGGCAGATCCGGCGGGTAATTTTCGTCGGTAGGTAGTACGGTGACGGTGAATTCGAAGCCGGCATCCTGCAATAACTGTTTTCTTCTGGGAGAGTTGGAGGCTAGGATGAGCGGCTTGGATAAATGGACCATATTTTATTTGTTACTGAAAACCAGTGTATTGTGTTTTTATCGGAAAGAAAAAGGGAAAGTTCTGAAAATATTCTTCGCCGCGTTGAACTATTCTTTCAACAATAGATGTTTCTACATTAAATGTATATACATAATTATTTACATTGAACGTATCTGGCTATGTCTATTGAAACTGATATAAAGCAAAAAAAATTTCGGAGCCCGTACCAAAGGTTGGCATTGAACCTGGTTTATACCACCAACTGGCTCGAATCTAAGCAGCTTGAATTTTTCAAGGAGCATGACCTGACTTCACAGCAATATAATGTCCTGAGGATTCTGAGGGGACAGCAGTCCAATGCGATTAAGGTAAGCGACATTACCGAGCGGATGTTGGACAAAAACTCGAACACGTCACGGCTGGTTGACAAGCTGCTGGCTAAAAACCTGGCTAAGCGGACGTCCTGTCCGAGCGACAGGAGAGCGGTGGATGTTGTGATCACGGAAGAAGGGCTTGCTCTGCTGAAAGTGCTTGACCCGATTATCGAAGAATGGGAGAACCGCTTCAACATTATTACTCCGGAAGAGGCAGATCAGATCAGCGCTTTGCTCGACAAGTTGCGGGAGGCTGAACATTAAACTTTAAAACACAATTAACACAATCAATAATCAATTCAATTTAAATGAAAACTACAATGAAATCCGTTAAATTTTTTGTTGCATCTCTTGCCGTAGCTTTGTTTGTATCTTCTTCTGTTTCAGCTGACAATGGAAAGAAAGCCAGTAATCTGAAGGTTAATACCTCTAAAAGCGAGTTGACCTGGCTGGGTAAGAAAGTAACTGGCGAGCACACCGGCAAAATCACATTGAAGGAAGGAACAATCACGCTGGACGGTGCAAAACTGACAGGCGGTAAATTCGTTGCTGATCTGAACAGTATCACTTGTACGGACCTTACCGACAAAGAATACAATGGCAAACTGATCGGCCACCTGAAATCGGATGATTTCTTTGGTGTGGAAAAACACCCGACTGCTACTTTCGTCGTGACGAAGGCTACCCCAAAAGCAACAGGCGTTTACGATGTAACAGGTGACTTGACTATCAAGGGCATCACCAAGCCGGTAACTTTCCCGGTAACTATTAAAACTACCGCTGCCGGTGCAGAAGCGACTGGTAAACTGGTTGTTGACCGTTCTAAATATGACATCAAATACAACTCGAAATCATTCTTCGATAATCTTGGCGACAAAATGATCAATGACGATTTTTCAATCGACGTGAAACTGGTTGCTGCGAAATAATTACCCGCAGGCGGTTGCCTGGTATCAACCGTCTGCTTTGTATGACCTGAATGTGGAAAGGACCTGTCCGTTTTGGGCGGGTTCTTTTTTTGTCAGCTGTTGAAGTCGCGGTATTGAGGGAAATCGTCTATAAAGTGGATCCGGCCGTTGACAGCCTGGAAGCAATAGTGACTGATTCCGTTTGTAACAGCCAGGTATTGAGGTTGCAAGGTGAAGTTATAGCGGCTGATCTGTGCAAATGTGGCATCGGTAACATTCACAAACGGTGCCTTGCATTCGACGAGCAGGAACGGCAGTGCGTTGTTTGAAAGTACCATGATATCGGTACGTTTGGCCAGCGTATTGTATTGAAGGCCGGTCTCGATGGCAAAAAGGGATTTGGGATAACCGTAATGCGTGATCAGCAAATGGATGAAATGCTGGCGTACCCATTCTTCCGGTGTCAGCGTGACGAATTTCCTGCGTATAATGTCGAAAATATGCGGTTTCCCGTTTACCTGCTTAACTTTGTGGGCAAATCCGGGAAGGTTCAATGATTCCATAAAACGAAGATAATCATCACCGGATACCTCACCAACAAACCAGCGGAATTCATGACCACTAAGGAACAGATCGTCGAAAACTGGCTTCCGCGCTATACGGGCACGCCGGTGGAGGAATTTGGAAGCTATATTCTGCTCACCAATTTCGGGAATTATGTAAGCATGTTCGCGGAGAAATTCGGAGTCGAGGTCAAAGGTCAGGGCCGGGCAATGCAAACCGCCACCGCGAAGGATATTACCATTATTAATTTTGGTATGGGAAGTCCGATGGCTGCGACGGTCATGGACCTGCTGTCAGCTATCGACCCGAAAGCCGTATTGTTCCTGGGCAAATGCGGCGGGCTAAAAAAGACGCAGGTGGGCGACCTGATCCTGCCCATCGCGGCTATCCGCGGAGAAGGTACCAGCGACGACTATATGCCGCCCGAAATCCCGGCATTGCCTTCGTTCCGCTTGCAAAGTACCGTTTCAGCCAGTATCAAAAAGCATAAGCTGGACTACTGGACGGGCACCGTTTATACGACCAACCGCAGGATCTGGGAGCATGACGACAGTTTCAAGGAGTACCTGAGAGAGGTGCGTGCGATGGCGATCGACATGGAAACAGCGACAATTTTTATCGTTGGTTTTGCCAATTCCATTCCGCATGGCGCATTGCTGCTGGTATCGGATAATCCATTGGTGCCGGAGGGTGTCAAAACCGAGGAAAGCGATAAAAAAGTGACGTCCAGTTATGTAAAGCAACACCTCGATATCGGTATTGAGGCGCTCACAGAACTGGCACGTTCAGGAGAGTCGGTCAAACACATGCGGTTCGAGAACTGATATCTGTCATATCGCCGCCGGGAACCTGATTTGGTGCATTAGGGGTTGTACTGCCGGTAAGCCATGAATCCCGGCCGATCAACCTATGGAAAATCTGACATTATACGAGCGCATTGGCGGCGATAACGCCTTGAAACAGCTCACCGATAAATTTTACGACCTGGTATTTGAGCACGAGCTCATTTCCAGACTTTTCAAGAGCGATAAGGACCTGATCAAAGAAAAGCAGCGCCTTTTTCTCACCCAATTCCTCGGAGGCCCGCAGTTGTATTCGGATGTTTACGGGCACCCGATGATGCGCGCACGACACATGCCGCATACCATTACCGAAGACGATGCCGTAGCCTGGCTTCAATGCATGGCTGCCGCCGTAGGCGAATTGCCTATCAGTAAGGAGTTGAAAGATGAGTTGTTTGACAGGTTTCCGCGGACGGCGTTTTTTATGGTGAATAGCTAGTGGCTATCAATGCGATCGCGAATGTATTGTATTACATCCTCGATCGATATGTTGTAACTGGGCTCTACCGAAAAATCTGCCAAATGCTTGTGATGAGGAAAGTTAGGAAGCTTGGGAAAATGGGGAGCGTTGTCCCAGCGGGCTATCAATTCACCACAGTCATTCTGCCAATGATAGGAATATTTTTTATGGTCTATGTCTGTGAACTCCTTGATAAATAACGTAGAAGAGTCTTTAAAATGGACTTCTATTTTTATGTATCGTTTTTCAAATGACTCACGTAAATCGTGGATTGTGTAGGTTTTAATCAGTTCGTCACTATCATTCAGCCATTTGAAAATCACCATTCCTGATATCGCTAATTTGAGTTTCTACTTCCGACAGAAACTGATTGTACGCTTTCCATTCAATCAGATCGTCCCAGGCCTCGAAATTTTCAATAGAGGAAGTTGCTAGTTGAGTTTCAAACGCTTGCAAATCGGTTTGGTACTTCTGTTCGAGGTTGGCCAGCTTTTGTTGAAATTCCTGTTTTTTGGACAGATACTCCGTCAACACTGAATCACCAACCTGCTTTTTCGTCAAGATTACCACGACATTATTTGATTTGCTCCCTGACAAATTTAAACATTTTGAGATTTGAGGGCAAGTTTTCAATGAGCTGGCGGCTGAGTTAAATTATCCAAACAGGTTTGTCCGCGATTATCAGCTGGCACAGTAATGTAACACCCCGCTTCATGTCGAATTAAGAATTCTTTACCTTTGCGGCATGAATTTGAAAGCACATTTAACACCATACCCGGTTCTGGAAATTGTTACAGCGGCTGCGAGAGAGCTGGGTGTGGAAGCCTATATCATCGGAGGGTTCGTCAGGGATCTGATACTCAAAAGGAATAGCAAGGATATCGACATTGTCTCCATCGGCAGCGGAATAGAGCTCGCCGAGATGGTAGCCAGTCGGCTGGGATCGGATGTGTTTGTGAGTGTTTTCAAAAACTTTGGCACAGCGCAGATCCGTCAGGGTGATCTGGAAATAGAATTTGTAGGGGCCAGGAAGGAGTCCTACCGGTCCGAATCGCGGAAGCCAGCGGTGGAGGACGGTAGTCTGGCGGATGACCAGAACAGGCGCGACTTCACGATCAATGCCATGGGAATCAGCCTCAACCAGGGCAATTTCGGAGAGCTTGTGGACCCTTTTGAGGGGATCGGCGATCTCCGTAAAAAGATCATCCGCACGCCACTCGATCCGGAAATTACATTTTCTGACGACCCGCTGCGCATGATGCGGGCGATCCGGTTTGCCAGTCAGTTGAATTTCGACATTGAACCCGACACTTTTGATGCGATCATCAAAATGAAGGAGCGCATTGCCATCGTATCGATGGAGCGCATTTCCGACGAGCTGAATAAGATCATTCTTTCCAAAACGCCTTCTTACGGATTCAAGCTGTTGTACCATGCGGGGCTTCTGTCCATCATTTTCCCGGAAATGGTAGAGTTGCAGGGCGTAGAACATATCGAGGGCAAAGGGCATAAGGACAACTTCTACCATACATTGCAGGTACTCGACAATGTATCACAGGTTTCGGACGATCTCTGGCTGCGCTGGGCGGCGATCCTGCACGACATCGCCAAGCCCGCTACCAAGAAGTTCGATAAGCGGAACGGCTGGTCGTTCCACAACCACGAAGAGGTAGGTGCGCGCATGGTGCCGGTGATCTTTCGCAGAATGAAGCTTCCGCTGAACGAGAAGATGCGTTTTGTGAAAAAGCTGGTGCGGCTGCATTTGCGACCCATCGTATTGTCCAAAGAGGATATCACCGACTCCGCGATGCGCCGTTTGTTGGTGGAGGCGGGGGAGGATATCGAATCGCTGATGAACCTTTGCAGGGCGGATATCACTTCCAAAAATCCCGACAAAGTGAGGCGGTTCATCAGTAATTTCAATTTGGTCGAACAGAAACTCAAGGATCTGGAAGAACGTGACAAACTGAGGAACTTTCAGCCGGTGATAACGGGGGAGATGATCATGGAAGCATTTGGTCTGAAGCCTGCGCGTGAGGTGGGGGTGATCAAAGAGGCGGTGCGGGAAGCGATCCTGGAAGGCATTATTCCCAACGAGCACGGGCCGGCATTTGCATTTATGATCAGCGAGGGAGAAAAAATGGGGCTGAGGCCGGTTGAATGAGATTTTTTGCCAGATACCCGTTGCGGCCCAAGCTAATTTGATATTTTTGCAAGCTTTTTAATCTCCTCATAGACACATTCCATGGAAAACGCGCAGTTCAAACGTTTTTTCGGTTCATTACTTACCATTTTAGGCATTGCGGTGCTTTTGTTTGCCTGCATTGCATTCCTATCCGATAAGCCCGTTTTGGGCCTGACTGTTTCCAAATGGGAGTCGGTAGTGCCATTTCTGGTGGGTACTGTCTTTTTATTGACGGGCGTAAACCTGGTAAAAGGCTAGGCACTGCGTATCAATGCGCCGCCTACGGTGCATTCCAGGCACCGGCGCTGTGCGCAATAGCCGTTGCTCCATTCGATCAATGCCTGCGAGTCGGCCGCAGTCTTCACGCGCATGTCCATTGACGCCCAGGTACGTGTGATGCGGTTCTTTTCTGCTGGTATTTTGGAAAGCCAGTAAATAGCCTTGTCCATCAGTCCCGGCTGTTGCCTTAATTTGGAATAGGCCACCAGCAGCGGTACCGCTGCATTGATGATCAACAGGTCTGCCGCCTCGGAGCCCATCACCGGTACTTTCTTACGCGCTTTTTTTGCAAACAGATAATGCTCACGCCAGTAGGCCGATTGCTCGATATGGAACAGGCTTCTGAGTTCCTCAAAACTCTGGGACGTCACGAAACGATTGAGAAACCCGCCTGAATTACAGAGAAGACTGGCGAATTGAGCCATCCTTACGGTCGGAAATCCTGCGGGCCGTAGTTTGGCATATTTCCATTCATGAGGTGCCATGGTCATCGGATGCAATTTGTATTTGGCACCCAGAAACCGGAATTCCTTTTGCAACTGCCTTACATAAACATCCGGCGAATTTTCGTCCAGCATCCCCGCGCAGCCAAAAAGCAAAGCCTCGACCTGAATGAGACGGTCGGCATGTTTGCGGACCAGCTTCCATGGCAGGATCCCGGTGAGCCGTTGGAAAGGAGCATCGTTAAGTTTGAATCCCAAATGCCTGCCCAGCCACTGATAAGTAGTTTGATCCCAGTCATTTTGATTGGCTTCCAATAGTATAGAAATCTCCCGGGCTTTCCGGTCAAGCCTTTCCAGCAAAACCCTGTCAAGCATGGAATATTTCAGGATCGGGTCGACGGTGGCGAAAAGCTGTGAGCAGGGGACTGTTTCCCGTTCGTCCTGCAAACTCCGGTACCGTTCCAGTATTGCTGCTTTGACTAATCCGTTTAAGGACAGGGTAGGGACTGCGGTGCCGTCCTTTCGCATCGCTGGTTTATCGTTTTCCCACACCACATGCAGTATCACCCCGTCGTAAGCTGCGTTCAGTTCGTGCGCATGCAAAAACCAATCGGAGCTTTTCACATGGATTTCAATGCTCCCAACCCAGAGCACGCCGTCGATCACCAGGCGTGCACCGGAGAAGTCGGGGCCGGCATCGCCATTTCGCTGGCCGGGCCTGACAATGGAAAGCGGGAGATTTTCGTCAGTAACCAGCCCCATCTTTTGGAAGTACTGGAACCTCCATATGAAACCAAGTAAATCTTCATGCATATACAGCGCTGTTGAAAAAATTGGTGATAAGGCATTTATTTCTTTGCCTAAACCTGATTAGTTTCTGTTCTTTGTACGCTGTTTTTGTCACTTGGTTTCTTTTTGTAGAAGTAGAAATTTTTATGCTCCGCCGTCTGCAATTTATTGCGCTCAGAATTTTTATCGCTTTTTTCGTTATTTCGATCGTTTGGGTGGTCATTTTAAGGTTTTTGCCGGTCTGGGTCACACCCTATATGATTTCTCGGAAAATCGACGCGTTCAAGGCCGATGAGGACACGGAGATATACCATGACTGGGAGCCTTACGAGAATATTTCAAAGGAAGTGGCATTGGCAGTGGTCGCATCGGAGGACCAGAATTTTCCAAGGCACTGGGGATTCGACTTCGATCAGATTTACGATGCGATGACCGAGGACCGGAAACGGGCGCGCGGTGCAAGTACGATTTCACAGCAGGTTGCCAAAAACGTTTTTCTGTGGCACGGGCGAAGTTATATCCGGAAAGGTCTGGAAGCGTATTTTACGGTTTTGATCGAGGTTTTGTGGAGCAAGGAGCGCATCCTGGAAGTGTACCTCAATGTAGCCGAAATGGGGAAGATGACATTCGGGGTCGAGGCAGCGTCTTTGCGTTATTACAATAAATCGGCCAAACGCCTTACCCGTTACGAAGCCGCACGGATTGCAGCCGTCCTCCCGAATCCCATTCGTTTTTCGGTACAAAATCCTTCCGGATATGTAAATAAGCGCACCAACCAGATCGTGCGGCAAATGCGCTACCTGGGCGGACAGAAGTATCTGGCTGATCTTTAAGCTACCATTACTCGCGTCCGCGTTCACTGGGTCTCGCGCTTTCCCTCGACGACCGGGGTGTTGCTTGCTGCGGCTGACGTGCCGAGGGCCTGGTTGCCGGCCGTGACGTTTCAGGTCGCGACGGAGCCGGCCTGGATGGCGCAGGTCTCGATGGCGCGGGGCGATTTGGTGAAGGCCGCGATACCTCGGGACGTGGGCGGGAAGTGCCTGGCCGGGTTACCGAGGGCCGACCGGTTTCCGGACGGGTGTTGCCATTCCCCGGTCTGGTGACCCCGGGCCGGGAAGTTTCCGGACGTGTAGTGATCGGCCGGCTGGTACCAGGCCTGCCGTTTCCTGGTCTGACCACAACCGGCCTGCCCGTTTTGTCGAAGTTGGGCAGACGTTCCCTCGTGGTAGGCGCCTTCGGGTATCTTTTGACGAATAATGCAGATCCCTGGCGCGCTGCCGAGGGCCTGGAGTAGGTATTGCGATAGTAGCCCCGCGTGTAGCGTGTCCGCACGATCACCGAGCGGGAGCGGTAATTACCGCCATAGTAGCGGTTATGCCAAACCGGATTGCGATACGACGGCCAGCGACGGAAATGGCCGTTGTAATAATAATGCCAGTGATAATGGTAGCCATAGTAATAATGCCAATACCGTGGCCTCCATGGCCGCCAGTAGCTGGGATAGTAATGCCATCTCCACGGTGAATGCCAGATCACATATTGCGGGACAAAAATAAACCGTACGACAGGCCAGGCTGAAACGTATGTGACATTCTGCTGAACGCCGGACGGTTGCACTTCCCGGTTTCCGGAGTAGCCGGGGTTGGGGGTTTCTGAAACATTGCCCGATTGTGAATTGGGCTCAATGATATAGTCTTTCCCGTAAAGATCTTCATCCCCCACCAGTTGTATCCACACCTCACCGTCTTCCTTTTTCTCGACATAAAAAGCAGCCACATCCTGATCCTCGGTGTTGCTCACCGCCACTTTGAGCGTAATGGTGTGCAGGTTGCCATCGACATTGTCCTCCACGCGGATATAGTCGGTCTGGTCGTCGCCGTCGAGATCGAGGTTGTTGATTTCGGAATCTTCCTCATTGAGTTTTCTTTCAAAACCTTCCAGCGTTTCGGATTCCTGGAACAGTTTCAAAACCGCGTATAAATTGAGGTTATCCCCGGGAAGATCCAGTTTTTCCTCTTCTGCCTGCGCGCGCGACGAACCCTGGCCAAGCAGGAGAACAGCCAATATAGTGAAAATGAGGTTTTTCATAGTTGCGTGAGTTTGAAGCAAGGTATCGAATTAGCTTATCTAACCCAAAATCCGGTTGAGATCATTGTAATGATATTATGGCGGAAGCTGACCTGCGCGGTTGAATTGTGCCTGGAGTACCTTATCCGTAACTTCTGTATGGTGAACGTATACCTTGCACCGGAAGCCCTTCCCGGTTGACGGGACGTCTGTTCGGCCTGAAATGCCGATCGGTCAATGTGAGTTACCTGCCACTCAACGAATTCATATCTATTCATTTAAAGCGGTGATTTTTGATTTTTGCTTTAACTGTAAATGATAAACATGCTATGAAAATGACAAAAATCTGGGTCGGCATCGCAATGCTGGCCGGTGTTTTGATGCCGCAACTCCTGCGGGCACAAAACGTGACGCTCAACATCAATGCAGCCCAGCCTACCATTCTGAACGGGGAAACGGGCTTCCTGGATGTGTACCTGTGTAATACCGATGCATTAAACATTCCTGTTCCTGCAGATCGTATCCGGGTACTGGCAAGTTTCCCGACGAATCTGGTTATTGAAGGCATAACGAATGAGGATGGCACGCCGGCATCGGATTTCACTGTCCTATTTTTGAACAACGATGACACGGAGGGCGCTCATGATATCAAGGTACAATATAAGCCCGCTCTCCCCAACGGAAATTGCGTCATCTACCGCATCCGTGTCAGAGGGAAAGGCGTGGGCACGGGCCCTATTCTGGCCAGTTTGAGTTTTGCGTTGCCCATAAATAATAGCACAGCGGATGACAATAGCTCATCGAGCATCCCGGTGGAAGTTAACCTACCGGTTACCCTGAGGGAATTTAATGCCGAGCGCCAGGAAAATAGCGCCTTTTTAAGTTGGTCAACGACGGAGGAAACCAACAGTGACCGTTTTGATGTGCAACGCAGTGCCAATGGCAAGGACTGGACCACCATTCAAACCGTGCAAGCGGCAGGAGAGAGCAACCTGACGCGCGAATACAGCGCAGTAGATAAAAAGCCAATGGACGGCGAAAACCTCTATCGCCTGAAGATGATCGACAGGGACAGCAGCACCGCATTCAGCAGCGTGCGGAGTCTGAAGTTTGAAGGAGCCCCGACGAAACTTTACCCGAACCCGGTAACCGATTTTCTCCACCTCGAAAGCGGCGATTGGGAGGCGGTTTCGGCAGTAACCATATACGATGTGACGGGCAGGGCTGTATACAAATCCCGCGCGAAGCCGGAATCCACGATTGATATCCGTTCCCTGTCTCCGGGTGTTTACCATGTTAAAGTCAGGAAAGCAAACGGCGCTGAAAATAGCTACCGCATAGCGATTGCCAAATAGTTCATCCATTCACTTATTATCCACTGACAAGATGAAAGCTATTCTATCTCTTTTAATTTGTGTCGTCCTTTGTTGGTCCCATGTGGCTCAAGCCCAACAATTTTCCCCTACTGCCGGTATCCCTTGTAGTAATTGCCAGCCAACAGGCTACTCGAAGGTACATTCTCCAAGCATTTCGGATGTGTGGAATCCCTCCGGTAGCCAGGTGGATAAATGGAATATTCAGGGACCTCGTCTTCCTGATCCCCCATCAGATTATTCCAAAGGATTGCCTTTTGGTAGCGGTCAATATTCCTTCGTTACATTGAAAACGTCCGAGGGGGTTTACGATGACCGGGTTTTTATGAATGTCAGCGGTTTCACGGTTGGTGTAACTTATCAGCTTCGTTACAGTGTTCTTTCCGCCAGTGTGCATTACGAAGCTGGAAACAATTCGCCATATGGAGGATCCGGGACGATGAAAATTTCCACCACCGGACCAAATGCAGTAGAGATAGCATCACAGACTACGGACATTGACGCCTTTAGCAGGAATCAATGGATTAAAAGAGTAATCACATTTACGCCAACAAGCTCCGTACTTCAGTTTAAAATGGCAGGTACAACGCCCGGGCAGTCAGCGGGATATATCAATTTTTGTATCGATAAATATCCTATTGATTGTATGCTTGAAAATACGCAGATTGATTTTTTTAAGTCACTTGTCACAACACCATTTCCCAACGACAAAATGAACTTATCGACTGTTGCGATTAAAGGCGTTACACCGCAGGGGGCTGAACTAGTTTGGAAATCGGGACCTAATTCGACTGACCCGACTCTGACATCGCAGGAAGCCGCAAGCGTCGTCGTATCAAACCAAAACCCTAATGATGTAAAACCTTACTATGCGTTTTATTATGCAAAAGACTTCAATTGCTACAACGTCCCCATCTCTCAGGCAGAATTCAAATTTATGTATGAACCGACACAAGTTTCCTTGAAACAAACATACCTGGGTGTTACCTGCACCGAGCCCACTGGCAACTTGACGGCATTGCTTGACAACCCTATCGACCAGGTAGTTTGGTTTACAACAAACAATCATCAGGGTAATGTGGTAGGGAACCCTCAGGAAGTGCCGCCTGGAGATTATTATGCCTTTTATTACCGCATCAGCGGAGGAGGTTATTCTTTACCTGCCAATGAGGTCTCTACTGCTCACATAAAGGTCGAGAACCCAATCATGCCCGGCACGCCCGATTTAGGGCCAACCATGGAAATCAACTCCCTGATTTTTCCTGCGAACGGAAGCAAGGACTTTGTCGTGAACATCTACAACAGTGCCGGGAATAGTAACTGCTCGGTTTTCTTCAAAATTTTGAAACTGCCTGGCTTCACGATCACCTACAGTACCGAGGCAGGGACTTCCAACGTGAATGGTGGTGTATTCAATAATAACGATTTCTGGACTTTCTCGGAAGACCCGAGCTTTATTACAGTGACCTCGAAGAATGGGATCGCTGCCAATGGCTATTCTGCAATTGGATTCAAGATTACCCGTAAAGCAAACACACCCGCCAACTCCGCTCAGAACATTACGGTGACCATTCCACAACAAGGAGGAGGCGGGGAAATTAACAGCGCGAATAATGCGCTTATTAATACTGTAACAGGTATTTAGTTTTTACACAAGAGGCTTGAATAACGGTTCTTTTTAAAAGGAACCGCTATTTATACCCTTCCGTGCAATGAGTACAAACTCAGAGAATAAATCAATCTATCTTTTTCACGCATTATCGATTCATTCAATGAAAGCGATCTTATCTTTTGTAACAATCCTCCTTTTATTGTGTTCCATCGTCGCGAACGCGCAGCAATTTTCTCCGACGACGGGCGTGCGCTGCGCAAATTGCGTGCCGACGAATTACAATGCTATCGGTACTCCGTTTATATCGGATGTAAATAGGCCCGGGCTTAATGTGAACTCTCCAAATTATTTTTGGGATATTTATGAAAGTCTCGCAGATACTCCTCCATCAGTCTATTCACAGCAGTTGCCGGCTGGACAAGGTCAGAATTCTTTCGTGACATTGAAGACATCAGAGGGAGCGCTGAATGACAAATTGTATTTGGATGTAAGTGGATTCGACGTTAATAAGACTTACGTATTCAGGTACAGCGTTTGCGCTCTCGGTATGTATGATTATCCTGGTCCTGTATCACCTTATGCACAATCTGCAACAATGGATATCATAACCGTCGGGCAAAATCCTGACTTTATAATTGCATCGCAAACGACCAATTTTGATGTGAACAATAGAAAGCATTGGACGAGCAGGAATATAACTTTTACAGCATCGTCCTCAACACTCCGTTTCAGACTTTCAGGTAAGACTCCTGGTCAGGCGCCTGGCTACGTCCATTTCAGCATTGACAAATATCCATTCGATTGCGATCTTACGCCAAAGCAGGTTGAGTTGACCAAGACATTTGTAGAAACTCCATTCAAGGCTGGCAAGCTGGATTTAGCGACTGTTCCAATAAAAAGTACTGCACCGGCAGGTGCAGAGCTTGTTTGGAAGGCTGGCGCCAATTCAACCGACCCGACACTAACGACGCAGCAAGCATCCGGTGTAGGCATTTCAAATCAAAATCCACCTACTTTACAACCCTATTACGCATTTTATTATGTCAAGGATTTAAACTGCTACTACTCGTCTGTATCCCAGGCTGAATTGAAATTCATGTATGTGCCCAAACAAGTTACTGTAAAGCAAACTAATGTAACGGTTGCTTGCAACCAGCTGACCGATTTGACGGCATTAATTGATAATCCGCTTGGCTCTGTTTTATGGTATACAAATAATACCCATTCAGGCTTGGCTGTCTCTAACCCTACCGCGGTTCCTCCCGGAGACTACTATGCTTTTTACTTTGATAATGTTTCCAAATCGTACTCGCTTCCCAATGGTGAAGTATCCATCGCGCAAGTACATGTTGTGAACCCACTCATGCCCGGCACGCCCGATTTAGGTCCGACAATGGATATCAATTCCCTGATTTTCCCTGTGAACGGAAGCAAGGACTTTGTCGTGAACATCTATAACAGTGCCGGGAATAGCAACTGCTCTGTTTTCTTTAAGATATTGAAACTGCCTGGCTTCACGATCACCTATAACACGCAGGCAGGCACATCCAACGTGAACGGCGGTGTACTCAACAACAACGATTTATGGACTTTCTCTGAGGATGTGAACTTTATAACAATCACCGCAAAAGATCAGATTTCCGCCAACGGCTATTCTGTCATTGGATTCAAGATCACCCGCAAAGCCAACACACCTGCCAACTCGGCTCAGAACATTACGGTAACAATTCCTCAGTTGGGCGGCGGCGGGGAAATTAATACCGCGAACAATGCGCTTATCAATACTGTAACAGGGATTTAGCATCTCTTGTAAGTCTTCACATTGGCGGTTTCTTTTGAATACCAAAGGAACCGCTATTTTTATGTACAGGTGAAATTTCTGAAAACCGAAATCCAGTGAGATAGCGTATCTTTTGATAAAAATACGGAACGAACATGTGGTCAACTCAAACACTCTGGTTCGAAATCGCTGTCGTCAGCATGATTTACTCAGTCGGTAATATTCTCTTCGGGCATTTCGAAGAGCAGACACCTAAGTGGCGGCGGGTGTCGAAATATTTGCTGACGTTGGTCATAGTGTTAGTCCTTTCCACCTATTTCGGAAGAACGGTTGCCATGACGTTTCTCGCTGCATTTGCCATTCCGTTTGCGTACATTCACGGCTACTATCTGCCCAAAAAGAAGGGGATCAACGGCTGGACGGGCGAGCCCAAGCGGAAGTATTACGAATTCCGGGGTTGGGATACCAATGTGTTCGATAAAGAGTGAACGCCCATTTCGGTCATCACCACAGGCCTGATGGTACCGTCGTCGTTGTAATGCAAAAAGTCCACACAAACAGAACGGTGATGGCTGTTTCCGTCAGGTAATGCGCCGTTATGATAGAAAAAGTAGTCTCTGCCCTTAAACTCGACGATGGCGGGGCGGTTCGTTTCACAGCGGAACGGCACTTCATTGATCACTCCCTTAAATTCCCACGGACCCATTATGCTCCTGCTCATGGCATATGCTACCTTTTCGGGAATCTGGTAGCCATAGCACAGATAGTACCACCCGTTTCGCTCATGTATGTGGGCACCTTCCTGGAAATCGGGGAGCTCAATGGTTTGGATCTCACCGTCGAGTTCGACCCTATTTTTATTTAGTTTCACGAAATAGCATTGGCCATTTCCCCAAAACATATATGCCTCACCGTCACGATCTACGATGACGGTCGGATCCAGGTTTGCCTTTTCGTTCCCTGGTGCAGGCAGCATGTCATGGGTGACCAATGCGGAGCCCCTGGCGTCCACGAAGGGGCCAAGTGGACTTTCAGCCGTCGCCACGCCGATTGCCTTGCCGGGAATGGTAGCATGTGAAACCGCGACATACCAATAAAATTGGTTACCCGACCGGATCACTTTCGATGCATAAGCATCGCCTTTTGCCCAGGCGAAGTCGGTTGCATTGAGCAGGAGCGAGTGGTCTTCCCAGCGGATCATGTCCTGGGTGGAGAACGCAAGCCAGTTGTGCATGATGTATTGATCTACCCCCGGAGGAGCTTCGTCGTGCCCGGTGTACAGGTAGAGCGTGTCATCGACCACCAACACGGTGGGGTCGGCGGTGTAGAAATGTCGGATGACAGGGTTGCCATGAAATTCGTTGCGTATCATTGCCGGCCATTTTAAGATTTGTCATAATCTTTTAAAAAGCTGTGCCGGGCGGAGCAAGTTACTTTCTGACGATGGCCTTGCTGCGTTCTTTCAGGAAGCGATAATTCCGGTGATGCGCCAGTGAACGGTCCAGTTTTTCGAGTAGCCGTTTGTCTTTGAGCGCGTACCAATAGCCTTTCAACAAATAAAGGCTTACGTAGGATTGCGGGTGATCTTCGATGAAACCGGCCATTTCGGTTATTAGTCGGTCGCGTTCCTGTGCTTGTCGTGTTACCCAGTATTGGGCACTGTCGGCCAGGCTTTTCTTACGTGCACGGGCCTCGGCCAGCACGTAGCTGTCTAGTCTTTTGTCGGAAGGGACCTGAATGGTGTTCCGGAAAACCTCCCATTCCATATTGCTCCGGGAGCGGGTTACCTGCGATTTGGACAGGTCGGCGGTGTCAATTCTGATTTCGGTTCCCGGTTCAAAGAAGAAGGTCAATGCACCTTTCTTTTGCGATACCTGAAATTGATAAAGGTCGGGCAGCAGGTCGGGGTCCATTCGTAAGTGTGTGGTATCAAAACCGAGTTTGATCGAATGCACGACGGCCGCGAAGCCTTTTTCCCGCGTCAGCAGAATAGCCTTGCGGTCGTTCCAGGCCCTGGGAGCGACGATTTTGATTTTGACATTTTGGGAGGCGGTAATGGCGAGCGTGAGGAGTAGCAGAAGGTATAATTTCATCGGCACAGGCGGCGAACAGGAATTTATTGTTTAATGCTTATCTTCGATATACATACACTATCAGTACGACATGCAGTATAATCCCTACGAGGTAATTTCAGGCGAATCGTCCAAGGTTTACGAGTTTGTCAGCTTTGGTAATAACGGCCCGGTTAAGAAATTGGTCGTACATAGCAGCACTAATTTACACAACTTCTTCAATTTAGGTTTCGGGGATAAAGATGAACTCACCGGCGAAATCGATGATTTGGTCGTCACTAATAACGGAGATAGCCTCCGCGTTATGGCGACGGTGGCTTCAACAATCTATCTTTTTACCGATGAATTTCCCGATGCGATGATTTTTGCAGTGGGGAGTACGAAATCGAGAACAAGGTTATACAGAATGGGAATTTCAAATAATCTGGAAACCATTAATATAGATTTCGAGGTTTACGGATTAGTCGGCGATGCCTGGGAGGAATTTGTCCCGGGATGTGAATATCAGGCATTCTTTGTAAAACGGAAATACAAATGATTCAGGAAATGGAAAAGGGGAGCGATGAAGGTATCAGACCTTCTGTCAGGAAAATTGATAAGAGCCTTGATAAATATCTTGAAAAGGGGCTATTTAAAGAGAAGGTGAAAAAGGCAAATGAGGTCTTAAGGACGGTCGGTTTACCTGAAAAGGTCAAGTAGCGCCCCTCGGACAAGTAACCAGCTGTCGAATATAACTAAAATCCGACAGCCGGTCAGTCAGCCAGAAGGCTATTTAACCTGCAATTTCACTAATACCGGCTGGTGATCCGATGGGTAGCGTTGTTCCTTTGAGTCGGTGAGCACGCCGTATTTCAGTACATCGATATTCTTGCTTGTGAAGATATAATCGATCCGGTTTTTCATCGGTGCATCAAACTTGAAGCTGTTGAATGTGCCTTCCGGGCCATAAGGTGCCTGTTTGGTCACGTCATGGGTGTCGTTGAGCAGGCCGCTGATCGTTTTGATCTGCTCGGTTTCGGGTGTAGAGTTGAAATCGCCTGTCAGGATAGCGGTTGCATTTCCAGCGATCTCCTTGATTTTCTTCACCATCAGGAAGCCGGATTGCCTGCGCGCTTCCACACCCTGATGGTCGAAATGCACATTGAAAAAGAAGAATTTCTTTTTGGTATTCAAATCCTCAAACTGACCCCAGGAGCAAATGCGGTTGCAGCAGGTAGCATCCCAGCCTTTGCCCGGCTTGTCGGGTGTTTCGCTCAGCCAGAAATCACCGGATTTAAGCAATTTGAAACGGTCTTTTTTGTAAAAGATCGCTGAATGCTCCCCGCCTTCCTTGCCATCGTCGCGGCCTTTGCCGTAATAGGCAAATTCAGGCAGCTCGGCTACGTCTTTCAATTGTCCGACGAGTGCTTCCTGCACGCCGAAAATGTCGAACTCATGGAAACGGACCAGTCCTTTTACATTCTCCTTGCGGTTGGGCCAGGCATTGATACCGTCGTTCGGGGTGTTGTAGCGCAGGTTGTAGGATCCCACGTTGATAGTAGCGGTTTTCTGGGCAAACGACGCATTTGCGAATGCGAGGAATCCCAGCAGGTAAAGGGTAATTTTTTTCATTGGGTATGGATGATGATTGATTAACTATAAAACAAAAGACCCCGAAGGGTCTCCTGTTTCAAATTCAAAAATATGTGTTTCCATTTTAACCTATGATGAATATTCAAAGGTTAGGGCAGATTTACCAGCCGGGAGTTTGCTTGTAGGCTCCGTTGCTGCGTGAAATTTCGTCCGGGTTCATCGGCCAGGCCATGTGCCTGGCTGCATCGAATTTCCTGGCAGGCCATATTTCCTGAATTTTGTAGGTTGAATTCGGGTCTGTTTTATTGTCGTGGATCCGGCCGTGTAATGGCATGTTGATCTTATCGATATCCCCCCAGCGTTTCAGGTCGGCGAGACGGTCGGTCCATTCACAGGCCAGCTCGACGCGACGCTCATGTTTGAGATCGGCCAGCGTGGGAGCAGCAATAGGGGCCAGTCCCACCCGGGCGCGTATTTCGTTGATCGGTGCCGCGGCTTCGGCATTCTTGCCCTGTTTGATCAAAGCTTCTGCTTTGAAGAGCAAGACCTCGGCATAGCGCATCAGCGGAAGGTTCAGGCGGGTCGAGGGACCGTCACCATTCTGATTGATCATCGTGTTGCTCCCTGCATTTTCGTTGCTGCCGTAGCTGTACGGCTCCATATACTTCCGGATTTGGAAGCCCGAGAGGCTGTTGGTGGAGAAGTAAGCACGTTCTTTACCGAAATAGGTGAATTTATCGCCGAATTTCAGGATCGTTACTTCCCTTCTGGGGTCTTTGGCCTCGTATTCATCATAGAGTTCTTCGGTAGGCTGAAAATAGCCCCAGCCATTGAAAATACCCCAGCCTTTGTTTTCCAGCGATACGCCGGGGAAGATGGATCCGCCTTGCACACCCGAGTTAACCGACCAGATATACTCACTGGTAAAATTATTCTCGATTGTAAAAACTGCCTGGTAATTCGCAGCGGGCGTAGCTTTGCCGGTGATCAGGGCACGGGCACCCTCATTCTTGATCTTATCAGCCAGTTCGGGGATCAATGCCCATTTTGAAGCGTCGTATTGTGCCCAGTAGGCATACGTTTTGACCATATAACCCCAGGCAGCGGCCTTATGCGCGCGTCCCTGGTCGGCCGGTGCGTAGGATTGGAACAATGGCAGTAGGTCGGCAGCTTTCTGAAGGTCGCTGATGATCTGCGCATAATTGTCGGTCACGGATGGCAGCTGTGGCGGAATGCGTTTCCCGAATTCGGCGTTTTCGGGTCCGTCGAAAGGTACGCCCAGGTTTTTGTGTCCCCAGGAGTAGGCGAGCCAGAAATGGGAGAATGCGCGGATGAAGTACGCTTCACCCAGCGCCCTGTTTTTCACTGCCTCCGATACGCCCGTTGCCGTTGGGACACCCTGGATCACCTGATTTGCCTTGTTGAGCATCCAGTACACATCATTCCAGCAGTTGGCAATGGAACCTTCGCGGCCTGTAATATTGAAATTCTTGATATTGTCACTTTCGGCGCGCACGCGGCCTGTCACGACGTCGTCGCTCGCATTCTGCATCCAGAACAGGTTCCGGCCCCAGGTGTTTTCATAACCCATGGGTGCATACATAGCCGCAACGGCCTTATTAAGGTCTTCATCGCTTTTCCAGAAGAACGCGGTCGTGGGTGATCCGTTCGGTTTGGTATCTACCCAGCTTTCAGAACAGGCGGATGCGCTTACGGCCAGTACAATGGCTAGACCCGCATTTTTAATGATATTTTTCATAAGTCGAAATCTTTGTTGGTCTGATCTTCCTGTTAGAATTTAAGCTTTACACCGGCTGAGTAAACCCTCGCTACCGGATACTGTCCGCCATCGAGGCCCGGTGCTGTATAGCGACCGTCGACGAGCTGGCTGCCGATTTCAGGATCCATTCCCGAGTATTTGGTGAACGTCAGCAAGTTGTCGCCACTCAGATAGACCCGCAGATTCGCTTTGCCAGGCAGATTCTTGAAAGTATAACCGATAATGAGGTTTTTGAGGCGCAGGTAGTTACCGTTTTCCAGGTACCAGTCGGAATTGGTCGAGAAATTCCTGTTCGGATCGTTTGCACGGATTTTGGGGATGTCGGAATCACGGTTTGTCTCTGACCATGCATCCAGGATCTTGTCCCAACGGTTGTATCCTTGCTCAGCACCGTTCAGGGTCGATTGCTTGAATGCATTGAAGAGCTTCACACCACCGACTCCCTGGAAAAACAAGCTGAGATCGAAGTTCTTCCAGTTGGCGTTGGCGGTGATGCCGTAAGTGACTTTCGGAAATGCATTGCCCATGTACACCCGGTCGTTGTCGTCGATCTTGCCGTCTTTGTTTTCGTCCACAAATTTGAGGTCGCCCGCTTTGGCACTAGGTTGAATACGATCTCCCGCAGGGCCTACGTAGGCCGCGGCTTCTTCATCCGACTGGAAAATGCCCGCATTTTTGATCAGCCAATAAGAGAAGTAAGGCTGCCCTACGGTAGAACGGAAAGGGACCAGAATGCTGCGCCAGGCATCACCCTGGACCCAAACCGAGTTAGGGTTGGTATCGATGTAATCCACCCGGTTTTTGAGGGTAGCAAAATTTCCGCCGATTTCGTACCCGAAGTCGCCCAGATTGTCACGCCAGCTGGCAGCAAATTCAAATCCCGTGTTCCTGATCTTTCCCTGATTGATGAAAGGGGCACCATAACCGTTGGTGTTCGTCCATTCGGTATCCTGCTGTTTGATCAGGTCGTAAGTCAGTTTATTGAAATAGTCCGCGGTGATTGTCAGTTTCTCCTTAAGAAAACTCAGGTCAATCCCGAAATCGGTTTGCTGGGAAGTTTCCCAGGATAGCTCCGGGTTAAACCGTGCATTCACGTACGAACCATTGCTGATGGGAGCTCCATTACCTACCTGATAGGTCGTATTCGGCGTCAGTACGGGGTAGCCATAATACCGTCCGATGGAACCAATGTTGCCGATTCGGCCCCAGCTTGCTCTGAATTTGAACAAATCAACCCCTTTTACATTGAAGAAAGGCTCGGAGCTCAGTTTCCATGCACCAGTGAAGCCCGGGTAACCTTTGGCGCGGTATCCGTCAGCGAGGCGTCCGGCAATGTCGTAGCGATAACTGGCAGTCAGGAAGTAGCGGTCGGCCCAGCTGTAAGAAAGACGTCCTACGTAAGAGGCGTTACGGTCCTTCCACTCGTCGTCGGTTGGTCTGTTTTGGTCAAATACCGATGCATTGACAAAAAACTGCGCCCAATCCGCTTCGTTTTCAAAGCCGCGGGCTGCAATGGCAAAATTGCGCTCTCCGTTTTCCTGGGCGGTCATCGACACCATGGCACCTACATTATGACGGCCAAAAACGCGGGCGTAGTTCGCCGTATTTTCCCAGATCCAGTGGTAACCGCGTCGGGTAGAGTAGGAGAGGGTATTCTGGTTGTTTGGTTTGCCGGGTTCTGTCCTTTTAGGATCGAAGCTCTTCCAGAGCGCGCTGTTCTGGCGGTAGCTGAAACGGCTTGTATAGCTCAGGCCCGGGATGATTTCAGATATGCCCAATTCAGTCACCGATTGCATATCGTTACTTTTGTTGAAGGGGCGGTTGCGGAGCAGCGTTCCCACCGGGCTGATCGCGTCACCATGGATACCGAGGTATTGCGAGTCGCGGGGGCCAACACCGCCGAAACTGCCGTCTTCATAGTAGGCAGGGGCGGAGCGGGGCATGTAAATGGCAGACAGGACGGTACCGCTGTATCCGCTGGTGGTTCCGGTGCCGCGGTTGTCGTTGTTGTTGTAAAACAGCTCCTGACGCAATTTGACCTTATCACTGAATTTGTACATCGCATTGAAGCGTACCGAAAGATTTTGCGCGTAGGTGTTGATCAGTGTACCCTCGTCGCGCTCGTAGCGTCCTTGCAAAAGCGTTGAGAATTTATCGGTACCCGCATTGAAGCTCAGGTTGTGACGCTGGATCACACCGGTCCTGAAAATTTCGTCGATCCAGTCGGTGCGCGTTACCTGTGCGTAAGGGTTTTTGGTCGCATCCCAGCCATCCAGCGGGGAAAGGCCGGCATTGGTGTACGCCAGATTGGATACTCTGGCTTCATCCTGCGCATTCAGGGACTGTGGGAGTTTCCAGGCATTTTTTACCCCCATAAAACCACTGTACTCTACGCTCGGCTTACCCTGGGACGCCTGACGTGTCGTGATGAGGATTACACCTGCCGAACCCGAGAATGCGCCATAGATAGCGGCGGATGCGGCATCTTTCAAAACGGTGATCGACTCGATGTCGGCCGGGTTGTAGGGGGCGTTAGGCACGCCGTCCACGACGTACAGAACGCTTTCACCCCCGCGCGAGCCTGTTCCGCGAATCGTAATGTTAGGCGCCTGGTCGGGGTGACCGCCGTTGCTGATCGCCGTTACGCCGGCAACCTTCCCCTGGATCATGCTTCCTACGTTCAAAACGGGACGGTTTTTGATCTGATCCATGTCGGGTACAGTAGAAACAGCCGCCGACAGATCCGCTTTTTTCGTGGTACCATAGCCGATGACGACCACTTCTTCCAGTGACTTGGTGTCCGTAAGGAGCGCTATGTCGATCTGTGATTGGTTTGCAACACTCACTTCCTGCGCCATGTAGCCCACGAAGCTGAAAATCAACTGGGCTTCCGAACCCGGAATTTCGATTTCGAATGCGCCTGTCGCGTCCGTCGAAGTTCCGCGCTGCGTGCCTTTTACGACAACGCTCACGCCGGGAAGTGGCTCCTTGGTGTCCGCAGCTGTTACCTTACCTTTAATGACCCGGTCGATGGATTCTTCGCTGTCAAATACGTCGAAGAGGCTCGTCGGATCGTCGGTGGCGGCTTTGGCTGCCTGTTTTTTGTTGAGGATAATGTAGTCTTTCGAGACCGAGTAGCGGATATTGAGCGGTGTCAGCAGCTGTTCGAGCACTGCCGAAAGCCGCTGATTTTCCACGGTCAGGCTCACCCGCTGGTTCCTTACCAGCGATGGGACGTAGGAGAAACGCACCCCGGTCGATTTTTCCAGGGTGGTAAGTACCTGGCGTAATTCCTGTCGCTCGGCTTTGAGGGTTACGGGGCGCTGCAGCAGCTCCTGCGCCAATCCATTGCTGGCGATCGAGAGGCTGCTGAACAGCAGGGTCAGGATAAATGGTATGCATGTAATTTTCATCACAGTCACCAGGTATGTTAGTGGTAGACTACATTTTTTCATAAATTTCCAATGGTTTTGATGATTTCTGGACAAAGCCCTCCCGTGCTCCGATTTTTGCGGAACTGTCCTTCTGTTGAAATGAACCGGGAGAATCAAGCCGGCAGTGCTGTAATCATTGCCGGCTTTTTAGTGAATATTGGTCAAGGTTTAGCCATATCGGACGGTTGGTTTTGGTGAGAGGAAACGTGGTTTATTCGCAGCCCTGGCCCGAGATCACGACCTGTCCGTCGGTGATCTGGTAGCTGGCTTCGATGGTAGAACAGATAATTCCCAATTTTTCAAAAAATGGCTCATCCCGCAGTGTGACACGCAGATAGCAGTTGGCCATGCGCGTGGAGTCGTAAACCACAGGGATGCCGTAGGTTTCCTCCAGTATATGGAATACTTCCGCAACCGGCTGATTTTCAAAGCTGAAATTTGGTTTGAGGTCCGGGTGGGCAATGGCGACGGGGTTTTCAGTAACGGTTTTGGATATCACGGGGCGGTCGGCCGTAAATACGGCTTGCTGATTAGGCGTGAGCATGATTTCCGGTGCCGATTCGCTTCGGTTGAGATCTTTGGCCTGCATGACAGCCACTTTGCCCGTCCGCACGATCACTTCTACCCGCTTCGACGAAGACTTGATGGTGAAACTTGTGCCGACCACCCTTGTAATGAGGTCGTTGGCGTACACAAAAAATGGATTGGATTTATCCTTCCTGACTTCGAAGAATGCTTCCCCGGTCAGGAAAACTTCTCTCCGGTGATCCCTCACAAAGGCGGGAGCGTAGCTTACAGCAGCGTCCGGCATCAGCCGTATGGTACTGCCATCGGGCAGCGCAACCGTCAGCGCCTTTCCGCTGAGGTTCCTGACTTCCTTCAAGGGAACTGTGGAGGCGGAAACGTAGTGGTTATACGTATAATGACTTCGCTGGAATGCGTGGTTACCCGTAAGCAGCCATCCGAGGCCCACCAGCACCAGCACTGCGGCCGCGGCATACCACCACCGCAATTGAACAAATGCCGGCTTACGAACAGGCAGTGCTCTCACCGACTCATTCAGGATCCTGTTCACTTCATGATCGAGCTCTTCGTGGGAGAGCTCGCTGGGCTGTTTCTCCCAGGTCAGTACCAGCTCGGCAGCCTGGTCCATTAATATGCGCTTCTCGGGATACTCGGCTTTCAGTTTGGCCCAGAAAAAATCGGCGCGGGGCTGACCGTTTTTCACCCATAACCGGAAATCATCGTCAGTCAGAAAATCTTCCAGGTTGTAGTGGTGAAATGGATGCATTGGTTCAAATGGAATGTGTTCTATAAGTATAATCCGCCGGAGGGAGCAGAATCATGGAAGAATGGAGATTTTTTTTTAAGATTTTTAATCAATGCCCCTTTACGAGCATCAGAAGTAGTAATCCGGCGAGAAGAAGCCATTTTTCGCGGAACATTTTCAGCGTTTCGTACAGCAGGTTGGCCGTAGCGGGCCGGGAGATGTTCAGGATTTCTGCAATGCGCTCATTGGACAGGTCCTGATAGAATTTTAAATGGATGATCTCCTGTTGACGGGGCGTCAGGGATTGGATGATATGCTGGATGCGCGACAGCTTTTCGGCAGCGAATTCGGTCAGGATGAGGTCACTCTCAATGGAATTGGCCGTTTCGTGGAAATCTTCCGGGGTATGTTCCATCGCCAGGAAAATTTCGGAACGATTGCTGTTTTTCAGAATGCGGTTGCGAAGGCTGGTCAGCAGGTAGGGTTTGATATGATCCGTTTTACCCAGGAATGTCCTTCTTTCCCACAAATGCAGGAAAAGGTCATGCACGATGTCTTTGAGCAAATCCCGGTCGCTGACGAAGCGCCGGCCATAGTCGAAAAGGGGCCGGTAGTAGTTCCGCAACAGGCTCTCGAAGGCAATAGGATCGCCTTCCCTGAACTTTTGCCAAAGTACCGAATCCTCTTCCAACGAAAAATGGGTTATGGTGCAAAAGCAAATGTACCATTTTTCTTTGTTGGCAAAAATCCGCCGGGCGCCAGGGGAATTATTTAATGCTGGGATAATATTTTGATTCTCCGGCAGCCTTTAAAACACCGGGCAGCAAACACATGTCTGCCGCCCGGTGAAGTGTTACTTGTTCTTTTTGGGAATCAGGAACTTGCCCACGGGTTCGCCGTCGTCGCGGATCATTTTCAGGTCGAGTTGTTTCCGGGTGGCGTGGAGCTTGATCAGCGTTCTTTTCCCTTCCAGCGGGCCGCCTCCGATCACGATGGGCCAGTTATGGTCCGCGTCGGGTTCATGGGTCATGTACCGGTGCGTATGCCCGGAGATCTGCAGGTCGATTTTTGCTCTGTTCAAAATCGGACCGAACTGGGCGCGGCAATGCAGGGTACCGTGCCAGTCGCCGGAATGATAGGGGGAAATGTGGATCAGCAGCACGCGAAAATCAGCCTTTTTGAATTCGGGAGATTCCACTTCCTTTTCCAGCCACTTCTTCTGCACCTCCCGGTACCGGTCGAATGCCGAAAGCCCGCCGTATTCGACGCTATCGTCGGTTTTGTCCTCGCCTGAATCCAATACCACAAACCGCACCGGCCCGCGGGTGAATGCGAAGTAGTATTTGTTTTCGGGGTAGGCATAGTATTCGGGGATATGGCGCGAAAAGCTTCCCCGGCATTCATGGTTACCCTGTGTGAGGAGGAAGGGGAATTCGCTGGCAAAAATGTCCACCGAAGGCTTGATCAGGTGATCGACCATCTGCTGCTCCTCGGTTACCCAGTCGAAGCAGTCGCCGTTGAATACCACGAAGTCGTAATCGCGGGTGTTGCCGGCGTAGCCGTGACGGTACAGCAGCTGCGGGATGATCTGCGGGCGGTCGTGGATGTCGTTGAACACCACCATCTTGAACTCATCTTCATTCTGGCCCCAGGTTTTGAATCCGAACATCGCGCTGGCAATCGTTTCTCCGAATTCTACTTTGGAACCTTTGTAGCCCAGCACCTCCGTGGATACGATTTTGTACTTATGCTCCGTACCCGGGGTCAGGTTGGTCAATGTGACCTTGTTGATCCGGTTGTTGGCCTCGATCAGCCCGTTGTTATAGCCAAATTCCCGCTTGCTGGTGTAGGTGCCTGCGCCATATTCGACCCAGCTGAAACAGTTTTTATGGGTGATCCACATGATCGTGACCTCACTGGTGCCCATGTTCTGCAAGTAGGGTCCCGCCACGAAATGGTTTTTTTCATCGGGCGCGGTTACTCCTGCGGATGAAGCGGCCTGCGAACCGGCCAGGGGCAACAAGCTCAGCGCCCCGATCTGAGACATTTTTTCAAGAAACGACCTTCTGTCTGAAAGCATAAAAGTAAGGGTTAGGGACAGTCAAATCTGCTTATTATTCCCAATTCGGATTCTGCGTCAGGTTGGTATTCAGCAGACGCTCCTGCTTGGGGATCGGGTAAAGATAGTCTCTGTTTTCAATGAATTTCTTGGTAATATGGCCGTTGATGACCATGTTGCCGCCCTTCGCGCCGTTTTCGAGCATGATCTCGCTACCAAGTTTCAGGAGTTGTGCACCTTTGATATCGGGTTTCGTACCCTCGTATATCACGACGTCGATCTTGCCGTTGCGGTCGAGGTCGTATTCACCGGGGCCGGGGAAGTACATCCCTTTGTATTGTTGGGTCAAAATCTGACCTTCTTTCCAGCGGACGATATCGTCCCAGCGGAAGTAGTTTTCCATCACCAGCTCCACACGTCTTTCGCGGCGTATTTCCAGGATCACACCGAGATTCTTACCGGAGAGCTGCGTGTATTGTGCTGCCTGATAGGGGTCAGGTTTGGCATTAGCCTGTTCCAGGCTGATATTCGGCATGCCCACACGGTCGCGGGTGAGCTTGGTGGAAATATCCAGGTCGGCCTGCGTCAAAGTGCCTCTTTCGGCTTTGGCCTCGGCATAGTTAAGCAATACTTCGGCATAACGGAACACGGGCATGTCTGTAATGTCCTTGTTAAAAGTATCCCATTTAGGCGCCGAAACAAATTTGATCAGCTGATAGCCGGTGACCGTAGCCCCGAATTCGGGCACCAACTGCGCGGTTTCGCCAATCCGCGTGTAACCCGGGGTGCGGATGGTCTGCGCGAGACGTGGATCGCGGTTCTGGACCTCATCGTAGAACTGCATCGTTTCATAGCCTTTTTTGTCGGTAAAGCGTGTGCCATCGGCCATCAGGTAACTGTTCACAAGCTTCTTTTCCAGGCCCGGACGACCATAGGACGCCGTCATGGTGTAGTAATTCAGGTTGTGGTAAACCTGCAATTCGTCACTGAAATCGCGGGCGAGAATGATCTCGTCGGGGATCGCATTGTCGGAGGAGAACAGCCTCATGTAAGCCGTTGCGGGCGTGGCTTTGTAAATTGTGTAGCCGCTGTTCTTCATCAGATTTTCCGACGCCGAAATACATTCGTCAAGGAATTTGTCGGCATTCGGCAGGTTGTATTCCGGATGGTATTTACGGAAAGTCCCTTCAAACAAAGCGATACGTGATTTCAGGGCCAATGCGGTCCATTTGGTAACGGTCGTAACCTGCCGGCTGGCATCGAGGTTGGCGATGGCATAATCGATATCGGCCATCACGGAATCCATCACGAGCGTGCGCGGGTCACGGGCCTTGGTGAGCAATTGCTGGTCTTCGAGCTCGATGGTGGTCGAGTACCAGGGTACGTCGCCGAAACGTTTGACCTTTTTGAAGTAAAAATAGGCCCGGAAAAAGCGGGCAAGGGCGTTGTATTTGGCAACAGCTTTTTTGTCCGGGCATTTACCGGAATTGGCAAGAAAATAATTGATGTTCCGCAAATCGGTCCATTTCCAGCCGTTTACGTCGGTATCTGTCACAGGAACGATCCGGGTTCCCTGCAATTCATCGCGCAAGCTGGTCTTGACGACATTGTCTACATCCTCATTATACACATCTTCTGCGGTGGGCAGCGCGTTGTAAAAGGAGTTGGTGTAAAGCAAAAGATCGTTTTCGGTATTAAAGAACGTCTCCGGCGAGATCGCGTCCTGCGGAAGCTGATCCAGATCACAGGCAACGAGGCCCATGGAAATGGCAATAATGCTAAGTATCTTTTTCATCGGAATGGATGCCTTTTAGAATGTGATGTTTAAACCGGCAGAAATGGTTTTAGACATGGGATAGGTACGACCGTTGGTAGCATCGCCGTCGAATGCCTCGGGATCGATGTACTTCGAGCGGAGCGGCGTGTATGTCAGCAGGTTCTCGCCGCTGATATAAATGCGGGCCCTGGGAATACGGACGAGTTTGCTGATCTTTTCAGGAACCGTGTAGCCGATCACGACATTTTTCAGGCGCAGGTAGCCCACATTCTGAATATACCGGTCGTTGGGAGCCCGCAAGTCGCCTCCATCATTGAGTGCGGTGTAGCCCCGCAGCACAGGGAAGTAGGCGTTCGGGTTTTCGGGGGTCCAGATGTCGCTGCCGAAATCTTCCGGAATGAAAGAGTAGTATGGTCGGGAATAAGGGCCCCAGAATTTATCGGCGTTGTTGCCCGGATACCAGTTCTTGCGGAGAATACCCTGCGCCAATGCGGAGATGTCGAAGCCATTCCAGGATGCGCCCACATTGATTCCGTACCGGTAGCGGGCGCGGTTGTTGCCGACCTTTTTCATGTCGCCATGGTCGGCCAATGTGTTGGCTCCCTGGTCGATCTTGCCGTCGTTGTTCAGATCTGCGAATTTGAGGTCACCCGCCTGCAATTTGCTCCAATCGCCAGGCGCGCTCAGACGCTGCTTATTTACGATGGTCTGATCCACTTTATAAGCTTTTGCCTCTTCATTGCTCTGGAACATCCCGTCGATCTGGTAGCCCCAGACCTCACCGATCTCCTGACCGACATAGGGATTCGAGAGCGTCTTGTTCGGGTTGTCGTATTTAGTCACCTCCGATTTGGAATCCGATACAACGAAGGACACATTGTAGGAGAGTGGCTTACCGGCTACATTAAACCGGTCGGCCCAGCCGAGTGACACTTCGAAGCCCTTGGTCTGAATATTACCCGCATTTTGGGTAGGGACATTGGCACCATAAACCGACGGCAGTACTTGGCCGGGAACCAGAATGCCGGTGGTGTTGCGGATATACCCGTCGAAGGAAATGTTCAGGCGGTTTTTTAGCAATGTAGCGTCCAGGCCGAGGTTGGTAGTCGTAGCAGACTCCCAGGTCAGTCCAGCCGAAATAGGCGCCGGGCTTCCCACATATTGTAGCTTCTGGCCATTGGTAATCCAGGTCGACTGTGCCGTAGGCATCATTGAAATGTACGGATAGAAGCTCGCCGAGGTTGGATTGTCGTTGAACTTGGGAGGCAGCTGATTACCCAACGTTCCGTAAGATGCACGGATTTTCAGGTTATTGACCGTATTGCGCGCCGATTCGAAGAAATTCTCCTCGCTGATACGCCACCCTGCCGATACCGAGGGGAAGAAACCATTGCGGCGACCATTGCCGAAACGTGAAGTTCCATCCAAACGGCCGTTTATTTCGAACAGATATTTACCCAGGTAGTCATAATTCGCGCGGAAAAACGCACCGAAGAGCTCGTACTCGTAAGCGCCGCCACTGACGAGCTGCTCGCCGGTTCCGAGGTTCAGGTCGTTGATATTTTCCGAAAGCAGGTTTTTGCGTGAACCGGCCAGTACCTGATGCTTGCGTGTTTCATAGTTGATCCCCGCCGTCGCGCTGACATAGTGCTTGCCGAACGTGTGGTTGTACGATGAAAAGACATTGACCACATTCTGAGGATCGAACCAGAATGTCTTTTTCAACTGGTCGGTATTGTAGTTTGGGACGGTGGTCAGGACACCTGGCTGGACGGAATAGGTAGCTACCGCCGAGCGGTACCAATCGTCGGTAATGTAGAATGAATAGGAGTGGTTCGCCGTCACATTCCAGTTTTTGGCCAGACTCAGCTCAACCGTGTTGATGGTGGTCAGCTCGTGCACTTTCTGCTCACCGCCTGCAACACCCTTCAAAAGATTGGCAAACAAACCATCACCAATGGAGTAGTTGTTTTTCAGCGTATTGTAAGTCGGTGTGCCGTCGGGGTTGCGTGGTGCATATATGGGCAATGCGTGCACGGTAATGGCTACGAAGTTAGCATTAGCCCCGTTTTCCAGACCAGGATATTTGTATCGCGAATCGAAGTACTGGGTATTGTTGCTCACTTTCAGCCACGGAGTGAGTTGTGCATTGATCTTGCTGCGCAAAGTATAAGACTTGAAGTTGTCGGTATTGACACGCATAATACCGTCCTTCGAAAACAGCGAACCGGACAGGAAATAATTAACTTTATCGGTACCGCCCGAGAGGTTCACATTGTGTTGCTGCGACGGCTGTTTCATGTCGAAGATCGTGTTCCACCAGTCGTAATTACCATAATAGTTGTAAATGTCCTTGCCATTCACATTTTTCACCACCACCCATGGACGGGCCGGATTTTCAGTTTTGTCGTAGCGGCGTGCCTCGATTTCCTTATAATCTTCTTCTGAATAACGGGTGTAGCTGTTGCCGGTAGCACGGGTAAATGCTTCATCGTTAATTTTTACATATTCATAACCATTGGTCATGAAGTTGGTATGGATCGTCGGTTTGGACCAGCCAAAGTTATTGCTGTAAGAAACGGTAGTCTTGCCGTTCTTCGCGGTTTTGGTAGTCACCAGAATCACCCCGAATGCGCCCCGCGCACCGTAAATGGCCGATGCAGCCGCGTCTTTCAGCACAGAAACGGATTCCACGTCACCGGGATTGATACGATTGAGATCGCCCGGAATACCGTCGATCAGCACCAATGGAGGTGCGCTGCCACTAATCGAAGTTTCCCCGCGGACGTTCAATGCACCTCCCTTACCCGGCTGGCCCGTACTGAATGTGATGTTCAGGTTGGGAACCATGCCTTGCAGGATCTGTGACATGTTGTTCAATGGTCTGTTTTCCAGGTCTTTGGCTTGAACCTGCGAAACGGCACCGGTGAGGTTGACCCGTTTCTGCGTGCCATAACCTACGACTACAAGTTCCGATAATGCTTTGTTGTCGGCCTGTAAGGTCACATTGATTTCGGTGCGGTTGCCTACAACGATTTCCTGTGAAACATAACCCACAAAGCTGAAAACAAGCGCCGATTCCACATTAGGCACGGTGATCTCGAATTTACCGTTACCGTCGGTAGTAGTTCCCTGAGAGGTCCCTTTCACGACGATGCTTACGCCCGGGAGCGTACCCTGCCCGTCCGACGAGCTCACGGTCCCACGCAGCTGGATCTCGGTTGGCAGCACATATTGTTGTAATTTTTCTTCCAGTTCGGGGATCACCGATTCCTCGCGGCTGACACGCGTCTTCGCGAGCACGATCTGGTTGTTGATCACCTTGTAGTTGATCCCGCGAGGGGCCAGCAACTGGTCGAGGACTTTGGAGAGCTTCTGGTTTTTAACATCGATCGTGACGTTTTCCTTCACGGAAACCCGGCTGCTGTATACAAAACGGGTATTGGCACGGGCCTGGATCTCGTTCAGGGCCTGTTTAAGCGAAACATTGCGGAGCGTGAGCGTCATGTCTTTGCTCAGCACAGACTGGGCCGCAGTTTCCTTCGCATAGCTGCCGGCTGCGAGCGAGACGGCAAGAATCCATTGAAGCAGTCCAATGCGCATAATTTTTCGCCAGTCGACCGGCTTGTTACGTACTGTTTTTTGCATAATTTTGATTGTCTGATGGTTAGGCACTATTGGATAAAACATCCTTTTGAAACGGTGGTACGAGGAAAAAGGATGATGTTTTGGGCCGGGTAGTGGTGGTACACTTCCGGCCTTTTTTATGGTGGTACGGATGGGTGGTTCATGGTTTTAATGGATTAAAAGATTATTCACAGGGCTCTCCGCTTATAGAAATGGTGTTATCCGAAATGGTGTAAGTGACTTCCAGGGAAGCGCAAAGGACTTCCATGATGCTCGTAAACGATTGCGACTCGAAATTTGCCGTCAGGCCGCATCGTGCGAGGGCCGGATTGGTGAGTGTGATCGAGACATTGAAGCGTTTTTCGAGCTGTTCGATCACCCGGCTCAGCGGTGTTTCCTCAAATACAATGGTTACCGGCTCGTAAATTTCCTTTTTGATCTGAACCGGCAGCGTTTTAGAGGTCAGTCGTTTGGATCCCAATTCAAACGAAGCCTGTTGCTGCGGTTTCAGTACCACCTGCTGCGGGTCCGCTTTCTCATCCGGTGCAGTTACCTGCACGCTGCCCGTCAGCACATCCACCTGAAATTTTTTCTGGCTTTCAATTGCTTTTACATTGAAACTCGTACCCAGCACGCGAATGACCATTTCGCCGCTTTTGATATGGAATGGCCGGGTTTTATCCTTTTTTACATCAAAAAAACCTTCCCCCGAAAAGAGTACCGTCCGCTTGTCGTTCGCAAATGCCGTGCGATAGGTAATGGTGGCTTTCGGGCGCATGGTAACGACACTGCCGTCGGGGAGCTTGTGCCTGACGACCTGATTGCCGGTGTTCTCGAATGTCGTCAGTGTTAATGCTTTGGCTGTGTCCCCTCTGTCTTTTAACGTAACCTCGGGCAGCCGGACGCTCTTCCATTGGACAGCCAGGTAAATACCCAGCACAATCGCGACGGAAGCGGCAATGCCCGTTAGCAAGCGCCACGGAAGCGCGTGCCACGGGAGTACGCGCGCCGGGGTTGCACGCACGGACTCGTTGTTTTTTCCCAAACTCAATTCCTGCCGGATATGCCCGAATGTTTCCCTCCGTATTTCCTCCTGCTCATTGTCCGGGCCGTGATCGAGATACCGCGTCTCACCCTGCAGGGAGGCATACCAGGTTTCAACAACTTCCTTCTCTGCTTCGGTGCATTGACCGGACAGGTACTTTTCGAGCAATTCGGGCGGAATACCGTTTGGCTTCATGAGATCGGGGATAGTAACATCCCTGAAGTCGTGCGCCGGAAAGGTAACCCTTAGTAGTTTCTTAAATTTTTTTTAACAGAGGGGAAAAAGCAGCAGGGCGCAGATCATGTGCTCCTTTAAATATTCTTTGAGGATACGAAGTGCTTTGGTAATGTGTTGTTCCACTGTCTTTTCGGAAATGTCGAGCCGCTCACCGATCTGTTTGTTGGAAAAACCCTGGCGGCTGAGTACAAAAACTTCCTGGCATTTGGGAGAAAGCAGGTGCAAACCTTCCTCGTAGCGGGTCTGGAGATCCGAGGCGAGGGTTGGCTGGTCGGCGAAGTCGGAGTTATCGGGCCGATGAATTTCCCATTGCCCGTAGTGATGCTGCCGGGTATATTCTTTCCGGTAAAAGGAAATAATAAGCCGTTTGGCGATGGTGAAAAGAAAAGAATTGCACGAAACCACTTGCTGACGTCCGCGCTGCTGCCACAGGCTCACAAAGAGCTCCTGCACGATCTCTTGCGCCGTAAAGCGGTCGTTGACTTTGGAGTAGGTGTAGTTGAATAAGGATTTGAAATAACGGTTGTAGAGTTCTTCAAACGCCAGCTCATCGTCCTGCTCACCGATCAGCGCAAGGATATTTTCATCGGAACAGGTCGCGTAAATATTGTTCATCATGAAGATAGCCTTTTAATAATCAGATTATGATTGCTGGAAAGCGGTCCAAAATTCGTACTTAAATTTGTGAGAAGACTCTTTTACCAGATTAAGTAATCTCACTCTTTTTTTTACTTTCTTAATATAAATTTAACATTTCCCGGGCTGCGCCGGTAAAATATTTTGTAACTATGAGTATCATCATATTTTATACTGCATAGCGCCTCTACGATACGACGTGAATGAATAATTACCCTCAGGCCTCCCGCATTCTTGTGGCCATCGACTGTATTATCTTCGGTTTCGACGGCAAGGATATTAAATTGTTACTGATCAAAAGAAATTTTGAACCCGAAAAGGGGAAATGGTCCCTGATGGGAGGTTTTATGAATGCCGACGAAGACCTGGCCGACGGTGCCGCGCGGATCCTCAATGACCTGACCGGACTGAAAGATATCTACGTGGAGCAGCTCGAAACATTTGGCAAGGCCGACCGCGACCCCGGGGAACGTACGGTTTCAGTCGTGTTTTTTGCATTGATCAAAATAGACGACCACGATTCGGAATCGGTAAAAAGCCATAATGCCTCCTGGATTACGCTGGACGCACGCCCGAAACTCATTTTCGACCATGAACAGATGGTCTCCCGGGCGATAGAGCATCTCAAATACAATGCCGCCTTGCATCCGATCGGCTTTGAACTCCTACCCGAACGCTTCACCATCCCGCAGTTGCAGAAGCTCTACGAAGCCATTTACACCATCCCGATCGACCGCCGGAATTTCAGCCGGAAACTCCTTTCTACCGGCCTTCTGATCGACACCGGCTACAAAAACAACAACAGTACCACCAAAAAGGCAACCCTTTACAAACTTGACGAAGAGCGCTACAAAGCCAAATTCCATTCATTCTGGAATTTTATGCCGGATTCGATGAAGAGTCAATGAATCAATGAGTGCCGACGTGGAACGGAATGAGTGAGTGAGTGAGTGAGTGAG
>CBFGMV010000044.1:0-59440 GCA_965649915.1 uncultured Dyadobacter sp.
AATTGTGTCTCCCAATGCGGCCGCGGCAATTTTTACTTTCATCGCCGTCGGAGTTACCGTCGTGGGCAGGTTCACAAACCGTCCCGATTTATCGGTTATCTGGACCGTAAATTTGTTTCCCGGATTATAGCGGCCTTCTGTTTTGTAAGGAATATCAATGGTAGAGCCGGCACAGACCATATTTTGCGGCAGCTTTTCCAGCGTGATGCTGGCAGGAGCGCTTTTTACCGAAACCTTTGCCGAGCCAGAGAATTTACCTACACCGCACAGCCCTCCTGCCGAAGTAATCTGGTAATTGGTGTCGTAGAGCGGCTTTACCTTTAGTCTGTGAGGCGATGCCATGATGTTATTCTCGTAGGTGCCATCTGAAAGTAAAACAAACCAGGGACCGCCGCCGGTAAATTTCACGGTAAGTTCACCAGACTCGTTTTCACCGAGGCGCAGCGAATCCTTTTGGAGGATAGCGACCGTGGGTGATACGATTGAAATATTGGCTGTCTGGCTCACCAGATAAGGAGCGGTGGATGTTACCCGCAGCTTGTACTCTCCGGGCTTGTAGCTGTCGGGAATTTGAGTAGTGATGAAACCGGACGAGTCGGGAGTCGAAATGGTCTTAAATGCGCCGGTTCGTTCCGCGATCTGGACAATGAATTTGTTCCCCTCCTTATACTTGCCCGTGGCGTTGAAAGGTACTTGAAATGGTACGCCTGCACATAGTTTGGCGATTTTCTCAACCTCTTTTAATTCAAGCTTGGGTTCTGGGTTGTTGTTGACATTCACGATTGCTTCGCCGGTAGTGCTGCCGCTTCCGCAGGCATTGGAAACGCCTGTAACCTTATACGCCTTTACGTCATTGGGCTTTACCGTGATATAATGCGGGTTGGAAAGTGTCTGGAGCACGTTGGTGCTGTCCGAAAGCCGGAAGGACCAAGGTGCAGCTCCCGACAGGTGTATCCGGAGATGCGCTTCCTGTCCGGGCATGATCCTGACCGTCTGAGACCCGTCGATAAGATCAATGCGGGCGGCGGGTGCTTGCAGCAATCGTAACGGCACCTCCTGGCTTCTCACGACCGGGATTGAGCTTACAATCTGAATGCGGTATACTTCTCCGCCGACTTTGTAAGAAGGTACAACTGCTTTCACCGGACTCTTTTTTACCGGAAGCGAAATGGGTACCGATTTGCCCGAGGCGTCTATCATATACGCCACAAAGGTGTTGTCTTCATCAAATGGGCCGTCCACCTTAAATGGGATCGCAATATTGGTTCCGGGGCAGACCGACAGATAGGAGATGTCCTCAATCGTGATCTTATAGGAATGGAGGCTGTCCGCGATGGACTTTGTTTCTTTAGCCAGCTTCTCCTCAGCCGCAGCTTCGGTCAGGGTATCCGCAGATATACCGGCATTGTTGTCCGGCGATACCAGCGTATCGGGTGCATTGGCCGGACTGCCGGCAACGGGCACCTCGACCTGTGTTTTTGTGGAATCAGGTTGGGTAGCGGCCTGCTTTTGCGCAGGGGCCGGGGCTTTTTTCTTTGGTGCCAGAATTTGCTTCCTGGGTGAGGAAGTTCTTCTCTGTGCCTCAGCCTGGCCGGAAACCAGCAGAACTCCGAAAAAAATAACAAAGACGAATCTGAACATGCAGTTTTGATTGAGTAAACACTTAGTTCATGGACACCAGCGTGCTGCCCCGCAGTACCGGTACCACATCATACAGGTCGGTCTGGAGACAATAAGATATATCTTTTTGTATTCCTAATCGTTGCAGACGACGTACATGGGAGGAGTTGGAGACGCTTGCCAACAAATTATCACGGCTTTGCAGGTATAAACGTTGCGCCATCAGGGTTCCGTCTTCCAGCAGCATAAATTGGTCCTTCAAGGCTTCTGCCAAAGCACCGGCAAAGAGGGTATCTTCCAGGTTAGGTCGACCTTTCCAGCCCGCACAAAGCACCAGAACATCATAAGGTTCCGTTTTCAGGTGGTTTGCTAATGCGCCCAGGTTCAGGAATGCGCCGATCATAACTTTGACTGCTGACGATTTGGCTTTGGCGATAGACAGCGTGCCGTTGGTCGTGGTCATGGCCACTTCCGCGCCGATCAGACTCTCGTGCATATAACTGAATGGAGAGTTGTCGAGGTCAAAGCCTTCCACTTTTCGGGCATCCCGCTCGGCCGCGGCAATGAAACCTTTATCCTGTAAGAACTTGCATTCTTCCACACTCGCGACGGGTGTAATGCTTTTTACGCCATAGGCAAGGCCGGTAACCATGCATGATGTAGCCCTGAATATGTCTGCAACGACAACTATTGAATTATCAAGCTTATGTAAATGAAGTAAATCCGGAGTGAGACAAACATCAAGTTGTTTCATAAAATGCAATCGAACTGTTAAATGGGGAAGCGTTAATTTTTTACAAATGGGAGTTTTACAGTTTTTGCTTTCAGCAATTTATCCCGGACTTTTACAAAAATTTCGGTATCCGGTTTGCTCCATTCTGTCGGTACATATCCCATGCCGATGCCCTTCTGAAGGGTTGGCGATTGTGTTCCGGACGTTACCTCTCCCAGTTTGTTCCCCTCTGCATCGCACAGTTCGTAATGCCCGCGCGGAATGCCGCGGTCGATCATTTCAAAGCCGATCAGTTTCCTTTTCAGGCCCGCCTCTTTTTGTTGTTTCAATGCCTCCGAGTTGACAAAATGTTTCGTAAACTTGGTAACCCAGCCAAGGCCTGCTTCCAACGGAGAAGTTTCGTCATCGATATCATTGCCGTAAAGGCAAAATCCTTTTTCAAGCCTTAACGTATCCCGCGCTCCAAGTCCCACAGGTTTGATTCCAAAGGCTTCGCCGGCTTCGAAAATCGCATTCCACATTTTTTCGGCATCGTCATTCTGCACGTATATTTCAAAGCCTCCTGCGCCCGTATAGCCGGTCGCGGAAATAATGACATCCTTGATGCCGGCCATTTCGCCGATCCGGAATGAATAATACTCCATTGCCGCGAGATCCACATTCGTTAGTTGCTGCAATGCAGCCGTAGCTTTCGGTCCCTGAACCGCCAGCAGGCAGAGCGAATCGGAAAGGTTTTCCATGGCCACGCCTTCGGTATTATGGCTTTGGATCCAATTCCAATCCTTTTCGATATTGGATGCATTTACCACCAGGAAATAATCGTCTTCCGCAATGCGGTAGACCAGCAAATCATCCACTACACCACCCGTAGCGTTGGGCAGGTAGCTGTATTGTACTTTTCCATCATACAAAACGGATGCGTCGTTGGATGATACCTTCTGGATCAAGGCCAGCGCGCCAGGGCCTTTCACACTGAATTCCCCCATATGAGATACATCAAACACGCCGACGCCATTTCTTACGGTATGGTGCTCTTCCAGGTCCGATGAATAGCGCACAGGCATTTCAAAGCCCGCGAACGGGACTATTTTAGCGCCCAAACGGACGTGAAGTTGATGTAAAGGGACTGTTTTCATGCAGGATATATCGTTACACATTAATTCACAAAAGTAGGTAAAGGCAATCAAAGCGACACAAAAAAGTGTTTTTTCGATCCCCGTGCAGGGCTTTTTGAAGTATATTGTGAAAAAATAGGTTAAAATTTTTATCGACCGGCCGCTGCTGGTTTTCAGGAATATGAGGAAACAACTATTGGTTTGGCTGACTTTTGCAACCACAGGAGCGGTAACAGCGCAAACGGCTACATTCGTCGGGGAGGCGATCGATGAAAAGGTCAGCATTGGTTATGGCGTTGCAGCAGGCGATGTGGACGGGGATGGCAAGACGGATATATTACTAGCCGACAAAAAAGAGATCGTATGGTACCGGAATCCCGCGCAGGCAGGAAAGCCATGGGTTAGGTATGTGATGGCCCGGGATCTGACGGAGCAGGATAATGTTTGCATTGCAGCACGCGACATTGACGGGGATGGAAAAGTGGAAGTCGCGGTGGGCGCACAATGGAACCCTGCGGAGACGAAGGATAGCAAGAATTCGGGTGCGGTATTTTACTTGTCGGCTCCGAACGATCGCACACAACCCTGGGAGCCGGTACGTTTGCATCATGAAGTAACGATCCACCGGATGCACTGGGTGAAAAAAGCCGATGGTGCTTTTCAACTGGCTGTTCTACCCTTGCACGGAGAGGGGAATGCCGGGGGGCAAGGTGCCGGTGTGAAGCTGATCGTGTTTGACGTTCCCGAAAATACAAAAGGCATTTGGCCCTACGAACTGATAGAAACTAATATGCATATGACCCACAATTTCCAGCCCATGGAAATACCGGGGAGAATGGCGGGGTTATCGATAGCAGGGAAGGAAGGTGTGCAGGTTTTTCTGAATGGAGCGGACGGCTGGGCACCGTCGGGTAACTGGATGGTGCCGGAACGAGGCGTAGGCGAGATCCGGACAGGGAGTTTGGGGAAGAACCA
This sequence comes from uncultured Dyadobacter sp., assembly GCA_965649915.1. Taxonomy (GTDB): domain Bacteria; phylum Bacteroidota; class Bacteroidia; order Cytophagales; family Spirosomataceae; genus Dyadobacter. The sequence goes on from CBFGMV010000044.1 coordinate 4,444, forward strand.
GTTGTTCACAGCCACGATCGAACCCATGCATGGTTCGGCATTGGTGGTATATACCAAAGATAGCCGCACCGTGCTGACGGAACGAATCAAGGAAGGTCATGCATTGGCCTGCGCTGACTTTTTCGGGCAGGGGCGTGATCAGGTGGTAATGGGCTGGAGAAACCCGAATGTCTCCGGAGAAACGGGTGTCAGGATTTATGTGGGATCAGATCCCGAGGGCAAGAAGTGGACAGAATATACCCTCGACGAAAAGATCAAAATCGCCTGCGAAGACCTGTTACCCGCAGATTTGGACGGAGACGGGGATATCGACATCATCGCTTCCGGCCGTGCGACGCATAATCTGGTGGTGTATTGGAATCAGAGGAAGAAATGAGTTTATGAGTTTAGAGTTTATGAGTTTAAAGTTTATGGGTTTAGAGTGAAAATGTGGGGACAAAAAAATGCCAGTCCCCGCGAATGAAGACTGACATTGATATTGACTTTAAACTTTAAACTTTCCTAGTCCCGGCGGCCCATCAACAGGCTCACGTAGTAAAGCAAGGTTGCCAATGAACCGATAGCCGCAACCAGATAGGTGCGTGCAGCCCATTTAAGTGCATCGGCGGACATAATGTATTCTTTTTCGTTCACGATCCTCGCTTTCTGAATCCAGGCCAACGCCCTGTTACTGGCGTCGTACTCAACAGGCAATGTGATAAAGCTGAACAAAGTAGTTACCGCGAACAATGCAACGCCGATGGTCAATGGAATGGTGGAAGTATTGATCAATAAAACCCCTATCAGAATAATCCATTGCATGTAGCGGGAAGCTACGCTCAGAAAAGGAACCATTTGCGAACGTAACTGCAGCCAGCTGTATGCGGTCGCATGTTGCACGGCGTGCCCGCATTCGTGGGAAGCCACAGCCGCAGCAGCAACGCTACGTCCGTAATATACATCGGGACTCAGGTTTACCGTCTTGTCCTGCGGGTTGTAATGGTCGGTAAGGCGGCCTTCAACTGACACAACCCTTACGTCATAAATGCCGCTTTCACGGAGCATCGTCTCAGCGATCTCCTTGCCGCTCATGCCGTTGCTCAGCCCCACCTGTGAATATTCTTCAAACTTACTCTTCAAACGCCACTGAACGTAAAGGCTCACGACCATTACGATGATAGCAATCAAAAGTCCCATAGTTATCGCTATTTATATCCTTGTTTTATTTTCTCGATCAGTGCGGTAGTCGAATAGCCTTGTACCAAAGCGATCGTTTTTACCTCACCTCCTCTACCCAAAACAAAATCCGCGCCAGCAATGTTCGCGACTGTATAATCGTCACCTTTGACCAAAATGTCAGGCTTTACGGCCTCGATCAACTGACTTGGCGTCGGTTCGTCGAACAAAATGACAGCATCGATGAACGATAAGGCTGCCATTAGCCGGGCTCTTGCATATTCATTGACGACCGGTCTCAATGGTCCTTTCAACCGGCTTACCGACGCATCGGTGTTCAGCCCTAGAACCATTCTGTCGCCTAATGCGCGCGCTTTTTCAAGGTAATCAATGTGGCCCAGGTGCACGATATCGAAACAGCCATTGGTGAAAACCACTTTTTGTCCGGCACGTTGCCACGCTTCCACAGTGGGGATTGCTTCGTCTAATCTCAGGATCTTGCTTTCAGTCAAATTCATTGTAAAGACAGTATGGATTTAAGAAATGGATAACGTAACATACTCCATTTCCATTTTCCCGGACTATTGAAAAGACTATTAGTTTGCTGTGGAAACCTGTTCGGGTTCTTGCACAGCTTTTTTATTAACGATCAGAACGTACAGGAACGCGAGTGCGCCGATCGCCAGCATGAACAGCATTTGCGCGCCGTGAATGAATGTCGCAAGTGTAATGCCGTCGTTCTGGGATAGCCCGTACAGTACCATTACGTTGCCTACCAGGAGGTGATATGCGCCAATCCCGCCTTGTGTAGGGGCAGTCATGCCGATCGCCCCGACAACCAGCAATGTCAGACCGGCAAGCGGGCCGAGGTCGGAGGTTTCGGGAATGCAAAAGAAAAGCACGTAAGAAACGAGGTAATACAATACCCAGATGAGGATCGAACTGAAAATGAAAAGACCTGGGCTGCGCAGCTTGCGAACACTCAAAAGCCCTTCCAGCATGCCTTGTGCAAAACCGATCACTTTGGCGATGATCGCATTCTGCTGCAGTTTGTTTCGCAGCGAAGCATTTTTAAAAATAACGATGCCGGCAATGGCTACTGCTAAAAGTCCGGCGAGCAGAATGCCCAGCAACATGCCGCTTCCTGAGCCGCCGCCGTTTCCACCGCCCACTTTGCTTTGAAAGAAATCGGTAAAGAATGTACTCAGCCTGTCGAATTCGAGAATGAAGTTCAAGCCGATCATCAAAACCAGGACTATTACGTCAAAAATTCTCTCAGCGACGACGGTGCCAAAGCTCAGGCTGACCGGAATGCGTTCGAGACGATAGAGCGTTCCGCAGCGGGTCACCTCTCCCATGCGAGGCACAATGTAGTTGGCAAAATAGCCGGTGAGGACCGACATGGTGCTGTTCACAATGCCTGGTTTATGATCGAGTGGTTCGATGAGCATTCCCCACCGCCACGCCCGTGTAATGTGCGCACACAGGAGGCAAAAACATGAAAAGGCTATCCAGCGCCAGTCTGATTTGGCAAAACGGTCGAGCATTTCGCTCAGGTTGATATCCTTGAAGACAAACCAGAGCAGACCGCCTGCCAGAACAAGCGATATCGTGTAGCGGAGTATATTTTTCATGCTATATTAAATAATGTATAGTGCCGGGCTAACGTCCGGAAGCAGCTAACCGACCAGGTGGTTATTATGGTCCGGGAAGACAACCATTGGTTTGAAAGTCTTAGCTTCCTCCTGGGTCATGGACCCGTATGCGATGATGATAATAATGTCACCGATCTGTACCCTTCGCGCTGCGGCCCCGTTCAGGCAAATCATTCCTGATCCCCGTTCTCCCTTGATGACATATGTGATAAAACGTTCGCCATTGTTATTATTGACGATGTGAACCTGTTCATTTTCGATGAGTCCCGCGGCATCGATCAGATCTTCGTCGATCGTGATACTGCCTACATAATTCAATTCTGCCTGAGTCACCTTAACCCGGTGAATCTTCGATTTCATTACTGTGATTTGCATTACCGGTGGTATTGGTCTAATTGAAATGCATTACCCTGCAAAGTTACAGGAATAATACCCAGCCATCAAAACATAGTGCTCTACCTAAGGGTTCCCAGGCTTGAATGCTTGGGAATTATGGATTCAAATAGCCTGAAAAGCAGGCTGGGAGGGTATTTTGCGTGTAATTGAAATACCCGTATTCACTAGTTTCATGAGAACATTATTATATTTAAGCGGGATTTAATAGTATTCGATCTCTATTAGAAACTTATTCCTTTAATCTATATCAATCTACTTTATTTTTTCATTACCAAAACCGATGAGTACAGAAAACAAACCGAAAGACGTTAAGCGCCGGGACTTTCTCCAGAAGACTTCCGCGGCGGCCATTGGAAGTTTCTTCATAGTGCCCCGCCACGTGCTCGGGAAGGGATATAAAGCACCCAGCGACAAGCTGAATATTGCCGGCGTTGGTGTGGGTGGAAAAGGTTTTTCTGACACAAACAATGCATGGAACAAGGGCGCCGAAAACATGGTGGCACTTTGTGACGTGGACTGGGGACAGCCGCAGGTGAAAAAGAACTTCGAACTGCATCCCGGCGCAAAAAAATACAAGGACTTCCGCAAGATGTTCGATGAAATGGAAAAGGGTATCGATGCCGTAACCGTTTCGACTGCTGACCACATGCACGCAATCATCGCCATGGCGGCTATGCAGCGTGGTAAACATGTGTATGTCCAGAAACCGCTTACCCACGATATTTACGAAGCACGTATGCTCACCGAAGCTGCGCGCAAATACAAGGTGGTGACGCAAATGGGTAACCAGGGAGCTTCGAACCCCGCGCAGAACCAAATGAAAGAATGGTTTAACAAAGGTCTGATCGGTAACGTCCACGAAGCGCATGTTTGGACCAATCGTCCGGTATGGCCGCAAGGAATCCCCGTTCCGACAGGTAAGTTTGAAGCGCCTGCGGATATTGACTGGGAACTTTGGGTAGGTTGCGCCGACTGGGTGGATTACAATCCGGCATGGCACCCGTTCAAATGGCGCGGCTGGTGGAATTTTGGTACCGGCGCATTGGGCGATATGGGCTGTCACCTGATCGACCCCGCGTTCCGTACGCTCGGACTGGGTTATCCAACGGAGCTGGAATGCTCGGTAGGGCAGGTGTTTATCAAAGACTGGACTGCTGAGTACATTCCGGAAGGATGTCCTCCTTCTTCGCGCGTCCAGCTTAAATTCCCGGCAAATAAAGTGAATAAATCGGAGGTGACACTTACATGGCACGACGGTGGACTTCGTCCGTTCCATCCCGACCTGATCCCTGCCAATGAACCGCTTGGCGAGCCCGACAGCAGCAATGGTGTGCTTTTGATCGGTGAAAAAGGTGTAATGACCTGCGGAACTTATGGTATCTCTCCAAAAGTATATCTGAAAGACGGTACTAAGCTGGAATACAAACAGGGTGATTTCGGGAATAAATACACGACAATGCCCGAGTTTGGTCACCACGTATCCTGGACCGACGCTTGCAAGGCTGGTTTCAACAGCAAAGAGCATAAGGCGCTGACATCGTCATTCGACTACGCAGGTCCTTTGACAGAAACAGTGATCATGGGTAACCTGGGTATCCGCAGCTATAACCTCCGCACGGCGAAAGCCGATGGTAAAGGATTCGATTATCCTGGCCGCAAGAAATTGTTGTGGGATGGTAAAAACATGAAGATTACCAACTTTGATGAGGCAAACCAGTTTGTGCAGCGCAAGTATCGCGGCGACTGGAAATTGTCATAGGCTTCTAAACGACAAAGGCTCCTTTCGGAGCCTTTGTCGTTTAGAATATAACATTATCTATCAACCTCACAGGTCCGAGAAAGGCGGCTACACAGATCGCGTTGGTACCGGGAGGCCCGATTTGCTGCAAGGGCAGCAATGTCTTGACATCGATTACTTCAAGATAATCCAATGTGAATTCCCTGATCGCTTTAAACTCAGCTTTGGCGCGAGCGCTCACCTCGCTTACCAGCTGCCCGGCATTCAGTTTAGCGCGCGCATCATCCAGGATTCTGTAAATGTGAGGCGCAATGCTTCTTTCGGCATCACTGAGCCTTCTGTTCCGGGAAGACATCGCCAGGCCATCTTCTTCGCGTATGGTGGGGCAAATAATCAGATCCAGGCCGAATGCCAGGTCCACCACCATTCGTTGGACGATCGAAACCTGCTGTAAATCCTTTTGTCCGAAATAAGCCTTATCCGGTTTTACGATATTGAAGAGCTTGGAAACTATAATTCCGACCCCATTGAAATGGCCCGGTCGTGAGGCACCTTCCATGACGCTTTCCAATACACCAAAATTGATTTTCAGGACAGGCTGCTCAGGATACATTTCTTCTGCCGAGGGAGCAAGCACGGCAGTGCAGCCTGCACTTTCGAGCATGGCGCAATCGGCCTCGAGTGTCCTGGGATACTTGGCGAGATCCTCTGGATTGTTGAACTGCGTGGGATTGACGAATATGCTGCAAATGACAACATCATTGTCTCTTTTGGCTGCTTCGATCAGGGAAATGTGACCTTCATGAAGGGCTCCCATGGTGGGTACCAGGCCAATTGTTTTCTGCTGTAAAACTTGCTGATCGAGGAACTGGCGGAGGTCTTGTATCGAAGTGAATACTTCCATGGAAATTCTGAAATCTGAGGGAGTAACCCGAGCGTTACCATTGCTTTTACATGATGGCGCAATGTGTTATGCAGGGGAGGGAAACATCAGGCAAGGGAAATCCCAAACTGAGCGCAATATGACAATTAGTTTGGAATATCTTTTGAATTTGCGATTTTTTTTGTATAATTTTGCAAAACTTTTTTTCACAAACTGCTAAAAGATCTATGGAGAAACTACGAATTTTGTATGTAGCCAGTGAAATCAATCCTTTCCTCCAAACCACCGATGTTGCCGATTACGTAAGAAAGCTCCCTCAGGCAATGCAGGAAAGAGGTGCAGAAATCAGGATACTCGTTCCGCGTTTCGGTTTGATCAACGAACGCAAAAACAGGCTTCATGAAGTAGTTCGACTGTCAGGAATCAATATTACCGTAGGAGATGAAGAAAAGCCATTAATCATCAAGGTAGCTTCCATTCCAAATGCGAAGTTACAGGTCTATTTTATCGATAATGATGATTACTTCCACCGTAAGTCCGTGTTTTTCGACAAAGAGAATAACTTTTTCGATGACAACGACGAGCGTGCGATCTTCTTTTGCAAAGGTGTTTTGGAAACGGTTAAGAAGCTGGGATGGGCACCTGATGTGGTGCACTGTAACGACTGGATGACGGCACTGATTCCATTGTACCTCAAAACCACTTACCGTAACGATCCGATGTTCAAGGACACGAAAAGTGTCTTTACCGTGCATAACAATGCTTTCGATTTCAAATTCGATGCAGATTTGCAGAATAAGGCAAAAGCAATGGATGTAAGCGATGAAGCGCTGGCCCATTTGCATTCGGCCGATTTTGAAGGATTTGTCAAGATAGGATGTGCCTATGCGGACGCAGTATTGAAAGCGGAAGAGCATTGCAGCGCAAGCCTCAACGAAATTTTCAACAATGCACCGAAGCGTGTTCAGCTGGACGAGCAGGATGAGAATTTCTCAGAGTCGTACTACAATCTGTATACAGATCTGATGAACTAACAGATAAACTCACAGAACAAAAGCCGGCGATATCCGATATCGCCGGCTTTTTTGTGTTTCAGCATAAAGTTTCGTGTGTTCGAGCACTATTGACAAATTGGATATTTTTTAGTATTTAATTAAAAATTAGCTTGTTAACGAATCGCCTTTACTCTTTATTTGCCCCATCATTTACATACACCAAAATTAAAATATTTTAAGAATATGTGCGGAATTGTGGCTTATGTAGGAAACAGGGAGGCATATCCTTTGATTTTAAAAGGACTGAAGCGTCTGGAATATCGCGGTTATGATAGTTCCGGAATCGCGCTGCTTGAAAATGGCAAATTGAATATTTACAAGAAGAAGGGTAAGGTGTCCGACCTCGAATCCGAACTGAACGGCAAACAACTCGCCGCAACGATCGGGATTGGACATACGCGCTGGGCTACGCACGGTGAGCCTAATGATGTAAATGCCCACCCGCATTATTCCAACAACCGCAAATTATCCATCATTCATAACGGTATCATCGAGAACTATGCCTCGATCAAGCAGAACCTGATCAAAAAAGGCCATGTGTTTCTGAGCGATACCGATACGGAGGTGTTGGTACATTTTATCGAAGACATTCAGAAGGAGACCGGCGATTCGCTGGAATCGGCTGTCCGACTAGCTTTGAAGGAAGTGGTGGGAGCTTACGCGATCGTCGTGATGTCCGTAGATCATCCCGGGCAGCTCATTGCCGCGCGCAAAGGGAGCCCTCTTGTGATCGGCATTGGGGAGAACGAGTACTTTTTCGCTTCAGACGCCACGCCCATCGTGGAGTATACCAAAGATGTGGTTTACCTCGACGACTACGAGGTAGCTGTGGTCAGCGAAGGCAAACTGAGCATTCAAAACCTCGACAGGCAGGAAACCATCCCCTACATTCAGAAACTTGAAATGGAACTCGAGACTATCGAAAAGGGTGGTTACGATCATTTCATGATCAAGGAGATTTTCGAACAGCCCCGCTCCATTGCCGACAGCATGCGCGGTCGCCTGCGTGCGGACGAGGCGCATCTGCAACTGGGGGGATTAAATGAATACCTTGATAAGCTCGCGCAAACGGACCGTCTGGTGCTCATTGGCTGCGGAACTTCCTGGCATGCGGGATTGGTAGCGGAGTACCTGTTTGAAGAGCTGGCGCGGATCAATGTGGAAGTAGAATATGCTTCCGAATTCCGCTATCGTAACCCGGTTATCAAGGAGAACGACATTGTGATAGCCATTTCGCAATCCGGAGAAACAGCGGATACCCTGGCGGCCATCGAGCTGGCCAAATCCAAAGGAGCGACTATTTTCGGAGTCTGTAATGTAGTAGGGTCGTCGATTGCCCGTGCTACACATGCAGGCGCCTACACCCACGCAGGGCCGGAAATCGGTGTGGCGAGTACCAAGGCATTCACTGCTCAGGTAACTGTGCTTACCCTCATGGCCATTGCGGTAGCGAAACGGAAAGGGACTATTTCCGAGGAAACGTACCGCCAACTGTTGATTGAGCTCGAAACGATCCCTGCCAAGGTAGAAAAGGTGTTTGATAATGCATCCAAGATCAAGGAGATCGCATTCATTTTTACCTACGCGCGTAATTTTATCTATTTAGGACGGGGACTGAACTTCCCGGTGGCCTTGGAAGGAGCATTGAAGCTCAAAGAGATTTCCTACATCCACGCCGAAGGTTACCCGGCCGCCGAAATGAAGCACGGGCCTATCGCATTGATCGACGAAGATATGCCTGTCGTTTTCCTGGCCACGAAAGACAGTTCTTATGAAAAGATCGTATCGAATATCCAGGAGGTGAAGGCGCGTAAGGGCCGGGTTATTGCCATCGTGACCGAAGGCGATACGCTCATTCCCGGAATGGTCGATTTTGTGATCGAAGTGCCCAATACCCACGAAATCCTGACACCACTGGTTTCTGTGATTCCACTGCAACTGCTTTCGTATTACATTGCAGTAATGCGCGGCAGAAATGTAGACCAGCCCAGAAATCTTGCCAAATCTGTAACCGTTGAGTAATGCAGAGGAGGGTGCCGGAGAGCGGGACTATCACCGATAGTTCCGCTTTTTTGTTTTGGTAGACTGCTGATGAAATTAATGTATCGGCGATTTCGTTAGTTTTGCGCAAGTTTGCCAACGGGTTATTACAGTATGCACAAATTATTTTTCTCTTCTATCGCGACGGTTGCCTTGCTGTTTTTCGCGGGATGTAGTACAAAGCAGGAGCAAAGCTATATCCCGAAACCCAAAGGCTATAACCGTATCGAATTGCCAACCCACCGGTACCAGCAACTGGCCGAAAATCATCCCTATACATTCGAATTCTCGAAATATGCAGTCGTAGAGCCAGACACTTTCCGCCTAGCCGAAAAGGATTGGATCTTTATCAATTACCCGCAATTCAAAGCCAATATCCAGCTTACCTACAAGCCGCTCGGCAATGATCCCGCATTGTTGCGGGCATTCATTAATGACAGCTATAAACTTGCCAGCAAACACCAGATCAGAGCTTCGTCGATCCAGGAGCAGCGTGTTCTGAGCAAATCCGGTCGCACGGCCATATTGTTTAAGATAGAAGGCGATGTACCGAGCCCTTATCAGTTTTATACAACGGATAGTACCAAGCATTTTCTGAGAGGCGCTATTTACTTTCCGACGGCTACAAAAAACGACTCCCTGGCACCTGTAATCGACTATTTGCAGCAGGATATGGTACAGCTTCTCAATACTTTAGAGTGGAGATAATCAACGTTGCTGTTGCGGTGCAATCAGGAAGGGTGTATCTTTGAAGTTCTCACCTCAACAACTCATCAGACATGCCTAAAAAGCAACCCAAAAACCAGCTTCTTCTTGACTTTTCAGTTCGCGGCAATCGCATTGTCCTGCATTTGGGACAGGTGGAAAGCCAGCGGATCGCGGATCAGCTATTTGAAGGATTGGTAAGCGGCGACTGGATGATTGAGCCGGCAGGTGAGGTGGCGGACATTTCGTACGCGCAGGATATCGTTCATCAGATCGGGCACAAGCTTCCTTATCCTGAGGGAATAAAAATCGCGCAGCTGCACAATGTCGATCCGCATTTCAAGGGCTTTTCTGCCATCTATCATCAAAAAGGTTGGGTTTTTGTTAATGCAGCTTCCGAAATCAACGAACGCAACTATCACATTCACTTGCTGACTGTTTCGCTAGGCTTGCAGACGATCTACGCCAGTACGACATCCCTGGCCAACCGGTCGGAGCAGCTGATTTTTGAAGCTTTGCTGCCTTTTGACGAAGTGGAAAGTTTTTTCCGTACTGACATTTCGAAAATCCCGGGCTTTCTGGCTTCCGATATCGCCAACTTCTTTAAAGTGCCGTTCCCGATGGTGCTGAAAAGAGCACTGCAGTTAAGGATCATTTCGGACGATCAGTACCGCAGTTTCATGACGGTCAATCCCGTTGCTGCTTCCAAGCCAAGGGAGCTATTCCTTTCCAAAGAGGGTAGCATCGACGACCTGGAAGCACAACTGTTTTCGGGGGAGTAATCCTAACTTTTTTTAACGTTCATATTGCTCAGATCGGGCAGTGGGCTCACGGAAGTCCATCCGCCGTCGACGATCAGGCTTTGTCCTGTGATGTGCCCGGAATGCGGCGACAACAGGAATAATGCGGCATTGGCAATGTCTTCGCAAATGGCGGGCCTGCCCATAGGCGTAATCGCCGACCATGTTTTGGGGTAAGTAGGGTCCTCCGCCAATGTCCGTTCCGTCAGCGTAGCGCCGGGTGCAACAGAGTTGATCGTGATGCCGTGCGGAGATAGTTCAAGCACCAGGTTTTTGGCCAACATTTCTAAACCGGCCTTGGTCATTGCGTACGCGCCCAGGAACTGATGTGCCTGGTGCCCAACCACGGAAGACATCAGCAAGATCCGCCCTCCTGATTTCTGTTTTCGCATTTGCTTCGCCGCCGCCTGTGTCAGGAGAAATGAACCCATCAGGTTGACCTCCAATACTTTTCGAAGACTTTCTGCCGGATATTCGAAGAAATCCCCAAAAAGCGTGATGCCTGCGTTGGCGACTGTTAATGTAAGTTTGCCAAAACATTTAACGGCCTCATCCACCATCGCATCGATCACTTCCGGCTGTGAGGCGTCGCCTCCAAAAGCGACGCATTCACCCTCTTTGTTACGGATTTTTTTAGCTGCTTCGGCTGCCAGTGCCTTGTCGGCATCATTGAGAATGACTCCGGCTCCCTGGCAAGCCAGTTGTTTCGCAATTTCAAATCCGATCCCTTGCCCGGCACCGGTGACGATTGCTACCTGGTTATCAAATAATTGACTGCTCATTTTTGTGCTTTTTTGAAGGACGGGCACTACCTCGTGCGGTTGTGCCCGGACCTATTAATGCGAATCCCTGGTTACCTTATCGCCTGAGCCGCCTCTGAGGAAGTCGAGGTCGGCGCCTTCGTGCGCCTGCGTCACGTGGTTGATGTGCAGGTTCACATAGCCGCGGTTGTAGCCGAGATCCAAAGGTTTCCAAAGCTGGCGGCGTCGCGCGAGTTCTTCGTCAGATACTTCCAGCAGCAGGCTGCGGTTTTCGACGTCCAGCTCGATAATGTCTCCATCACGTACCAGCGCCAGGTTTCCTCCGACCGCCGCTTCGGGCGATACGTGCAAAACAACCGTTCCAAAACCGGTACCGCTCATACGGCCGTCGGAAATGCGGACCATGTCAATCACACCCTGGGCGAGCAGCTTTTTAGGTAACGACATATTACCCACCTCCGGCATGCCCGGATAGCCTTTGGGGCCTACATTTTTCAATACGAGGACGCTGTTTTCGTCCACGTCCAGGTTAGGATCGTCGAGGCGGGCCTTGTAATCGTCTATATCTTCGAAAACGATTGCCTTGCCGCGGTGCTGCATCAATTCCGGTTTCAGCGATGCCGACGGCTTGATCACCGCGCCATTTTCGCAGAGATTACCGCGCACTACCGCCAGGCCGGTGAGATCCTTAATCGGTTCACCCATGGTACCGATTACTTCCGGGTTAAAGCATTCCGCGGTCGCACTATTCTCGGCCATCGTTTTGCCATTGGCCGTAATCACCGACTGGTGCAATATGCTGCTAAGCTCTTTGATCACCACCGGCAAACCGCCCGCATAGTAAAAATCTTCCATGAAATACCCGCCCGAAGGTTGCAGGTTGAGCAGGAGCGGTACTTTTTTACAGAGGTCATTGAAATCGTCGAGGTTCAGATCCACGCCAATGCGGCCTGCGATCGCCAGCAAATGGATTACAAAATTCGTGGAACCGCCAATTGCGGCATTGACCATAATCGCATTCTCGAACGCCTCGCGCGTGAGAATTTGCGACAGGCGCAGGTCTTCTTTTACCATATCCACAATGCGCCGGCCAGACAAATGCGCCAGCACTTTCCGCCGCGAGTCCGCTGCCGGTATGGCCGCGTTTTCGGGCAATGTAAGCCCGAGTGATTCCACCATACAGGCCATGGTGGAGGCTGTACCCATTACCGCGCAGTGGCCGTCACTGCGGCACATGCACGCTTCGGCGGTGTAGAGTTCTTCCTGTGTAAGCTCGCCTTTGCGGTGCAGTTCGCTGAAACGCCACACGTCGCTCGTGCCGATGGTTTTGCCGCGGTAGCGACCGGTGAGCATCGGTCCGCCTGAAACGACGATGGTAGGGATATTCACGCTCGCCGCACCCATGACGAGCGAAGGCGTCGTCTTATCGCAACCGCAGAGCAACACGACACCGTCTATCGGGTTGGCGCGGATCGATTCTTCGACGTCCATACTAGCCAGGTTGCGGTAAAGCATAGCGGTGGGCTTGATAAGCGTTTCACCCAGCGACATGACCGGGAATTCCAGCGGGAATCCGCCTGCTTCCCAGACGCCACGTTTGACGGATTCGGCCAGTTCGCGGAAATGCCCGTTGCAAGGTGTAAGCTCCGAAAAAGTATTGCAAATGCCGATTACCGGCCGTCCTTCAAACTCGTCAGCGGGGTATCCCTGGTTTTTCATCCAGGCCCTGTATATGAACCCGTCTTTTCCCGACTTGCCAAACCAGCCTCTGCTGCGCAATTTATTTTCTTCCATTATTTGCCATAGTTTATATCTAACCAGAAAAGGAGGAAGGCAGTAAAATATAATTCCGGACTCCCTTTAAAATAAAAATTGTATATTCGGCTAACACGTGCCCCAGAATTCTCCATGCTTTTTTTTAGAAATTATAAACTGCTGCTCCTCTTACTTTTACAGTTGGTAGTGAGGTCATCAATTGCACAGGTGTCCCCGGATAATTTCATTGAAAAGTTGCTAAAGAAACATCCTGAGCGTTTTTCGGAAGTCCTCAAAAATCCTGAAAAATACCGGGTCCAGATCCTTTATACGAAGATTGACAGGAATAAAAACAATGTCCCGCATTTTACTACGCATGGATATAGGCTGAATAGCGGTGAGTATTTTTATCCGGCTAGTACGGTTAAGTTGCCGGCAGTGGCACTTGCTTTTGAAAAACTGAATAAGCTGGGGATCGACAAGGATACACCGATGATTACCGACGCCGTGAGGCCGGAGCAAACGGCAGTTACTGCCGATACCAGCTCGGAAAGCGGATTGCCTTCGGTGGCGCATTACGCCAGGAAGATTTTACTGGCCAGTGACAACGACGCATTCAACCGGCTTTACGAGTTCATTGGCCAGCAGGAATTCAATGACAGTCTGCACCGGAAAGGTTTTAAGGAAAGTCGTATCCTGCACCGGCTTGAATCGCCTATCGGACCGGAGAATAACCGATACACCAATCCCATTCGTTTTGAGCAGAACGGGAAAATCGTCTTTGAGCAGCCTGCAAAGTATTGTGAAAAGGAATATAATGCGCACGGCCCCATTATGCTAGGAAAGGGTTATATGAAGGGCGATGAACTGGTAAACGAACCGTTTGATTTTACCAAGAAGAACTTTTTCCCTCTGGAAGAGCAACACCGTCTGCTGAAAACCCTTTTTTTTCCTGATCAGGTACCTGCCTCGCAGCGATTCAATCTTACGGAGGCGGATTACCGGTTTATGTATCAATACATGTCCCAATTCCCGGTGGAGACCAGCTATCCTGCGAGCTACACCGACGATTACTACGACGGCTATGTGAAGTTCCTGCTTTTTGGCGCGACGAAAACCAGGTTGCCGCGACACATCCGGCTGTTCAACAAATGCGGAGATGCCTACGGCTTTTTGCTGGACAACGCCTACATCGCCGATTTTGAAAAGGGGATCGAATTGATGCTGACAGCCGTGATTTACTGCAACGAAGATGGTGTCCTGAACGACAGCAAATACGATTATGAAACCGTAGGCTTTCCATTCATGGCCAATCTGGGGAAGACGATCTTTGAGTACGAGTTGAGTCGCAAACGTGCCAACAGGCCTGATCTAAGCCGTTTTGAAGTAGAGTACGATAAGTGATCAGCGGGTTTTCCACCGCATGCGCGGAGCGATCTGACAGATGTACAGGTTGATCAGATGGCCGATAATCAGCAAACCTGAGCCGGCATACCCCAGCCACGAGAATGCGGCGTGTTTGTTTTCGAAAATCAGGGAAACTGAAAACAACATCAGTGCGCTCCAGAGCAACAGACGGATGGGTAGCGACCGGTGCTCACGTGTAGCATAGTACACGGCAACTCCATTGACGATAATGAAAAGGTAATCCAAAGAGAGCAGCCCAACGTGCGTATGGTGTGTGGCTACCGTAGATCCAAATGCCAATGCCGGAACCAGCAGGCAGTGTATGATGCACAATACTGAGCCCAGGATTCCAATGTAGTCGGCCTTGCCATGTGAGTGTACTGCTTTCATTCTTAAATACAATGATGTTGCAAAAATAAGCGCATTTGACATGACTTGCAACAGGGTTGCAGAATATTTTTCAAGTATAGACGGGCAGGGAGGGAAAGTGTAATGCGAAAGCTTGGATTTTGAACCGGTTAGAACTTAACTTTGGCAGGAAAGGTTTTAGAAGGGAGGAATTTATCAAACTGTTGGAAACAATGGACCAGTTAAGAGATACGCTGAAAGTACACCATTTGCGCACGACGACATGTCGGGAAGATGTGCTTTCGACATTTATCAATCGAAAGAATGCATTGTCGCACGGTGACCTGGAAGGCGCGTTGGGAGAGAATTACGATCGGGTAACGATATACAGAACTTTAAAAACCTTCCTCGAAAAAGGTATTATACACAAGGTGCTGGACGATGAGGGGCTGCGTTATGCATTGTGCTCCCACAATTGTTCGGAGGAAAAACACCATCACGATCACATCCATTTCAAATGTAGCTCGTGTGGTGAAACCAATTGTCTTGAAAATCTGCACATCCCCGCCGTGCAATTGCCGGAAGGCTATCATCCCGAGAACTTCAATCTACTGATACAGGGCGTTTGCCCGAAATGCAATTAGTTGTCGGCCTGAGCGGAGTCGAAGGCCAGTAGTGAAAGGTCCTTCGACCGCCCGGCGGCCCGGTCCGCTCAGGCTGACAATACAGTCATTTTACTTCACTTTCAATATAAAATCAAGGTTTACATCGTCGCTGCCAGGCGTAGGTGTGCCGTTTTTCGCACCGGGCTGGTGGCGAAGCTGCACTTTTAGTTTGCCGTCACCCGCTGCTCCCGTAACCGCCTTACCGGTCAGGCCGATCGGAAAGTTGTTTTTGTCCTTATCTCCGTACGTATAGGTCAGCAATGCCGCTGGTGAGGGGGTGTAAACAAACAAATGCTCGTCTGACTCTTCCTCCACCTCTTTGGTAATATCATCCACAGGCGATTTGCTTTCATCAAGCAATGCGATGGCCAGGGTGTAGGTAGTGTTAGGTTTTAAAGCGATGGTGTGGAATTTCGTAGGTGCATTGCCGCCGTCGCCATCAGCGTCTTTGTAGGAAAAGGTGCTCACATTAGAGGTCCCCTGTTCGGTAAACTTCAAAGTGACAGATGTGATCAACTCATTCTCGTCATCAGGTTCTACCTCGTCCCCCGAATCCTTGCATTGCACAAAAGACAGCATCATGCCTGCCAGGAGCATCCAGGTTAGCTTACGGTTCATTTTCATACGTAATAGGTTTTATATATTGCTACTAAAATTCTTTCAAGCGCCAAACTTCCATTTAAGGCGCAGCGATGCATTGCGGCCCATATCGTCGGCATAATACCGGAAACGGTTCAGGTAATCGCGATAAACGGTGTTGAAGACATTTTGGACACTAATGCCGATTTCGAGTTGCTGCTTGTCTGTCATACGCAGCGATGCGCCGGCCTGTAAGCTCCATAGCGAGTAGGCCTTGGGCGGTGGCAGGAAGTCGCTGTTTGCGGGAACGCGTTTTTGTTCCGCTACAAGCAGGTTGCAAATCGAAATAAAGCCGTCCTGCCATTTGCTGCGATCACGAAACTGATATTTCAATTGATTATCAAGCCGGTTGGGCGGAATCATGACCAGATAGTTGTCATTCCGCTCGTCATATACGCGCAGGTAGGTAAGCTTGCTGGATAGCGTAGTTCGCTTGACAAATTCCCAGTTTCCCGACAGATCGATGCCTTTGAAAGAAGCGTCGGTTTGCGTGTATTTAAAATAAGGAAAGGCCCCCCTGATCGTCAGAATGGGTTCTGGTTGGGGTTTTAAATAAATAAAATCAAAAATGTAGTTGTAATAACCACCTATCTCCACGCTCCATTTCGGCGCGGCATATTTCAGGCTGAAAATCGAGTTAAGGGCTTTTTCGGGTTGTAAAGTCGCATCGCCCTTCTCGTATGCGGCCGCGCCATGGTGCACGCCGTCGCTGAACAGCTCGCTCACATTAGGCGCACGCCAGGCGGTACCCACATTCACACGCGCGGAAAAGCGCTCGGAAAAATTGCGGGTAGCCCCGGCCGTTCCCGAGAAATTACTGAAATCGAAATGGTCCGCGATCTTCTCGCGGTTCACGATCCGATAAGTTTTGAGCATCCGGTAATCGTAGCGCAGGCCGGCTTCCAGTTCCCATTTGCTGGTCACATACCGTTCGATCCAGAACAGCCCTACGTTAAACTGGTTAAAGTTGGGGATCAGCGGGCGCCCACTCATGAGGTTGTATTGGTATAATGTACTTACACCAACCTGCCCGCTGATTTTCCCGGCAATGGGTTTGTGGTCCCAGACCACGTCGTTAGTCAATGAAGTGAGTTTAAATGTCAGCTCCGGATGGTTGAGGGCAGCTATGGAATCGTTACGCGGCCGGTGCAGGTCAAATTCGTTGCGGTTGTTATACTGCCGCGCAATGGTCCACTGGAACCGGTTCCCATCCTTGAAATGGTAATGGGTTTCGGCTTTGAGCAATTCATGGGTAGCATTCTGATTGGGCCGGTTGATGGCATAGCTGAAACCCGATTTGACGAACGGCTCGCCATTTTTTATCACATTCAGTAAATCAGTAACACTTCCGATATGGGAGCCGGAGAAAATGCCGATTTGCGTATCGAAGCGGCTGTAAAAGACGTCTATTCCCAAACCCTTATTGCGGTAGCCCGCCGCGAGTGAAAAGTTGTTCTCGCTGATTCCGGTATTATCGAGGAAATAGCGGGGCGTGCGGATATTACCCCCGCGTTTGATGGTCCCTTGCGCACGCCAGCCAAAGCCTTTCAAAAAGCCCAACCCACCCTGGGCCGTGCCCGACAACACGCCCTGGCGCCCATTGGAAAATCCAACCGCATTCAATTCCCCTGTCACCGGCTTATCCACAGGTAGTTCCTCCGGCTCCACCAATATCACACCGCCAATCGCATCGGAGCCGTAGCGAACGCCCGCAGCTCCTTTTACCACCGATATCCTCGTGGCAATAAACGGATCAATTTCCGGTGCGTGCTCGGAACCCCATTGCTGACCTTCCTGACGAATACCGTTGTTCATAATGAGCACGCGATTGCTATGCAGGCCATGAATAACGGGTTTTGAAATAGAAGAACCGGTTTGCAGGGTCGTCACGCCGGTTACACCTTTCAGGCTTTCGCCCAGGGTTTGTCCGCGTGTTTTGTCCAGATCCGCGCCCGAGATGGTCGTCAATGGCTGCGACGAAGGTGCGTCGGTTCGGTGGGCGGTAATTTCTACGTCGTGCAAATGCACTTCCTGTTCAAGCAGGCTGAAATTCTCCTCATGTCCTGCCGTCAGGTCGACTTTCTGCTGGAACGGATTATAGTCGATGATCCGGCATTCGAGCGTGTAGTTGCCGGGGCAAAGATTGTGCAGTTCGTAGCGACCGCTTTCGTCGGTAAAAACACCATTGTTCTGTCCTACGATAAGCACTGTGGCACCCACGATGGGTTGGCCGGTGTGCCTGTCTTTTACCACCCCCTTCACAAAGCACTCGCACGCCGGTTTTTGGGCGAAGGTGGCCAGAGAATGCAGCACTAGCAAAACGGTAAGGAGCAGATTTCTGGAAGAATGCATTGCTGATCGACAGGGGAGCGTATTATGTTTTTGTTACAACGTTGCAAAAATAGTATCATTGCAACTGTGTTGCAATTAAAATCCGGAAGTATTTTCTCAAATTTTCAGCCGATTTGGGTCTTAGATGTAAATTTGTACTTCATTTTGCCACGTTACCCTTTGTCTGACCTGCTTTTAGCTAAAATTATATTGATGCCCCCGCTCATTGCCGGGGTTACGCTGGCCGTCCGTAAATGGGGCGAAGGACTGGGCGGATGGATCGGTGGTTTCCCCTGGGTGGCGGGCCCGATTTCTTTCTTCATCGCATTGGAGCATGGCGCGGTCTTCGCGGCGTCCACAATTACTTCTGCATTGCTGGGTTCTGTGGGGACAATGCTTTTTGCATTGCTCTATGCGACGCTTTCATCCAGAATGAGCTGGCTGCCTACAACCCTGCTCAGCTATGGGGCGTTTTTCGTGGTCGCACTGCTTTCTCTTGGGCGCGATATCTCGCTGCCTGCGGCCGTCGGGCTGAACCTGGTCGTACTGACGCTCGTTTTATATTTTTTTCCAAAACCTAAAACGAAGGCAGATTTCAGGAAACAGCCTTCGTGGGACATTCCGCTCAGAATGCTGGTTGCCACTTTTTTTGTCGTGATGCTCACGCAGGCGGCTGATTACCTCGGTCCGACGTGGAGCGGTATTCTCACGCCGTTTCCTATCATGACCTCTACGTTGGCGGTGTTCACGCATTCACAGCAGGGTTCCGATGCCGCGATCAGGATTTTATATGGCCTGCTGTTGGCGGGTTATGGATTTGTAGCTTTTCTCGTGGGCGTGTCGTGGTTGGTCCCGCAGATGCCGATCGGAATGGCTTATGGAATCCTGACGGTGGGCACGATGGTCGTGAACGGGATTACGATCAAACTGATCCGCTAGCGTTCGCTAACGGACCAGCCTCTTTATTTTAATGGGAGTTGTTTTGTCAATCTTAAACTCTTTCCAGTTTGACCGGATAAGTTTTCTTCGCATTCCATTGACACACATAAATATTGTGGTCATTATCGACGCATACGTCGTGGCAATGCATGAAAATAGGCTTCTCCTGCAACATCAGTTGGAGCTCACCATTTTTGTACTCGGGTTTGGTTCCACCCGGATTGGAAATCACTTTGTTGGACTTGTCGAGGATCGTGACGAAACCCGAATTCGGGGTCTGGTTCAGATAACGTAGCCTCGACCAGCAAACGCCGGCATATAATGTATCTTCTTTGAAAACGGGTCGGCAGACAAATGCACCGGGAAGGAACAATGTACTAAGGTATTTTCCATCCAGCGTAAACCGCTTGAATGCATTGTGCGCCCGCGAAGTCACGAGCAGGGTAGGGTTGGACTTGTCACGATAATCAATTGCAACGCCGTGCGCTGTTGAAAACTGGCCGTCGGCATCACCGGAACCTCCAAACTTGTCGATAAACTCTCCTTTCGGTGTATATCTCAAAATCCATTGCGAACCATAACCGTCGGCGATGTAGATGGTCCCATCCGGCCCGATAGCGGTTTCGGTGGGTTTGAATGCGTCGCCTTCCTTGTAAGCTCCTACTTTCGAGGGATGTTCGATCGTCAGGAGGACTTTTCCTTTGAGGTCGGTTTTGAAGACTTTCCCGATGTTGGGATCGCTGATGAAAAGAAACTCTTCCCCATTGGCATTCCAGAGAGTGAGCCCGTGGCCGCCGGGAAAATCATGTCCCCAGCTTTCGAGTAACTTACCCGACCGGTCATAGACTAAAATATTGTTCTTCACTTCATCCCCCACCATAATCAGCCGGCCTTTACTATCCTGCACCATTTCGTGGCAGTTATTGACCGGAAACTTTGAAGAGTCAAGGTTACCCCAGCCCTGATGCACCTTGTATCGGTGGGATCCATGCCCAATGGTTTCTCCGTCGGCCTTGGGCTTGGCGTGCAGGATGTAAAATGGCTTGAATGTAAGGGCGGCGGCAGTTGCAGCGGTTATTTTCGCGAACTGACGGCGGGAATGTGTATCGGACATGATGAGTCTTTTATTGGGAAAAGACAGCATGCCTTCTTTCTTACTATTGCCTCTAAAATGGATTTGACTAGCTGGCCGAATAGCGTTTTCCGTAACGGTTGAGCCAATCAAGCAGGCGGTTTACATCCTGCATCCGGAAAAGCTCGCTGCCTGAATTCATAGTCGCGGCGGTGCCGCAGGCAACCCCCATCCTGACGGCCTCGCGATAGGATTTGCCTTGCGACAAAGTCCAGACGATACCTGCCAGCATACTGTCACCAGCACCCACGGTACTTTTTGGCTGCACCGGCGGGGCTGGAATGTGCTCTACCTGGTCTTCGGTTACGAGCATAGCGCCCATAGCGCCCATAGACACGATGACGATCTCGCATTGTCCGCGGATGATCAGTGCCCGCGCGGCATCATCTACCTCGTCCATTTCCAGTTTATCGACGCCCACCAGCTCACTAAGCTCGATAATATTGGGTTTTAAAAGATATACACCTGCCTCGGTGGCATAACGGAGCGCGTCGCCGGAAGTATCGGCAATGAAGCGTGCGCCCTGGTTGTTGGCTATTTTGGCTATTTGTCCATAAAAATCGGACGGTACGCCCGGCGGAAGGCTTCCACTCGCAATGATGTAGGAGGGTTTCGGGTCCAGTTCCTCCATGGTTTCCAGAATGGCGCGTACCTCGGTAGGCATCATTTCCGTTCCCGGCATCCCGAAGCGATACTGAAAGCCGGTGCTGGTTTCCAGCACGTGAAAATTTTCACGGGTCCATTGTTTCGTTTCGATCACCATCGTTTCAACTCCCTCGCTTTTGACGAGTTTGTGTAACCGCTGGCCGGTGGGGCCGCCGACAGTGAAAATGGCAATCGGATTTCCGCCCAGCCGATGAATGGCCTTCGCCACGTTGATTCCTCCGCCTCCGGCTTCAAAGTTGGGAGTTTCGCATCGCAGCTTGTTGTCGGGAACGATGCGGGATACGTTGGAGCTTTTATCAAGCGCAGGATTTATTGTAAGCGTTACAATGGGTCCGGTTGCCATAGGAGTTCGGTTGTCTGGGTTAAAACCACCAGTTTTGAAACGACTGGATGAATTATTTTACGCGAATAAAAGAAAAAAAGCGATTCTCCCTGCGTTCATATTGCATCCGCTGCAATTTCTTAACAGCGCAGACGTTTCCGGGGCTACTGATATTGCTCTTCCAGCACCTTTCGGCCGCCATCGATCACCAGCACCTGGCCGTTCGTAAACCTTCCATAATCCGACATCAGATACACCGCTGCCCCATCCAGATCGGCGGGCATAGCCGCCTCCGCCGAAATTACATTGACACGGATATGGTGGGCTGCATAGGATGCCGCGATCGATTTTGAAAACCCTATTACGGCAGCATGTGCCGCGGATTGTGTATGGTTTGAAGAAGGGGCGTCAACCTGGGAGGTTTCAGGACTAAGGTTCAGAATGGTCCCTCCCTTATTCATCCCCATAAAAGCCCTGACGGCCGCCTGGTTCGAGAGCATGAGAGAGGTGAGATTGGCGTCAAGGGCCTTTCGCCAGGTTTCCAGCGACAGATTATGCAAGGGGCCATCAGGAATGGGCTCGCCAGTATCTTCGGACACGTGATAGATCGCATCAAAACTGCCAAACTCGCGGATGCAAAGCTGAATGGCGTCCAATGCGGTCTGAGGATGCGTGGCGTCACCTTGTTTGGCTCTCGCGTTACTGCCGAGGTTCAATTCCGCCATGAGGCAGTTTTCGGGGTGGCGTCCCACCACCACTACATTTGCACCATGCCTGACGAACGCCTGCGCCGCAGAAAGTCCCGGACCGGTTGTACCTCCGATGACGACGATTGATTTGTTTGTTAGCCAGTTTTCCATCACTTCCTATTGATTTTTAATGTAAAAATAGGACTATTGCTATGAAAAATGAAGCGCCCTGTGTCTTTGAAAGAAACAGGGCGCTTGTGAAAAAGCTAATGATATGACTGTTAGGCTACTGAGCGCAGTAAAGCCATCGAAGATTTTTCAAATTTATCTTTGGCGTAGTCGAGCGACAGGGTGAACTCCTTGACATCTTTTTGTGAAGGAAGGTCAAACATCGCGTCTGTCATGATGGATTCGCAGATCGAACGCAAACCACGGGCCCCGAGCTTGTAGATCATCGCCTGATCGACAATGTAATCCAGTACATCTTCTTCGAAATGTAGCGTGATGCCTTCCATTGCAAAGAGTTTACCATATTGTTTCACCAATGCGTTTTTGGGCTCTGTCAGAATCCGGCGTAAAGTCTCCCGGTCCAGCGGGTTCAAATGCGTCAGCACCGGCAAACGACCGATCAGTTCGGGAATGAGGCCGAAAGATTTGAGGTCCATCGCGGTGACGTAGCGCATGAGGTTACCCTTGTCAAAAATCTCGATAATGCGGCTGTCGCCGGAGAATCCTATGGGGCGCGTGTTGATCCGTTTTCCGATGTGTCTTTCGATACCGTCGAATGCACCGCCGCATATGAAAAGGATATTCTCGGTGTTCAGCGAAATCATTTTTTGATCGGGGTGCTTACGTCCGCCTTGTGGTGGTACGTTCACAATCGACCCTTCGAGCAGTTTGAGCAATGCCTGCTGCACGCCTTCACCGCTTACATCGCGGGTAATGGACGGGTTGTCTGATTTGCGGGCGATCTTGTCGATCTCGTCGATATAGACGATACCGCGTTCGGCCGCCTCGACATTGTAATCGGCCGCCTGCAAAAGACGTGTCAGGATTGTCTCGACGTCTTCACCAACATATCCCGCTTCGGTAACTACTGTCGCATCCGCTACACAGAAAGGAACCTGAAGAATACGTGCAATGGATTTGGCCAGGTAGGTTTTACCTGTTCCGGTTTCGCCCACCATGATGATGTTGGACTTCTCGATGATCACATCATCATCGGTACTGACCTGGTTCAGACGTTTGTAGTGATTATATACTGCCACGGCGAGAGAACGCTTTGCTTCGTCCTGGCCGATCACATATTGTTCAAGAAAATGCTTGATTTCAGAGGGGGGGATGGATTTTAACTTAGGAAGCTTCGATTTCTTCTCTTTCTTATCCTCTTTCGGTCCCAACTCTTCGGTGACCACCTGGTGCCCCTGGGCAATGCAGTGGTTACAGATATGAGCGTCGATTCCGGAAAGCAACAGATCTACTTCGCTTTTCTTACGTCCGCAGAACGAACAACTTACTTGTGCCATCGATTCGGTTTAAACAGTTTGGTGGATGTTTCAGGCCTGCCTTAATGCAGCAGCCGAACTAAACAAGCCTGGTACGTCAATTTAACAAGAAGACCACATTTAATGTTCAAGTCCTCTGTCCATTTGAAAATCAGCGGTTATTATTCTGCAAATTTCCGGTTTTTTGACCGGGTTACCAAATCAACCGACGGCCATATACTAAAAATGCCCCGACAACATAGCTGTCAGGGCATCTTCCGAAAAAGGATTTCCGGTTATTTATCGCGGGTCAAAACCTCGTCGATCAGGCCGTATTCCTTTGCTTCCGTAGCTTTAAGCCATTTGTCCCGGTCCGAATCCAGTGCGATCTGCTCGGGAGTCTGGCCGGTATGGTGTGCCAGAATTTCGTACAGCTCGTGGCGGAGCTTCACGATCTCACGGGTTGTGATCTCAATGTCCACAGAAGTTCCCTGCGCACCTCCCGAAGGCTGGTGGATCATGACACGTGCGTGCGGAAGCGCTGAGCGTTTTCCAGCTGCTCCGCCGGCGAGCAACACCGCACCCATGGAGGCTGCGAGGCTGGTACAAACGGTGGCCACATCGGGACGTACATACTGCATGGTATCGTAAATTCCCAGACCTGCATATACCGATCCGCCCGGGCTGTTGATATACATCAGAATATCTTTCTTGGGATCCGCCGATTCGAGGAAGAGTAGCTGCGCCACAATGATGTTAGCGATATTGTCGTCCACGCCGGTACCCATAAATATAATGCGGTCGGCCATCAGACGGGAGAAAACATCCACTTCCCGGAAGTTCATCGGGCGTTCCTCGATCACCGAGCGGGTCATGTTTTCAACAGTGTGGTTCATGTAACCGTCCACGGTAAGACCATTCATTCCAAGGTGGTGAACGGCATATTTTCTAAATTCATTTCCGTGATTCATCGAAAAATTTAAATTTTAAGTAATCAATAGTTAAAGGGCAACCGGGATGGAGAACAAAAAGCAATATAGGTTAGTTTCTGGTTATATCGCCGCAGGTTTCCGGGTTGCATGGCACAAATTTGATTATTTCACTGAATAATCCTTGTCAATTTCGGCGATAAATTATCGAAAAATGCGACAGCCAGTGACGACCTTAAGTCATTACATTGCGGAATAAAAACGTTGTACCACGCATGATAATCGGACAATATGAACGTAACATCCAATTTATCAGAAAAAATAAGACAGATCAGGCTTCAAAAAGGACTGTCACAGGAAAATATGGCAGACATGCTCGGCTTATCGACGACAGCTTACGGCGATATCGAACGCGGCCGGACGGAGCTTTCTGTTTCGAGGCTGGAAAATGTGGCTAAGCTGCTCGATGTGCAGCTTCCCGAACTACTGGGCATCGATGTAACGATGTCCGAAACGGCGTGGTTGCGGCAGGAGAATACCCGCTTGCTGGCCGAGAACCGCCGCATGCAAAATGAGCTTGATCAATGGAGGACGAAATTCAAACAGCTTTTCGGCGACGGTATCGTTCGTCAGATAGGAGAGGAGCGGGAGCGGATCGGTTTTAAATAAAAAAACACCGCCCGGACGAATCCGGGACGGTGAAAAAAATATTGTTCTGAACTACTGAGATCAGGCTTCGGCTTCTACCTCGCCTTTCGCCAGTTTCTCAAATTCGCTTACCTCGATGGTCTGCTCATCAGTGCTTACCTGGCCGCGGATCGTTTCCAAAACCTTGTTGTCAAACACCTGGTTGAAGACGCTCGTATAGTTATCCCGTTCTTTGTCTGCCAGGTAACCTTGTGCCACGCGGTCGATGGTTTCTTTCATCGACTCATCGTCGCCGTAGATGCCGAATTGTCCTTTCACCATTTCACGGGTGAAGGCCAGGATTTCGGGATATTCGACTTTTACGCTCTCTTTGTCGGCGATTTTATTTTTGATCAGGCTCAACTTCAATGATTTCTGGAAATCACCGAACTGCTCGTCGATCTGTTCGCGGGTGAATTTACCTTCGTTGGTGCGTTCGAGCCAGCTTTTCAAAAACTCTTCGGGCAACTCGATCGCAATGCTGTCTAGCAATGCAGTCTCGATATCGCGGCGCAGTAACGCTTCTGTTTCGCGTTCGTAGTTACCTTTGATGATTTCGAGTACTTTTTCATTGAATTGCTCTTCGCTTTCCACCTGTCCCGGCCCCAACACTTTATCGAAAAACTCCTGGGTCAATTGTGCCGGTGCCGAGCGCGTAATGTCTTCAACAGTCAACGTGTATTCACCCGAAAGCTCAGCGGTGTCTTCTTTCTTTTTACCGGTTACGTGAGCGATAGCCGACTCGTCGTTAAATGTGTTCTGAATGTCGAAAGTGATGACATCACCCTTCTTCACACCGATGAATTTCGCTACTTCTCCTTCTTTTACCTGTTTGGTAGGAACGGCAGTGCGGGTAGTGAATTCAGTTGATTCCTGTTTCAGCTCACCGAAGATCATATCGTCGGCCTCGCTTACTTCGGGATGTACGCTTTCGGCGAAACGCTCGCGAAGGCTGTCCACGGTTTTGGTCAGCTCGTTCTCATCTACATTGATGGTATAACGTTTGATCGCGGGAAGTTCCGACAGATTTACATCGAAATCGGTGGCAACGCCGAGGTCGTAGCTGAACTCGAACTGAGCAGGATTGTCCCAGTTCACTTCTGCTGCTTTTTCACGATCCGGAACAGGGTCACCTACTACCTGCAATTTGTTTTCCCGGATGTACGAGCTTACCGCAGTACTCAGGATGTTGTTGACTTCATCAACCAGAATACTTTTACCATACATGCGCTGGATCACATGGGATGGCACTTTGCCAGGACGAAATCCCTTCAGGTTTACGCGTTTGGAATAATCCTTTATCGTCTTATCTACCTTGGGCTGATAATCTTCCTTGGTCAACGTTACTTTCAGAGAGGCTAATGTCGGCGAACTCTTTTCTAACAAAACTTCCATGTGTCGCTAAGCTATTGGTAAATACCTTTTACATTGAACTGAAAAAAATAAAAATGCCCTCAAAACGAAGTCCTGAGGGCATTTGACGGGTTTCAATACTACGGAGCAGCTCATCTTCCCAAACAAACAGGAATCTGACGCCCCGTCATTCCCTTGTATTCTGTACGGGCGGAGGGAATCGAACCCCCACGCCTTGCGGCACTAGATCCTAAGTCTAGCACGTCTACCAGTTCCGCCACGCCCGCTCACTTATTCCCTATTTTCGACCCGATTGTCGAATTGGGAGTGCAAAGGTATTCTTAATTTTTAAAAACATCCAAACTTTTTCTTAAATTTTATCTTTGGGTAAAAAGATATTGAAAAATGTCGCTAAAATTTGTTATTTTGGTGAAGCATACCAATTAGAATATAGCAGTGGAGCAACTGGTTGAATCCCTCAACATTGACCTGGAACAGGAGCGTAAGGACATCCTCAAAAAATACCGCAGGCTTTTAAGAACAGCCAAACCTTTTTTGAAGGACAATGATGCTAAACTAATCAAAAAAGCCTTTTATACTTCCGTTGATGCGCATAAGGACATGCGCAGGCGGTCGGGAGAACCCTATATCTACCACCCGCTGGCAGTAGCTCAAATCGTTGTGGAGGAGATCGGACTGGGAACTACCGGCATCGTGGCCGCATTGCTGCACGACGTGGTGGAGGATACCGATATGGGGATCGACGATATCGAACGGCTGTTCGGGAAGAAGGTTGCTAAAATCATCGATGGCCTGACCAAGATCTCCGGACGTTTTGAATACGGCTCGTCGCAGCAGGCGGAGAATTTCCGGAAAATGCTGCTCACATTGTCGGATGATGTACGGGTGATCCTCGTAAAGCTCGCCGACCGGCTGCACAACATGCGGACGCTCGACAGCATGCCGCGGGACAAGCAACTGAAGATCGCTTCCGAAACGATATTCATCTATGCACCTTTGGCGCACAGACTGGGACTTTACAGTATTAAGTCGGAGCTGGAAGAGCTTTATCTGAAATATACCGAACCCCAGGAATACCGCGCCGTTGCCAGAAAGCTCCGGGAGACGAAAAACATTCGTGATCGTTTCATATCCAAGTTCATGGAGCCGATAGCCCAGGATCTGGAAGCGGCCGGTCTGAATTTTATTCTGAAAGGCCGTCCCAAATCGATTTACTCGATCTGGAACAAAATGCGGAAGCAAAACAAGCCTTTCGAGGAGATATATGACCTGTTCGCCATTCGGATCGTGCTGGAATCAACGCCCGAAAGTGACCGGGAAAAAGCGATCTGCTGGCAGGCCTATTCCATCGTTACCGATCATTATAAACCTAACCCGGATCGTTTGAAGGACTTTTTGAGCACACCGCGTGCCAATGGGTACCAGTCATTGCATTCGACGGTGATGAGTAAGAGCGGGCAATGGGTGGAGGTGCAGATCCGGACCTCCCGCATGGACGAGATCGCGGAGAAGGGATATGCGGCCCACTGGAAATACAAGGGTAATGACACGAAAGTCAAAGGGAATATCGAGCAATGGATCACGCAGGTGCGCGAGACGCTTGAAAACGGCTTTGGCGATAAGACGGCAGCCATCGAATTCCTGGATGAATTCCGCAGCAACCTGTTTAATGAAGAGGTTTTTGTTTTCACACCAAAAGGCGAACTGAAAGTGCTGCAAGCAGGCTCCACGGCACTCGATTTCGCATTTGACATCCACTCCGAAGTGGGCGCGCATTGCATGGCGGCCAAGGTAGGAGGCATTCTGGTGCCGATCAGCTATGTGCTTAATAATGGTGACCAGATCGAGATCATTACGTCCAGCAAGCAAAAGCCTAATGAAGACTGGCTGCGGATCGTCGTAACATCGAAAGCAAGAGCGAGGATCAAAGATTTTCTTAAGGAGGAAAATCGCCGCTATGAGACGGATGGGCGACAGATGGTTGAGAAGAAGCTCAAAATTCTCGGAATGGATACTACTGCCGAGGTAGTCAATCAGCTGAGGGCGTTTTTCGAGTGTAAAACCACGACGGACTTTTTCTATCGCATTGGTAAAGGCTACATCCAGCTTGATGAACTGAAAAGGTTCAAAAGGGACCGGGATGCCAAGGAACGTAAAGCCGTTGAGAATGGGGCGTCCAGTAACCTGGCCCCTAATAGCGGCAGTGACGGTAAGACGCTGACCAAATTTTTAAAACACATCCATGGAGATCGCGCGGATAGTGACACGCTGCTGATCGGCGACGATATGGACAAAATTGATTATAAGCTGGCCCAGTGCTGTAACCCCATAGCGGGTGATGACGTGTTTGGGTTTGTCACGATTAACGAAGGGATCAAAATCCACAGGACCACCTGTCCGAATGCGGCTGAACTGATGTCCAAGCACGGAAACCGGATTATCAAAGCCAAGTGGTCGGGCAAGGATGAGGCGTTTCTGGCCGGGCTGTATCTTTCGGGCACCGACCGTGTGGGACTTGTGAACGACGTAACGCGGATCATTTCCAATGAACTGCATATCAACATGCGCGGGCTCACGATCGATACGAAAGACGGCGTTTTTAATGGGGATATCAAGCTTTATGTACAGGATACCAAGCACTTGGATATATTGATCAACAAGCTGGAACAGGTGGAAGGCGTTTACAATGTGCAACGCTTCGACACCAACCTGAACGGAAAATGAATGCAATGAACGATTGCTGATTCCATGTGTTATTGAATTGGTAGTTAATGAGGTAGCAAGAGTATGCTTGCGAATGTGAGAGTGATTTAAGTAAAAAAGCGTATTTTCGCGCAAGATTATCAGAGATATGCCACAAGCCAGCAAACCAAATTTCGAGGCCGCTAAGAAAATATTGACGGCTTACCTGGAAAATAAAGGACTTCGCAAAACACCTGAAAGGTTTGCGATACTGGAAGAGATCTATACCAGGGAGGATCACTTTGATGTAGATGAACTTTACATCAGTATGAAGAACAAGCGTTACAGGGTGAGCCGGGCAACCGTTTACAATACGCTCGATGTGCTGGTCGACTGCGACCTGGTAACCAAGCATCAGTTTGGTAAAAACCTGGCACAGTTCGAGAAATCCTATGGCAATAAGCAGCATGACCACCTCATCTGCACCGATTGTCATAAAGTGATGGAATTCTGTGATCCGAGAATCCAGTCGATCCAGAACATGGTAGGTGAGATGCTGAATTTCAGCGTAATGCACCATTCGCTTATTTTCTACGGAAACTGTAACAAGGAAAACTGCCAGAACCGTAACGAGGCGCCGCGGGAGACTACCGCAGTGTACGAAGACAGATAATAATTATCACGATCAGGCCCGGCAATGCAAGCACTGCCGGGCCGCTTACACCATATAAGTTTCAGTAATCCAATATTTGAATGAAAGTTGACGTACTACTTGGTCTTCAATGGGGAGACGAGGGAAAAGGAAAAATTGTGGACGTCCTGGCGCCACGCTATCAGGTTGTGGCCCGTTTTCAAGGTGGCCCCAATGCCGGACACACATTGGAATTTGACGGTATCAAGCACGTTCTGCACCAGATCCCATCCGGGATTTTCCGCAGCGATATCCAGAATATCATAGGTAATGGCGTCGTGCTCGACCCGGTCGTGTTCAAAAGGGAGATCGAAGGTCTCGGCAAATACAACCTCGACCTGATCAGCAATCTCTTTGTTTCGAAGAAAGCTTCGATCATCGTTCCTACTCACGCCTTGCTGGATGCTGCTTATGAGCGCTCGAAAGGCGATTCCAAGATCGGCTCAACTTTGCGCGGTATCGGTCCTGCTTACCAGGATAAAGTAGCCCGCCTGGGCTTGCGCGTAGGAGATGTCCTTTCGCCTAATTTTGCTGCTAAATACAAGAAACTTGTTGATGCACATAAAGTTATCCTCGATTTCTATTCATTCGATTATTCGGAAACATTGCCGGCTGCCGAGGAGAAATTCTTCGATGCCGTCGAGTTCATGAAGCAGTTCACGTTGGTGAACAGCGAATATGTTGTTAACGACGCATTGGCACAAGGCAAAACCGTGCTCGCGGAAGGCGCACAAGGTTCTTTGCTCGACATCGATTTCGGTTCATATCCATTTGTGACCAGCTCTACGACGATGACTGCCGGTGCTTCTACCGGGTTGGGTATTGCACCTCGTCAGATCGGTGAAGTGTTCGGTATTTTCAAAGCTTACTGCACACGTGTAGGAAGCGGGCCTTTCCCAACTGAATTGAACGACGAAGTAGGCGAGGAGATTCGTAAAGAAGGCCGCGAATTCGGTGCTACCACTGGTCGCCCACGCCGTACCGGCTGGCTCGACCTGCCTGCATTGAAATACGCGATCATGATCAACGGCGTTACACAATTGATCATGATGAAGGTAGACGTCCTGACTATTTTTGATAACATCAAAGTTTGTACCCATTACCGCCTGGCGGATGGTACACTCACCGACCAACTGCCTTACGACCTTTGTGACGAAGCTGTTGAGCCGGTTTACAAGGATTTCAAAGGCTGGAAAACTTCTCTCGACGGCGTACGTGATTTCGACGCGATCCCGGCTGAGTTGAATGCCTATGTGAAGTTCCTGGAAGCAGAATTGAACCTGCCTATTACATTTATTTCAACTGGTCCTGATCGCGAAGCGCTGATTAGTCGCGAAGCTGCGGCTGCCGAAGCTTGATTTAGACAAAAGCCTGAACAACGTTACTGTCAGCCTGAGCGGAGTCGAAGGCGTCTCGCGAGATGCCTTCGACTCCGCTCAGGCTGACAGTCGTTTGTGCGCGATGCATTTTTTAGCGCTTCCACCGCCCGGTATGCTCAGGGTGACGTCGTTTGCGTCCAACTAAAATTGAATGCCATTACGACAGCAGATTCAACACATCGTCCCGCGACAGCGATTTGATGAAGCCTTCCTCACTCGAAATGAGATCGTCGGCCAACTGTTTCTTGGACCGCTGCAATGCGAGGATCTTCTCTTCTACCGAATTTTTGGTTATAAACTTATAAGTAAATACCGTCCGGTCCTGACCAATGCGGTGTGCCCGATCGATGGCTTGCGCTTCAATGGCCGGGTTCCACCATGGATCAAGAATGAATACATAATCCGCTGCGGTAAGGTTAAGCCCCAGTCCACCGGCTTTCAGGGATATCAGGAATATCTTAATGCTTTCATCGTTCTGAAATGTCTCTACCTGCTCCTGGCGGTCGCGGGTAGCGCCATCCAGGTACGCATAGCTGATCCCCTTCTCATCCAGGTAATGCCTGAACAGATCCAGATGTTTGATGTACTGACTGAAAATCAATATTTTATGATCTTCACTCATGACGGTTTGCAATTTGTAGAGCACGTCTTCAAATTTGCCGGAATCATGTGCGTAGTCCGGGTCAACCATCACCGGGTGGTTTGCGAGCTGTCGGAGCTTGGTTAGCCCTTGTAGTACAACGAGTTGTGACTTGGAAATCCCTTCCGAATCAATGCTTTGCAGGATCAGGTTGCGATAGTAGGCTTTGGCTTCTTCGTAAGCTTTTTCCTGCTCGTCGGACATGTCGCAATACTGAATGCTTTCCACTTTTTCCGGTAAGTCGGTAGCAACCTGGGATTTCAACCTTCGCAGGATGAATGGTTTGATGAGGTTGTAAAGGCGTTTTGTTTTCTCCTCATCGCCTTTTTTTTCTATCGGAACCTGAAACTCGTCCCGGAAGAATGCCTGGCTTCCCAGAAGTCCGGGGTTTACGAACGACATTTGTGACCAGAGATCGAGAGTATTGTTTTCAATAGGTGTGCCTGTCAGTACCAGTCGCTGAGCCGAATTCAAACGCCTTACAGCCTTTGTAATATTTGATGCCGGGTTTTTGATCGCCTGCGATTCGTCGAGGATCACATAATTGAAGCGATAATCCTCTATGATGTCGATATCCAGGCGGACAATGCCGTAGGATGTCAATATCAGGTCATAGTTATCAAACTGGGACGTATCTTTTTCGCGATTGGTGCCTGTGTAAAGGTGTACGCGTATGTCAGGTGTAAATTTGCCGGCTTCCAGTTGCCAGTTATACAGCAACGATGTGGGCATAATGAGCAGCGACGGCTTATCGGCCCCTCCCTCTTTCTCCGACTGTAATAATGCCAGTGTCTGAACTGTTTTACCCAGACCCATATCATCGGCGAGGCACCCTCCGAAGCGGTATTGTTTCAAAAAGCGAAGCCAGTCGTATCCGGTTTTCTGGTAGGGGCGGAGCAGGCCCTGAAAATGAATGGGAGATTCCGCGGGTTCGATATGTTCAAAATCGCGGAGGCTTTCCAGCTTCCGGCTGATCACCGCGCTGGCGAGATTTTCTTCTTTCAGTTCCTGGACCAATGCGAGATGGTGCATGCGAAGGCGAAGCTGGTCGTCATCATGCCCGCTTTCGGTAAAGGAAAAGAACTCGGAATATTTGGTAAACCACCATTCCGGAATCACTGCAATTTCTCCGTTAGGCAGCAGGAATTCCTTCTTACGGTTCAGGATGTAATTGCGGAGTTGTATAAAAGGGATTTCAAACTCCCCGAACCTTACTTTTGCATTGATATCAAACCAGTCGCGCCCTTCCTGGATGGAAATGTCCAGTGAGGAATAACCCAGAAAGTAGCGTTTGGCATCGCTGGTGTTTTGACGAACCAGGATCCCGTGTTCTGCCAGCGCGATTGCCTGGCCCTGCAACCAGCCGAATGCTTCTGATTTCGGCATTTGGACTTTGCCATTGCGCATGTTGAGGCCCATATCCTTGAGCGCCCGCACGTGCTGACTTTCTACGTCTATATTTCGCTTGACTTTATTGAAAAAGTAGTCATTCCCCTTCTTTTCCATGTGCACACTCGACGGATGTGCGAAACTGTCATAATGGAAAGAAAACCCGGCATACTGAAAAGAAAGGTCGAATGCGACATCGTTGTCTTCTTCTTCCAGCACTTCGACGTCCTCATTGTCCTGGAAAAGCACGGAAGATTTTCTTGGATTGGATGAAAATTCCGAAATCGTCAGGATGGTTTTTGGAACGGAAGACACATTCCGGATTTCGAAGCCACGGGCGACCACATCATAGGATGCGATGAGCGGCGCAACGAAGCGGCCGTAATATTGTTCCTCCACCTGCCCGGGAATCGCAATGAATTTCTTTGCCAGGAACGGCTTGATCTTTTTTCCGTCTACATTGCCTTCGAAGTGATACAAATGGCCATCCAGTACAAGCCATGCCGGATCCTCGCCAATCAGGAATGCATTCTTATACTGGAAATCCAATTTTTGCATGCGGTGCCTGATCGTAGGAAAGTAATGGGTATTGTCTTGGTTGCGTATGAAATGGAAGCGGATCGTGGCCTTTTCATCTTCCCATACAACGGGCTTCCACAATGGGTTGCCATCATTTCCCATGATGAAAATGTCTTTTCCGGCAAGCCTCTCCAGAATGCGGGACTTACAATTTTCCAGGTAGCCGGCAATGGCTTCTTGAACCAATTTGTCGCCTTTTTGAGGATCGTACGCTTTCAGAAAAAAATCAACCGCATTTAGTTTTTTTGAGTTGAACTTTTTAAGAACCGCATCCTGCTGAATGTCATCGATCAGTTTAACCAGTTCAAAATCCCGGGTATCGAGCCCCGACCTGAACTCTTTGACGTTTTTGGATGAAATGTTCTGGATCTGGAAGGAGAAGTCGCCCTGGCTATTGAGCTGGACCACGAAGGCTTCGAAGATGTACCCCAGATACTCATGGTTAAGAATTGAATATACAATTTTAAACGGTTCTGAGGGAGAAACTTTCATTAGTCTATCGTTGGCTAGATTTCTGTTGATGCCAAAGAAGCCCCCGCAATAAATTCTGAGGAGTCTTTCGATTTGGGAAACTTCAAATATAAATTAAAACAACCCGAAATGAAAGACCCCTGAGACCGTTTCCTGAAAAATATTGTAGCGTTAATTCGTAGCGTATAAGAATGTTTTTAAGTGTAAGAGCCCAATGGGTTACAATTCGTTAAAAAAGCGCTGAAAAGTCTTGGTCCCGGATCACCTGAGCAGCCAGCGCGCCGGTCTGCTGGTTCATTTTATTGAAAAGAAATGGTCCCATACTGATCCTTTTTACATTCAGATCTCTCAACGCGGCAAATGAGGGTAGTGCTGGCATGCACATTACATTGACAGGTAGCATGGTTTCGCTGGTGATCGTTGCGATGTCTTTGACGTCGGTGATACAGGGGACGAAAAGCCCGTGAATGCCGGTGTTTTCATAGAGATTAATGCGCGCTATGGTCTCGTCCAGTGCATTGGGAAGGCCCAATAGAAACGCGTCAGTCCGGATGTTTAGGAAGACCTTCATGTTTTCTCTGTCGAGCTGGCTGGCAACTTCGGAGAGTAGTCGCCGGAATTCCTCGGCGGGACGAAGCTCGCGGACCGGTTTAGCGAAAGTATCTTCGAGATTGATTCCTGCTACACCCGCATCATGCAGCATTTTAATGTGCTCGATAATTTCACTACTATTCTGGCCGTAACCGCCTTCAATGTCAATTGTGACTGGAATTCTGACGGTTTCAACGACTTTTTTTGCAACACGAATGAGCATCTCAAACGGAAGATTTTCACCGTCGTCATAGCCAAATACGTTGGCCAGGGCGTGGCTGGATGTGCCAATGGCCTGATAGCCGCTTGCTTCGAAAATGCGGGCGCTGTTCACATCCCAGATATTGGCCAGCAAAAGCGGTTCCGGTAGTCGGTGTAGTTGATAAAATGAATCAAATGAGCTCATAATCTGATGTTTACCTTTGTTTTAATAATTGATATCAGCAAAGGTAAAGGCGGTGGAGCAGCGGAAATTGGACAAAACGGAACTCGCGGGCCTATAAAGCCAGTATTTGGTTCACAGGGGAAATGTTACGCAAGTATGCGGAGGGAGTTGTGCCGGTGAACGCCTTGAATTCCCGTATGAAATGCGACTGATCGAAATAACCTGAGTGGTAAGCGACTGCGGTAAGCGGGAGGTTGTTTTGATTGATGAGTTTGAGACTGGCCTGGAACCGGTTGATCCGATCCAGGGATTTGGGTGAAAGTCCGGTATGCCTGGAAACGAGTTTGTGCAGGTAACGGGTGGTGATACCATGACGTGCTGCAATGCCGGCGAGGCTGATTTCGGTGGAATCTTTTGTGAGCTGAGTTAGAATGTCATGAACTCTGTCAATCTGCGTGGTTCTAAGCTCATTGCGCACCAGCAGTCTGACGAGGAACGCGTCCACTAGTCCGATCCTCGCCTGTGGATGATATGTATTCAGCAATTGCTCGTACAATGCACGGACCGAGCGTCCGGCAACATCGGTAAAATCGGTGACCTGGTCGTTGAATGTGGAGATTTCGTCGTTCAGAAAACAGGAAGCAGCGTGTTGGAAGAAGCGAACGCCCAGCATGGTTTGCTTTCCGGCAGAACGAATGGGCAATGGCTTTGTGGTCTGGCCCCAAAGCTCAATTTCCGGGTTTTTTGTTAGAATGCCTTCCTTTGAAGCCTCCCAGGAGCCTGCGCCAAGATTAAAGATAAGCTCCATATCTCCGCTGGGAAAGACCGTATCGTTAAATGCAGCGGCTAGTGGTGATTCGAAAAGATAAAAATGCCTGATGTAAGGCTTCAAAATAGCCGAAGGCTGATAGTATTTGAATTCCATTGCTGGTTGATGAAAGCTTGTTCGATTTTACAAAATTTCTTTGGGACTGATGCGGCCTTCTTGTCGATTTTAAAAACGCGTGAGGCAACACCACAATGCGATGGTAAAGAAATGTAAATGGAGGGATTTAAAATTGTATAAATCGGAACAGGCAGGCAAAATAAGGAAAGGGAGGCTTGTCCGGCGACTATTAGCAATGTCCCACTTAAGAGTGCCGGGACTCTGATGATAGGTATGAATATTCTTTCGTTCCAGGATCCGTCGCCAATGTACTCAGAGAACGCCCAAACGGCTGTGAAGAAGAAAAAAAGATCAGGAAGAAAGAGATCATCATGATGACATATTGCTTTTTTATCATAGCAATCGGTTTACATGGAAGGGTATGGATTTGTTGTCAATGCGGGAGACGCATTATGCAGGATAGATCTCAGTTCCCACTGAGTTTCTCCGGATAGCAAAAAAGGAGCTGCGATTGCTCGTAACTCCTTCTAATTCAGTACCGGGGACGGGAATCGAACCCGTACGGGCGTTTCGGCCCACAGGATTTTAAGTCCTGCGTGTCTACCAGTTCCACCACCCCGGCAAAGCCAGGTACCGGTACCAGTTAAGAGAAAAAAAGCACCGTCTCCGGTGCTTTGCTCTCTCTGAGCGAAAGACGGGGTTCGAACCCGCGACCTCGACCTTGGCAAGGTCGCGCTCTACCAGCTGAGCTACTTTCGCGTATTTTGCGAAACCGTTGTCGGTTATCGTGGTGCAAATGTAGGGAGGTGAGGTATTCAACGCAAGCTTTTGAGGAAAATATTTGACAAAAAAATCGGAGAAAAACATTAACAAATTGTAAATCAATTGATCTATGTCGAAAATTTTTTTCTGGAAAAACGCCAATAAGCGGCGTTTCAAGCCATTTTCCGAGCAAAGGTGCCCATCAGCGTAAATTCAATTCGTAGCCTTCCCATTTACCGCCCGTCCGATTTCGATTATCCACTTCATATTTTGCTTACCTTTGCCTCCTTTAAACCGTATCGGATAGGGTAAACCGGCGTGGCCCGGTTTTAATGCACGTCCAGCCGATTCATTCGAAACTAAATTTGCTTATTCATGTTTTCCAACGAAGTATTGTTTTTTGGAGGTTTTATACTGGTAATCAGTGTGATGCTGCTTTTGGATCTGGGTGTTTTCAACAAAAAGGACCACGTGGTCAAGTTTGGAGAGGCGGCTGCCTGGACCGTAGCCTGGATAGCACTGGCGCTGGTGTTCTACCTGATCATCAATACACACGGGGATCTGGTGCATGGAATGGACAGTTACGCCGAGCTGGAAGCGATCAAAAATAAATATGCACCGCATCTGAAACTGATTCCCGGGGATTTCCATGAAAGTCTGGAAATATACCGTAAGAACATGTCGCTGGAATTTATTACCGGCTATTTGCTGGAATACGCCCTTTCTGTAGATAATATTTTCGTCATAATCCTGATCTTCTCGTCATTTGGTGTGAGGCCGAAATACTTCAAAAAAGTGCTTTTTTGGGGCGTTTTGGGCGCAATTGTGATGCGTTTCGTATTCATCTTCGTAGGTTCCGCCCTGATGCAGCGTTTCGAATGGATCATCTACATCTTCGGGCTTTTGCTGGTGTACCAGGGTGGCAAGATATTCTTCGAAGGAGGGGAAGATGAAAAGATCGATCCGGCGAAACACCCGGTCGTCAAGTTCGCTTCCAAATACCTGCCTGTATTCCCGCGTTACGTACGGGAGCATTTCTTTGTATTGAAAAAAGGGAAATGGCTCGTTACCCCATTGTTTGTCGTCGTATTGATCGTTGAATTCACGGATCTTATTTTCGCTGTCGATTCAGTTCCCGCCGTTTTCTCGGTTACAAAGGATCCTTACGTTGTTTTCTTCTCAAACATCTTTGCGATTATGGGCCTCCGTTCAATGTTCTTCTTCCTGAGCAACATTATGGGGCTTTTCCGGTTCCTGAAATATGGGCTGGGTGTGCTGCTGGTATTCATCGGTGGTAAAATGCTTGCCCATCACTATCTCGAATCGATCG
Organism: uncultured Dyadobacter sp.; assembly: GCA_965649915.1. Classification (GTDB taxonomy): domain Bacteria; phylum Bacteroidota; class Bacteroidia; order Cytophagales; family Spirosomataceae; genus Dyadobacter. The sequence goes on from CBFGMV010000044.1 coordinate 42,784, forward strand.
GGTTCCAGACTGTCTACTCCTTATATGTGATCCTGGGGATTTTGGCAGTGAGTATACTCGCGTCGATGGTTATTCCTGAAAAAAAGGAAGTGGAGGACGAAGTTTTGTCCAATAGTTAGGTGCCGGGCGTCGTTTGAGTACCTATGAGCCGGATTCTTAAAGCGTATCTGAAAAGACTTACCAATCTCAGTACCCGCAACAAGTCTTTGTTGCTTACCAGCTTGTCGGCTGAGCAGTTTCTGGACTTTCATGACACGGATTTCCTGCTGTCAAAGCCCTCGATAGAGGTACTCAAACAGGTCATTTCGGGTAAGGGGCGTGTGCCATTGTGCGATGTGACCGACCCCCGATTTGAAAAGAGCAATGAGGTCAGCAAGCGGCTGCGGAAAATAGCGCGCACGGAACGCTTTGTGGAGGAGGAGAGAGGTTCGCGTGACCTGTATCTGGGTTACCCTTTTATCAAGGGAAAGCTTTCGGATGGGACCCCTATCCATGCCCCGCTGCTGTTCTTTCCAGTAACATTGCGTATGGATCGTGAGCAATGGTGCCTTTTCGAACGGGACGATAGCAATGTAGTTTTAAATCAGAGTTTTACACTGGCTTACGGACATTTCAATGAGACCAGGATTCCGGATGAAGTCCTCGAAAAATCATTTGAGGATTTCTCGGACGACTTTCTGGAATTCAGGACGCAGTTGTATGAATGGCTGAAATCGACTCCCTTTAAGATCAATTTCAACCAGGCACTTTTTGATGATAAGCTCACCGCATTCAGCAGCGAAAAAAGTACTTATCTTACCGCAAACGAACGAAATGGAGAGTTAAAACTGTATCCTGAGGCAGTTCTGGGTATTTTCCCCCAGGCGGGATCTTATCTGGTTCCCGACTACAACAAGCTGATCGAGCAAGCCGAAGAAGCGGATTTCAGCGTTCCACTGCTTGGCTTTGCCGATGAGAGAAACGATGCAGGCCCGATGGGAGAGACTTCGATGACGGAAAGCAGGCAGGCGCGGGAAGAGGACGTTTTGACGCCATTCCCGGTGGATGAGTCGCAGGAGGAGATTATACTCGCCGTCAAATCGGGGAATTCGGTGGTGGTTCAGGGGCCGCCGGGAAGCGGCAAATCCCAGCTCATATGTAACCTCATTGCCGACTTTACTTCCAAAGGGAAAAAAGTCCTGCTAGTGTGTCAGAAGCGTGCGGCATTAGATGTGGTGTACCAACGTCTGGCAACAACCGGGATGAAAGACTTCACCGGTCTGATCCACGATTTTAAAAACGACAGGTCGGCACTTTACACCCAGATCGCCTCACAGATTGAGAAAGTAGAATCTTACCGGCAACAAAATTATAGTCTCGATTCGGTTTTTCTGGAAAGACAATTTACGCAGGAAAGCCGGGCTATCGATAAAGCGATAGGAGAGCTGGATCACTTCAGGACCGCATTGTTCGATGAGAATGAATGTGGAGTGAGCATTAAGGAACTTTACCTGACCAGCAATGCAGAAGGGCCTCAGGCGGATATGCGGCCACATTACCGGCATTTCAGGATGGATGCCTGGGACGTTTTTAAGCGACATTTCAAAACCTATTCTGATTACGCCTTCGTGATCCACGCACATCATCCCTGGCGTAACCGCAGGAGCTTTGGGGAGTTTGGTGTCGGCGACTTAAGGAAAATGGAAAGTATGCTCACGGAGTGGCCCGGAATTTATGGAAGGCAGGCGAAGACATTTGACGACCTCACCGGAGTTCCGTTTAAAAAGGAATACCTCGGGAACCGCAAAGAGATTACAGAGCGGCTTTCGGATATCATCGGACTGATTTCGGATCAGGCATCATGGCAGTTGCTGGGCAAATATACCAGGTCGTCCTCCAATGCAAATGAGCGCCTCGCATTGATCCGCCAGGCGGTGGACACGATGGAGGGTTTTATTTCCGAAGAGGGGATTGAAATGTCGGTGCCTGCGCACGAGTTGAATGCATTTGGACAAACACTTAAAAAGGCATTGGAAACGAAGCAATCAACTGTTTCAGGCTTTTTGTGGGATGTGTTCAGCAGGGAGAAAAAGGAAATAGAACGTGTTGCATCGGCCAATGGACTTACAGTTTCACTCGAACACCTCCTGCGCCTCGAACAACGGCTGCGGAATCGGCAGCAATTGGAATCCTGGCTGACCAACACAAGTTTGTGCTTCGAAACGGGTTTCATTAATGATTTCGGAACCGACCTCGCAGTTGAATATCTATTGTTTTTTAAACGTGCCGAGCAGGCTGCGGATGCGGCTGTGCGAATGAACGCAGGCCTGTGGGTTACCGTGTTCCATCATATTGTTCGCCGGCATGGCCAAATGAACGAATTTCTGAAAGGGCTGGAAGAGTTGAGACTGTGGATGGATACCTGGGATCGAATTGAAAAGGCCATGCTTGCATATCTTCTACCGAAACAGATCGAAGGGTTAATCGACGAACCGGACGGTTTTAGCAATGTCCTTCTGAAAGCACTTCGGGATGATTTTGATTCAATGGCTGATATGGACCGGTTGTGGGAGGATATGACGACAACGCAACAGGCAGCTACGCAGGCAGTACTTGAAAAGGCCGCGGAGATAGGAGCGGAACGTTCGTCCGAAACCCTTCATCTCTTCGAAAATAGCATTAAGCTAAGCTGGATCGAACATATTGAAAGCAAGTATCCCGCATTACGGTCCGTAACCTCGCTTAAAATGAGGCAATGGGAGGACCAGGTGCAGGGGAGCATTACTTTGAAACAGAAGCTGAGTTCGGACATCGCGAATATCAAATTGAGAGAGGCGACTTACGAAGATGTGGAAAAAAACCGGTTGGGAAACCGTGTCACCTATCGGGAGCTCGGACATCAGGTCACCAAAAAGCGTAAAATATGGCCCATCCGGAAGTTGCTGGAAAGCTATTCAGATGAAGTATTTGCTTTAATTCCCTGCTGGATGGCGTCACCTGAGGCGGTATCGGCCATTTTTCCGATGGAGCAGGGGTTATTCGATCTGGTTATCTTTGATGAAGCATCTCAGTGTTATGCTGAATACAGCCTGCCTGCGGCATTCAGAGGTAAGCAATGGGTGGTAACCGGAGACAGTAAACAGCTTTCACCAAGCGATCTGTACAGGGTTCGGTTTGAGGATCGCACGGAGGATGAGGATTATTCAGCGGCAATCGAAATAGAGTCGTTGCTCGACCTTGCCGGGCAATCGCTGGACCATTATCAGTTGACGGGCCATTACAGAAGCCTCTCGCTGGATCTCATCGATTTTTCAAACAGAAACTTTTATAAGCAGAGTCTGAAATTGCTTCCGGATTTCAATAAAATTAATGTTCGCGAACCGGGGATTTGCTATATCAAGACCGACGGCATCTGGAATAACAATACCAATGCTGCCGAAGTAGATAAGGTGCTACAATTGATCAGAGAACTGGCAGGTAGCGGTAAAAGTATTGGTGTCGTAACATTCAACTTTTACCAGCAGGCTGCAATTCAGGACGCGCTTGAACGCGAAGCGGTTTATCCGGAAGGCCTTTTTGTTAAGAATATTGAAAATGTACAAGGCGATGAACGTGATGTGATCATTTTCTCAATGGGCTATGCACCGGACGAGCAGGGGAAAATTTCCATGCAGTTTGGTACGCTGAATATGCAGGGAGGGGAGAACCGGCTCAATGTCGCCATTACACGGGCCCGGGAAAAAATCTACTTTGTGACAAGCCTATGGCCTTCTCAGCTTCAAACTGAACATACTGCGAATGAAGGTCCGAAACTGCTGCGGGCTTATATGGATTATGCTTTAATGGTGTCGGAAGGAAAATTTGAACCCGCTCCGCTTGCTGTCGGACGTTTCCGTTCGGAGTGGCTGCTGAAAGAAAGATTACTGCGACAGAATCCTCGTTTTGAGAAAGAACTTCCGTTTGGAGACATCACGGTAAAAGAAGAAGGGGCTTACAAGGGTTTGGTTCTTACGGACGATGACCTTTACCATTATAGTAAGTCTTCCAAAGAACCCCACGCTTATCTGCCCCTTCTGTTGCGGTCGAAAAACTGGCCTTTCAGGCGCGTTTACAGCCGCGAATACTGGTCAGGAAATCTCACTGACGCGATATTATAATTCTTTGATGCGGATGTTGCGATAAGAAACCTTGTCGCCATGATCCTGCAAAGCAATTTTACCCTTAGATGAAGCGCCAAAGCCTTCCCAGGTTTTGAATTTGCTGTTAGCAACCAGTTTGTTCCATTCAGGCCCCTGGGTTGGGAATTCAACTACCTTTTTACCATTCAGCCAGCTTTCTCCTTTGCCGCCTTTGATGATTACTTTGGCTTTGTTCCACTGGCCGGCGGGTTTCACGACAGTAAAATCGGTTGCAGGCAGCATATCGTACAGAGAGCCAGCCTTGTGGTTACCTGCTTTGCCAGCTTTTGCATCCGGGTGCTTTTGGTCATCCAAAACCTGAATTTCCGGTCCGGTAGAATAAGGGCAGCAGTATTTTTTGTCTTCAACCACATGGTAGATAATCCCGCTGTTACCACCTTCGGCGATTTTCCATTCAAGTTCCAGTTCAAAATCACCGTATTCCTTGTCTGTCACAAGGTCCTTTCCGCCTTTTTCTGTCAGAACGATTGCTTTGTCTTCGATCTTCCATTGTGGCAGGACTTTGTCGGATTGCCAGCTATGCCATCCGTTGAGACTTTTGCCATCGAACAGCGTAACCCATTTTCCTTTTTGGGCTGTCGCATCATTCCCTGAAAACGCCAGGGTTGCCAGAGCGATGACGGACGCTTTTCCGAAAGCCTTCCATTTTGTGCAATTCATGTTTCGCTTGTTAAAGTTTTAGTCCACAATATTAAGTACTTTTTGAGTTTTCGGACGCATATTTGGATCGAAAGTTAGCTGCTCCTATTTTTGGGAGCAGGTCCTGGTAACCCATTATCACATTCACATGGCATCTATATTTTCAAGAATAGTAGCGGGCGAGATTCCTTGCCATAAAATAGCCGAAACGGAAGACTTCTTCGCATTCCTTGACGCATTCCCCATTGCGAAAGGTCATACGCTGGTGATTCCTAAAAAGGAGGTGGATTACCTTTTCGATCTCGACGACGATTTGTATACCGGCCTTTTTGCTTTTGCCAAAAGCATTGTCCCTGCATTGGAAAAAACTGTCCCTTGCCTCAGAATAGGGGTGAGCGTTATTGGGCTGGAAGTGCCTCATGCACATGTGCATCTGCTCCCGCTGAACAGTATGGCCGACGCGGATTTCAGCAAGAAAATAAAAACGTCGCAGGAAGAACTCGCGACGCTGGCTGAACAGATCAGAAGTAATTTGTAGATGTGGGATCAGTAGAACGAAAAGTCTTTCCGTACGCCGAGCATAAACCCGTAAGTCTTGCGGTATAAGTCGCCGATGTCTGCCGCGTAGGCTCCTTTTACCGTTATGCCGCCGAATACATCGAGTTTGGACTGCATCATCAGCAAACCTGAAAACTGTTTGGGAGCCCCTATGAATGGTTCCAGGTAGGCACCGCTGTTTTCCGAATAGGAGAATTTACCCAACCATTCGATTTTCCTGAACAATGTACCTTTCAGTCCGAGATGGAAGAGCATAACCCGGTTGTTGCTCGTGAAATTGTCGGCATAGTTAGGCCATCTCCATTTCGTCTGAGAAGTTGGTGGAATAAAGGGGGTTCCGATGGTACGGTCAAAATAGCCCCAGCCATCCCGAACCTGCTGATTATTGAAATAGTTGTCGTGACCCCGCCTTTTCGGGTCTCCGATCACAAAATCATCTCCTCCCTGGTTTTTCGTATACAGAAATTCCAACACGGCTTCGTTGATTTCAAAATTGGCGCCGTAGGAGTTTTTTCGTTTGAGCCTGGCACCGTATAAGCCGTCATTGATCGTTGTCAAATAGAATAGCGAACCGTCCTCGTAAATAAATTGCCGGTAAAGGAAAATGCTGCTTCCATAGGTTTCGACCTCCATGGCCAGGTCAATCGATCCCAGGTGGTTTCCGATCCTGCTCGTACTATCGAAATGGGTGATATCTTCACCACTACCGCCGATAGACCCTATCACTGCGTGAATGTAGTTGGAAAACCCGCTCGGCATTTGGCCCCCTTCGCCGGCCAGGTTGACTTTGGTCTTCCCGCCCCATTGAACCTGATGGTTGAAACCGCCATACAGTTTCAGCAGGGAATGGCCTTTCCCGATACGCATGTAGAAGGCTTTCTGGTGGAATTTCAGGTCACTGGTGATAGGTCGGCCTTTTTCAAAGAGCCCGTCGGAATAAAATGCCTGGAAGGATAGCCAGCCTTTTGTAAATGGTACCGGTACAAATCGGGTGGTTCCGAAGTAGATTTTAGGAATCGGCAGCGCATTCCCCGACCAGGCGTATGAACCTGACCCGATGGTAGAATCAGCCAGTCCGAGCGACTGTTTTTTTCTCCCCACATAAAGCTCCCAATTCTTGTAGCGCAGCGTTACATGTGCCTGGGGAAGCAGGAAGTTCTTGGTCTGAACCATATTTCCCACTGCCTCTACACCCACACCGACGCGCAGGTTATTTCGCGTTTTGTTTTCGGAAAGCGTCCAGTAATGTTCCAGGCCCGCGCGGCCGCTGAGGACCGGCCCGGTTTTAGGAATGACGCCGTATTGATTCGATTGGATCCAGAATGGTGTATACCCGTTGGTACTGCCCATTCCCGCGAATTCGACGTAGTTAGTGGTAGAATCGGTGTAAATGACGGGTTCTTTGGTCTCAGATTGAGAAAAACCAACAAAGGGCACCGCTAGTAATATGAATAGAAGAAATCTCATAGGTGTGCCCTCACGCTTTGTTCATCATGTGTATAGTAGTCGGCAAAATAAGTATAACTTTTCTATTATCATATTGAACATAGCGCAGTCCGGGTGTAGAGTTGATTGATTAATCCAGAAAGCCGCTTTTTCTTAACCCTACCATAAGCCCGTATGAGTTCGGGTATAGCCTACCAATATCGGAGGATATTGCGGAAAAAACACTGCACCCTCTGAATATATTTAAGTTTTTTTCTGCACGGAGCTGCACAGACACTTGCTGTTCCATTTTGTCGAAGGGGCTGAGGAATGTGCCCGAATTGCGGGAATAGGTGCCTCTGAAAGCCAATTTCATATGCAGCCAGGTTGCGGTGATGCCCGTATGCAGGGCCCAGAAGCGATTGTTATTTGTGAATTCCGAATTATTATTCGGCAAATCGCCGCGGGTAATGGAAGATGCCGGAGCCAGGGGAGTGCCCAGGCCGGTACCATAGTAAGACCAGCCTCTGTCATACAGATAGCTGTTGAAGTAATTACCTCTTTCGAACATCGCAAGTTCGGACAATGGCGCTTTGTTGATTTGATTGTGAGTGCCTATTACTTCGAGCAAAAAGGATTGGAAAGCAAAGTAACTCGACCCTTTTGGCAACGGCTTTATTCTCTTCATACTGATTCCATTGAGTCCATCCTGGAAGTTGGTGACGCGAAACAGCGAACCGGTTTCATATATATTCTGGCGATAGAGAAAGAACAACCAGTTTTTTCCGCGCCATTCTCCTCCGATATCAATTGTTCCAAAGTGATTTCCGATTTTTCTATAATCTACTGTTTTCCCACTGATCGTGTACCAATAGGATTTTGCGGTGCTAAGATCATACAACGGCATTAGCTTATTTTCTCCGCCCCAAATGGCCTGGTGATTCATGCCGAGGTAGATTTTGATTCGGTCCAATGCATTTCCGAGCCGGAGGTATACCATTTTCTGGTGCAAATAGGTCGTAGATACCCTTTTGACACTTCCATAGTTGACATCGCTGCCGCCCAAGTAGCCATCGGAATAAGAAAATTTGAATGAAACCCGGTTGTTGGTAAAATAGAGCGGGAAATATTCCGGAATGGAGATCTGAATCCTTGGGTAAGGCCTTGCATTTCCGGACATTGCGATGGAACCGGATGTCATGCTGGTATCAACCAGTCCGGTGATCATTTTCTTTTGCCCCGCCATGATTTCAATGCGACCAATTTTAGCAGCAGCATACAGATCTGTCAAAAAAGCATTGCCTGACTTCCCATAGCTCCCGACTGCCTCGAAACCGCCGCTCCATTGAAAAATGCGCGGATTGTGTGGGTTGTAGACTTTATAAAGCCCGGCGGTGGCCAAGGCATAGTTGCCATTCAGCGGAACACTTCCGTACTGGTTGGCGTGCTGCCAAAACGGTGTTTGGGCGGTAGCGCCGGCTGCCGTGAGGGTGGTTTTGTAAAATACTGTAGAGTCCTGGGCGTGTGTTGAAAGCGCGAGGAAAATAATGCAAAGAACCAGGCAGCTTCGAATTTCAGAAATAGGGCGCGACATTTAAACAATAGAAATAGAGCATCCGTTAGTCAATGGCTTTGCATCAAAGTTATCGGATAAAACCGGATTTCCTCCAACTGACCATCAGAGCGAGATTATTAGGGTATAATTTTCCAATATCGGCAGCAAAGTTCAGGGAGATGTAGTCATTAAACTTTGCCGATAAAGGACTTTCCGCTCGCACGATAAAGGATGCCTGATGTAAGGCGGGATCGAATGGTTTCCGGTAAGTACCGGAGTTAAGTGAGTAAGTGCCTTTTAATAAAAAGTTTAATTTATGCCATGAAAGCTCAGCGGCTAAATGATAGGCCATTATTTTGTTGTTGGTTGTGAACTCGGGTCCTTGGTACGTGAGCTCGTTTCTGAAAGCAGTTTGGGGAGAGATAAGAGGAGTGCCCATTGTTCTGCCTTTGTAAGACCATCCCTGGTTGTAAACATAATGGTTGAAATAGTTATCCTGCCCAAAAACTCCCGTTTGGAAGTCAAAAATAGCACCACCCTGATTTTTGGTATATACAAACTCCATCAGAAGTGTATTCAGGCTGACACCCGAATTGCGGTTGGGTGCCGATCTTCTCTTAAACCGGAGTCCATTCAAGCCATCGGCGATATTTGACAGGTTACTGAGGGAACCGTCCTCGTAAATGTTCTGACGGTATAGAAACGTGTTCCATTTGGAGCCCTTCCATTCGATAGCTAAATCGATGGTCCCAAAATGATTGCCGACCCTGCTGCCTTGCCAGGGTTTGCCGAAAACTACATACTCATAAGCATCGGATCGTTTCAGTCCGCCTGAAAAAATTTTGTCTTCGCCGCCCCACATAACCTGGTGATTGAAGCCTGCGTAGAAGTTGAGTTTATGATTCTTTCTGCCAAGTTTCAAATACAGGGATTTGTGGTGCAGGTAAACTTCATCCACGTGGTCGACATTTCCATAGTGAATGCCGGCCGGGCCCAGGATTCCATCCGAATAGCTGAATTTGAATGAGAGGATATCGTTCGCCGGAATAATGTTGACGAATCCGGGTGTGGCGATCTGAATTTTGGGATAAGGACGAAAGTTATGGGAGAATGCGAACGAGCCGCTCGTTAAACTACTATCTGCAAGGCCCATGATTTCTCTGCGCTGCCCGATGCTTAGTTCTACGGGGCCTGCCTTGCCCGCCAGAAACAGGTCGGTGAAAAAGGCAGTAGAGCGTTTTCCGGCCGTTGCAATCACTTCTGCTCCTCCGGCCCACTGGAAAAATCGGGGATTATTGACATTATACACCCGGTGGAAACTCGCTCTGCCGCTAAGAAATGATCCTTCAGACGGAACAGAACCATACTGATTCGTCTGAAGCCAAAAGGGTGTTTGTGATGTGGAAGCAGCCCCTAATACAGTCGCAGAGTAGAAAAATGTAGAATCCTGACCAAATGCGTTGAAATGGAGTGCTGCTGATAACAGCAGCACAAATAGATATTTCCTCATCCAGGGTTCCTATATCTCGGGGCACAGCGCTTACCTACCCCTTTTTCCAAATATTACGACTGCTGTCAGGAGAATGATCTTGAGCTCCAAGAGCAGATTCCAGTTTTTGATGTAGTAAAGATCATACATCAATTTATGTCGTGCGTCATACACGCCTGCACCATATGAGTACATGACCTGTGCATAGCCGGTGATACCTGGTTTGATATTGTGCCGAAGGTTGTAGTAGGGTATAATTTCATCGAAAGTCTCGGTGAAAACAGGTCTTTCCGGTCTGGGGCCTATTAAAGACAAATCTCTCCTGAAAATATTGATGATCTGCGGCAGCTCGTCTATTCGCGTAAGCCTCATAAAAGAGCCGTATTCGAAGATACGAGAGTCTTTTTTCTTGGAAAACGACGCACCGTTTTGTTCCGCATCTAGGCCCATCGACCGGAATTTGATGCAATTGAAAAGCTTATTATTCATTCCGACCCGTTCCTGGTAGTAAAACACCGGCCCGGGGGATTGCAGTTTAATCCTGAAGTAACTTAAAATCCAGAGCGGTAAGGTGCAGAGGAAAAGGATGATAGAAATGGTGATGTCTATGATCTTTTTGGGATATCTAACCCTTCTTCCAAAGGTGGGGACGGAAAGAAGGTTGGGGTTGATTTCGGATACGTCATCAGGAATGTATACTTTCTTCAGATATTTTTCGCAGAAATCGTATACAGTGGTGATTCTGATGGATTTGTTCTTCCGAACCACCAGCTCATAAATTACTCTGTTTCTCTTATCGTAAACGGGATTTGTAACCAAATGTACTTTCTCAAATTTGTCCAGTAAAGGTCTGACAGTGTGATTGAGAAGATAGTCATCATCATCGGAATGAGGTATCAGGATGATTTCTTTGTACTTTTTTAAAAGTAGTGCCAGGTCATACTTTTGAAGAAAATAATCGTAGCTGGTTACTATCAAAACCTCTTCAGAGACGGCTGTTTTACTCTGAAGGCGGTGAACGTACCTCCGATTAGAGACGTAGGTGTTTTTCATATGTGTGCGTTATTGTTGGAAAAATCATACAATTAGTGTGCTCATAAGCCACAAGTATAACCATAAACTTTGAATAATCAAAACTTATATTTTGCAGGTGCAAACCGTTAATATTTCCTCTTAGTGATGTAACTCAGGGGTTTAGTATTATTATTCAGCTTCGGGTTAGGATTTTGAGTCTGGCTGTCGAGTCGGAAGGAAGGTGGTAGTTCTGCAAAAAGTACTATATCATAAAATCCTACTCTACAGGTACACGATTTATATGTAACAGCATTCGTCATATTGTTACAGACGTCTTTGTCGAATAACTACTTTCCTGGACGATATACGTTGTACGTTTGGTCGGTGGCATAGTCAATCTTCTTGCTGATACAATTTTACAATTTCCGTAAATATTACATTTTCCGAAAATTCTGACAATGCAAGTCTGCGGCTCGTAGCGCCCATTTGCGCCCAGCTTCCACGCGCCGCCAGAATGCTCTCAACCGCGGACCGGATCGCTTCGACCGAACGGGGGCGGATCAGTATGCCGTTTTCATTGGGAATGATAGTCAGCTTACAACCCGGGACGTCGGTGGTAATGACGGGTAAGCCACTGGCAAGAGCCTCCAATATGCTTCTGGGGATACCTTCACGGTAATAAGTCGGCAGGATAAAAATGTCCGAGTTTTGCAGATGCTCTTTAATATTGTTCTGCCGTCCCAGAAACTTGATTTGGGTACTTGCTTTGTAGCGCTCGACATACTCCTTTGTTATACCTCTCGGATTCTTGTTGTCAGGTTCCCCGATGATCCGCAGTTCCACATTTTCGAGCATAGGGGAAGGGAGGGACTCGAATGCCTCTACCATTTCTTTGATTCCCTTTTCCCATATCAGCCTGGTAGTGCACAAAAAAACCGCCTTGCCGTTTTGCGCCGGGGCAGTTAGGGCAGGGGAGAACAGAGAGACATCTACACCGCTTCCCTTGACAACCTTTATTTTCTTCCTGAAAAATTTCTTAAACAGGAAATCTTCATAATCATCGGGATTCTGAATGATCACCAGATTTGCCCTTAAAAACTCTAACAGAAAAAGAACCTGCTGAATGAATTTAATGATTTGATACTTAGGTCGCTTGTTTGCAAAAGCAATCCCCAGTCCGGCTATATGCAGAACCACCTTCCTGTTGCTGAATAGGTTAGCGAAAGAATTGATGAAGTTGGGGAAAAACTTGAAGGAATGAATAATGCCAACATTGTTATCAGTAGCAAACCGGCTCACCTCACGCATCGATTGCAACAGGTGAAGCGGATTGGCATTGTTCCTTTTCAGGTTGGAAGGCTGCACCAGAAAACCTTCACCAGCGATTAGATCGGTGAATTTGTCTCTCGGGACTATGACGGAGACATTGTAACCCTTGTCCTTAAGGAACCTGGCAAACGGCAGCCTTGCTTTGTAGAAATCTTCTCCGTCGTGGGCAAGGAGTAGAATGTTCTTACTACTCATTCCGCGGAAGTTAAAAGATTAGTACAAAGTATTGACGAGATCAGACGAAACGTCGGTCTGCATAATCTTAGTGTGTGCATCTTGTATAGTATAGCGACAGAAATGCGTCATACGCAAATGACATTCAAATTTTTGTCGAAGATAGCTTATTGAAAGAAAAACACAAGACAAATCAAGCTTCCGATTCATCTTGTGTTTCACTCAAAGCTTAGGGCTGTACATTCCAGGTCCCCACCATCTCGGTGATGAACCAGGTATTATCTGATGCCTTTTTCAGTTTCACTTTGCTGCCAACGACATTGCTCGAAATGGACTTGCCATTCACCGGGGAAAGTGGCATAATGTTGTCGGTTGGATTGGGTATAATATTAATGTTATAGGGAGCTCGTACCTCGACGGTTACTTCCGGGAATCCGGCATTAACTTTTCCAAGGGCGAGATTTCGTCCACCAGGTGCTGTTTGGTTGTGGTAGAGCGGCCGGTAATATGTATAATCTGCCATGCTGTTCCATGCATTGAAATCATGAACCATTGCGCCATTACGGTCGGACAATACGATTTGGGCATTGACGATCATGTTGTTACTTGGAAAAAACGTAGAGACTTTGATCGGATCGATAATACTACAGCTTAAAATCGGATTTGCGATTGCCCAGTCTCTGAAGCTGAACGCACGTACGGTCAGTTGCGGATTTCGCATATCCATGATCCTTGGATTAATGATATGAATATTTCCTATATTGCTATCTCCCGTGTCTGCTGCTTCGCGGTGAACATAGAAAGCTGCACCCGCTGTGGGGGAAGTACTACCCAATGCATTGCAATTGATAACGGTGGGATTAGTAACCACGACGGCGCATGCCCGATAGCTCCAGTTCCTTGACACAAAACCGCAGTATTTGGAGTTTTTCCAGGTCGCGTTTTCTACATTGACAGATCCGGGTAAACTGGACCTTACTGTGGTTACGAGAAAGCCATACAAGCTTCCATCGTCAAGGTGATTGGAAACAGTTATGTCGATGACTTTATCTGATGCCGCCAGGGCGCCGGGGCTGATCATAATACCCGGTCCATTGTTCCCGCCGGTTCTGGGATTTTCTACCCTTACCCCCTCAAATCTGTTTTCGGCATTATTGGCTTCGAAATTGAGTCCTGCTTGCGGCCCCTCTCCAACGGTGTTAGTCAATACCGCATTAACGATATCGATGTTCCTGGCCGTGGTTACCGCCATACCATGCCTTCTGTTATTGTTGGCACTGACATTGAGGAACTTAATATTATCTCCAAACTTTTGGTAGGTACCTGCCCCAACATAGAATCCATCTCCGCCGCTGTCATTTGCTGCCATTCCTTCAATTACGGCATTGACGACTCCTTCAAGAGAGAAGATGTGTCTGTGCTGGCCCGATGTGTAATTTTCCCGGTGGTCCTTGAACACCACACCGTAGCCACGGATGATAATATTTCCGACATCATACATGTACATGAGCTTTTCGGTCGCCCCCAGTCCTCCTGTGCCTTCTACTACGGTGCCCTCTTCGAACTCCATCGTGGTGTTGCTCGGTATCCTGATAGATCTTATGCGATATGACTGTGCTGATTTCGGGAAAAAAACATTGCGGTATCTCGCATTGTTGAGCATTGCCTGGATTGCCGGGGCCTGGTCAGTAACTCCGTCGCCCACTATCCCAAACCAGTTGACATTGATAGCGCCCTCATAAACTCTTTCATACCGTCTTCCTGCTGAGACAATGGTCATGGCTCCGTCATCCGAAGAAGTAGAGGAGGGATTGTAACGAAACAGCCCATATCTCAGGTTATCAATTACAAAAACTGCCCGGGATGTGTCGGCCAGTCCACTTCTTAATTGGCTGATAGTCATATAAGAAATGTAGGCAGGAGTCTGTTGAAGTGCAATCCGGGCATTACTCTCGTCGGCTTGTTGGCCGGGTTCTTCCGCTTTGAACGATATCGTAGCGACTTGGAGGTAGGTACTTTGATTATCCGCGTTTTTATGACTTCGCAATAATTGAAATACGCCGCTAGGGCTTTCTCTGGTGAATTTTCCTTTTAATGTAAAGGCTACATAGGGCTTTGTTGATGACAATTCTCCACCGATGTAATCGCTAAAATTCCCTCCCGTTTGCTCAAAACCATCCGGCAAAACAAGCTTTAAACGAAAGGCATTAGATCCTTCAAAGACAAAAGCAGTATTGGAGGGAATATGAACATAGCTCGCTCTGATGTCGATTTGAAACTCTTCGTTCAATGCTACTGCGCTTGCATTGGTAGACATCGTGAATTTGATCGGATCAATTTTTGGACTCGCATATCCAATACCTACGAGCCACGTGTAGTGTAATATTGTAAGAATCAGTAGTTTATTGCGCATATATGTGTAGATTAATTTTTTAATATGATATATATATTCTACAAATATATGTCTTTTTTCAATATTCAGTGCTTTTGTATATAGAAGTAATACTAAATATAGTGTCGAATATTATAAAAGCATGGGTATGTGTAATTGTATCTGGCGTAAAAGTGATGGACTGCTATCTCTTTGCTAGTGAGATGGATGTATTTTATCGTGTCATATTTTTTATGGCATATATTGTAGAATATCGTTGTTTAGGTTGATAACTTTTACGAAAATTTCGACAAATCGGAAAAAGGAAAGGGGCAGACCAGCACACATGATGCTGATCTGCCCCTGGCCATGACCTTATTTATTTACACTACATAGATTGCTCGAGCCGGTCGATCAGCGACTCCGAATAACGTTTTTTGTTTTGAAAAGTCGAATGGCAGTTGTCGGACAGCTTTTTGTACAATTCCGGGTTGTTGATGACTTCTATTATTTTGCCGGCCGCATTTTTCAAATCCGATTGATGTATGTCAATGAAGATAGCGGATTCCATATCCTTAGAATAGTGGATGATCTCACCAACCGGCGAGACCACGCATACCAGCCCATGCTGCATTGCCTCAGCGACACTCATAGCCATGCCTTCCCTGGAACTAAGTTGAATGTAGAAGTGATAACGATCAAACAGGCTCTTCCTGCTTGAACTTTCTATTTCGCCTTTGAACCTGACATGATCTTCCAGCTTTAGTTTAGTGATCAAGGACGTAATTTCAGACATCGGTCCGTCGCTTCTGCCATAAACATCGAGTATAGCAGGAACCGAACGTTGTCTGAGATCATATATAACTTTAATGATTAACGGGAGATTTTTTACCGGATTGATTCGGCCCAGAAACATGAATGTGATTGGCTCATCCAGCTGAGGAGCCCTTCTGGAAATCGCATCCGGCGTATCGTCCGTGAGGAATGAAACCTCCAGTATTTGCGCAGTAACACTAAATGTCTTGACGAAGAGGCTGGTGGCCACGCTATCCGTCAGGACGATGTCAGCCGAGCGGGCAGCCATCTTGATAAAATAGGACTGAAAGAAATGTGAAAACTGCGTGCTATGATTGAAAGCAAAAAGCCGTATGTTTTTGTTCATTTTCTTAACGATACTCGCAACCATAGATGCCCTCCAAAGCGAGCATATCATCAGCTCCGGGTTGAAGTCGAGAATGAATTTGATGATAGTCGGCAGTCGTAATGGAAAGACATAACGCGGATAGTCAAAAACTTCGAAAACTTGGCGCTCATCCGCATTTAATCGGGCTATATTTTTGGGATCGATCTTGCCAAGGACGACTACTTTCAAATTGTACTTTTGAGAAAGTTCAGGAATTGCGGACAATAAAGCCACCTCCACACCTCCTATGGCGATGTCATGCAGGATGTAAAGCAGTTTTCTTTTTTCTTTCAATGTCGTGTCAATTAATGGATCACAAGTTTCTTACTACTTTCAGTAATCTGCTTCATCTGTGGACTCGGGTTTTTGGCCGATACCGCCTTTCCTCCACTAAAAAGCTTTAAATTATTGATTTCATACTTTATAGGACTGTTAATTGATTCGTCCTTGCCCTTAAAAAAATAGTGGTCTGCCTTTTTGTTATTTCTGGTAAGTGATGCATTGTTGACGACAAATCTTCCCGTGACAAGAGTCGTGTTGTATTTATCCGCGATCGCCTCAGCATTATCGGTGGAAATATCCAGCGTAGCACCATAGCAATCCGGGTCATCGGTAACGTCTGTCCAACCATTTATGACGATATCGACTTTATTTTTGCCGCAGTTATTTTTGATGAATAGATGACCAAAATTCGCTGTTCCGAGCACTGGACCCAGATTATTTCGGGTATTCAGGTTGATGA
>CBFGMV010000045.1:0-59398 GCA_965649915.1 uncultured Dyadobacter sp.
GCTGCGTAGATACCTGCGACGGTGGTTTTTTGTGCTTCATCCACCTTGATAAAACCCTGCGGATTGAGCTCGCAGCCTAATTGTTCGGGTAGAAGTGTATGCTGAACGAATGCGGGGCGATGGTAGAGCGCGGTAATGTCGCGGGTGGTACCGTCGGTCAGGCGAATCGTTTTGAGGTAACCGTTTTCATGATCCAGTGAGGCAATGGGCTGTTCTACGATCTCTGCACCGAATGCGTGCATTTTTGCACGCGCTACGTCGTCGAATGTAGCGGGGCCGTTGGTGTAGAGGGTCAGGTGGGCGGTCCAGTTGCGGATCATTTTCAGGTATTCCAATGCCATTTCGCCATTTATGAGTACGCCGGTGCGGGCGTCGCTGTATTCGTAGCCGTGGCAGTAGGGGCAATGGATCGCGCTGATGCCCCAGCATTCCGCAAAACCGGGTATTTCGGGCATAACGTCGCGGATACCGGTGGCGAAGATCAGTTTTTTGGCCTGCAACACCTGTCCTTCGTCCGTGGTGACGACAAACGCCCCATCGGCTCCCGACACCTGTGTGACGAGTCCCGCATGCATACGCACGGTGGGGTAGGCGAGTACCTGCTCGCGTGCGAGGGCGGAGATCTCTGCGGGCGTCTTCCCGTCGTGGGTAATGAGGTTGTGCGAATGGGGTGTCTGGCGATTACAGGGCTTGCCGCTGTCGATGATCACGACATTCCGGCGGGCGCGGCCTAGTGCCATGGCAGCGGATAGCCCCGCGTAACTTCCGCCGATGATGGCGATGTCAAAATTTTGGGAATCAGTCATTGTTGAAATATATAAATGTCTCAAAACTGAGACATGGTTGGACAAAAAATTTTAGATACCTATTCCTTTGCTAAAAGAAAACCACGCGAGCTGCCGCGCTGCCGGACGGTCCAGCGAACCTTTTTGCTGGGAATTAATGAACACAGTCACCACGCTCTGGAAAAAATGATGGACCCAGTCGACGGTCATGCTCTGGTTAAGTATGCCTTTGGCAAGCAACACTTGCAGATTGCCTTTCCAGAGGTCGAAAGTATGGTCATATTCCGAGCATTCTTCGTTCGCAGCCTGGTGTTTGTGATCGTGCAGCGTGTGCAGCTTATGCAAAAAGGTGTTTTTCGAACCACAATCAAGCCCGGCGTAAAACATCGCTTCCAGTCTTTCCAAAGGGTTTTCTGACGCATTGTAAGCATTCGTCATCGCTATTTCACAAGCCTTCCGGATTTCCTTCTGGCATTTGTCCATCAGCTCTTTACGATCTTTGAAATACCGGTGTAAGGTCCTGCGGGTCAGCTGCGCCTGATCGGCCACTTTTTCAAGCGGTGCGGATAGGTCCTCATTGAAGATCAGGATCGCGGCTTCTATAATGCTCTGCTCGGTGTCTTTCATAGCTGTGAAGACAAAGGTAGATAAATGTCTCAAATTTGTGACATTTGCCAGCACTATTTTATAGCCGAAATGCAATTCTTTACACATGAGCAGGATGAAATCCATCTTACGTTGCTGAAAATAACTCATACGGTAGGTAGGAAAAATTAACCCCCTCAAATGAAAAATACATGTTTACATTTAGTTTGAATACAGGAACTATTCCGAAACGAGTGTTTTAGCAACGAAATAAATCATTTGACATGCCATTAATCTTAGATCCTTCTGAGCTCACACTTGTCGTCGATGGCACGACCGCTATTGTCCCCTGCGTCTCGTTTACGTTGTACCTTCAGCACGATGACAGCGAAGGCTTCTTCGACTTCTATGAGCGAACGCGGGCGGTAGCCGGATCTCTCCTAACCCATTACACGACCCCGTCCATGAGGCGTGCCGCCAAGATCAACACGCGAGTGGAATCGATGGTGCCAACGTGGATCAGCAACCCAACCAAAGAAAAAAAATACATCATCGATTTCAGTGGATGCGAGAGCGGTTCGGGCGCTACCGCTGCCAGCTTAGGGCTCGAGCTCTCTTTCTGGGAGCCGACCACGGAAGCCCAACGTGAGCGCGGGCGTGAGACCTGGCGCTCGTGGTACGCCCAGGGAGCCGATCTGTTCTGGCCTGGGATGAACACGCTGCGCGTGACTCTACCGCTCGATCATGCCCTCGCCCAGGATCCGGCCTCGCTCGCCGAGTGGGTGCTCGGGTTCTCCTTGGTGAAGCGCGGGGCCTTCCTATCGGGCACGTGCGGCGTCGCCGTGAACTATGACGAGTTCGTGTCCGCCTCGGACATTCGCGTGCCGATGATCCAGCGGCTGGCTGCCGTGTGCCGCAGGTATCCCGGCACTGAGTGGAAGATCCCTCGGAGTTCAGTGCACAGGCTGTTGCGTTGGGACGTTCCGACCGATAATCGTGTTCCTCAGATCACTCGCGTATCCTGGCTCACGTTGATCGGCTCCGGCTGTGTTGAGCGCCTCGGGGGCCTTGATGGGCTGTCTGCGGCTGCTTCGGCCCATCCTGCTCTGCGCGTCCACCTTGTGGGCAGCGGTGCCGTCGTTCAGGCGGGCGACGCGCCGAACTTCGGGAATCCGGCGGACGGCGGTCGCCTCGCCGCTTACCGTGCCGCCGCTTCGGTGCTGCGGCCTCTAAGAATGCCTGTCATTGTCGGCCCAAGCGGCGAGCCAGAGCCATGGGTTGAGGAATGGCAGCGCTCGCTGGAAGAGCCCGCGGGCTGACCATAGGTGTCGATTGCCGAGTTTGGATTGTATTTTTGTGTTACTTCCTAAATTATGAAAAACACAATAAGCAAGTTGTTGTTGATTTGCATTTCGGCTTGTTCGGTGGGAGAAAAGCAAAGGCCGCCAGGTGTCCCTCAAAGCGCCATTTGGAAAGGCGGCGTCGATGGCGGAGTTTGGATTGAATTTGTTTCCGTTAGAACTACCTCAGTCGAGGCTAACATCTTTTTTGAAGACGGCGGGATCTGGGAAAGCGGCACATTTAAAAAGCAGGGAAACTGCGACATAGAACCGTTGAAGATTGTTGAGGAAATTGTTGCCTTCGATGGCGAGAGGCTGCTGACATATCAGCAATGTTCATTTGACAAATAGAAAAAAACGCCTCGAAACGAGCGCCCTTGCATTCATTCTCGCAATATACTATTAAATACTATTCAGCTCAGATTCTGTAAATGTCTCATATTTGTGACATTTGCCAGCACTATTTTTAATCCGGGCTCGCTGGAAGCGGTTGGTGGCTCAGGAAACGGTCATGCTGCCGTCTGATTTTTTCGAGCCGACGGGCTGCCGCGGCAAACATACCGGAAACCAGCCCTTCCTGCTGGTTGTGTACCGCCGTGACGTCCGAGTAGCCAAAGTCCTTCTGGGTAGACAGGAATGGATAGATGACCATTTTGTTGCTCGTGAGCTGGGAAAGGAAGTTGTCGGCGGTCACCGTGTCATCAAATGGTGCATCGAGGATCCGCTGGAAAAATTTCCGGTAGATGACGATAAACTGCGTCGAAAGGAAGTGGTTTACCCAATACCGATGGGTGTCCAGGGGCAGCGCATGTCCGAACCCGCCGCTTGTCCCGGCCGAAAGCACATCGCAGCCCTGGCGGTGGGCACTGATGAT
The DNA here is from genome assembly GCA_965649915.1 of uncultured Dyadobacter sp. Lineage (GTDB taxonomy): Bacteria > Bacteroidota > Bacteroidia > Cytophagales > Spirosomataceae > Dyadobacter. Next base: position 3,585 of record CBFGMV010000045.1, read on the forward strand.
GTTGCCGATGAGTAGGTCGCGGTGATAATCGGGGGTAAATTCATGGTCATCTTCACAAATGATGATCACCGATTCGTCGGTTTCCAATGCGGCCGCGATAATCCGACGGATGCTTTGCCAAAGGCCTACTGCTCCAATGGAATGCCTGCTCGCATTGATATATTCGGGAGTGAATTCTTTTTTGTCAATAAATTGCCTTTCAATGTGTTCCCGGCGATCTGTTCTTTCCGGCAGGTTAATGATATAGACAGGAATAACAATGTCGTCGAAATGCAGATTTGCCGGGTTGGCATTGAACCCGTAAAAGTTCTGGCTGTCGAGTACATATTGAATCGCATTGGAACAATCCGCAAAAAGTTTATCGACGCGGCGCTCTATATGATTGGCCAATGTAACATCGGAATAACCAAAATCTTTTTGAACAGAAATAAATGGATAAACCGAATAGATATGGGTACTTACCTGCGATAGTTTCAAATCGGCACTATCCGAATCGAGAAATTCGATTTCCAGTATTTGTTTGAAAAACTTGCTAAAAATGATGGTGAATTGTGCACCGGTAAAACCCTCAACCCATATCAGGTTTCGGGATGCTTTGAAAAGACTGTGCACGGAACTGAGGCCGCCCAGTAAAATATCCGCCCCAGCCAGCCGGGCTTCTTCAATGCATTCAAATAGTAATTCTTTGGAATAATGATCCGTAAAAAAATGATCGTCTTCACAAATAAGAATGTAATCGTTATCCCGGTCGCAAGCCTCAATGATTATCTTCCTGATTGTATTCCAGAGTCCCACAGCCCCGATCCTGTGCCGTTCGGCATCGACCAGAACACAGTCAAATTCCGCACGGCTTTCAAATTGCTCCTGTGCATGGGCGCGCCGGTCGGGACGTTCGGTAAGATTAATGATGTAGGTGGGAATGGCTGTCATAGATCCGTTTTGGAATGTATTTCCGGCAGATAATATCAATTAAATAACGCGATGCAGGGCAGGGGAAAGACCAGACACCCTTGGAAGGGCGTCTGATCTGAAAGAAAAATCAACACATAAGCGTGGTGACGTTGGGCGCGATACCGCATACGCAGGTAACGAAATCCGTACCCGGGTTGCAACTGTAACTATTGGATCCGTCGACCGGGCAACTGCACGATACGCTGGGGCAATTGAAGGCCACTGCCGTACAATAAACCGATCCACCCGATCCTCCCAATACGTTTTTCAACTGGCTTCGTGACAGGATTTCAGTGTCATCGAAGTGCAGGTCTTCCAATTTCAATTTCTTCATAAGGTAGTGATTTGGAGTTGAGAATTAAGACTTTACCAACCGGTAAAGAATATTGTCTCCCGGGCGGATCGCGAATGACCCGGAAGAAAATATCTTGGCCGCTACTGAATTCCGGGAAAACCTGCAGCTTGCACTGTGGCTGGCTTTGCGATGGAACGTTCCGAAAGACAGATAATGCGTTGAAATGATTTTTGAAAATGCGTATTAACCGGGCGTATTATGATCCGGTACGATCCGGTATCGCAACGGTTTGCTCAGAGTTTTCAGCACCGGCGGGTCGGTACCACGTTGGCGTACCCGCATATGCAGGTGGCTACATCGTTGTTGGACCAGCATTGATACATGTTCGAGCCGTCGTTGGGGCAGCTGCAAGAAGAGGCGCAATTGAAAGTCTGTGCTGTACAGTACACCGCTCCGCCTGATCCTCCCAACACGTTTTTCAACTGGCTTCTTGACAGGATTTCGGAGTCATCGAAGTGCAGCTCTTCCAATTTCAATTTCTTCATAAGGTTATGATTAGTTGAGAATTAAGACTTTACCAACCAGTAAAGAATATTGGCATCCGGCTGGATCGCGAATTACTCGGAAAGGAAATATTTTAAGTCGCTTGCCGCGTAGATTTCGGGCAGCTGATGCCCGTTCACAAAAAAGGTAGGTGTAAATGATATGTGCGTAGCATCGCACCACGCTCTCATGGCGTCGATCTTATGATCCTGCCTGGCGAGCTCTCCATTGACGGCGTATTGGGCCGCAAACCTGTCGTAGTCCTTGTGAGGCGCTGTATACCAGTCGTCCAGGGCGTGATGCAGCGTGTCCGGGCCGTACTTTTCCCCGATGGCGAGGAAATGCCTCACAGGCTGGGCAGCCACGTCCCCGGCTGCATTGGAGGCCGTAAATATGATACGGACGCTGATGTCGGGGTTGTTCCGGACGAGCTCTTCCATCGGAGCGTGCGCTTCGGCGCAGGGGCCGCAGTACGGATTGCATACTTTGATGATCCTGTGTTTGGCGGCAGGATTGCCCAGCTCGATCCCCAGGCCATTCGGGTCTTCTGTTACTGTTTTCTGACGGGAAAGCAACGCTTCGAAAATTTGTGAACTGTGTTTCAGTCGGTTCAGCTCCGTTTTGTCCCGTTTACCGGTTTTGAGCTGACGGTAGGCCGGGATAAGAAACGCGAGCGCCAGTGCCGGAAGCAGGAATGATACGACGACTATCATCATGAACGGCATCGTCCAGACCGTTTGGACCGGGAACGTCGCATGCCAGCCGCCGTACAGCGCCGCAATGCCCTGAAGGAACAGGATGGCCTGGACAGACAGGCACAGGATACACCATTGTTTTGCAATCCTCCATTGATAGTAAACCGAAAAAACCGTGTAAGGTAGCGCTAATGCATTGAGCCAGGCGAGGGCAGAGAGCGATGCGGGACTGGTGGGCCCGTTGAGCAGGAGCAGAAGGTTACTCCCGGCAAAGTACACGAAGCCGATCGATGACCAGCCCACGCCGGCAATCCGGGCCGCCTTTGAGTTGAGGACGGCGCTGCAATTCACTTTTTTACTGGCTTTGCAGATCTTTTGGGCTACCGGATTGAATTGATCCAGCTCATACCAGATCAGTAACCCGCAGGTAACGAGCCCGGCCAGGGTCAGCAAGGTAAAGGCAACCGGTAGCCAGGACACGTCCCAGCCATGTGTCAGGACTGCGGCACTGCAGGCTGCCAATGTCACGGCGGGAAGCGAAAGGATCAGGGCGGATTTTTGGAAGTAGTCCGTCTTTTCCTGCCGTTTTTTCTGATCATAATCCTTTTCCGGTTTTGCTTCGTCGGTGTCTATGAGCATCAGCGTGCGCGATGTCCATTTGCTTTGGAAATGGGTAATGTCTGCGGAGATCTTTTTAAGGGATTCGGGATGGATGTATTCAATTGAATTTTCACCAGTATTGAGAACAACGACCAATTTTTCGTCATTGGAATTAATAAATAACGGCACCAGAAAGGGCGTCGGCATTTGGGGCAGTTTTTCAACATTGGTTTTGATACTAATATTCTTAATGTGGTATGCATTGAGCACATCGCTGACTGCCAGCATGGTTGGGTAATCGGGATGGTTTTGCAGATCGGATTCGATTGTCCCGGTTGAAATCCGAATATTGTTGAGCTTTACAACATGGGTGACCGACTCTACGACATTGTCGCGGCGCGATAAAGCGGATAAAAGACTCATCATGTTTGAGGTACGTATGGAGTATAATGTCGAAATCGATTGATAACCTGGTAGGAAAGGATGCAGACGTTTTTCAGGTCATTTGACTTTTGATATGTTCTGTACAATTATATGTAGATATAGTGAAATGAAATTGGAAAAAATCGTTCAATTTGCTGTAAATTTCCGTTCATCGAATGGAAAACTCATTCGATAGATTTGATACAGATATTTATATGTATTATGGTAAATCGGAAGCCCGCGTGATGTTATGCAAATTGAAATAAGGCTGAGATCGCTCCGGGATGCGAGGAAGTTGAGCACGCGCATGGTTGCCGAACGCGTCGGTGTTTCCCAGAGTACATATATGGATTGGGAAAGGAATAGATCTTATCCGTCGCTGCGGCTGCTGGAACCTTTGGCTATGGCCCTCGACGTCTGTTCGATCTGCTTCGTCGCCTACCTGTTCGGGCAGATGACACTGGAAGAGTTGCTGGTTGTAAAGCCGGAAGCGACGATCAGCGAACTGACTGCGGCTGCACAACAAAAGCCGGGCGGGGAGCCCGAGAAGAATAGTATCGATTTAATGCGCAGAGATATGCAGCGGCTCGAAATGCTGCTGCGCCAAAATCTGATCGCCGCCCTGCCAGCCAATTAGCGGCGACAGGGCGGCGATCAACATCATCGTTTGCAACGATCAGATTCCGTTCAATTCTGACTCTGTGAACGCTTTCTCACGTCCTGTCAGTTTGGTGCGGACTTTGGTAACTTCTTCGGTAGTGACTTTGTCGGCATTGTTGCGCCACGAACGGCGGATGTAGCTCAGGAGCTGGGCAATGTCCTCGCTGGGCATATCCTTGTCGTAGCCGATGCCGGGCATGTCGCCGCTCACTTCGGGCGTCTGATACACATGGCCATTCACCTTGACCGGTCCGGTGAGACCGAACAGCACGATCGATATCAGCTTGTCTTTACTTCCGGTTACCCATTCCGACTGGTTCAATGGGGGAGCGAGCGACTTCACGCCTCCGCCATCGGCACCGTGGCAGGTCTGGCATACGGAAGTGAACAATGCTTCGCCTTTGGGAAACTCTTTTTTCAGCATTTCGGGGTTCCGGTTGCCTTGTGCACTGCGGATGGCGGTGATGGCTCGCGTTAATTGTTTGTTAATCAGTGCATTCTGGTCGGATACCAAAGCCGAAATAGCGCTCTGGAAGACTTCTTCCTGATCCTGCAAGTTCGCGATCACAGCGTCGGAGACATAGCGGTTGTTGGGATATTTGACAGCCAGTTTGTTCAGCAGCCCGCGCGAGACGTTCTGGTCAAATTTTTCGATGCTTTTGCAAAGTAATGCAATGTAGGGGGCTGCCAGCGTATCGCCCGAATCGACAATGCCGTCGAATGCGGTCGCAAACTGCTGGTAGGAGCCTGGCGTAATGACCGACGCCGAAGCGTAAAGTCCCTGCGCGCGAAAGGTCCAGGCCGATTGCCGGATCCAGCTCAATGCTTCTTCCGGTTTCAGGGAATTGAGGCCTTCGAGCGTCCACAACGCGTGGATGGCCAAGAGTGGATTAGCCGTTTGTTTGATCGCCTCACGTAATGCAGGCACGGTCTGGTTGTATTTGCCGTCGATCAGTTTTTGCTGTGCCCGGTCGCGGATCCAGCCGTTGGGGTGGCCGAGCAGCTTCACCAGTTCCTGTGCGCCGTCCGGAATGATGACCGGTTTAGGCTGCGAACCTTTCGGGACGATCTTATAAATGCGGCCTGCCGAAAGCGGTTGGGTCAGGTCGCGTTTGCCGATCTGGTCTTTGAGGTAGGGTGTCAGATAGGTTTTGTGCTGGATAATACCACGGTACATATCCAGTACAAACATGCTGCCGTCGGGCGCATTATAGAGGCTCACAGGGCGGAAACGTTCGTCGGTACTGGCTAGGAATTCTTTGCCTTTATAGGCCTGCTCTCCTTTGACGACGTAGCCATTGGCACCCAGCAGATCGCGTTTGATCAGGTTGGCGGAAGGCTCCGGGACAAATGCATTGAAATCGTAATTTTTCCCGAACAGGTCGCCCCGGTAAACGACCGGTGCCGCTGCCGCCGTGAACTCGTTGAGCCGGAGGCTGTCGTCGAGGATATTTTTCATATAGCCGCGGTTCACACCCGGTGTAGGATGGAGCGGATACACTTTGTTGTTTGCAACGGATTTCTCATTGTACCCGGCGACCCCTCTCTGGTTTTTATTCCAGGCACCGAGTCCGGCAGGGAAATAATCACCCAGCAGGTTCTGGGAGTTATTGTTGTAATAAAGCCGACCGTAATTGTCCTGACAAATACCCCACTGGCCGCGGAAATGCGTATGTTCGATCAGCCATTTTCCGCCGACCCGCCGATACCGTTTGTCGGATTTGGCGTTGTAGATCCAGTTGTCCATCGCGCGCAGCAGGCCGTTTGGCTGGTGTTCCACATTGCCGCCTTCGGTGTATTTGGGATCCACCAGTGTTTTTTTAACGACCTTGTCATCTTTCAGCTCGTAGAACCAAAGATTGGTGGGTTCGGCTACGAGTATGCCGTTTTCGACGAGGCTGATCGCGCGCGGGAGTATGAGTGAGTCGATCACCACCTTGCGGTCGTCATACACACCGTCCTTATTTTTATCGTCGAGGACCACGATATTGCCATTCGGAATATCTTCGCCTGTACCAATGGTATCGGGCATATAGCCTGTCATTTCAACAACCCACATACGGGCCTTATCGTCGAACTGCATAGCCACCGGCGCACTGACCAGCGGCTCGGATGCAACCAGTTTAATCTCGAAACCATCCTCGATCTGCATTTTTGCGATGGTTTGAGAAGCTGGGACAAAAGGAGATTTTCCGGGCGTTTCAGCGGGTTTTTCCTCACGGGCAACCGCTGTTGCTGAGGAGGATACGGTTTGCTGGGTGGTTTGTTTGTTGGTTTTACAATACATCAACGAAAACGAAACCGCCAGAAACAGAAGGGGATAACGGTATTTCTTCATCAGAATGGTATGCTCGGCAAAATTGGATTGGGTAATGGATAGAGCGCTGTTGCAATGCGTCGGTCATTGGTTATAACGATTCTTCGACCGATTTCATGTTTTTGGTCAGGAAATGGATGATCACCCAGGCGATAATGTAAGCGAGTCCGCAGATAACGAACAGAATGTTATACCCGGTGCCGATATTGCCCAGCAACTTGTAGTAGTCGAGCAATGCACCCACCAGAAGCGGGAAAAACGTGGACCCCAGCGAGCCGGCCATACCACCGATCCCTACTACCGAACTTACGGCACGTTTAGGGAACAGGTCGGAAACGATCGTGAAAATGTTGGCGCTCCATGCCTGGTGCGCTGCGGTTGCAACTGCGATAATGCCTACTACCGTCCAGATATCGGTCGCAAACTGCGCAAGGATGATGGGCATTACGGCAAATGCAACGATGAGCAATGTGGTTTTGCGAGCTCTGAGCGGTGCCCAACCCTTTTTGATGAGGTAGGAAGAAAGGTACCCGCCACCGATGCTCCCAAACGTGGTCGCCGTGTAGACGATCGCCAGATGCAGACTTGGTTTTTTGAGATCCAGCGCAAACGTGGTCGCAAAATAGGAGGGAAGCCAGAACAGGAAGAACCACCACACCGGATCTGTCAGGAATTTGCCTACAATAAAAACCCAGGATTGACGGAGTTGAAGCAGTTTGGTCCAGTGAATAGGCTTTTGCTGTTCGCCGTCTGTCACTTCGTTGTCGCTGTGGATGAATGCATATTCTTCGGCTCCCAGCTTTTTGTGGCGTGACGGAATTTCATACATCAGCCACCAGAACACCAGCCAGATGAACCCGAGCGCACCGGTAATAAGGAAAGCGCCCTGCCAGCCATAGGAGCTCAGCAGCCAGGGCACGAGAATCGGTGCGGCAACGGCGCCGATGCTCGTGCCGGAGTTGAAGATTCCCGTCGCCAGCGCCCTTTCGCGCTTAGGGAACCATTCGGCGGTCGCTTTCACGGCCGCGGGGAAATTGCCCGCCTCGCCGAGTCCCAGGATCGCACGCACCGCGCCAAATCCGAAGGTGCTTTTTACGAATGCATGCGCAATAGCCGCGACGCTCCATATAATAATGGAAACGGCATAGCCCATTTTGGAGCCGATCTTATCGATGATATTGCCAAAAACGATGTAGCCCGCGGCATAGCAGCCCGCGAAAACCATTACGATGTTGGCGTAGTCACTTTCTGTCCAGTTGAACTCCGTTTCGAGGGTGGGTTTGAGTAATCCAAGAATCTGCCTGTCGATGTAGTTGATGGTGGTTGCAAAGAAGAGTAAGGCACAAATAACCCAACGATAGTTGCCAGTATTGGTTTGTTTCATGATGGGAAAAAACTGATTGCTTGGATTCAGGATTGATTAATGAATAGTTGTCAGGGAAGAAGACTGCATTTTACCGGTTCTACCCCTTAAATCAGAACCAAGACTTTCATAAAAAGAGAATCCCGTACCTGGCGGATACGGGATCATGCACTGTATCAGTGACGTTTTGCAAAATATTTATCAGAATCAAACCCTCTGTTTTGTTACACCGCCGCCGCATGCTAGGTGATCGGATAGGTCAGCTGCGCTTTCACCAGTTCTGCTTCGTTAGTGAGATCCAGCCGCAGCGGGGTGATCGACACGAAGTGATTTTCGATCGCCCAGCGGTCGGTGCCTTCCTCGGCGGGTTCAAGGGGCACGACGGTGAACCAGTAGTGCTTGCGCCCCATCGGATCGAGTGCCGGAACGATGTTGTTGTCGTAGAGCCTGACCGACTGCCTCGTCCACCGGACGCCCTTGGGGTCATGCGGGAAATTGACATTCACGAGGTTCAGGTGGGGATTTTTGAACAGCAGGTCCAGCGCTTTTTCAACAAACGGGTCGAGTGCTTCGAAATCCGGTTCGATATCGGTGGGCGTGCTCAATGCAATGCCTTTAATCCCAAAGAGCACTGCCTGCTTAGCCGCGGCGAGTGTTCCCGAATGCCACATTGCATTCCCCAGGTTTGGCCCCAGGTTGATCCCCGAAAGCACCACATCGGGCTTATCCCACAGGTGCTGGCCCAGTGCCACACAGTCGGCTGGGGTGCCGTTGACCCGGTAGGCATCGATCCCTGGAAATTCGATGGGAGACTTTTTATAGGAAAGCGGTCGGGAGGCGGTAATGGCATGACCCATAGAGGATTGTTCCACATCCGGCGCTACGATTTTAACTTCCCCGAACCGCGAGGCGATCCTGGCCAGCGCCGCTATGCCAGGACTGTAAATGCCGTCGTCATTGGTTACTAATATCTTCATAACGTATAGCGTTTTCAGTCAATATCAATAAAATTGTGCCTGGTATGTTTTTTATGAAACGGGAATTGTGCTATACAACCTGATATGAAACGAACGACCCTTTTACACAACCCCAGTGCCGGGGACAACGACTTTTCTAAAAAAGAACTCGTCAAACTCATTAAGAAAGCAGGCTTCGACTGTACCTATGCTTCGGTAAAGGAGGAGGGGTGGGATACATTCGAAAATGACACGGATTTTCTGATCGTCGCGGGCGGTGACGGGACTGTCCGGCGTGCTGCCAAGGCATTGATGAAGCGAAAGCTGCTGGACAAACAATACCCGCTTGCATTGCTCCCGCATGGCACCGCCAACAATATCGCTACGGCATTGCAGATCGAAGGCCACGCGAAAGACATTGTCCCGTATTGGCATCATTCCCATCTGAAATCGTTTGATATCGGGAAAATCCATGGGCTGGGCGAAGATCTGTTCTTTCTCGAAGCATTTGGATACGGGATTTTCCCCAGACTGATGAAGGTCATGGATAAGATCGAGGGCGAGATCGGCGATAGTGTGGAAGAAAAATTAAAGGCCGCGCGGGTGGTGTTGTACGATGTCGTACAGAACTACGAAGCCCGGCCTTGTACCATCATCGCCGACGGGGTGGAGCATTCGGGTAATTACATCATGGTGGAGGTGATGAACATCCGGTCGCTGGGCCCCAACCTGGTACTGGCCGCCGGTGCCGATCCTGGTGATGGTTTGCTGGACGTGGTAATGGTATCTGAATCCAACCGGACAAAGTTCGAGTCGTTCCTGCTCGGCAGGATCAACGGGAAGGAGGATAGTGAATTCAGTTTTACGACTGTACGCGCAAAAAAGGTGAAGATCATGTGGGATGGTAAAGACGTTCATGCCGACGATGAACGACTGAAGGTGGAGAAGCCGCTGGAAGTTGAAATAGAGATCCTGCCTGACATGCTACAGTTTATGATCACGGATGGCTGAGACCAATAACTTTTGGTTATAATGGATAACCAATTGTGATTGGCTTCCGGTGTGGATGACTGCTACTTTTGGATCACGAAAGTTTTCCAAAATTCTCATTCACATTGAATCATGATCCATACAGACATTTGCATTATCGGAGCAGGCCCGGTAGGATTGTTCGCCGTTTTTGAGGCCGGGCTGCTTAAAATGCGCTGCCACCTGATTGACGCGCTGCCGGTGGTTGGCGGGCAGCTTGCGGAGATTTATCCTCAGAAACCTATCTATGATATTCCGGGAGCTCCGGGCATCATCGCCGAAGACCTCGTCAGGAATCTGATGACCCAGATCGAGGAATTCAAGCCGGGCTTTACATTGGGTGAAAGGGTGGAAGGGCTCGAAAAGCAGGAGGATGGCAGTTACATCGTCCGCACCAATGAAAATACGACGGTGCATTGCCAGGTGGTGGTGATCGCCGCCGGACTGGGTAGCTTTGAACCACGTAAACCGGCCGTAGAGCGACTGGAATACTTCGAAGGAAAGGGGGTACATTATATGGTGAAGAGGCCGGAGCAATTCCGGGACCAAAACGTGGTGCTGGCCGGTGGCGGCGACTCTGCATTGGACTGGACGATTTTCCTGGCAGGTATCGCGTCCCGCGTGACGCTCGTACACAGGGGAGATACGTTCAGGGGCGCGCCGGACTCCGCGGAGAAAGTATTCGAGCTTGCCGGAAAAGGAAAGATAGATCTCATTTTACAGGCGCAGGTCAACAGTCTGAATGGAAACGGCGTGTTGAAGGAGGTATCCGTACTTGGCAACGACAAATCGGTAACGAGCATTCAGGCAGACCACTTTATACCGCTTTTCGGCCTTAGTCCCAAGCTGGGCCCCATCGCCGACTGGAACCTTGGTGTCGAAAAATCAGCACTGCTGGTCGATACGCTGGACTATTCTACCAATGTCGAACGCATTTACGCCATCGGCGATATCAATACCTATCCGGGCAAGCTGAAACTGATTCTGTGTGGTTTTCACGAGGCGGCGATCATGATGCAGAGTGCATTCAAGTACGTCTATCCGGATCAGAAACTGAGTTTCAAATACACCACTGTCAACGGGGTTAACCCATTTTAGCCATGATCAATATTTTCATAGAAAACGAGTCGGGAGACCGGCAGAGCCTGGAAATTCCTACCGACATGGGTTTCAGCCTCATGGAACTGCTCAAAGCTTACGAATACGACATTCAGGCAACATGCGGGGGAATGGCCCTATGCGCCACCTGCCATATCGAGGTGCTGGAAGGGATGGATAAGCTTCCGGAGTCCAATGACAGTGAACTGGATACATTGGATACGCTTCCCAATTCGGATCAGAACAGTAGGCTTTCCTGCCAGCTCAGGCCTTCGGAAAACATGGATGGGCTTGTCATTCGGCTGAAAGCGCTCGAAGAAGCTTAATAAGGTTATTAGAATTTTGGAATAATAGTGCATAAACCCCCGCTAGCTAAATAGCAGGGGTTTTTAGTTAATTACGAAAGTGATTCGTCTCGTTCGATAGGTCACCAATTCGGATCAGGCCATGACTGCGATGAGGTTTAATGAAACCGTTGCAAGTGGGTCATTACCAGTAATAGTTACTTTTTTGGCTGCATCCGCGGCAGTTATCGCTTTGGTAAATAATTTCCAGGCCGTGTCTGAGGGGATCGTAATGACTGCATCCGCGGGGCCATCCCACGTACCTTCAATAACCCATCGACCCTCCCTGCGCACATTGTAAGCTGTGACCGGCTCTTCCAGCCCGATGTGAATGGCGATGGCTGTGCCTTCCTGTGCGGGCGTGTTGCGGTAGGTGTGCGGGAGCCCGCGCAAAAATGTATCCATCAACGGCTGAAAAAGATGTTTGGTCATGATTCCCGGTTTGTCCACGGCATCTCGGATCTGCTGTTGATGGTGCCATTTTTCCGTGTACTCCCGCGCGATGTGAAACCAGTTTTTAGAAACCGATTCGCCCGCCCATGCTACCGAATAACGCGCATCAGCATTCAAATCCTGCGTGGCCATGATTTGCGAATATTGCTTCCCGGTGGATTCGAGCAGTTCGGTGAGCAATTGCGGACTTATCCGCCGGGAGGCTTTGACCCAATCGGCATTGAACTGATTAAGATATGCCACAAGATCCTCGTAGCTGTTGATTTCGCGATCGGGGACGGTCCTATGGCCGTCACGGCCGGAAATAGCCCGGATATTACCGTCCAGTAAATGCGCCGCGACATCCCTGACCGTCCACAGACGGGCGACCGTGGGTTTGTCCCAGTCGTCCGGTTGCAGTGATTTGAGTAGCGCAATGAGTTTTTCGTCGAGTTCGGGAAAGAGATGGACGGTGTGGATCATGCTGGCGACAAGCTGTTGATGTGGGAATGTATGCTGTTTTGCAATTTCATAAATAATTGACAAAAAGGGATTTTTTATGATGTTCAGGTTGTGATTTGGTATTTTTGAGGCTGGTTTAAGTGTATAAGGAATGGGTATGATCGCTATCTGACCCGATTAAATGTGTAGTAAAATGACTTATTGTTTAGGAATAAAAGTAAAGGAAGGGCTGGTTGCGCTATCCGACACCCGCATTACCGCCGGCACCAGTACCACCACCAAAAAAAAGGTTTACATCAAGCAAAAGGACCATTACTCGATGTTCATCATGACGAGTGGCCTGCGTTCTGTGCGCGACAAAGCGGTGCATTATTTTGAAGAGCTGATCAATGACGGCGTGGTTTATAACAAGCTTTACAAGGCCGTGAATGCATTCGGGGAGCAGATCAAGCGGGTGGCCGACGAGGACAAGGCCAGTCTGGAAAAGTCCGGATTCAAATTTAACCTGAATTCGATCGTAGGCGGTCAGTTGAAGGACGACGAGGACCACAAGCTGTTCCTGCTGTATTCGGAAGGCAACTGGGTGGAGCTGGACGAAGGTTCTCCCTACGTGATTATCGGCAATTCCGGGCAGGGTAAAGCCATTCTGAACCGTGTCCTGAATGAAGATTCGAGCATGAAGCAGGCATTGAAGGCCGGGTTTCTGTCATTCGATTCAACGCGCGTGAGTAATAATGACGTGGATTTTCCGATCGACGTCGTGTTGTATAAGAAAGATAGTTTCGCGATGATCGAGCATCGTTACGAGCAGAAAGACATGCAGGAAATTTCGGAGATCTGGGCCGAAAAGCTGAAACAGGCACTGGATGACATCCCGGAGTCCTGGATGGACCGAACGTTCGACAAGATCCCCTAGGAGGGAGCCAGAGCGCCGGTCCCGGCGCATAGCCTCAGCGCACGGCTAGGGTCGCCCAGCCCGGCGCCCGCCTGGGCCGCGGTCCCGCCCGGAGCCCAGGCCCCAGCGCCAGCCGCGCTGACGCCTAGCCCAGCGCTGACGCCCAGCCCAGCGCTGACGCCTAGCCCGCGCTGACGCCCAGCCCGCGCTGACGCCCAGCGCAGACGCCTAGCCCAAGACTTAAGTCTTGGGTTGTGGTAATGCGTATCACAGGCCGTATTTGTCGATGAGGTAGAGCATGGAGGCCATTGCGGCTGCGCCCAGTTCGAGTTCCCGTTTGCTGACTGCCTCGAATGTATCGTTCATCGCGTGATGATAGTCGAAGTATCGTTGCGAGTCGGGGATGAGACCCAGGAGTACGGTTCCCTGCTGTGCCAGCGGCCCGATATCAGCGCCCCCACCGCCCGGTCCGAGCTCATGGATGCCGTAAGGAGCAAACAATCTGATCCACTGCATGATTTTGGCCTTTTGTGCCTGTGTTCCCACAATTCCGAAACCTAGAGGCGTGAAACCACCGCGTCAGATTCGATGGCGGCAATATGGGTTTCTTTTTTCGATTTAGCGGAGTCGGCATATGCCAATCCGCCCTTCAGGCCATTCTCCTCGTTCATGAACATCACTGCCCGGAGTGTAAGATTGGGTTGGTAACCTAGCGCTTTCAATATTCGCAGCGCCTCGATGGACTGGACACAACCCGAACCATCGTCATGTGCGCCCTGGGCGAAGTCCCAGGAATCGAGGTGCCCGCCCACGGCGATATAGATTTCCGGCGTTTTCTTCCCTTTCAATTCGCCGATCACGTTATGAGATGGGGCGTCTGGCAGCGTTTCGCAGTTTTGCTCGAAATAGAATTCAGTATCCGGATTTTCCTTTAAGGTTTTGCTAAGCAGTTCTGCTCCGTTCGTGGTGATGGCCGCTGCGGGGATCATCGGAGCGCCGCTGGCGTAGCGCATGCTGCCGGTGTGCGGTATATCGTCCAGGCGTGTTGTCATTGATCGGGTTAGAGAGCCGATTGCACCAAGTTTGGCTGCTTCACTCGCCCCGGCGCCCCGCTGCTCTACCGCCCCGGCATATGCCTCAAAGGTATTCAGCCTGGTGGGGTCCATGGGGCGGTTGAAAAAGACAATCTTGCCTTTAACCTTTTCCGTGCCCAGTTCGCGGAGCTGTTGGAAGCTCTTTACTTCGATGACCTTCCCTTTGATACCTCCCTTGGGTGTGGCAACAGAGCCGCCAAGCGCCGCGATCGGGACGCTGGTCTTTTGCTTGCCATTGATAATCTGCGCCTTTTCCTTGGGGCCTCTCACCCAATGCGGTACGATGACGTTTTGTAAAAAAACGTTGTCGAAATGCTCGCTTTCCATGATGGACCTGGTGTAATCCACTGCTTTCGCGGCGCCTGCCGAGCCGCTCAGACGCGCTCCGACCTGCTGTGTCAGGTGCCTGAGCCATTCGTAGGATTTCCCTTGGCTAAGAAAAGTGTCGAAGATCTTGCGGATAAAGATGGAATCGGCCTGATAGTCGGTTTGGGCCCGGGCGGAAACGACTATCCCTGCCAGAGACAGGGATAGGGCAGTCAAGAATTTTTTCATGCAGGTGACAGGAGTTATGTAACGCTGGCTAATATACTAGCTCGGCTTTACATTTTTTCCCTGTCTTTTGGCAATCGACAATAATAAAGCGGGAAGCAGGATCAGGTTGGTACACATCGCTACGAGCAGGGTGATAGAAACCATTACGCCCATTGCCGCGGTACCTCCAAAGCTGGATGCTGCGAAGATCGAGAATCCGCAGAAAAGGATCACCGCGGTGTAGATCATGCTAAGCCCTGTGCCAAAGATCGACTTGGTGACGGCCTTGGAAGGACTGAGGCCGTTTTTATAAAGCTCTTCCCGGTAGCGCGTCAGGAAATAAACCGTACCATCCGAGGCAATCCCGAAGGTGATGCTGAAAATGAGAATGGTTGTCGGTTTGAAATAAATATCAAAATATCCCATGATCCCTGCGGTCAATGCGAGCGGGATCAGGCAGGGGAGTTTAGACAAGAGAATAATGGGAATCGAGCGGAACAGCACCATGCCGACAATAGCAATGAGAACAATGGCGATCAGAAGACTTTCGTACAGATTACTCAACAGATAATCGTTGCTTTTGAGGAAAACAAGACTGTGTCCGGTGAGGCTGACCTTATATTGTTCTGGACTGAAAATAGAATCTACTTTGGGGCGAATCTGGTTCATGAGCTCCTTGATCCGCTCTGAACCAACGTCGGCCATCTGAAAGCTCACGCGGGTGACGCTCTTATCCGTATTCAGAAAAGCAGTCAGTTGCTTTGCCGCACCCTGCTGGCTTTGCACATACTGCGTCATTTTATTCAGTTCCAACACGCCAGGCAATGCGTAATATTTAGCATCGCCCCCGCGGTATCCCTGGTAAAGGAACCGCGACGCTTCTACAATAGAAACCGGTTTGGAGAACTCAGGGAACTTGGCCATTTCATTCTGGAAGGCCTTGATTTTGTACAAAACCCTGGCCTGATCGGCAAAAACACCATTGGGTTTTTTGGTATCGATCATCACCTCGAAGGGTAAGACACCATTGAAATTCTTCTCGAAAAAGCGGAGGTCGGTATAAACCACATCCTTTTTGGGCAGGTCGTCTATCACGTAGCCGATGGTCTTGATCTTGGTCATCCCAAATGCGGAGACGATGATCAGCACCACCATCGCGATGTAGATCTCCTTTCGTCGGTTGTGAACCAGGCGATCGACCATTTTCAGGAAGCCGGCAGCCCATTTTCCGTCCAAATGCTTCAAATGGCGCGATTTCGGGGTGCTCATGTAATGCAGGGTAATAGGTAGCAATACAAGGCAAAGCACGTAGGTAACCATGACACTAATGGCCGCGACTACGCCGAACTCGACGAGCAGAATGCTGTTGGTAAAATAGAATACCCCAAAGCCTATCGCGGTGGTCATGTTGGCCAGGAATGTCGATAAGCCGATCTGCCGGATCATTTCCCGCAATGCTTCGTCTTTATTACTGTGCGAGACCAGCTCAGCCTGGTACTTATTGATCAGGAAAACACAGTTTGGTACCCCGATCACGATGAGCAGGGGAGGGATCAGGCCGGTTAGCGCGGTGATTTTGTAATTGAATAGATGCAATGTGCCGACGGAGAACACTACACCGATCAACACCACGATAATGGACAAAAGTGTGAGCCGCAGCGATCTGAAAAAGGCCCATAGGATAAGCAATGTCACAAAGACGGCCAGTCCCATGAACAGCTCCATTTCGCCGGAGATCTTCTTCATATTGACCGTCCGGATGTAGGGCATCCCCGAATAATGCAGGTCGGTGCTGTATTTGACAGCAAATTCGTCGGCCATCTTTTCAATGTCATCGACAATCGTCAGGCGGCGCTTGGAGTTCAGCTCCTTGTCATTGAAGGTTATGACGATGAGTGTCGCGTTCGTTTTGCTGTTGAGAACAAGCCCTTCGTAAATCGGAAGATTGGCAATTTCTTTTTTCAGACTGTCTGCCTCGGCCTGGGTGCCCGGGATCTGGCGGATAACAGGGGCGAAATCGAAACGGGTGAGACTGTCATTGCGGACGATTTTATACACATTCGCGAGGGACAGCACATTTTTGATTCCCTCTGTTTCCCTGATTTTCTGGGACAATTTGCACCAGTCACGGAATTTATTGATTTCGAAAAGCTGCGGGTCCTGCCAGCCGATGACCATTACACTACCATCTTCACCGAAAAGCTTTCTGAAATCCTGGTACTCTTTCTCAACAGGATCATTGGACGGGAGGATGCGGGCGAAATTGTAGGAAAGCTCAATTTTGCTGGCCTCATAGGCCATGAAGACGGTCGATACTAGCACTAATGCGACCCACAAAAGCCGGTAGCGGATAATGTAAGTCGCTATTTTATTCCACATATTCGATAATTCAGTTCACAAAAAGTTGCAAATATACGCACACAGGACGGAAAAAGGGGCATTTATACGGTCTAAATCCCCGTCAATCTTTCAAGGTGATGGTACTCAATGCCAAAAAACTTTTTGGCTTCCTGTATTTTCCGGAGCACCGCTGCCTGTGATTTTTCGCTCCTGGCTCCTTTCGTTCCTACGATCATGACGTTCTTGGGCGTGTGTGCATCCGAGATGAATTCGAACACTTTGGTTTTGTACCCGAAGTATTCCAGGATCAGCGCGCGGATCCCGTCAGTTGCCATTTCTGCCTGCCTTTCCAGAAAAATTCCGTGCCGGGTCAGGAAGCCCAGCTCGTTTTCGACATGGTGTTTCTCGATTTCACGCCGGATCTGCTTATGGCAGCATGGCGCGACGACGATCAGGTCGGATCCGGCTTGAATGCCTTTATGAATCGCATCGTCGGTAGCGGTGTCGCATGCATGCAAGGCGATCAGCACGTTGATCCCGGTGCTGTCGAATTCGCCGATCGTGCCCTCCCGGAATTCCAGTCCGTCGAAGCCTGCATTCGCTGCAATGCGGTTGCAAAGCGTTACGAGGTCTTCGCGGAACTCGATACCGGTAACCTGCGGATTGAGTTGCAGGATGTTTTTGAGGTAATCATATAATGCAAATGTGAGGTATCCTTTGCCCGAACCCATATCGGCGACCCGGATGTCCTTGCCTGGTGAGATCTCTTTGATCAGGCTGCTGAGGATTTCGATGTAGTGGTTGATCTGCCGAAACTTATCCTGTGCATTGCTATACACATTTCCCTGCTGATCGGTAATCTTTAAGTCGTGCAGGTAAGCATTGTTGCGGGCGGATATGAGTCGTTTTTTAACCTTGTCGTGATCCAGGGATGGTGCTTGCCGGGCAGTTACGCCTGTTTTCTTCAATGTAGCTTTGCCGCTCCCGTGCACTTCGAAGCGAAGATCGTACTGGGTGGTTTGCAGTGTCGCTACGTGAAAATCAGCGCCAATCCAGGCAGTCAGGAGTGCATCGAACTCCCCGGGAGTCTGGTTTTTGGTGATGTCGCGCGTTTTGTGGCGGTAGGTAAGACTGAACCGGGGTTCTTTTTTTATCAGGACTCTTTTGACGTAGATGTTTTTGAGGCTTCCGTCGGTTCCTTTGTAGTTGCCTAGCGAAAGTTTTATGAAGGTGTCGTCGAGCAGGCTTTGTTTCGTTTCGGTGACGAAATCCCTGGCTTTTTCTGTAATGTTCATGAGGGTGCTTAAATCATTTCTTAAGAGCTAACGACCAAATGTACGCGCACAGTCTTGCATAAAGTGAATAATCACCGGATGACGACTTTGGGTATTTCGATCTCGACCCGCATTCCGTTATTTTCTTCGCTGTGAATGTGGATCTTGCCGTGAAGACTTTCCACGCGGCCCTTTATATTTCTCAATCCGACTCCCTGGCGGTCGGGCTCAACCATTCCATTACCATTGTCACTGACTACCAGGACGATGGTTTTAACGTTTTCTGTCAAGTCGACCTTCGCCTCGGAGGCTCCGGAATGTTTGATGATGTTGTTGGTCAGTTCCAGGACAATGCTGTACAATTCGAATTCGATCTTGTTGTTGAGCCTTTTCTCCATTCCTTTCAGGCTGAAGACGAATGCAATATTCTTGTTTTCATTCAATTTGTTGATCAGCCTGTGCAGGGCCATGGTGAGGCCATGCTCTTCCAGTTCGGCGGGCATGAGGTTGTGTGACAGGCTCCGGACCTCCCGGTATGCGGCACCGACCATCTGATGCACGCTGTCGTAAATTTTTTGTTCTTCCGGCGAAAGTACTTTTTTGTCGATTCCGTACAGGTACCAGTTCAGGGATGCCAATGTACCACCCAGATGGTCGTGCAGCTCGGCTGCCACCCGCTTGCGTTCGATCGTTTGGCCCTCGATCATGGCAGCCTGGATTGCCGCATTTTTCCTTCTCAGTTTTTTGTTGTTAAACCAAAGAAAGACCGTGAATGCAATAAAGAGACAGGAAAAGCCTATCAGAAAACGCTGTACCGTGCGCTGCTCATCAATGATCTTTTGCTGGATTTCGGAATCCATCACCTGGTTATCGTACATCAGCTGATACATGGTGTACTGCCGCTTGATGGTTTCGTCGTGGATCATGCGACGTGTGTGATTGACTTCCTCGCTGTAATGAAGGGCGACATCCAGCATATTTTTGGCCTTGTAGGATCGGGAAAGCGTCACCAGGGCCCAGTTGGTTTGCTGAGTGGAGTGGTAAATTTTGGAATATTCGAGTGCTTTCAGTCCGGCCTGGATGGACTCGTCGAATTTTTTCTGATAGTAGTAGGTATTACTGAGGTCATTCAGGCAATTCACTTCTCCGTAACGGTTCCCGATTTTTTTGAACAGTTCAATGCTGCGTTTGAAATATTTCTCCGCCTCAGCGTGATTGTTCCGGCGCACATGCATGTAGCCAATGCTTTGCAGCACGGTGGCCCGCCCCCAATCCGAGTTCATTTTGTCAAAAATCCGGTACGATTGGTCGTAGAGTTTGTTTGCCACATCGTACATGCTTTTTTCGCGGTAGCAGTTACCCAGGTTTTCAATGCTGAGTGCCCTTGAACTGTCCGCTTTAAGACGGGTAAAGATCTGTACCGCCTGCTCGTAGTTAATGCGGGACGAGTCCCATTGGCGGTACTCCGAGTAGCTCTCTCCCAAAAACCGGCGGGCATGGCCGGTATACATCGGGAGGTTGAGCTGCCCTGACAATGTCATAGTTTCATTGGAAAGCTCCCGCAACACGTCATAGCTGCCGTCCAGCAGGTAATAGCTGCTGAGCAGGTTATAAGCCAGTAACTTCCCTTCCCCCCATTGATGCTTCTGGGAAAGCCTGAGCACATGTTTGGAATAGAACATGGATTTCTCCGCGTCCTGGAAAAGGTATTTGGATGCGAGTTTGTGGTATTTGTAAATCAGTGCGGTATCCTCGGCAAAATCCTCCTGCGGTATGGCTGCGAATAGTTCTTCCTGATTCGGGGCGTTTTTCTGTCCACCGGTGGAGGTACACTGGCTCCCGGCGAGCGCTGATCCAATTAGCAGAAAGAGAATTAATTTGTAGAATTCATTCATATATTCTTGATTCCTTGCTAGTTAGGGCGCGAACGGTTGGGTATTTCAGGTCTGTGTAATAAGATCCTGCTATCTAACCTTTACTTACAAAAGTATTGTCTTTTATGTAATATCTGTAAGGAAGTTCACGACCGACATTAATACCGATACGCGGGCCGCTTACGATCGCGACAGGGCCGCTCCATGCACGGCGCAGGTACAATGGTCCGTTGGAAAGCGGGATACCATTGTGGATAGCTCTTTCAATGCCCATGGCCTGAACGAGCTTGCCGGGCCCGCGGCAAAGTTCCCGCAGACTGATTTGTGGATTGCCTGTAATGACCTGGTTCCTGCCTGGCCTCAGGAGTCGTCGCGCTTCCATGATATCGATGCCCGAAGCGGGTTGAAGCGCTCGGATCAGCACTGCTTCTCCAATTCCTGGCGCATTGCTGACGATATTAAAGCACTGGTACATCCCGTAGATCAGGTACACGTATGCTGTACCCGCAACGCCGTACATCGGTTCCGTGCGTGGGGTTCGCCTGTTGAATGCGTGGCAGGCCGGATCGTCCCGCAGGTAAGCCTCGGTCTCCACGATGATACCGCTGCTGATGCCTCCGGGACTTTCGTGCACCAGCTCGCAACCTAGTAACTTTTGTGCGAGGGTGCAGGTGTCGTAGGCGGAAAAGAAGGAAAGCGGGAGCTCTTCTTCCCGCATCAGATAATATTCATGGTTTGCTCCTTGATCTTTTCAAGCTCGTCTTTCATCTGGACCACGAGGTGCTGGATCGACACGTCGTTGGCTTTCGAGCCGATGGTGTTGATTTCCCGGCCGATTTCCTGTGCAATGAAGTTGAGTTTTTTGCCATTGCTCTCAGGCGCCTTCATGGTTTCAATAAAATAGGTGAGGTGATTGGCAAGACGGATCTTCTCTTCCGAAATATCGAACTTCTCTACATAATAGATCAGCTCCTGCTCGAAACGGTTCGGATCGAAATTGTCGTCGGAAAGCAGTTCCCGGACCTGTTTTTCCAGGCGTTCGCGCACGGCTGGTATCCTGAGCTTGTCCTGCTCGGCTACCTGATCCAGTAAGGTCTGTATGGTTTTGATGTATTCGGCAAATTTGTCGGCCGTCATCTTGCCTTCCTGCTCCCTGAACACCGTGCATTTACGCAGGGCTTCCAGGACGGCCACCTTGATTTGCGCCCAGTCATTCTCCCGGCTCGATTCATCCACCGTTTCATTATTGTAGGCATTAGGCATCTGGAGAGCAATGCGGAGGAGTTCGGTATTATCCGGGCTGAATCCCAGGCCGGTAGCGGTATCTGAAAGATCCTGGTAGTAAGCATTCACGAGCGAGCGGTTAACCGAAGTCGATGCGATCGTTTTGCCTACCGGCTGGACGGTCAGGGTAAATTCGACCTTACCTCTTTCGAGCGATTGCGTGATGAGGTTCCGGATTTCAATTTCCCTTTCTGAGTAGTTGCGCGGGACACGGCAGTAAATGTCCAGGAATTTGGAATTCAATGTCTTGATTTCGACAGTGACATTGATTGAATCGGATTCGATGTTGGATACACCGTATCCGGTCATAGATTTTAACATAGTATTGTCGGTTGGTCCGCTCGGGGATAATTTTCTTGTGATGGAATACCTCAGCCGCCGCTAGCGACGGCAGGAAGCAGATTAATTAAATCGTTGTTTTCCGCCTGATTTGGCAGGATGCTGGCTCTCTGAAGGCTGAGGTTTCGAGATGAGCGCATTCTTCTCCATATCGGCATTGAAAATACGGAAACGCGAGATATCGCAAGCCAGGTAAAGCGCTTGCAGCAGCGATCCCGGTTCCGCTATATTTTTTCCTGCAATGTTGTAGGCAGTACCATGGTCGGGTGAGGTACGTACTGCGGAAAGTCCTGCCGTAAAATTCACTCCTTCATTGAACGCAAGTGTTTTGAACGGAATAAGTCCCTGATCGTGGTACATAGCCAGAACGGCGTCGTACTGCCGGTAGGTTCCGGCCGCGAAAAAGCCGTCGGCAGGAAATGGTCCGACGACCAGATTGCCTTTCTCCTTAAAGGTTTTGATAACGGGCTGAATGACCTCAATTTCCTCGCTGCCCAGCAATCCGTTCTCTCCGGCGTGTGGGTTCAGGCCCAGAATAGCCAGTTTAGGTTTTTTAATGCCAAAATCACCTTTAAGCGATTGCAGTATCTGCTCGATTTTAGCGGTCAGCTTTTCTGATGTGATCTGTTCCCGGACGTTTTGAAGAGGAATGTGGCCGGTGAGGACGCCTACCCGCAAATCACCCGCAACCATGAACATCAGGGCGTCATCTTTTCCGAAGGCCTCGGCGAGAAATTCGGTATGGCCCGGGAATTTGAAATCATCGTTCTGGATATTGTCCTTATTAATCGGGCCGGTCACGAGGGCCTGAATTTTTCCTTCTTTCAAATCCTCGACAGCCCGTTTCAATGAGGCGAATGAGCCCTGGCCAGCCTCGGCCGTGATTTTTCCCGGCTGAATTTCGGTCTGATGGTCATGCCAGCAGGTAATGACGTTGGTCAGCTTAGGGTTTGCCTGCTCGGTTTTCTGGATCCCGTGCAAAGTCCACTCTTTCATGTCGAGCAGGTTCCGGTACTGGTTCAGGACCCGTAACGAGCCATAGATTACGGGTGTACATAATTTGGATAACTGGTTTCCTTCGAATGCTTTAAGGATTACTTCCGGGCCAATGCCGTTATAATCACCGATTGTTACGCCGATTATAGGTTTGTCACTGTGTTGGTCGCTCATGTAGGTAAATGCTGTTGTATGTGTTCTCCCTGCGTAAATCGTATTACTTTTGCCGCACGGTTCATCCGTGCAAGTTACAAAAAATCCCGTGCTACTATGAAAATCCTGATCGCAGACTCTATGCATCCTTCACTATTCGAGATGCTGGACACGCAAAAATGGGACTATGATTACCATCCCGAGTACAAAAGAACAGATATCCAAAATGCATTACCTCAATATGACGGCCTGATGATCCGGAGCAAGACTTTCCTTGACCGGGAAATGCTTGCGAATGCGTCCGGGCTTCGGTTTATCGCCCGGGCAGGCGCCGGCCTGGACCTGATTGATCTGGAAGTGGCCAGAGAAATGAGCATTCAGGTGTTTCATGCGGGCACAGGAAACCGGGATGCGGTGGCCGAACATGCCTTGGGCATGCTGCTGGCTTTGTTTAATAATATCCTGAAAGCGGATCGGGAAGTACGTAAGGGCATCTGGGACCGGGAAGGGAACCGTGGTGTGGAGCTGATGGGAAAAACGGTCGGCCTGATCGGTTACGGAAACAACGGGACAGCCACGGCCCGGAGACTGAGTGGCTTTGGCTGTAAGGTACTTGCGTATGACAAGTACCGTGACAATTACGGCGACGCATTTGCAAAGGAATCTTCGATCGAGGAGATCATGCGGGAGGCCGATGTGCTAAGCCTGCATATTCCATTGACGGACCTAACCCGGTATCTGGTCGACGAAGCGTTTATCAGCAATTTTGCCAAACCGTTTTACCTGATGAACTTGTCGAGAGGGGAGGTCGTGAACCTGAAATCCGTGGCAGAGGCAATTGATAGCGGCAAGATTAAAGGCGCGTGCCTGGATGTGCTGGAAAATGAAAAGATCGGGAAATTAACGGTTGAGCAGCAGGCTACGTTCGATTATCTTATTCATTCGGACCGTGTGGTTCTGACGCCTCATATCGGAGGCTGGACGCATGAAAGTTACGTGCGGATCAATGAAGTACTGGTAGAACAAATTCGGAACTGGCTATAAACAAATATGCCGACCAATGGTCGGCACGTTTGCATCTATTAGCCATGAAAAATAAAATACTTATTTACCAAGTGTACCGCGAAGTGCACGTGGGATCTCAACTGACGCAATCGGATTGCTTGTCGCTGTCAATATAACAAAATTTTCAGCTTTCAGTGCACCAACTTTAACAGATTTTCCTAAATCCAGTTCAGTTACGTCAACATTTACATAGTCAGGGATGTTCTCCGCAAGACCTTGTACGCGCAATTTACGCAATTTTTGGTTCATTTTGCCACCTTTCATTACTCCGGTGGATGTGCCTGTCAATTTAACAGGAACTTCAACTTTTATTTCCTTTCCTGCTACGATTTCAAGAAAATCCGCGTGGATCAGTGCATCGTTAACAGGGTGGAATTGCTTTTCCTGAAGAATCGCATTGTACAAAGTACCCTCGATATTCAGGGTTACGTTATAAATATCCGGTGTAAAAAGCAATTCACGGAACAGCATTGCCGGCGCATAAAAATGTACCTGCTCATTGCCACCGTACAGCACAGACGGAACATAACCTTGTGAACGTAGTTCCTGGGCTTCCGTCTTGCCGAGATTCGCTCTTTTAAACCCTACAATCTCATGCTTTTTCATAAGAATTTATAATAAGAAAGTTAAAAAAATAAAAAATTTACTGATAATTTATAAACAATGAACTAATAGATTCATGATCACGGATCCGACCTATCGCTTTCGCAAAAATTTCTGCTACTGACAGTACGCGGATTTTTTCATTGTGTTGCTTAAGAGGGATTGTATCTGTAACAATCAGTTCTTCCAACACCGAATTGGCAATATTTTCATGCGCCTTACCCGACATGATCGCGTGGGTGCTGATCGCCCTCACCGAGCTGGCACCCTTTTCCATGATGATCTCCGCGGCCTTGCAAAGTGTACCCCCGGTGTCGATCAGGTCATCTACCAGCACCACATCCATTCCTTCTACTTCACCGATCACCTGCATGCTGGCGATCTCGTTGGCTCTTTTTCTGTGCTTGTCACACAGGATCATATCCGCATTCAGGAATTTGGCAAAATTCCGTGCCCGGGCTGCTCCACCCACGTCAGGGGATGCGATCAGCAGATTTTTTAGGTTCAGGGATTTGATATAGGGGACAAAAATCGACGTCCCTTCCAGGTGGTCCACGGGTAAATCAAAGAATCCCTGGATTTGTCCTGCATGTAAATCTATGGTCATCAGGCGGTCCACACCGACCGATGTGAGCAGGTTGGCCACTACTTTCGCAGCGATAGCCACCCGCGGCTTGTCTTTTCTGTCTTGTCTGGCGTAGCCGAAATAGGGTATAACGACCGTCACATAGTGCGCCGAAGCACGACGGGCCGCATCCACCATGAGCAGCAACTCCATCAGGTTATCGGCAGGAGGCATTGTAGATTGAATGAGAAAAACATCACAACCTCTGATGGACTCCTCAAAACTTGGGGACAATTCACCATCGCTAAATTTCCGCAACGTGTAGCCTCCCAGCTCTTTACCAAAATACCTGGCAATGTCTTTGGCCAAATATTCGGACTGACTCCCCGAAAATATTTTTACTGTATTGAATGAACCCATGGCCAAACTAAAATTTGCGCAAAATTAAATAAAACCAATCAATTAAGATAATATCTTTTTAAAAAAATATAATAAAGCTGAACGAAGCAGTATCCGGTGAGCAGTCCGACCAGTGCACCGACCAAGATATCCAGCGGATAATGCACGCCTACATAAACGCGGCTGTACGCGTAAACAAGCGACCATCCGAAGATCAGCGCCATGTTAGGTACTTTTCGGCGTAACAGGCTGAACCACACGATGGCCAGCGAAAAGCTGGTGGAAGCATGGGATGAAGCAAAGCCGTAGGAGCCGCCGCAGTCTGTCACCACGTGTACCAATCCCTGCAATGTCGGTTCGTGGCAAGGCCTGAATCTCAGGAAATAAGGTTTCATCAGCCCGGAAGTGATTTTGTCGGCCACGACAACCGCCAGTATCACCGCGATGATCATAAATACGCCTTTTTTGCCTTCCGCCCGAATCGTTAATGCGATCAGGAACACATAGAGCGGAATCCATGTGAATTTGTAGGTAACCCAGTACATAACGGTATCCAGCCAGGGCGTATGCATGCCATTGAGCCATAAAAATAACTCCTGGTCCGAACGGATCAACGTGTCTACGGCCTGCGTCATGAGCTGAATCCGAGGACTTTCCGTACTTTTTGAATGGTTTCCTGCGCTATTTCGCGGGCTTTGGCTTCCCCTTCCGTCAATATACCTTCGAGCTCTCCGGTATTTTCCATATAGTAATTGAAAATCCGGCGTGGTTCGGCGAATACTTCCAGGAAGCACTCGAAAAGCGCCTGTTTGGCATGCCCGTAACCATAGCCGCCATTCAGATAGTGCTGGCGCATCGTTTCCACATCGGCTGCCGATGCTACCAGGCTGTATAGTTGAAAGGTAATGTCGGTATCCGGATTCTTCGGTTCTTCGAGTGCTTTGGAGTCGGAAAGGATCTTTTTGGTGATCTTTTTAAGTTCGTTTTCGGGCAGGAAGATATCGATATAGTTATGATAGGACTTGCTCATTTTCTGACCATCCAGACCTGGAATGGTCATAATGCGTTCGTCGATCTGCGGCTCGGGCAATACTAGGATTTCCTCGCCAGCCAGGATATTGAACCGGTTGGCGATGTCCTTGCTCATTTCCAGGTGCTGCTTCTGGTCTTTGCCGACCGGGATGATATTGGCATTGTAGAGCAAAATGTCGGCGGCCTGCAATACCGGATAGGTAAAGAGTCCTGCATTGACATCGGCCAATTTCTCCGATTTGTCCTTAAACGACGTCGCGTTTGCCAGCATCGGGAAAGGCGTGAAGCAGTTGAGGTACCAGGCCAGCTCGGTATGCTCCTGCACCCGCGACTGCCGCCAGAAGACGTTTTTTTTGTAGTCGAACCCGAATGCAAGCCAGGTTGATGCAATGGCACGGACGTATTCGCCACGTTCGATCCCGTTTTTCAGGGTCGTGAGCGAATGGAGGTCGGCGATGAAAAAGAATGATTCGTTCTGTGGGTTTTTAGAGAGTTCAATGGCGGGTTTGATGGCTCCCAGGATGTTGCCCAGGTGTGGTCGTCCGCTACTTTGAATGCCTGTCAGGATTCTGGCCATTTTGAAATACAGCGCCGGAAATTACCCGGCGAAATTGGATTATGGGTTATAAAATCGTTTCGATTAGCAGCCGAATCTGCTTCGACGTAATGCTTTCCTGTTCTGACTTATCGTAAATACTTAGCAGATACAGTTTTCCATCCTCGGCCAGAAAGTAGGTAATCACCCGAACTCCTCCACTTTTTCCTTTGCCTTTACTCTTAACCGGCCAACGGATTTTAAATACATTGCCGCCTAGTGGTGTTCCAAAATCGGGCTTGACAAGAAGGTTCTCGACCAGTTCTTTGATATCGGCTTCCAAGGACGCATATTTCCGGGAAAGCCGTTTGAACTCTTTCTTGAACTGAGGGACAAAGGTGATCTTAGTCATTAAACAGCTCATTAACATCAGGCTCGGGAAGTTTTCCCTCCCGCATGAGACTTAATTCCTTGACCGACTGGGTGAAAGAGTCCAGAAATCGCTCCTTTTTTAGCTGAGCTTGTATGCTTTCCCATTCTTCAATCGGGATCACAACCGCGGTTCTCTTACCTTTTTCATTCGATAAAAACTGCACGTTCATAGCTTTCAGCAGGTTAGCGTTTCCGGGTGGGCATTAGCCTTTTCTTAATCCCAAAATTCGTTAAATTGAATCAGAAAACGTAGTAAATTTGAATTTTATACCTTCACCAACGCGTCATGGATTCTAAAACACTTCACTTTCTCAGTCAGTTAGCAGAAAACAACAATAGAGACTGGTTCCAGACAAACAGGAAACTTTACGATGCGGCCAAAGCGGATATGGAAAAGCTGGTTGGCCACCTGATTGCAGAAGTGGGCAAGTTTCAGGATCTGGGTAATGTACAAGTGAAGGACTGCCTGCTGCGCATCAACCGTGATATCCGTTTTTCGAAAAATAAGGCTCCCTACAAGAACAATCTGGCAGCGGGAATCGGCCCGGGAGGAAAAAGCTCCGGGAAAATCGACTATTATTTACAGATCCAGCCGGGTGACCAGTCGTTTCTCGGTGGCGGAATGTGGGATGTGACGACGGAGCAGCTGGCGCGTTTCCGGCAGGAGATCGACTATAATGCAGCCGAATTGAAGGATATCATCGAAGAAACTGAATTCCGGAGCTACTATCCTGAAATACACGGCGAATCTTTGAAAACAACGCCGAAGGGTTATCCAAAGGACCATCAGGAAATCGAATTACTGAAACGCAAGCAGCTTTTCTTCATGCACCGTTTCACGGATAAGGAGGTGGCTTCGAAGGACTTTGGAAACGAAATCGTGAAGGGGATCCAATTGCTTAAACCTTTTACAGATTATATGAATTATGTATTGTACGAAGAGGCCGAGGAGCTGTAATCACCAACTAGAGGGATTCAAAACCAGGTAAGACGCGTCGCCCAAACCATATTATATGCAATTTTCCCATTTACACTGCCACACCCAGTTTTCGCTGCTAGACGGTGCCGCAGACATCAAGAAACTTTTTAAAAAAGCCAAAGAGGATAAGATGCCCGCCGTGGCCATCACCGATCATGGCAATATGTTTGGCGTGTTCGAATTTGTGGCGGAAGGTAACAAGCAGGGGATCAAACCTATTGTCGGCTGCGAGTTTTATGTTGTCGAAGACAGGCACGTGCGTCAGTTTACCAAAGACAAAAAGGACGTCCGTTTTCATCAACTGCTGCTTGCCAAGGACGAAATCGGGTACAAAAACCTGGTAAAAATGTGCTCCCTGGGCTTCATCGAGGGCATGTACGGTAAGTATCCCAGGATCGATAAAGAATTGATCGTCAAATACCACAAGGGGCTGATCGCTACAACCTGCTGCATTGGCGCAATGGTTCCTAAAACCATTATCCGGCAGGGAGAAGAGGCTGCGGAGAAGGAGTTCAGGTGGTGGCTTGAACTGTTTGGCGATGATTTTTACGTCGAATTACAGCGGCACGACATCCGGGACCAGTACATTGTAAACGAAGTGCTGCTCAAATTTGCAAAGAAATACAATGTGAAGGTGATCTGTTCCAATGATTCGCATTATGTGGACAGGGAGGATTGGAACGCGCACGACATCCTGCTGTGTATCAATACGGGAGACAAGCAAAGTACGCCTTCTGCCAAAGATTTTGACGACGATAAAGGCATTCCGAAAGGCTCCCGCTTCGCATTCTACAACGATCAGTTTTATTTCAAGAATACCAGCGAAATGCTGCAACTGTTCAACGATCTGCCCGAATCGCTGGACAATACCAATGAGATTGTAGACAAGATCAAAACCCTGGACCTCCGGAAGGACATTCTGCTTCCCAACTTTCCGATCCCTGACGAGTTCAAAACACACACATTATCGGAGATGGTAGGTAAGAAGGAGCTTACCGCCGACGTGCTCAATCAATGGGAATACCTCAAACACCTGACTTTTGAAGGTGCCAGGTTTAAATATGGCACCATTACCCAGGAAGTGGAGGATCGTCTGAATTTTGAGCTGAATACCATCCGGAACATGGGCTTTCCGGGCTACTTCCTGATTGTGGCAGACTTTATCGATGCGGGCCGTAAAATGGGTGTTTTTATAGGTCCGGGCCGTGGCTCCGCAGCCGGATCGGTAGTGGCGTACTGCACGGGGATCACCAATATTGATCCTATCAAGTATGACCTGCTCTTTGAGCGTTTCCTGAACCCCGACCGGATCTCGCTGCCCGATATTGATACCGACTTCGACGACGAAGGCCGTCAGCGGGTGATCGATTATGTGGTTAAAAAATATGGTTACAACCAGGTCGCACAGATCGTGACTTATGGTACAATGGCCGCCAAATCGGCGATCAAGGACGTGGCCCGCGTGATGGACCTGCCTCTGCAGGACGCCAATGCATTGGCCAAGCTCGTGCCGGACAAGCCGACCTATAACATGACGCTCAACCGAATCTTCACCGCGCCGCTGGAAGGGGAGGGAAGTTTGATGAAAAAAGAAGGTATAGCCCCGGAAGAATTGGATAATGTGAAGAAAATGCGCGCCATCGCATTGGGTAATGACTTGCAGGCGAGTGTTTTGCAAGAGGCACGTCGGTTGGAAGGCACCGTGCGGAACACTGGCATACACGCGGCGGGGATTATCATTGCCCCCAGCGACCTGACCGAGATCATTCCGGTCAGCACCTCCAAAGATTCGGACTTCCTGATCACGCAGTATCAAGGAAAGATCATTGAAGATGCAGGTGTCATCAAGATGGACTTTTTAGGTCTCCGAAACCTTACCATCATCAAGGAGGCACTGCGGATGATCAAAAATAACCACGATATCGACATTGTGATCGACGACGTACCACTGGATGATCCCAAGGTTTTTGAATTATTCCAGAGAGGAGAAACCAATGCGATTTTTCAGTTCGAATCCGACGGGATGAAGAAGCACATGCGCGACCTGATCCCCGACCGTTTCGAGCACCTTATCGCCATGAACGCTTTGTACCGGCCGGGACCAATCGCGTATATCCCAAACTTTATCCGGAGGAAAAACGGCCAGGAAGAGATCACCTACGATTTGCCGGAGTTGGAGGAGTATTTGGCTGATACCTATGGAATTACAGTGTATCAGGAGCAGGTAATGCTTTTGTCGCAGAAATTGGCAGGATTTACCAAAGGGCAAGCCGATACATTGCGGAAAGCGATGGGTAAGAAGCAGATCGAGACGCTGAACAAGATGAAAGGCGACTTCATGAAAGGCGGGGCTGAAAGGGGGCTCGATGCCAAGAAGCTCGAAAAAATCTGGACCGACTGGGAAGCTTTTGCCTCTTATGCCTTTAACAAATCCCACTCCACCTGTTACGCATTCGTTGCGTACCAGACGGCTTATCTGAAAGCACATTACCAGTCGGAATACATGGCGGCGGTATTGACGAGTTCACTAGGTAGCATCGACAAGATCACATTCTTTATGGAAGAATGTAAAAATCTGGGCATTACCGTATTGGGGCCTGATATCAATGAATCGGAGCGGCAGTTTGGCGTGAACAAGAAAAAGGAGATCCGTTTCGGGCTTGCGGGGGTGAAGGGAAGTGGCGATGCCGCCGTTGAGTCGATCATCGAGGAGCGCACAGCGAATGGGCCGTTCAAGGATGTATTTGATTTTATGACCCGTGTTAATCTTCGCACCGTTAATAAGAAGACTTTGGAAAGCCTCGCTTATGCAGGCGCATTCGATTGCTTCACGGATTACCACCGCGCCCAATACTTTGCGATTGAGCAGGGCGAAACCGGCACATTTATTGAGAAACTGATCCGGTATGCCAACAACTATCATGCAGAGAAATCGTCTGCCCAGGCGTCGCTGTTCGGGATGTTGGGTGATAGCGGTTCCACACTGGCTAAGCCGAAGGCGGTAGATATCAAAGAGTGGGACGACCTCGCCAAATTGCGTTACGAGCAGGAAGTGGTAGGTTTTTATATTTCCGGACACCCGCTGGATACCTTCCGTGCCGAACTGGATAACTTCTGCAATTGCACGCTTGAAAAAGTCCTGGAAATTCATGAGGGAGAGCGTGCGCCACGGTATTTCGGCAAGGACATCAATGTAGCCGGGATCGTCACGAGCGCCCAGGAGCGGATGTCGAAAAACGGCAGCCTTTTCATGATCTTCAAAATGGAAGACTATCAGGGAGCGATGGAAATGCTGATTGGTGGGGAGGACTATATTCGCTTCAAAAATTACTTACAGGTAGGGCAGTTTTTGTATATCAAAGGTAAGGTGCAGAACCGCTGGAAGCAGGAAGATCAGTTCGAGTTCAAGATCTCCCAGATACAGTTGCTGCCTGAGATCATGGAAAAGATGTGCAGGAAGATCAAAATCAATCTTACGCTGGATCAGATAGACGCACAGTTCATTCAAGTCCTTAATGATACGTTCGGAACGTACCCTGGAGGATGTCAAGTAAGTATGACCGTAAAGGACCCCGAGACGCACATTGAGGTAGAAATGTTGTCCCGCGGTTACCGTGTATCTCCTAGTAATGAGCTGTTTAAGGTGCTAAGGGGTTTTCATGGTGTAAAATTCTCGCTAAACTGATTTGGATTGATTTGGGGAAGGAACTTTTAGTTATTAATATTCCTTATTAAGCCAGATTGATAAATAACAATTAGACACTTAAAACATGGGAAAAGCACTTGAAATTACCGATAGCACTTTTGATGAACTCATCAAGGGAGATAAGCCAGTACTTGTAGATTTTTGGGCCGAATGGTGCGGGCCCTGTAAAATGATCGGACCTGTTGTAGAGCAACTGGCCGGTGAGTACGATGGCAAAGCGGTTATTGGTAAAATGGACGTGGATATGAACTCGTCGGTACCTGCTAAATTCGGTATCCGCAGTATCCCTACTCTGATGATTTTCAAAGGAGGCCAGTTGGTAGATAAAGTAGTAGGCGTTGTTCCCAAAACAACCCTGGAAGATAAATTGAATGCTCAGATCGAAGCGACCGTTTGATAATCGCTGATTTGTGAAAGAGTTAGAAGCCCCGGTAACGGGGCTTTTTTGTTGCCATGTATTGGTTAATGGTATATATTTATCTACTTTTAAACCTGTACTCACACTATGAAATACTCTGAATTTCATCGCCTCATTCGGCGAAGCGGATGGATTCTTACTCGGACGAGGGGTAGTCACTATATGTACATGAAAGATGGCGCGACCTATTGTGTACCCTTTCACTCCTCAAAGGAAATGAATGAAGGTTTGAGAAAAAGGATTTGTAAGGAAATGAAGTTGACTAATCAATAAAACATGAAAAAGATTAGATTGTTGATTGAAAGAGGAAAAGATGGTTACAGCGCTTACGCCGAGAATGCTACCAAAATTTACGGAATCGGAGATACAGTGGAAGACGTAAAACGCAATGTTCTCGAATGCATCGACATCGTTAAATCATTCGATGATCACAACATTCCTGCGGCATTGAAAGGAGATTATGAAATCATTTGGAAATTCGATGTGGAGAGCCTTTTGGAATATTATAAGGGGATTTTTAGCCAAACTGGCATCGCGCGGCTGACTGGTATTAATGAAAAGCAACTCAATCATTACGCCTCAGGCCTGAAAAAGCCACGCCCTGCGCAGGCAAAAAAGATTGAAAATGCATTGCACAGGTTGGGTGGTGAATTGCTGGCTATTGAATTGTAGTGTAGCCCAATTGGTAACTTCGAGGGGGTCAAAACGTCTGTTGTTGCATACCTACGGCATTGACGGCGTTCATAGCATGGCTGCTACTACCAATATTACATGCCTGGCGGCATTTTCATTGATAAATGAAACGTAGATGAACATTCGGTCTCATCACGTCAGGTCGCGTCGCGACGTAACATCGGTAGCGCACCCCAGTACCAACCTTCTTCATTCTAAATCCCGAAGGGATGTAGTAATACCGCTCGCTAATTTCAGCATAGCCGCAACATGCGAAAACAGTACCGCCGGAACAATGAATGCCGGTAGCAAAACGTATGGTGCTTTCAGCAGACCGACATTCGGCTGATCGAATGCCAATTGCTGAAAGGGAGTCGGTGCGGAGAGAATGGCGCGGGCGACGATGTTCAGTAGTAGACCCAGGCAGGCTATGTTCCAGACTATCAATCCTTTCCTGCCAAGTAATCCGTTGCGATAGGCGAGCCATATCAGAGGTGAGGTAATGCCGGAAATAATATCCGGGTTGCTGCCTTCGAAGGTCATTAGCCTGGGTATCTCTCCCATTTGGAAAAGGCAAAACAATGCAAGTTCCACCGCTACTCTGATCGTGTGCAGCAGTGTCAGGTATTTTAATGAGCTGTTCGCAGCCAGTTTCTTGCTTCGGAAAACGGCCAGGCTGGCGATGAAAATCAGAGGCGGCACAATGGCGAAGGCAAAATGCGGAGGCATGCTGGTGGTATCGAGGTAAAAGCCGCTGTTGCTCAGAAAAATCTGTACAGGAAACCATGTAAATGCCAAAAGCCACATCAATTTTGGCGCCTTAGTAGCTTTGTAGAGCATTACCCATGTGGCAATCACGATGGCGAAAAAGAATGTCGGGAGCAATAATTGGTTAGTATTCATGGCACTTGATTGATTTCAACACGAAATAAATCAACGACTTGATGAAGAATCTTGCCAAATGGCAATTAATGAAGCATCCAGCTATTTTCCTGAAATTTCCTTTCTGATCCTGCTGAGCGAGGTGTCGGTAATGCCGAGGAAGGACGCGATGGTGCGGAGCGGTGCGTGCTGGAAAATTTCCGGATTTGTTTGAAGCAGTTGCAGGTAACGCGACTCTGCCGTTTCGGTGATAGTGGAGAGCATGCGGGATTTCAGGTCGGTAAAACCGCCGACAAGAATGCTCCGGCCAAACTCGCGGAACTCCGGCAATGCATGAAAAAGCTCATTGAGCGTCGCGTAGGTGATTGCAATACCGTTGCAGGGCGTAAGCGTCTGAATATTCTCGCGCGACGGTACCCGATGAAAGAATGACGACACCTCAAAAACGACGTGCTTGCGACCGTGAAAACTGGTGGTAATGTCGTTGCCATCCGGATCGAGTGCGAACGACCGCATGAACCCGTCGGTCAGGAAGAGGTATTCGTTGGAGATTACGCCTTCTTTGAGAAAAAAGGCACCTTTGGATAAATGAACAGGGTAAAAACGTAGGGCGATGTCCGATGCCAGGCTGACCGGCATCGGATATGCTCTGGTAATATAGTCGACAAGCAGCGCGCGCTCGGGCGACAAGTTACTCATTGATTTCAATGGTAAAGCCAGCCTCAAAAGTCCCGCCCGTTGCCAGTTTCAAAATTCCTTCCTTCGTCTCAAAATTCTGGTCCGAATCTGCACTGTCGGCGATGCCCAGCCAGGGCTCGATGCATACGAAATGCCCGCCGGGCTTAGCCCAGATGCCCAGGTACGGGAAGTCTTTGTAGGAAACGGTGATTACCTGCCCAGATTTGGTGCTTCTCAAGCTGACTTGCTTAGAAACTAAATGCTTGAAGATCAATGCATCGTTATCGAACAAATGCTGATCCAAATGCAGGACATTGGTGTGTTCCAGAACTGGGCGCGTTGTATTGCCGACGAGGCCGTCCTTTTCGAGTAACCAGGTCGAATCGTTTTCAACGGCTTCGAATTCCAGGTAGTAATCTTCATAAACCTCGTCGTCGTGCAAAGGGCATTTAAATGCCGGATGGCCGCCAAGCGAAAATAGCATTTGCTCATTTCCGTGATTAGTCACTTTGTGATCGACAATTACCCTGTTTCTTTCCAGTTTATAAGTAATCGCGAACTCGAATTCAAAAGGATATATGGCGAGCGTTTCTTCGCTGTATTTTAATGTAAATGTGAGACTGTCAGCAGTTTGATCAGACAGTTTTACATTCGCATTATTCCGTACTATTCCGTGTCGCGGCACAGCGTACTCGTTTCCATTATATTTGACAAACCCGTTTTTGATCGCACCGATCACCGGAAAAAGTACAGGCGCGTAGCTGGCCCATACCGCGGGATCGGCATTCCACATAAATTCCTTGCCGGTTACGACTGATTGTATCTGGCACAGTTCGGCACCGGTTTCCTGTACGGAAATTTTCAGGTGATCGTTTTGAATGGAGTAGTTCATATTTTTCAAGAATTCAGGATGTCGAGGATTATTGAGCAGGCTTCCCTGATCTGCTCTTCGGTAATGGTGAGCGGTGGAGCAATTCGCATGGAGTTGTCGCAAAACAGGAACCAATCGGTAACAACGCCCCGCTCGATACACCGGTCAATGGTCTCTTTCAGTTTCTCAAAAGATTCCATTTCCGCAGCAAGCATAAGGCCTTTTCCGCGGATTTCCTTGATTTTGGAATGAATTAATAATGATTTAAAAAGCGCCCCTTTGGCTATCGCAGCTTGGGCAAGGTTTTCTTCGACGGTTACTTGCAACGCTGCCAGCGACGCCGCACAGCTGACAGGATGCCCGCCAAATGTGGTAATATGACCAAGTATGGGATTGGTTTTCAATACTTTCATGATCTCGCGGGAGGCCATGAAAGCCCCAATGGGCATTCCGCCGCCCATTCCCTTGGCGCTCAGTAAAATGTCCGGGTAAATGCCGTACTGCTCGAATGCCCAAAAGCTCCCTGTACGCCCGAACCCAGTCTGGATTTCATCGAGGATCAGCAGCGTGCCGGTGGCTGAGCAGCGCTCGCGCAATGCATGCATGTACGCCTGCGTAGGTACGCGCACACCCGACTCACCGCCAATGACTTCGATGATGACAGCAGCGGTCTCTTCCGAGATAGTTTCAAGATCGGGGAGGTGTCCATGCTGAATGTGCCTCACGCCCGGCAGCAAGGGCCGGAAATTTCTTTTGAAAAACTCAGCACCGGCCAGGCTCAATGCACCCTGGGTGGCTCCATGGTAAGCCTGATAGCAGGAGATGAATTCCTTTCTTTTTGTAAAACGTTTGGCCAGCTTCATGGCCCCCTCCACCGCCTCGGTCCCCGAGTTGGTAAAATACACGTTGTCGATCAGCCCAAAGGGAGAGGGATGTGGCCTGCTCACACTTAATGTCTCAGCCAGCGCTTTGGCGAGTAGTACCTGGTTGCTCTGCACGTATTCCCCGTACACGAGCAGGTGCATATGCTTGTCCAGTTGCTTGTAGATGGCTTCCAGTACCCGGGGATGGCGGTGCCCCACATTACTGACCCCGATGCCTGAAATGAGGTCCATGTAGGATTTGCCGTCGGATGAATACATGTAAACGCCCTCGGCCTTTTCAATTTCAAGGGCAAGCGGAAAATCGGAAGTTTGCGCCAGATGGTCAAAAAAATGCTGACGATGTGAAATATGCATTCGGAAATGTCGGATACTTTTTAAAAGTTTAATACTCTGAAAAAGTGGCCGGATGTTTAATGTTCAAAAAAACTGGCGCTTCCACCCACCCAGGTGAAGTCCTTGTTATACCTGACTCCGATCATTTCTCCTCGGCTCAACCGGCTGAGGCTGATCAGTAGTTCGGGCCTGGACGCCTCATCGGGCCAGCCGTACATCATGCGTATTTCGCATTTGACGAGGCCGTCGGGCGCCTGGATCACGGGTTCGTAGACCACTTTTCGCTGCAAGATATAATTTTCCGGATCATGAATGGCTTCCAGCACTTGCTTATCCAGATGTAATTGAACGCCCGAGCCCGCAAAGGAGAAGAGTGGTTTGAGGACGTAATTTTCCAGGTTCTGGGGGAAATTTCCCTGATAATGACTTAGAAAATGTGTTTCCGGGACAAACTCACCATTCAGGAACGGCATAGCAAACTTGCTGATCCTGAAAAACCAATTTGGATGACCGACCCATTGCACATCCACATCATCGGTAAAATGGTAGCTGGTCTGTAAATCGGGGTAGCTGAACAGATCGTCGAAGATGAGGCGGTTGTAAATGCGTTTAACCTGTATTTTTTGCCCGCCGTTTTCATAAAACAGTGCCCGTCCTTCCCGGATCAGCCTGGTGTAGCAAACCGCCTTGATACCGAGCATTTGTTCGGTGACCGCAAAGTCGATCCGGGTTTTCTGCTTTTCCGGAAAGATTTCCAGCAGGATCACATGTTCGGGTTGCTCATCCCCGAGGATCAAAGTTCTTAGTTTAGACACATATTCCTCATCCGATTCCGCATTGAACAGGTAGCCGAAGTTTTCTTGCACATCAAAAAACTTCCTGAATGATCCGGACAGGAATGCCTGGTAACCGAATATGGAAGGGAACCCCTGGAGCTCGATCAGCTGTGGAACCAGTTCGCCTTCGGCATTGCGACAGACCGCATAATCGATGGCAAGGAAGGAAGTGTGCTTGTTTTCACCGGGCACGTTTTGATTGGACGGTACGGCGCGGTCCGTGTTTTCGAGAAAATCCGGCGATAGCAGCGTATCGATGATCTCATCGGAGGCGCGCAGGATCTTCTCTGTGAGTTCTTTCGTGACAAAAACGGGTGTTTCGGCGACTCTGAAATCCAGCTGACCGGGAAACGCCGATTGCAGCGACGAGACGAATGCCTCGTATCCTTGCTCAGTGAAAGAGCTATTGAACGTTTCCCGGGCTTGCTTATGCATAGGCTGGCTGGAATGTCTTTTGAAATGCGTTTTTCAGAAAAGTCGGGATCACGACGGCTTCGGTCATCGAAATCTTGTCAGGATCATTCAAATGTTCGATCATATCGTTGTACCTGGTTTCGCCATGCGCTTTGATGATAGCTTCTTTTTTATCCTCCTTTAAGAAATAGCGGAGCATTCCCTCGGCATCGGCTTCCGGGTGGAACTGCGTTCCCACAATTTCCGGAGCAAAGCGGATCGCCATCACCGCCCGTTCCAGAGGGACGTGCGGCCGGATCTTTTCCAGGCACAGCAACTTGGCACCCAGGCTGTCGAATGCAAACTGATTGGCCTGAGTAACCTGAAAGTCCCGTGAATCGACGATCCAGAATGGATCACTCAACCCAGCGAGCAATGCGTCTTTCCTGCCAATGGAGGTTTTATGCACCGGAAACGTTCCGAACGAGGTCTTTCTGCGCTTGCTGACGGCAGCCAGCTGCCAGTGAATGCAGGCCATCTGGAAGGAATGACAGATGAGAAACAAATGCTTCTTGACACGGTTGTGTCGACTAGCATTGTAATTCAGTATCTTATCCAGAAAACCGAAGAACTTCTTTTCCCATGCCTCGCCCATTGGCGCCGGGTTACCCGGGCCGCCCGTGGAAATGTAGGCGTCGAAGTCCATTCCCGGTACTTCGGTCTTTTGTCTTACATCAAAAACAGTGAATTCTACGGGCACAGCTTCCTGCTCTCCGAATGCGTTGATGATCTTTTTGATACATCGCATTCCTTCATTGGGGTGTCCGTTGTACATATCCAGGATCGCGATCCGGAAATGTTTGTGATTAGTGGTCATCTTAATGGTGGCTGATGGTGTCAGCAAATCAGCCGTTAGTTATAGAATCGGGTAATCCATTAGAAACAAACGTCGTGATGAATAGTTCGGATTTTGATAGAACTGTTTGATATTATTCTTAATCAAGGCCGATCCTGGTCTCTGAAACGATATAATCTACAACATCGTTGAGGCTGCCGGTTTGCTCAAATACGGCCAGCTGACGGTCTGCACCGGTGCCCATTTCAAGGATCTGATGAATGTATTCGACCTCCTTCCGGCTATCGAGCTCGTCCACCACGTCATCGATGAATTCGAGCAGTTCGTGGATGAGTATTTTGTACTCTACCTCTTCCTGCTTCCCAAAGTCGATCAGTTTGCTGCTGATCCCGTACCGGGCCGCACGCCATTTATTTTCGTTGATGAGCATTCTGCGGTAGGGGCGGAAGCTCAGGTTTTGGCTGTGGAGCTTATGTATTTTCGCGACAAGCGCCTGCATGATCGCAGCCAGGCAGATCGTCTCGTCCGTACGCATGGGCACATCGCACATGCGGAATTCGATGGTGTTGAAAAAAGGATGCAGGCGAATGTCCCACCATATCTTTTTACCATTGTCGATACAATTCGTCTTGATGAGCAGGGCGATGTACTCGTCGTATTCCGCTGCACTTGCGAAGAAGTCGGGTATGCCGGTTCTGGGGAATTTATCGAAAACTTTGGACCGGTAAGATTTGAAACCGGTGTTCCTGCCACACCAGAACGGCGAGTTCGTCGATAATGCGTAGATGTGCGGGAGGAAATAGCGAACTGCATTCAGTATCTGGATGCCTTCGTTACGGGTTTCGATCCCGACATGGACGTGCAGTCCGAATATCAGGTTCCCGCGGGCAACGTCCCGCATCTCGTCGATAATCTGGTCGTAGCGAGGGTCGGGCGTAATGAGCTGATCTACCCAATCGGCGAACGGGTGCGTCCCGGCGGCAGCTACCTGCAGATTTTGTTTATCGGCCAGGTCCAGGATCATTTTACGCAGGTAGGTAACCTCCTCGCGCGCTTCCCGGATGTTGTGACAGATATTCGTACCCACTTCCACCACCGCCTGGTGCATTTCCGCTTTCACACGCTCTTTCAATGTAATCTTCCCGTCTTCAACCAGCTTTGACATATGCGACCGGAGATTCCTTGTAACCGGATCGATGGTCTGAAATTCTTCTTCAATGCCCAGAGTGAATGTTGCCATAATGCAAAAGCGGCTGAATTTTAGGTGGTCAGGATTTTTTCAGTTTGGAGTTTTTAGCAGGCGCTTTCGTAGCGGCCGCTTTGGTAGTGGGGATCTTTGGCTCCGGTTCGGCGACTTTCTCTGTCTGAGCCTTCGTTTCAGCGGATTTGGGAGCTTTTTTAGGCGCGACCGCTTTGACTTTCACCTCTGTGGGCGAAGGTGTTGCGCTGGCAGTTTCTACCGGTTTTGCCGGAGCAGGCTTCGCAGCTTTCGCCGGAGCTGCCGGTTTGGCTTTGGCTGATTCGGCTGGCTTGGCAGGCGCCGGAGCAGCAATTTCAGGCTGAGCCGACGTAGAAATGCCATTTACCGCCTGGTTAATGAACGTCCCCCATGTCAGGTTAATCTGTCCGGGTACCTGCTTCCTGGCGCGTTCGATCGCCATATTGGCCGCGGCCTCCACTACCCATTCGAAATTATCGCGGCCTACCGAGTAAATGTCGGCATCCGGGGCCGGGTTGCAGAAATCGATCGCGTAAGGAATACCGTCGCGCACCGCGAATTCAACGGTATTGAAATCATAACCCAAAGCGATGTTGAGTTTCAAAGTATAATCCTTAATGGTTTCCAGGAGCTTTTCACGTTCCTCGCCCTGTGCTTTCAGGTCGGCTGCATAGCGTAAATGATGCGGGTTCCGTGGCTCATAAGGCATTACCAACACGTCTTTTTGACCAATACAATAACAGCGAACATAATCGTCGAATACGATCTCTTCCTGCAAAAGCATTACCAGCTGACCTGTTTCTTCATGTTTGATCCACATATCCTGCGGATTTACCACGCGGTACACGCTCTTCCAGCCGCCGCCATCATGTGGTTTCATGTAGGCCGGGAAACCTACATACTGAAATATTTCCTCCCAGGCCATCGGGAATGCGAGGTTCCGGAAGGAAGTTTCCGAGGTATTTTCGGGGCGTTGTTTGGAGGGTAGCAAAACCGTTTTCGGTACTGGTACCCCTATTTTTTCTGCCAATGCATTGTTGAAGAACTTCTCGTCAGCGCTCCACCAGAACGGATTGTTGATCACTGCGGTACCAGAAAGGGCCGCATTTTTCAGGTAAGAGCGGTAAAAAGGGACGTCCTGTGAAATGCGGTCGATGATAACCGCATATTCGCTGGGTGCTGCCTGGACAACTTTGTCGATCGTGACAGCCTCTGCGATAATACCTTCCTCATTTTTGCTGTTGATTCGCTCGATAAATGCGTTCGGGAAGGTATTTTCCATTCCAAAAAGGATTCCAATCTTTTTCATATCAGGTTTTGAGTTGTGTTTTTTGATTATGACAGGACGATCCTTGACAGGTAGTCGGGGAACATTTTATTCCAGAGCGGCCAGTCGTGTTTTTCCCAGCCACGGATGTCGAGCCAGTGTTCGATACCATTGGCGCTCAGAATGCCGGACATCCGTACATTGCTATCCCGGCAGATATCCCAGTCGGAAGTTCCGAGTACGATCTTCATGTGCCCGAAACGCCAGCCCTGTTCATTGGGCATAAAATCGACGGGATTATTGAAGTAAACCAGGTCGTCGTAATAGTTGTCCAGAAAACTGCGGATGTCGAATGCGCCGCTCATGCTGATCAGGTAAGCAACCTGGTCGGGATGGCGGAAGGCGAAATTAGCCGCGTGGAAGCCGCCGAAACTGCAACCGGCAACGCCTATTTTACCCACGTTGCATTCATTCTTGATATAGGTTACCAGCTCGTTTTTAAGGAATTTATCGTATTGGACGTGGTTCACGACACGGTACTCCGGATTCAGATGCTTTCCATACCATGAGTCGGCATCGATAGTGTCCACACAATAGATCTTGTACTTGCCGGATTCAACCAGCCAGCGTACCGATTCGATCAGACCCATGTCCTTGGCCTGATAGTACCGTCCCAGGGTTGTCGGGAAGAGCAGGATGGGGTAGCCCCAGTCGCCGTACACGAGCATCTCTACCTCTTTGTCGAGATGATGAGAATAGAATTTAATGTGCTTCTCTTCCAAACAAAGCTGTTTTTATAGTTGATAAATGAAATATACAAAACAAATCATAGGAAGCAAATTATTAACTTTCGGGTTTTATTTTCATCCGTAGACCATCATTTGCATTGAATTCAGCCGCCTCTTCTACCGAAATAATGCCTGTAAACATCGCCTTGTACTCCGAGTTCCTGGGAAGAGAGGTGACGGTTACGGTGCTGCTTCCACTGGGATATAGCACCGCTGAGCGCTATCCGCTGGTGCTTTTCAACGACGGGCAGGATTTCGAAGCATTACAAATAGCGGCGACGACTGCGGCATTGCAGTCGGCAGGAAAAATAGCTCCGAGCGTGATCGCAGGCATTCACGCGAACGACGCGCGCATACACGAGTACGGGATCGCGCGCCAGCCCGACTACGCGGGGAGGGGTGACAAAGCCGGTGCGACCACTTCCTTTGTAGTGCATGAGCTGATTCCGCATTTGACGGCGCATTATCACACGGCAGAGCATGGCAATACGTACGCAGGTTGCTCACTGGGCGGTTTAATGGCACTCGATGCTGTTTGGAACCATCCGGAGATTTTTTCACAAGCGGGCGTTTTTTCAGGCTCGCTCTGGTGGCGGCAGAAAGCATTGAACGACGGCTATTCCGAGACCGACCGGATTATGCACCGCCAGATCCGCGAAATGGAAAGGGTATCGCCTGGCCGATACTGGTTTCAATGTGGCACCTGGGATGAGTACGACGACAGGGATGGCGATGGTGTGATCGACTCGATACAGGATACCCTCGAATGCATTGCCGAGTTGGAAAGAAAAGGGTACCGATGGGGAAATGACATCCGGTATCTGGAAGTGAAGGAGGGAATGCACAACCCGGATACCTGGGCAAAAGCCCTTCCCGATTTCCTGGAATGGATATCGGAAAGGACTGGCA
Organism: uncultured Dyadobacter sp.; assembly: GCA_965649915.1. Classification (GTDB taxonomy): domain Bacteria; phylum Bacteroidota; class Bacteroidia; order Cytophagales; family Spirosomataceae; genus Dyadobacter. The sequence continues at coordinate 46,858 of CBFGMV010000045.1, forward strand.
AGGTTTAGCCCAGTTCCGAAAGAAAAGCCATCGTGTCGACGGCGTCCGCATAGTCGTTCAATGCCGGTAGCTGCGCTACGCCGAAAGGGATCGCCTCCGCAATTCCGGTGGATGGGTCGCCGATGATGCATTGGATTTTCTCCTCCGATTCGGCAAGTATCTGCTGCGCCTCTTGGAGGGAGTTGTATGTTTCGTAATGCAGCACGCTGATGGCCGATACCAAGGTCTGGCTTTCGGTGATCAGCAGGAAGTTGTTGTCAAAATGCGGAACGCGGTTCACCAGGAATATCGACTTGTTGTATTCGTAATTATTGAAATACTTGTGGTGGTTCATATAATCCGGTGCCATATCCTGAATAGCCTCATAAAACTTGGTAAAATCATATCCCGCAGGGACCAACAGCTTGGATACGTTCCGGCAGCCGAGCCCGAAGTATTGCAGTACATCGCTTCCCAGCGCCCTGAGTTCCGTGGTGCTTTCGTTACCTGTCAGTACTGCCACCGAGGTGCGGTTCTTACGGATGATATGGGGTTTCTTGGCAAAATAGTAATGGAAGTAGCGTGCAGTGTTATCGCTGCCGGTGGCTATGTATGCGTCGGAATCATTGAGGCGCTCCACAAAATGAATGGAATCTGCGAACTCCGGCTCGATTTCGACAAGCTTGTCCAGCATGGCATGGATCAGGACCTGGTCGTCGGTGCTGGGCTTGGCCATGAGAATGTGGCCGCTGATGAGCACGCACAAGGCGTCGTGAAAACCTACTGCGGGGATGTTGCCTGCCATTACAACGCCTACTTTCTGCGGATTTGCGGGCTCAGCGTACCTGGCGGTCCATTTTTCGAGCTCGGTCTCGTCGAGGTACCGGGTCGCGATCGCGTGCAGCGACCGGGCGACATTGGCGGGGATAAACCAGTTGTTCCTGCTTTTCGCACCTGCAATCCATTCTTCTATGACCGTTTCGTTCTGTTTTTCATGGATGAACCGGCCCAATCTGGCGAATGCATTTATCCTCCGAATTCTTGATATCATTCTAACGTGACTCTAAAAAGTTTAACTGTAAGTGCCGTTTTTATTTTTCTGATTGTTGGGAAACTATAAATAGTTATATTTGTTACTCTAAACAGAAGAATAGCAACAAATATAAACAATCCGGCGACTATGGCTATAATGATAACCGATGAATGCATAAATTGTGGGGCGTGTGAGCCAGAATGCCCGAATACAGCAATTTATGAGGGAGGTGTAGAATGGACTTGGGGAGATGGAACGAGTTTGGACGAAGTGGACTTTGGCGATGGTACAGTGGTAAGCGGCAAAGAGAAACAGTCTCCGGTCTCTGACGAATTTTACTATATAGTTACAGATAAATGTACCGAGTGTGTCGGTTTTCATGAGGAGCCCCAATGCGCCGCGGTATGTCCGGTAGATTGCTGCATTCCGGATCCGGATAACGAAGAAGAAGAAGAAACTCTGCTTGCAAAAAAAGCATGGATGCATGGTGAATAGCACCTGCTGACCTATATAAGACCGAAGCCTGCTGAACAGCAGGCTTTTTTTTGTGCCCTACCGGTACTGGAAATGTCATTATAATAATAAAAATTCTTGTTAGTTCCAATATATTTCTTTGAAGAAAATTTTGTTTTGTGTTGGATATGCAGAATAAAAATTTTTAACTAAAAATGTCATTTTTGGCAATTTTGTGTTTTAAAAACGATAAAAAACATGATAAAAGTTAGAAAATTGGATTTTTTGATATAAATTTTACGTAGATTATTTGATAAATATAATTTTAGTACAATATTTGATCCAGTAATACAGCCGGAGAGTCTTATTAACTTAAACAGAATATAATTATGAAAAAAGTCTATTGCACAGTATTATCTTTGATGGTTCCTTTTTTGGGTTTTGCGAAGTCGGAAGAAGAGAAAAAGGCGGTGAAGGCAGATACAGCAGTGGTGACAGAAGCCAAGGACGATGAGGAAGCCAAGGGAGCATTCGCATTCTCGGGTTACCTGGACTCCTATTACATGGCTAATTTCAACAAACCAGCCTCCCGTTCTAATATGGGTGCTACCAATGCACGCGTGTTCGACCAGAAATCCGGCCAGTTCTCACTGGGCCTTGTGCAGGCTAAGGTGGCTTACACCAACAGCAAGTCGGAAGCGGTAGTGGACCTTACTTTCGGTCCGAACGCTAACATGGGTAATTACGGGAATGCATTGTTCAGCACAGCGCTGGCGATCAAGCAGGCATATTTTACTTACAAGTTTACCGACAAGTTCTCCATGACCGCCGGACAGTTTGGAACGCATATCGGTTATGAAGTGATCGACGCACCGGCCAACTTCAACTATTCCCTTTCTAACCTGTTCAACAATGGTCCGTTCTACCATGCGGGTTTGAAAGCTACTTATGCATTTTCTGACAAGGCTTCCCTGATGGTGGGTGTGGTAAACAACGTGGATGGCCTGGGTGATAACAACCGCGCAAAAGGCATCATCAGCCAGCTGTACTTCAAGCCGGTTGAAAACTGGAACGTTTACCTGAACTATATCGGAAGCAACGAGGCTAACACCGATTCGCTGGGTAAGCAGCCGGATGGTTTCTATCAGGTGTTTGACATTACCACCAGCTTCCAGGTGACAGAGAAGTTCCTGTTGGGCCTGAATGCCGCTTACGGTTCACAAAAGGGCGACTATCAGGGAGCAGGCGGGCCAATCAAGACTGAATCATGGGGTGGCTTCGCGGTGTATGCCAACACGGCGATCACCGAAAACTTCGGACTCGGAGCGCGTTATGAGTATTTCAACAATGACAAAGGTGTACGTGGCTTGCTTACCCCCGCAGGAGCAGGCACAAAGGTGAATTCTGTTACACTCACCGGTAACATTAACCTGGCCGACGGACATATCCTTGTTAAACCTGAGTTTCGTCTGGATGCTTATCCAAAGCTGAGCGGTGCAGGAGAAGCACAGCAATTTGAAGATTCAGATGGCAAATGGACTAAAAACAGCCAGACTACTTTTGGACTTGCATTCATCTACAAGTTCTGATCACGACACATATCACACGAATACCTTCTTAATCTAATACAATAACAATAATTTACAACAATGGAAAAACGTAACTTTATCCCACTGATTATCCTCCTGGTAATCAGCATCCTCGGTGCCTTCATTCCCAACGTTCCCACGCAGATCGTAACGGAAGGCATCAATTCAGGCGACACCGCATGGATGCTCGTGTCATCTGCGCTGGTATTGCTTATGACCCCGGGCCTGGCGTACTTCTACGGAGGAATGGTCAACACTAAAAACGTCATTTCTACGATGCTCCAGAGCTTTATCGCAATGGGGGTAATCAGTGTGGTGTGGGTAGTTTGCGGATTCAGTCTTGCATTCGGTGACGACATCGGCGGTTTTATCGGTAACCCGGCAACACACTTCATGTTCAAAGGTGTTTTGGATGGCCCTGTTTGGGGAACAATTCCTTTCGCTTTGTTCGCGATGTTCCAGTTGAAGTTCGCGGTGATCACGCCTGCACTCGTAACCGGCTCAATGGCTGAGCGTATCAACTTCCGCTCTTACGTTCTTTTCATTATTCTTTTTTGCATCTTCATTTACACGCCGCTTGCCCACATGACGTGGCATGCAGACGGCCTCCTTTTCAAAATGGGTGTGCTTGACTTCGCGGGTGGTACTGTTGTCCATATGTCTGCCGGTTGGGCTGCATTTGCCGGTGCGCTTTACCTGAAGCGTCGTAAGTCACTTCTTGAAGACCATGTACTACCTCCTGCAAACATCCCATTCGTATTGTTGGGAACTGGTTTGCTTTGGTTCGGATGGTTCGGTTTCAACGCAGGTTCTGCTCTTACAGCCTCTCCATTGGCCGTTTCAGCTTTCGCAACTACTAACACCGCTGCCGGTGCTGCTGGTTTGGCCTGGGTTCTTTTCGACGCGGCAAGAGGCAAAAAAGTTTCTGCTCTTGGTTTCTGTATCGGTGCCGTAGTGGGTCTTGTGGCTATCACGCCTGCTGCCGGTTTCGTAACGGTTCCTGCTTCCCTGTTCATAGGTACTGTCGCTGCGATCATCTCTAACTATGTCGCTCACTTGCGTACACGTTCAGCACTGGACGATACGCTTGATGTATTCCCTTGCCACGGTGTAGGTGGTATGGTAGGTATGCTGATGACCGGTATCTTCGCAACGAGCGGTGTAAACTCACTGGTAGTTGACCAAGGTCTTGCATTCGGCGAAACCAAGTTGTTCATCAACCACGTAATTGCCCTGGTAGGTGTGTCCGCATTCGCGTTCGTAGGCTCCTTCCTGTTGCTGAAATTGGTTGATCTGATCCTGCCGCTTCGCGTATCGGAGCAAGACGAAAAAGCGGGTCTGGATGTAAGCCAGCACGACGAATTTCTTGTAGAAGCTTAATCTAAACTATAAAGAATAAAAAAGCGAAGCCCGGCCAAATTGGTCGGGCTTCGCTTTTTTATTCTTTACTAGTCTCTAGCCGTCGACTTCCCTGGCTAAGCCTTTTAGTCTCTAGCCGTCGACCTAAGTCGACGGTAAAAGATTAAAATTTTTTTAGTGAGCTAGTATTTCTTCTTGGATTTCGGTCACTTCCATCAGGCCTTCCGCGCTGATGTGGTCGTAGCGGACTTCTTTGGTCTCGTTGATCAGCAGCGGATCGTATTTGACTGCCACGCGGACGTAGTTGCCGGTGAATCCAAGCATTTGTCCGTTCTGGATCTCGTCTTCAAACAATACCTTACCTTCTTTGCCGATTTGGCTTTCGTAGAAAAACCTTTTCTTTTTGTCGGAAAGGATATGGAGCATTTTGGAGCGTTCGGCTCGCTCGCCTTTGGGTACGATCGGGCGGATGGCCAGCGCCGTCGTGTTTTCTCTTTCAGAATAGGTGAACACGTGCAGGTACGAAACGTCGAGCTCGTTCAGGAATCGATAGGTTTCCTCAAACAGCTCTTTCGTCTCCCCGGGATGTCCCACGATGACATCCACCCCAATGCAGCAATCCGGCATGAGCGATTTGATCTTCGCCACACGCTCTACGTAGAGCTCACTTTTATAGCGGCGCTTCATCAAGCCAAGGACCTTGTTGGAGCCCGATTGCAATGGGATATGGAAATGCGGGGCAAATCGTTTGGATTGAGCCACGAATTCGATGATCTCGTCGGTAAGCAGGTTTGGTTCGATCGAAGAAATGCGAAAGCGCTCGATTCCTTCCACTTCGTCCAATGCTTGCACCAGATCAAGGAAGGTCTCCTCCCGAACACCATTGCGCAGGCCGAAATCGCCGATGTTGACGCCCGTAAGCACTATCTCCTTCACATCACGGGCAGCGATCTCCCGCGCTGCTTTGACGATATTTTCGATACTGTCCGACCGGCTCTTTCCACGTGCGAGCGGGATCGTGCAATATGCGCACGGGTAGTCGCAGCCGTCCTGCACTTTCAGGAACGTGCGCGTGCGGTCGTTGAGCGAGTAGGAGGTATGGTACTCGATGGCATTGTCGATGCTGGATGCGATGACCTGCGCAGGCTGGCCGGTCGGTGTTTTCTCAAAAGTATCGATCAGTTCTACCAACCTGAACTTCTCGGCAGCACCTAAAACGGCGTCCACCCCCGGTATTTCAGAAATTTCTTTCGGTTTCAGCTGTGCATAGCAACCTATGATCGCTACATATCCGTCCGCATTGATCTTTTGAGCTTCCCGCACGATCTTGCGGCATTTCTTATCCGCATTCTCGGTGACCGAGCAGGTATTGATGATAAAGATGTCCGGGTTTTCGTTGAACTCTACTTTGGAATAACCCTTGGCCTCGAACATCCGTCCGATCGATGAAGTTTCCGAATAGTTCAGCTTGCAACCCAGTGTATAAAAAGCGACTTTTTTCATTGTTTTTAAGTATCCTGACAAAATTACACCTTTTATTATCAACGCTTTAAATAATCGCCGAAAGAAGATTCCAGATAAGCTTTGCTGTTTTCTTCTTCCTGCCTGTTCAAAACGCCGCTTTTTTCGGTGATGTGGCCGCCAATGTTATCGCGGACCAGAAAGCCCTCCGGTTTCATCCAGCCTAGCCCATTATTGAATGCGAAATAGGCAAAACCGGCGCGCCCCGCATTAAATATGTCGTTGCTCCACGCAAAAGTTCCGGAAGGCATATGCATTTGATTTAAAAGCGTGGCCGCCAGATCGGTTTGTGATGCGAGGGCATCCACCCGTGCGGGCGGCATATTCAATGCACCGCCAAGCCAGAGCATGGGGATATGGAATTCAGCCGGCTTGTCTTTCCGGGTTTCCGGTAACGGATGGCCATGATCGGCAATGATGACGATCAGCGTATTCTTCCACCAGGGTTTGGTTTTGGCTTCTCTGATGAATTCGCCGATCGATTCGTCGGTATAATGCAGTGCGTTCAGGAACAAGTGTTCCGGGTCATTGCCTGGTATGACTGTTTTGACGGGTACTTCAAACGGCTCATGACTGCTTAATGTGAATAGCGTTGTGAAAAACGGCTCTTTCTGCTTATCCAGGTCGGTGAGCAGCCGGTTGAGAACGATATGGTCGTGCGCACCCCATTTGGAATTCATGTCCTTGTCGTCGAATTCATTTTTATCGACGATGCGGTCAAAACCTTGTTGCAGGAAATACGATTTCATGTTGGCGAATTCGGTTTCGCCGCCGTAGTAGAATGAGGTATGCCAGCCTTTTTTCCTGAACTCGCGTGGTAGCGAAGGCAGGCTTGCCGTTTTGGTGGGAATCTTGATGATGGAAGTGGTGGGTTGGGCCGGATAGCCGCTCAGAATGGCCACCATGCCCTTGTCGCTCCGGTTACCGCTGGCGTAAATGTTGGTGAAAAGCAATCCTTCCCGGGCCAGCGCATTAAACCGGGGCGTTACATCGGGCAGTCCGCCCAGAGGTGCCACTGCCTTGGCGGTGAAGCTCTCCCAGATCAGAACGATCACATTCTTGCGACCGGTAGTATCGACGATCTGCTGCGTGTGGCCGTTGGTGCGGTACAATGCGCCTACGATCTGATCTGCCTTGCCGTTCCCGAAGTAGGTAAATGGGTTTTCTTTGGAATAACTTTCATTCAGGATCGAACGCATGTAGTTCCAGGGCACATTAACGGCCGCATAATTGGCAAAACTCTTATCGCTGAAAAACACGGCGCTTTCGTTCATAGGGGCGAGCTGGAAACCACCCCGGATGGGGATGATCAGACTCCCGGAGAGAGCCAGGAAGGCTGGTGCTGCGAACAGATGCGATACTTGCCTGAAAGACCCGGTGCACCTTTTGATGATGGTTTGCAGGATCCGGTTAACCAGGAAGAATAGTACGAAGAGCAGTAGCAACAGCGGAACCACCGGCGCTGCGCCCATTGAGGCTACTGCTTCCGAGGGCGTTTCGAGGTAATGCAGCGATGTGCCGTCGATCCGGAAGCCCCAGGCACGGAATAATTCGAGGTCCACTACGCTGAGCAGCGTGATCAGGAACGCAACGATGGCCGTGTAAATGGTTAATGTTTTTTTATACCATTCCCACCGCCGTCCGGTAAACATCATCAGCAACGCCGGTATCCCAAGAATATATGCCGCAAATGAAACGTCCATCGGCAAGCCATGCTGCGCACTGGCGACCCAGAGTGAGGGCGGAAGTTCTAATGCCTTTTTATAATGGTAGGCCAAAAAAATAATACGGAAAAACTGAAAGATCAGAACCCAGCTTAGCCCGTACAAGGCCACAAATTCAAGTCTCTTACGCATTGGTGTATTTGAACAATCCGCAAAGTTCCGAAAAATGCGCCAACTGTCGTAACCGTTGACTGCCTAATATGAAAATGTCGGAGCAAATAGTAGTTCCTATTGGTAAATAAATAATTTTGGGGAGAATTAATATAAATCAGTAAATACATGACTTTTCGCTCCAAAGCTTTTGAGATCGCGCAGGGCCGCGTCTCTCCTGTTTTGACCCCTCCCACAGAAAAAGTGGCCGACCTTTACGGCAGCAATACTTTTAGTGATGATGTAATGAAAACCCTGCTTTCCGCAGAGGCGTACAGTAAGATCTCCAATGCGATCCGTTCGGGTTCCACAATCGACCGGGAGGTAGCGGAGGAGGTGGCAGCAGCCATGAAATCGTGGGCGATTTCGAAAGGCGCTACGCACTACACGCACTGGTTCCAGCCGCTTACCGGGACGACGGCAGAAAAGCACGATTCGTTTTTTGACCTGACCATGGATGGCAAGGCTGTCGAGAAATTCAAGGGCAGCGCATTGGTTCAGCAAGAACCCGACGCATCCTCATTTCCGAGCGGTGGTCTGCGTGCGACCTTCGAAGCGCGGGGCTACACCGGCTGGGACCCCAGCTCTCCCGCATTCCTGATGGATAATGGTGCAGGCGGGAAAACGTTGTGCATTCCTTCGGTATTCATTTCCTATAACGGAGAGGCGCTGGATTATAAGGCGCCGCTATTGCGCTCGCTGATGATGCTGGACAAGGCGGCGACGGGAGTTTGTCAATTCTTCAACCGCGATGTCGATAAGGTTACACCGACGCTGGGTATCGAACAGGAATATTTCCTCGTCGACAAGGCGCTTTACTATGCGAGGCCCGATCTGCTGATGTCGGGAAGAACGGTCTTCGGACATAACCCGGCGCGTGGCCAGCAGCTCGATGACCATTATTTCGGCTCCATTTCGCCACGGGTGAATGCATTCATGGTGGATTTCGAGTTCGAAGCATTGAAATTAGGTATACCCGTGCGCACCCGGCATAATGAGGTGGCCCCAGGCCAGTTTGAATGCGCACCGACCTTTGAAGAGGTGAACTTGGCCATTGACCATAATGCATTGCTGATGGATTTGATGCAAAAGATCGGTGATAAGCATAATTTCCAGGTGTTGTTCCATGAAAAGCCATTTGCAGGCATTAATGGAAGCGGAAAGCATAACAACTGGTCACTGTCCACCGATACCGGCATCAACCTGCTCGCACCGACATCGAAACCGAAAGAAAACCTGCGCTTCCTGACTTTCCTGATGAATGTCGTAAAGGCGGTTCACGATCATGCGGACCTGCTGCGGGCGTCTATATCGTCTGCCGGGAACGAGCATCGCCTGGGCGCGAACGAAGCACCTCCTTCCATCGTATCGGTGTTCCTGGGCAACGACCTGACATCCATGCTCGAAGAGTTGGTGAATAAAGGAGAGATTACCTTGGAGAAAGGGGAGAACTTCTACTATAAACTGGGCATTACCCGTATTCCGAACCTGCAACGCGACAACACCGACCGTAACCGTACATCTCCATTCTGCTTTACGGGAAACAAATTTGAATACCGCGCTGTCGGCAGCTCTCAAAATAGTGCTTCGCCGATGATTATCCTCAATACCATCGTGGCGAACCAGCTGACGGATTTCAAAAAGGAAATGGACGAGCGCTTGTCGGGAGGAGAAGAGAAGAAGGTCGCTACGGTTGAAATTCTTAAGAGGTACTTCCTGGAATCCAAGAGCATTCTGTTCGAAGGAAATGGCTATTCCGAGGAATGGATTGAAGAGGCCGCGCGACGCGGGTTAAGCAATATCCGGGAGACCTACGATGCATTGTATGCATACAAGACGGACAAAACGGTTTCTGTGTTCGAAAGAATGGGTGTGCTGAGTTCACGCGAGTTGCACGCGCGCTATGAGATCGAGCTGGAAAACTATGTGAAAAAATTGCAGATAGAGTCCCGCGTGATCGGCGATCTGGCATTGAACCACATTGTTTCGACCGTGGTCAAATACCAGTTCAAACTCGCACAGACTGCCCGTTCGCTGACAGACCTGGAAATGCTAGAAGAGGCAGAACCCATTAAGGAAATCATCCGCGACATTTCATCACATGTGGTAGTGATCAAAAAGCTGGTGCATGAAATGACCGAAAGCCGCAAAAAGGCCAATAATCTGGAAGACCTGTTCGAACGTGCCAAATGCTATGGTTCGGAAGTGAAAGGTTATTTCGACCAGATCCGCTATCATGTCGATAAGCTCGAATTGCTGATCGACGATGAGGATTGGCCGCTTGCCAAGTATCGTGAAATGCTATTTTTGGAGTAGTTTTGCAGTACAAACAAACATAAGAAAATATGAATCCGGGATTTGATCCAGAAGAAATCGCTCAGCTCAAAAACGAATGCCAGGCAGAAGGGGCGAACTTTATATATGTTGACGACGAGTTCGAAGATGATGGCGATAACAATGAGCATGCACACGTGCAGTTTGTTGGCACCTATTAAGATCAGGAGGTCATTTTTGACGCATTGATCTTCACGCTGCGTCTGCATCACTCGACGCTCGTGTACGACGAAGCGCTCGAAAGGCTTAAAAAGGAAATGCCGGGGTACATTTCACCCGACGAACGTCCGGCAAACTACAAGATCAGTGACGAACAGGAAGACGAAGCTGAGCTTTTGCTGACCGAGTTTATCGAAGAGATCGAGGAGAATGAGGAAATTACGGTTCGCGAGCACATCGAAATCGACGACCAGTTCGAATACGGTGTGGGTTTGGAAGTTGGCCTGAACAAAACAGAGATCAACGACAAGATCATCAGCGATTTCATAGCAAACTACAATGCGGGAACCGTTGAGCTGGATCCAACACTTTACTCCTTTACGGGAAGCGAAGAAGAAGATTGATTTCTTCAATTGCCGCCAACAAAAAAACCACCGGAAGGTGGTTTTTTTGTTACTATATGTTTTGTTCTGCGGATCAGATAGCAGATTTAACAGTCTTGATGATACGGGCTGCCACTTTGTAAGGATCAGCAGCTGAATTTGGACGACGATCTTCCAGGTATCCGCTCCATCCTTTTTGAGGAACCAGAACAGGGATACGGATAGAAGCACCACGGTCGGAAACACCGTAGCTGAAATCGTGGATAGAAGCAGTTTCGTGCTTTCCAGTCAAACGCAGGTGGTTATCAGCACCGTAAACTTCGATGTGTTCTTTCACAACAGGACGGAATGCTTCGCAAATTTTGTCGAAAGTAGCTTTGCTTCCGGCAGTTCTCAAAACACCGTTTGAGAAGTTGGCGTGCATACCGCTACCGTTCCAGTCAAGCGCGCCCAGAGGCTTGCAATGCCAGTTGATAGAAACACCGTATTTCTCGCCGATTCTTTCGAGCAGGTAACGGCCAAGCCAGATCTGGTCACCAGCTTCTTTCGCGCCTTTTGCGAAGATCTGGAATTCCCACTGTCCTGCTGCTACTTCTGCATTGATACCTTCTACGTTCAGACCTGCGTCGAGGCAAACGTCAAGGTGTTCTTCGATGATCTCGCGGCCGTAAGCATTGCTTGCGCCAACTGAGCAGTAATATGGGCCTTGTGGCGCCGGGTAACCGTTAGCCGGGAAGCCAAGCGGTTTGTTGGTTTCGTTATCCCAAAGGAAATATTCTTGCTCGAATCCGAACCAGAAGTCGTTATCGTCGTCCTCGATAGTAGCACGACCGTTTGATTCGTGAGGAGTTCCGTCAGCATTCAATACCTCGCACATTACCAGGTATCCATTTTTACGCTGTGGGTCAGTAATAATGTAAACAGGTTTTAGCAAACAGTCTGAAGAACCGCCGGGAGCCTGCTCAGTTGATGAGCCATCAAACGACCACATTGCGCAATCTTCCAGTTTTCCACTAAAATTGTTTTCAATTTTGGTTTTGCTGCGTAAACTTTGGGTCGGCTTGTAGCCATCCAACCAAATATATTCCAGCTTGGACTTTGACATAATAGTACTAGATAAAGTGGTGACGAATAATTATAACGGCACAATATTAATGCAAAAATGTATTTACAAAAAATAAATGTTAGGAAAAATTAACCTTCCACAAAATAATATTGTGTTCGTGGTAGTATTGTCAGTAAAAAATGCACTTTTCTAATAACTCGTGCTTGTGTTAAAATTGCAGCCTTCGGAGGAAATTTTTGTAAAAACAGACAAAACAGGTGTTATTTCTACGTAATTATATAAATAATAGGATCAAAGTTCAATAATACTGGTTTTCTTCCAGTCGGGCAGAATAGAATTTGACGGGGATTGCAATTTTGGCGCTTTTGAAGAATTTTTGTATATTTTTGGATGTGTGACGGCCTTTCGTCCACGAGACCGGATTATTGGAAAAATGCATTTATTTTATCAGCCTGACCCTCGGGTTTTTGAACTGGATGAGGAGGAAGCTAGGCATAGTTTTAAAGTGCTGAGGTTGCATTCAGGCGACCTTATTTATGTTACGAACGGAAAAGGGTTGCTTCAAAAATGCCGCCTCAATGTGCAGGGACGGCACGTCGGTTACGAGGTCGTAGAAACCACCAACGTGGAACGCCGCCCGTTCGCCGTTCACATTGCGGTAGCGCCTACGCGTAAGGCCGAACGGAATGAGTGGATGGTGGAGAAATTGACCGAAATAGGGGTGGAACGTATCGATTTTATCGTGACCGAGCATACGAATCCTGAAACACTGAACCGCGTCGTCAACCTCG
>CBFGMV010000046.1:0-58443 GCA_965649915.1 uncultured Dyadobacter sp.
ACATTTACACGTGCTCATTGCTCAAAACACTCGCCGCCTCCAAGCCCGGCGGCAGGTTCCTCGAACTGGGCACCGGCACGGGCCTGTCCACATCCTGGATACTGGCAGGTATGGACGCCAATGCCACACTGGTGTCGATCGACAATGAGGCCGGTTTCCTGGATATCGCCCGTGAACACCTCGGTGCCGACCCTCGTCTGACCCTTGTGCATACCGACGGTGAGGACTGGGTACAGGGGCATCGGAATGAGAAGTACGACTACATTTTCGCCGATACCTGGCACGGCAAATACCTTTTGCTCGACGAAGTGCTCGATATGCTCAATCCAGGGGCATTCTACATCATCGACGACATGCTTCCGCAACCCAACTGGCCCGACGGCCACGACCAGAAGGCCCTCCGCCTGATCGATGACCTTGATCGTCGTACCGACCTTTCGGTGACCAAGCAGATCTGGGCGACGGGCATTATCCTTGCGGTCAGGGTCTGAGATTCCGCACTAACTTTCGTAATCCAAAAGCGCCCTGTGGCTCATCCGCAGGGGCATTTGTAACTTTTTGTAGCGGGCATAGGAGTAAAAACCGAAGAACAGGGTGTTTGGATTTAATAATTATAAGAATCTATTATAATTATTAAAGATCGAGAGAGTTTAGTGCTAACCCTTAAATCTTACCTTATGTGCCAAAATCATGGAGTAGCTTACATCAAGCCGGGTGAAGTAGCAGTTCAGGAGATCGAGTATCCGAAGCTGGCGATCGGCGACCGAAAGTGCGAACATGGCGTGATCCTCAAAATCGTGTCGACCAACATCTGCGGCAGCGATCAGCACATGGTCCGGGGGCGGACTACCGCGCCAGCCGGCCTGGTGCTTGGGCATGAGATCACCGGTATCGTGATTGAAGCGGGGCGCGACGTCGAATTCATCAAAGTCGGCGACCTGGTATCGGTGCCCTTTAACATTGCCTGCGGCCGCTGCCGTAACTGCAAAGAAGGCAAGACCGGCATCTGCCTCAATGTGAACCCGGCCCGCCCGGGCGCTGCCTACGGGTACGTGGACATGGGTGGCTGGGTAGGCGGGCAGGCCGAGTACGTAATGGTGCCTTACGCCGATTTCAACCTCCTCAAATTCCCCGACAAAGATCAGGGAATGGCTTACATCAAGGACCTTACACTGCTTTCGGATATCTTCCCGACCGGCTACCATGGTGCCGTCACGGCCGGAGTAGGGCCGGGAACGATCGTGTACGTGGCAGGCGCGGGGCCCGTCGGCCTTGCCTGCGCAGCCTCCTGCCATTTACTGGGTGCGGCCGTCGTGATCGTCGGCGACATGATTCCCGAACGCCTCGCCCAGGCCGCCAGCTTCGGCTGCGAGGTAATCGATCTGACCAAGGACACGCCGCTGGAACAGGCCATTGAAGCCATCATTGGCGTTCCCGAAGTGGATTGTTTTGTGGATTGCGTTGGTTTCGAAGCCCGTGGCCATGGCGCACATGCCGTGGAAGAACGGCCCGCCACGGTGCTGAACACCGCCATGGCTGTCACCCGTGCGGGTGGCGCTATCGGTATTCCGGGCCTTTACGTGACCGGTGACCCGGGAGCCAAAGACAAAGCAGCCCAGGAAGGCAGCCTCAGCATCCGTATCGGTTTGGGCTGGGCCAAGTCGCACTCGTTTTATACCGGTCAATGCCCGGTGATGAAATACCACCGGAATCTGATGAATGCGATCCTGTGGGACAAGATCAAGATCGCGAAGGCTGTTAATGTGGAGGTCATTACATTACAGGACGCGCCGAGGGGTTATGCGGATTTTGACAGGGGCGCCGCCAAAAAGTTTGTGATCGACCCGCATGGGATGATTGTTTGATGCATTGCAATGCAAAAGGCCGTTCCCGATCTTACCCGGAACGGCCTTTTCTGTTTTATTTCCGGAGAGCGCGGTTTTCGTAAAGCACCGGTGTACTAACCGGCCGGCTCAGATCCACTGAAACGGATCTTGGGATGCGATGTGAGATACCTTCAATCCGCCAATTTTCGGCTGTAACCACTTCACAAAATATTCCATTCCGGGCTCTTCACTCACGGCATGTCCGAGGATGATCAAGGCCATTTTTGAACCAAATAACCTTCCATCCCGTGCATACTCCGCCGTTTCCCACTCAGGTGTTTCCCCCACAATGAGGACGTCGGGTTTTTCGGATTCGGCAATGGATACCTGCCGCTGCCCGCCTGCGGCTCCGGGCATGATGGCCAGCTTGGAACAAGACTGACCGAGATCGCCAATGACGCGGAGCTTTTGGATGCCCAGTTTGGTTTTCAGATGCTTGACCAGGTCACCCAGCGTGGTAGCGGGAATGGTCAAGGCAGCAGATTCATTTTTATAGTACTGCGTCCAGCCTGCTTTTTCGACGACACCGTAACGGATCGCGTCCGGTTTGAGCGAGTGACAGTAGTCATGGAACCGCCAGACAGCGATTTTGTGCTTTTCGAGCAATGCCTGCTTCTTTTTGACCACTTCGTTGCCTTTCACCCATTCCGGATCGTCGCGGTGGTTGTAAAACGTAGGTTCGTGCGCGATTATGAAATTGGCTTTCAGTTTCACGGCCTGCTCGATGACGCTCACCGTCGCGAACATGGTGGTGATAATACCGGTAACGGTTTGATCCGGGCTGCCGGATTTGAGGGTATCGACCGTGTCCGGAATCGGTTTGAGGTTCCCTTCTTTGAGGATCAGGTCGATGATTTCCTTTACCGTAAAGGCCTGAACGGCTTTGCCCGCTACCGAGAACTGCGGGCCCAACAATGCCAGCGCGGCAGAAGATTGTAACGATGCCGAGATGAAGCGGCGGCGATTGAGAAGGCCGGATAGAAGCGGTGTTTTGCCCATTTTGAAATACCTGGATTTGTATCCACAAAAGAGGCCGGATAACCGGCCTCCTACTGTTCTGTCGATGGATTTCTATCGGATTTGATCTTCGGATAATGACCTTGTTACTCGCTTTTGAGTGATTTGGCCGGGTTTACCAGTGCAGCACGGATCGCCTGGGAGCTGATCGTTACCAGAGCGATGATGATCGCCAGTAAACCTGCAAGGGCAAACATCCACCACTCAATATCAATCTTGTAGGTAAAATCATTCAACCACATACGCACGCCCCACCAGGCGACAGGACAGCCTATGATAATCGCTACGAGTACGAGCTTTATGAAATCCCGCGACAACAACGCTACAATGCCGCTTACCGATGCACCGAGCACCTTGCGGACGCTGATCTCTTTGGTACGCTGGGCAATGGAGTACGACGATAGCCCGAATATGCCCAGCGAGGCGATCAGTACGGCCATTAAAGAAAAGAAGCTGATCACCTTACCGAAAACCTGATCATCCTTGTATTGTTTGTTAAACTGCTCATCCATGAAAAAATACGAGAAATCGTTTCCCGGGAAAAAGCTGTCATACTGTTGTTTGATCAGGCCAATGGTCTTTTCCAGATCATTGGTGGCAATTTTAAGCGAATAATAGCCGCCCAGGGTGTAGAACGGACGGAATATGATCGGCTCGATGGGTTGCTTCAATGATTGCTGATGAAAGTCACTGACCACTCCCACGACTTCCCACTCACGGTTATACAGCAGGAATTTCTGGCCTATTGCCGATACGGCGTCGGGCATGCCCAGGAGCCTGGCAGCCGAAAGATTAATCACCGCATTGCTGACCTTCGCAGGATCCGTATTGGAGTCGGTAGGGATAAAGTCGCGCCCGGCCAGCATTTTGATCTGGTAAGTATGAAAGAAATCAAGATCTACGTCCATCCGGCTGAATGTAGCCCCTTTTTCCTGACCGGAACCAACGCGCCTGACATTAAAAGTCCGCGCAAGCCGGTTGCCGAACAGGTTCGTCGATGCGCTGGCTGCCCGTACGGCCGGGTACCGCCGGAGTTCGGATTTGAATGCACTGATGCGGGTAATGGTGGAAGAATCCCAGCGGGTCAGCTCGGGCCCGCGGAGCACCAGCATCCGGTCCATGTTAAAACCGAGATTTTCCTTCCGCATAAAATCCAGTTGGCGGAATACGATGATAGTACCCACGATCAGCACCACCGATGCCGTGTACTGGAACACCACCAGGGATTGCCTCACCCATACGCCTTTGACCGACCTTTTGAAGCTACCTTTCAAGACGCTGATCGCTTTGAATGCAGACAATGCAAATGCAGGGTAGAAGCCCGACAGCAGCATACCGGAAAGAAACACAACTGCCAAAACAAAGAGCATCGCCGGCCCGCCAAATCCTCCGCCGGTCAGCAGGGACAGGGATAGCGGTTTTTCGACCAGCTTGTTCAGCGCAGGTTGTAACGCTACCGATAAGGCGAGCGAAAGCACCAGGGCAATTACATTTAAAAAGACCGATTCGGCCAGAAACTGCCAGATCAGCTGGCGGGAAGTCGCGCCGGCGACCTTTCTGACCCCCACTTCCTTAGCCCTTTCCAGCGAGCGGGCCGTGGACAGGTTGATGTAGTTGATCCACGCGATGATCAGAATGAATGCAGCGATAACCAGCATGGTCAGCACCGCCTTGCCATTATTGACGTTTCCGATTTCGTATTCGAAATCGGAGAAAAGATGCGCTTCGGACAGTGGTTGCAAACCGAATTTTTCTACGCTGCCGGAGACCTTATCGCCCTGGAAATAACGGTCGCTGAAAGCAGGCAGCTTTTGTACCAGCGCTTCCGGGTTGGTGTGGGGTTTTATTTTAATGTAATGCCACATATCCGAGCCCTCCCAGCTGGTCTTGATCCAGGGCCCCCAGGTTCTTTCCAGGGTGACATATGACATAAGTGCCCCATATTCCAGGTGCGATGTGGAGGGGATATCCTTCATGATCCCGGTAATCTGATAGGGTTGGTCGTCCAGATCGACGAGGACGTTGCGGCCGATGAGCGAAGGATAGTCTTTGGGCTGGGCACCGTAAATGCGCCTGGCATTGCTCTCGGAGAGCACAATGGAATTGGGCGCTTTCAAAGCGGTGGCCGCATTACCGGCAACCAGCGGAAACGTGAAGAACGACAAAAAATGCTCGTCGGCGAAAGCGCCCTTTTCTTCGAACACCTTTTTGTTGTGTTGCAGTTTGAAAGTGCCCGGGTTGGAGAGGGTGGTATAGGATTCTATCTCCTGAAAATCCCGGGCCATCGTTGTGCCGACCAGCGGATAGGTGATCGTACCATGCTGGATAAGCTTCCCTTGCTGAAAGCGGTCGTTGGTAACCCGGTAGATGCGATCGAAATCACGATGGAAGCGGTCAAAGGTCAGCTCGAAACTTACGTATTGCAGGATCATCAGACAAGCGGTGATCCCGGTGACGAGCCCGGTAATGTTGACTGCGGAAAATCCTTTGCTTTTCCACATGTTACGGATGGCGATCTTAAAATAATTACGGATCATGGCAGGCTGGACGAAAAGGGGTTGCGGATATTTTGAAACTTCTCTTTTGAATAGAAAAGGCCGGAGCAAGCTCAGTGCGTCCCTGATGTAGCGCATCCGTGCTTCCCGTATGCCCAGGGTACGCACGCGCTGAACGAACAGTTCTTGCAGGTCACCTTCCAGTTCATCTACCAGGTGCGGCGCGCCGAGCAGCCGCAGGAGGCGGCCCGGCCAATGCGGGGGTGCGGGCGGCCTATTCACTGCGAAGGCTTTTTACAGGGTTCATCAATGCCGCACGAATGCTTTGGAAACTGATCGTAATGAATGCGATCAGCGTTGAAAGGATGGCAGCCGTCAGGAATATCCACCAGGGTATCTCTGTCTGGTAAGCAAAGCTTTGCAGCCACTGGTGCATCCCGAACCAGGCCAGGGGGGAGGCAATAACGAATGCCAGCGCCACCAGTTTCAGGAAATCTTCGGACAAGAGACGGACAATGCTCGCCGCGGAAGCTCCCATGACCTTTCGAACCCCGATTTCCTTCGTTCGCTGCACGGTAGAGTAGGAGGCCAGCCCCAGCAGGCCGAGGCAAGAGATGAAAATGGCCAGTGCCGCAAAATGGAAGAACAGCTTTTCAAAACGCTCATCAGCGCGGTACTGGCGGTCGAAATATTCGTCGAGGAAGTAGTAGGAGAACGGTTTGTCGGGATTTTGTGCCGTCCATTCCTTTTCGATCTGTGCCACAGCCGCCTTGACATCGTCTCCTTCGATTTTGACAGAAATCAGCTCGCCGTTCCACCAGTCGAGATACCGGAATGTGAGCGGTGTGATGTGTTCCTGCAATGATTTGAAATGAAAGTCCTTCACCACGCCGATGATAGTCCCCTCCCGTCCCCATTGTTTGTATTTCTTACCAATGGCCTCCTGCGGCGTCGCATAACCCAGCATTCTTACGGCAGCTTCATTGATCACCAGTGCTTTGGAACTATCCGAACCAAATTCCCTGGAAAACAGCCGCCCGGCAGCCAGCTCAATATCATATTGTTTCAAAAAATCGAAATCCACGCTGTACGTTTCCAGGTTCCCGGCTTGCATTTCACCCCGGGCGTTCTCGATTTCGGAGTAGGCTTCGTTGTTTTTCGTACCGGGAACGCGTGAGGAGGCGGCCGTGGACGCCACGCCCCTGATGTGCAGCAGTGATTCCTGGAACGCATTCCGCTTTGCGTCCGCAGTACCCTGGATAACGAGCATCTGATCTTTGGAAAAACCCACTTCCCGGCTGCGCATGTAGCGGACTTGCGTATAAACGACCATTGTGGCGATGATCAGCGCAATGGAAATGCAGAATTGCACGGTTACCAGCCCCTTCCTGAGCATAATGCCTTTTGTACTGGCAAAGAACCGTCCTTTCAGCACGGTGATGGGGTCAAATGCAGAGAGGACAAAGGCAGGATAGAGACCGGCAGCGCAGCCGATCAGCAGGGCCGCGCCGAACAATGCGATCACCCAGCGCCATTCGTCCAGGATGCCCGTGCTGATCATTTTTCCGGAAAGGTCGTTGAACAGGGGAATAACGCCCGCCGACAGCAACACGGAAACGGCAAATGCGACGAGGGCCACCAGCACCGATTCGCTCAGGAACTGGCGGGTCAAGAGCGATCTCGCTGCTCCAACCGCCTTGCGAACGCCTACTTCACGTGCCCTTTCCGAGGAACGTGCCGTGGTGAGGTTTACAAAGTTGATACAGGCGATGAGCAGTATGAAAGCGGCAATCACAGCAAAGGTATACACATTGGCCATGTTGCCCGACTCCTCGGCATTACGTTTGGAATGCAGGTAGATATCCAGCAATGGCTCCATCAGCAGGGTGATCTGCATTTGGTTTTCCCGCATCATTTTCCCGGCATGTTTTTCCAGGAACGGGGGCAGTTTGGCGACGAGCCTATCCGGATCCGTTCCTGGTTTGAGCAGCAGGTAGGATGTATTGCCAAAAGCGCCCCAATCCTGGTCGATCCCTTTGTTGAAGTGTTGTGTGTAGGAACTCATCGAAACAAAAAGATCGCCTTTGATCTGCGAATTAGCGGGAGGCTCTTTCATCAGGCCGGTCACGGTAGCAGGAATACCTTCGTTGCCCAGCAGCAATGTCTGTCCGATCGGGTCGCCGTCGCCAAAGTATTTCCGGGCGGTTTTTTCGGTGAAAACAATGCTCATCGGCTCCCTTAGTGCCGTTGCGGGATTGCCCCTGATCATTTTAAAATCAAATATCCTGAACAGGGAGCTGTCGGCGAACACGGTTTTTTCTTCCTTGAATTTCAGGTCCCCTTTCCGCACCAGATAATTGCGGGTGGCTACTCTGGTGAAAGCCTCCACTTCTTCAAATTCATTGTGCATTGCAGGTGCGAAAGCCCAGGAGCTGATACTGTAATGCAGGGTCTCGGAGCTGGTTTTGAGGTCTGGTGAAAGCCGGTAAATGCGGTCGGCCTTTTGGTTGAATGCATCGTAACTAAGTTCGAAATGCACATACAAGGCGATCACAAAGCAAGCCGACATGCCCACAGCGAGTCCCATGATGTTGATAAAGGAGAATCCTTTGTGCTTCCAAAGTTTCCGGAAGGCGATTTTAAAGTTGTTTCTGATCATGGCTGAATATTGGATTGAAGATGTCCCGGAGGAATGCCCGGCCCCATTGAATGCAAAAGGCTTTACTAAGCTGGGCCGCATTAGGCCGGGCCGCGTCAGGCTGGGCCGC
This sequence comes from uncultured Dyadobacter sp., assembly GCA_965649915.1. Classification (GTDB taxonomy): domain Bacteria; phylum Bacteroidota; class Bacteroidia; order Cytophagales; family Spirosomataceae; genus Dyadobacter. The sequence continues at coordinate 8,167 of CBFGMV010000046.1, forward strand.
ATCAGGCTGGGCCGCATTAGGCTGAAAACATCTTTCACATACCGCAGACGCGCCTGACGCTCGCCATATTGGTGTACGCGCTGGGTGAAGAGCTCATAGAGGTCGCCTTCCAGCTCGTCGAGCAGGTGCGTGGCGACAAACCAGCGAAGGAGGGTGCCGGCCCATTTGGGCGGTTGAGGTGTGATCGGCTTCATGGCTCAGGCAGGTCTGGGGATGCTGCCCCACATACGATTGCGTATTTCGCGGATATTGTCCAGGGCACGGGTTCCGGCCATGGTTACCGTGAAAAAGCGCTTGCTTCGCCCGCCGCGTTCCTGCGTGGCCCCGCCCAAGCGGGACGTTAACAGGCCCTTCTCTTCCAGCCGGTGCAATGCAGCGTGTACAGCGCCCAGGTTCACCGACCGGCCCATTTGCTGCTCGATCTCGTTGGTAATCGCCGCACCGTAGGCATCGCCCGCCAGTATGGCGACTGCCAGCAGCACTACCTCTTCAAATTCTCCCAGATAGGTTCCCTTCATGGTGGTTTGATTATTTCTTTAAATGTATAACAAATGGCGTGCCGGGTTTAAATAGCATTATTTCTGGCCACTCAGACCACATTTTACCATTTTCAGTGTCCGAATACGAACAAGGGGAATCCGCTTGCGGACATTGCTTTCACGCGCCAGGGTTACGCCGACGGGTGAATTTGTTTGATGTGTAGCCAGCCGAGTTGGGGTCGTTTAAACTTAATAGCGTTTATTTGCTGGCGGATTTCAAACACAGGAATTTCGTTTTGACAAATGGTTTTCGACTTTCGCTTACAAGTTTTCCAGACCGTGGCGCGCCGGCTGAGCTTCACCAAAGCTGCGGCGGAGCTCTTCATCACCCAGCCCGCGGTGACAAAGCATATTCACGAGCTGGAAAATCAGTTGAAAACAAAACTTTTCGAGCGGAGCGGGTCGAAGATCAGCCTGACGCCGGCGGGCGAGATCGTACTGCATCATGCCGAACAGATCTTCGACATTTACAGGAACCTCGAATTCGAGATCAACAGCCTTTCGCAGCGTAACAGCGGAAAACTCCGGTTAGGGGCTAGTACAACGGCTGCGCAGTACATTCTGCCTCCCATTCTGGCGGCCTTTCACCGGAAGTTCCATCATATCGAAGTGACGCTCACCACCAAAAACACCGAGGAGATCGAGCATGCATTGCAGCAGAAGGAAATCGACCTGGGCGTGATCGAGGGGTTTTCAAAGAACTCGGCCATCAAGTATACCGAGTTTCTGAAAGACGAGATCGTCCTGGTCGCCAACAGCAGAAATCCAATAGCTGTGACGGGTGTGGTGAATGCAGACCAGCTTCGGCAAATACCGCTTTTGCTGCGTGAGCCGGGCTCGGGAACCCTGGAAGTCATCGCCCATGCATTGAAGTCGATCGGATTGAATCTTTCGGATTTGCAGGTGGAAATGCAGCTGAGCAGCAGCGAGAGCATGAAATTGTACATTCTCCATTCCGATAGTATGGCTTTCATTTCAGTGCATGCGGTTTTGAAGGAACTGCAAAGCAAAGAATGCCGGATCGTCGATGTGGAGGGGCTTTCGATCGACCGCCACTTCCATTTTACAACACTGCACGGCCAGCAGGAGGCATTGCCGGAGCTGTTTATGCGCTTCGCTTTGTACCAAAAGAAATAGCTTTCCGTGGAAATGAGCAGTTTTGCGGGGCCTGCACGGCTTTTCTTTCAATGTGGAAGGTATTTTTGAGTAGTTATACCTCCCGTTCTATTTTAGTAATGCGTACTGTATCAATGAACTCGCGCTGAGCGGGTTGAATTATTTTTGTTAAATTTTATATGTTAAAAATTACATTAAGCCTCTGTTCGGGGCTCCTCATCCTCTTCTGGACGACTACCGGTATCCTGCAAAAAGATAACAGCCGGTCGGAGAGCAGAACCCTCACCCGCATCGACACGCTTCCTAATGCAGCCTCCTGGCCGGCAGAATTGAGCGTAACGCATTTCGCAGGTCACGACCTCACGCCCAGCCCGTCCTGTCTGGCGGTAGCGCCTACGGGCGAAGTGTACGTAGGCGTGGACATGATCGGCTCCCTGGGCAAGACGCCCGGAAAAGGCAGCATTGTAAAGCTGGTCGACTCAGACAACGATGGCAAGGTAGATAAGCACACTACTTATGCACAGGTGGACAACCCTCGTGGTATCATCTCGCAAGGTGATCAGGTATTTGTGCTGCATACGACATTCTCCAAGGAAACCGGCAAGGCGTCGGGTATGGATCTGGTGGTTTTTGAAGATAAGAATCATGACGGCATTGCCGATGGTCCCTCCAAGCCGCTGATCCGGAATATCAGCTCACCTAAGTTCCTTCAAAGCAGGGGCACCGACCACTCCACCAATGGGATCCGTATGGGTATCGACGGCTGGATCTACATTGCCGTCGGCGACTTCGGTTTCCATGACGCAGTGGACCGCTCCGGTAAGAAACTGACCCAACTGGGTGGCGGTATCGTTCGCGTTCGCCCTGACGGTACAGAAATGGAGGTGTACACCCACGGTATGCGCAACATTTACGATGTGGCCATCGATCCTTATATGAACATTTTTACCCGTGACAATACCAATGACGGCGGTGGCTGGAATATCCGTTTCAGCAATCAGATACAGTCGGGCGAGTATGGCTATCCGGTTTTGTTTAAAAATTTTACAGAAGAAATCATTCCAGCGCTGATCGACCTCGGGGGCGGTTCGGGAACAGGCTCGCTCTTCATGGACGATCCTAACTGGCCTGCGAAATACAACCGTGTGCCCATGATGGCCGACTGGGGCCGCAGCCAGGTGTATGTGCATCGCGTAACGGCCGATGGTCCTACATTTCAGCAAAAGGAAGAGGAGTTTATCAAGCTCGCGCAGGTTACCGACCTGGATATCGACGCTTCGGGCAGGGTGTATCTGGCAGCCTGGGATGGCGCGGGTTACTCGGGTAATCCCGGTAAAGGCTTTGTGGTACGCGCCGTGCCGAAAGGCTGGCAGTACAAGGCGTTTAAGGACCTGAAAAAGGCTTCGGTGAAGGAGCTGGCGGCTTTGTTGAAATCCGAGAGTGCGGTGCAGCGTCTCGCTGCTCAGCAGGAGATGCTGGCACGGCCGGGTAAAGACGCTGCGAAAGCTTCGTGGGCCATTGCGGCCGACAAGAACCTGCCGCTTTATGTACGGGCTGCGGGGATATTTACCTATGGACAGGCTGCCGGTACAGAAGGCATCGGAAACCTGGTGAAGTTGACCTCGGACAACGATGTGCGTGAATTTGCATTGCGGGCATTGACCGATCGCAAGCCGAATATCGCGAAAGTGCCCATCGAGCCGTTCCTGAAAGCGATGGAGGATGGTTCGCCCCGTGTACAGATCGCCGCTGCGGTAGGTCTGGGCCGTCTGGGCCGTCCGGAAGCAGCACAGGCGCTTTTGAAAGTAAAAGTACCGGCTTCATTTGTAGCACCGGCAAAAGGGACCGAAGGACCGCATGCCACCCCGAACGCCGCCATTGTTACCCCTCACATTGCCGTGCGTGCGCTTGTTGCCCTGCACGCCGTGGATGCGTGTGTGAAGGCGATAGGCACCGGGAACTCGACGATCGCATTGTGGGCGTTACGCTATATGCACGATGAGAAAGCCGTTGATGGACTGATTGCAGCCTATGGTAAAACCAATGACAAGTCATTGAAAGAGCAGATCCTGACGACCCTGGGCAGAATCTATAAAAAGGAAGCCGACTATGATGGCTCCTGGTGGTGGAGCACGCGCCCGGACACGCACGGGCCTTACTACAAAGCCATCGAATGGGCGTCATCAGGCAAGATAAAGGACTTCCTGACTCAGGAATGGAACAAAGCTGATGAAGCGGGCAAGCCGTTTTTTGCCGACCTGAACGGGCGGAACCGCATGGGTATCACCGAATTTGGCGGCGAGGAAGTGGCGGTTGCCAAAGAAGAGGTCAAGGTAGATCTTGAAAAGATCCGCAACAAAAAGGGACAGGTTGGGCAGGCATCGATCGAGGATGTAATGCTGGCGATGGCCAAAATCAAGGGCGACCCGGCTGCGGGAAAGCTGCTGTTCACAAAGCAAGGCTGCGTGGCATGCCATAGCCTGAGCAGAAGCGAGGTAATGAAAGGGCCGTTTATGGGCCAGATCGGCTCGATCATGAACCGTGAGCAAATCGCGGAATCGATCCTGAAACCGAATGCGTCCATTTCGCAGGGTTTTGCGTCGGTACTCATTACTGCCAAAGGGGATAAAACTTATATGGGCTTTGTTTCGGAGGAATCGGCTGAAAAGCTGGTGATCCGTGACATCGCAGGACAGGTAAACACGATTAAAGTAGCTGATATCACCTCGCGGAAGGAAATGGAAACCTCGATGATGCCTCCGGGCTTGGCCAATGAGCTTTCTTACGAGGAATTTGCGTCGTTGATCACGTTCCTGTCGCAGCAGAAAAAGTAGCGGATGCGGCTGCCGGTCGCAACGCCGGAGGTTACGTTAGGGCCGGTTGGTAGTTCATACCAGCCGGCCTTTTGCATTGCAGGATTAGGTACGGCTTCGTTTTCTTACAATTTTCCCTAAAACCGGGAGGCTAATTTTGACATATCAATCAACCAAAAAGCATCAAATATGTCAAATTCAGCATTTCCCCGCATTCTGATCACCGGCGCAACGGGCACGATAGGCCGTGAGCTCACCGCAATTCTTTCGTCCCGCAATATTCCGTTCCGGGCGATGGTCCGCTCACTGGACCGTGCCGGAGAACTGGCCGGCTTGCCCGGGGCAGAGCTTGTAATTGGTGATTTCAATGAGCCTGCGACTTTGGAAAATGCATTGGCCGGTATGGAGCGTGCATTCCTGCTGACCCATTCATCCGAACTGGCTGAAAAGCAGCAAAGCACTTTTGTCGCGCTCGCCGCGAAGGCTGGTTTGAAACATATCGTAAAGCTGTCGCAATGGGCGGCCGATGTCACTTCACCGGTACGCTTTCTGCGCTATCATGCAGAGGTGGAAAACCGCATCAGGGATTCCGGCATGACGTACACTTTCCTGCGCCCGAACCTGTTTATGCAGGGGTTATTGGGTTTTCGGGACAGTATTGTTTACCAGGGTAAATTCTTTGGCGCAATCGGAGATGCCAGGATCAGTATGGTCGACACCCGCGACATTGCCCGCGTGGCCGCGGCGGCGTTGACCGGGCCCGGTCACGAGGGTAAAACCTATAACCTCACCGGACCGGAAGCGCTTTCACACCAGGATCTGGCCGCAAAGCTTTCTGACACTTTGGGACGTGCCGTTGAGTTTGTCGATGTACCCCCTGCGGCTTTACATGAAATGCTGATAGGCGTGGGTTTTTCCGATTGGCAGGCGGAGGGATTGGTGGAAGATTATGCGCATTACAAAAGAGGAGAAGCTGAGGTCGTTTCCGACCATATTTTCGAGGCAATTTTGCAGAAGCCAATCAACATAGATAGTTTTTTGGACGATTATCACCATTTTTTTGCATGATCTGCAAATTATGCGGTATTTTAGTAGCCCGATAGAATTAATTTGAAGTAGTTGAGTTAAGGTTATTCTTCGCACCCATTGTAATTACTCAACGTTTGTCTATATAGCATTCCCCGGTGGATTGATTTCCGTCGGGGTTTTTGTTTATAGCAATACATATCTCAATCTTTGGGTCCGCTCATTAAACACTGCGTTCCGTGGCATTTTATGATCTCTCGAAAACTGAACGATCCGGGCTGGTCGCTACCATCCGGCAGGACATCAGGCATGCGCTCGATAGTGGAACGACTGAGAAAATGCTGGGATATTATCGCGATCCGGATACTTACATCCGCAAATCGGCCTACCTGGTAACCGGGCGCCTCTATGAGGACGACGAAGCGCTGCGTGAGCCTATTTTGGACGCGCTTGCACTGCTTTTACCCGATGCCGACTTCAAGGTCAGGCAGACGGTCATTAATGCTGCCGGCGAGATCGGCAAGCGGCATTTCGGACAGGTGCGTGGTTTTTTCGACCGGGGCTTGCTCGACCCGCACCACGCTCCCCGCAACGCGGTGATCGGCTCGGTAAAGAAAATGGGGGAGGTTAACCCCGTACCCGTGCTCGCCTGGGCCAGGGAGTACCTGCATCATGACGACAAAGAGATCCGGCGCGAAATCTGCCACGGCATCGAGCTCCGGGGCAGGAAACATCCCGAGGATATCCTCCCGCTTTTGCAGGAACTACAGCACGACAAAACAGCCAGGGTACGCAGCACGCTCATTCATGTGATCGGGCAGATAGCTTACAAGAAAGGTTGCCTGCTCAAAGTGCTGGCGCATTTGAAAGCCTGGGATAATAAGGTTCTGGTGGACGAGGCCCTGAAAGAGATCATCGATGTCCATCATCGTTACCGGAACTTCGCGGCGCTGACGCAAGCCGAAGCGATCGCGTGTATCAACGCGCATTATCCTGATCGCAAGCGCTGAAATCGTCGCGATTGCCCCTGCCATAAGTCGCGTTTACCCCGCTGGCGGAAACAGGGATTCCGATAACTTTGCCATTACCATGGCAGCAAACACGAACGAACCGAGAATATGTCCGAACGGACATCGCTATTATAAAAGCAGTGACTGTCCCACATGCCCGGTTTGCGAGTCGGAGCGCAAGCCAAAGGAGGGGTTTATGCTGCTGATCAGTGCGCCCGCGCGTAGGGCATTGGAGAACAACGGGGTTCACACGTTGGCCGAGCTTGCCCGGAAGACAGAAAAGCAGGTGCTGGCATATCACGGTATGGGTCCCAATGCAGTCAGGAAATTAAAAGAGGTATTGATAGAAAACGGATTGTCTTTTGCCTGAAAACCAAAAGAAGGACGGTCCTCAAACTTTTAAGCATGGAAAATCAAAGACTGGAAATCAAAGCGGCTATTCAGATCTCGAAGACTGCCGCTGAGATATTCGAAGCGATCGTAGATCCGGCCCGCATGTCGCATTACTTTATTTCGGAAAGTACCGGAAGGATGGAAGAGGCAAAGGAGCTGGTCTGGCGCTTTCCTGAATTTGATATGAACGTACCTGTGCGCATTGGCAAGGTAGAGCAGGACCGGTATGTCTCCTTTTATTGGGGCGAGCCGGGTGCTGAAATGCTTGTGGCGATTGTTCTTGAGCCGTTCGGAGCGGGCGGGGCATCGACGGTCGTGCGGGTTACCGAAGGGACGATGGAACTCAATGAGGCCGGGATCAACTGGCTGATCGGTAATACCGAAGGTTGGGCGAACTTTCTGGCCTCTATGAAGGCTTATTTGGAATATGGTATCAACCTGAGAAAAGGTGCTTTTGATTTCCGCGCCTGAATTCCTAAGTTGGGCGGCGCATCAGGAGTGTACCTGGTGATCTCAACTAATCAATCAGAGCTCTATGTCTGTTACGAATAGGCTGGCGTCCGCATTGAATCGCCGCGATGAAGTACCCAATCAGGAGCTGGCGGTGGAAATCGCAGCAAACGACGATCACGCCGCGATTGGCGAGCTGGTCGAAAATCTCTCCAACAAAAGCAAAGATATTCAGCACGACTGCATTAAGGTGCTCTACGAGATCGGCAGCCGCAAGCCCGCTCTTACTGCCGCTTATGCGGAGCAGTTTGCAGCATTGCTGGATCATAAAAACAATCGGATGCAATGGGGCGCTATGACCGCGCTGAACAGCATCGCATTGGAAAAGCCGGATATCGTATACGCTGCCATTCCCAAACTGGCCTCTGTGGCTGACAAAGGATCGGTTATTACCCGCGATAATTTCGTTTCCATTCTGATTAAGCTGAGCGGTATTCCCGAATACGGTTCCGATACGTTACCCTTGCTCAACGAGCAAATGCTGAGCTGCCCCTCCAACCAACTCCCCATGTACGCCGAAAATGCACTAACGGTTATGACTGGTGATTACAAATCGGCCTTCATCGATACACTGACCTCCCGCCTGGGTGATTTTGATAAGGAGTCGAAGCGCAAGCGTGTCGAAAAGGTTTTAAAAAAGCTGCGTGCCTAACCTGCGAAAAAATCGGGTATTAATGTCTTTAAGTAGTACTCAAAATTGCCGGCCGCGGAGCATTTGAGTGCTGGATGAAGCACCCGCATGTGAAGGTATGCCTTGGTTACTTCTGGCATCATTTTGGAGGAAACTTTTTGGGACAAAACAAGATGTAACTATGGAACCAGTAACGAATTCCCTGCATAGCGCTTTAAGCGCAATGACCGTTTCTTCCTTTCTGAAAGCACTCAACGATCATGATTACGAAGCTGCCCGCGAATTCATGGCCGACGACCTGAAATTTGAAGGCGTATTGGGCAGTGTGGAAGGGAAAACGGAATACCTCAAACAGATGACCCGGATGAAGCTGCGCTATGATGTGCAGAAGCTTGTATACGGCGAGGAAAATGTGGCAGTACTTTATGAGATCGAGATGTCGGGAAAGAAGATACCCACTGCGGGTTGGTACGAGGTCCGCGAAGGGCTGATTACACACATTCGCGTGGTGTTCGATCCAAGGCCCGTATTGCAGGCCTGATCGTCGAAAGCTGCATTTATTGCTCATTTCGGCGATTTGTCCTTCCCTTAGACGTCGCGCCCCTGCTGCTGAATGCGGCGAAGGATGGTATAGTCGATGTAAAAGGTGCCAAACGGGACCATGCAGGCGAGCAGGACTTTCCACGTTGTTTCCCGAAAAAGCCATTTATATGCAATACCGACAGAGATGGTGTTGATCACAAACAGCAGAAACAACAAGCCGTGAAGGGGTCCCATGGTTTTGACGAGGGATGGGTCTCCGTAGCCATATTTGAGCGGAACGGCTACGAAAACGAGGACCAGCAGTGACAGTCCTTCCAGAAGGCCGACCAGTCGCAGCCTTCCAATTTGAGAATTCAGGTATTTCATGGTTTTAAAACGTTGGCAGATAGTTACGGGCCGAAAACGGTGAGAACGGCCATGGAACGGCTATGAAAATGATCACGAATGCGACCGTGTAAAATATCGTCATGATCCTGAATTTGGCGATATCGGTTTCCTGGCGTTTGGCAGAGGAGGATCCGATGGTGATCACAATGATGGCGATGGTCATTAATGTAATATGGATCATGCCGAAAAACAGCAGGTCACGCTGTCCGACCGCTTCTTTGAAATGGGTACGGAAATAAGCGATGAACGGACTGTTGAAATACAGCACCCAGCCGATCATCAATTGTATATGGGCGATCGTGGCCGTCAGGTGCCGGGCCAGGTTATCGGTTTTGGAAAAGGCTGAGCGCGACGACCAGCCCCTGAGTCCCCTGATTATCGTATAAAGCAAACTGACCACAACAAACCAGCGCGCCAGGGAATGGGTGAAAATGAGGGTGGAATACATGGAGGAGCGACGAACGATTGAAAAGCGGACCGCATTTGCGATATGCAAATCTCCGGATAAAACCTGAATGCACACTAGGATGTAATGAGCTTGTTTTAGGATCTTTCAATCATTTTTCGAAATGCGGTGGGCGTAACTTTCTCGTACTTCCGGAAGAGGCGGGTGAAATAGGACGGGTCTTCGAACCCGATCGAGCGTGCAATTTCCTGCACCGAAAGACGACTTTGCAACAGCAGTATTTTCGCTTCTGAAACCAGTACTTCATCAATCCAGCGCGTGGGTGATTTGCCGGTAATGCCTTTGACGCTTTTATTAAGGTGATTCGCAGTAACGTTCAGCAATGACGCATAATCGGTAACCTGCCGTTTCTCCCGGATATGCAGGTGCAGTAACGTCCTGAACCGATTGGTGATATCCGCCGAGGCAATGGATCTGCGGGAAGGGACAGATTCATAATTCAGGTTAACTTCGTAGAGCAATGCGGCCAGGTAAGAGCGGATCAGGCCGGTATTTTTCAATCCGTTTTCTGTGTAGTCGTCAAATAACCGGTGCAGCAGTGCGAGAATGCGGGCGGATTGAACCGCATCCAAGCGGATATGCGGATTGCTCCAGACTCTCAGAAAGCCGAATTCATGGAGCGGGTTGGTTTGGGATAATTTGCTGATAAACAGATCCTGGTGGAAGACGAACAGGAATCCTTCGTTTTGTTCACCGGGTTGGAATGAAAAAACCTGACCGGCCGGAACAAAGAGCATTTCGTCTTTTCCTATCGTGTAGGACTCACTTCCGATCTTCATACGCACGACGCCCCCGGTCGTGTACAGGCACGTATGCGTAGTCGACCGGGAGGCGGGCACCACCTGCCTCACATGCCGGTACATTTCTTCCGTCCGCACAATAAAATATTGGCTGATATCACCATGAAAGAGGGTTTGAAGCTCCTTCGAAGGCATGTGAGCAGCCGTAAAAGATTTAGTATCGTGCAGTGGGATAGGTTCTTTTTCTAGCATAACGGGTCAATGCACGCCCTTGCCTCAGGGTTTGTTTCCGGACGGTTTATTACTGGAAGGAGCGGGAGCGATCACCTTTTTCTTTCTTTTTACGGTATAGCTGGTGATCGTATCCGTTTCCGGGCGGCCTGTGCTGCTGCGGCTGCCGTCAATGGCGCCGGTGGAGTTCACATTGCCGTTGTCGTTGAGAATGGGCCCTGTTTCTGCATTAGCCGAATCTTTCAGTATCGCATTCAGGTCGGATGAATCGGCCTTGCGGACTTGATGGCGTGTCGTTTTGCGCTGGTAGGTGCGTTCCTGGTGCGAGCGTTGCGTTTGGGCGACGGATAACAGCGGCGCCATGATCGCCAGGGCCAGGATGCAGCATCGTATGGATTTCATATTGGTTTGGTTTTTAGTTCAATCACATTTCCAATTGGTTCTATCAAAATCCATTCCAGTTTACCTGACGGAGGCGCCCCGATGCTTGCGGCGAAACTCGCCCAGGCTCATGCCTTTGCTCTTTTTGAAAAACCGGTTCAGATGACTTTCATCGGTAAAGGACAGTTCAGCGGCGATCTCATTGATGCGCATATCGCTGTGCAGAAGCCTGGTTTCGACCAGTTTGAGCCTTGAATTGGTAATGTACTGCTGCATCGTTTCGTTGGTCTGTTTTTTGAAATACCTGCCCAGGTAAGACTCTGAGATCCCAAAATGCTCGCTGATGTGGGCTGCCTTGATTTTCTCGGGATTATATATGTTGCGCTGAATGTACTGCAAAATGTCAAGCGCTTTTTCCTCGGTTGACTCGCTGATCTGTTCGGGCAGGTACTTGGCAATGTTGCGCGCCACGAGGATGATCATCGTGTTCACATACTGGCGGATCAGTTCCTGGTTATACATGTCCCGGTTGACGAATTCGCGGATAATGGCCTCAACGAGCGGCTTTACAATGCTCTTGTCGGTCTGGTTCCGGAGAATGCAGCCCGGCTGATGGCTGGCGTTTTGCAGGATGAATTCCAGGCGCTGCAAAAGATCTTCCGGCTGACGGCCACCGGCAAGCCAGGTGTTTTTCTTGATGTAGATATCATTGAAACGGATGAAAAAGAACTTGGTGGTGGTTTCGATATCAAATGAATGCGTGTCTTCGGGCGTGAGCAGGAACATGTGACCGGCCGTGTAGCGGAACGTATTCTGGTTGATCACCTGTAAGCCGGTCCCTGCGATGATATAGACCAGCTCGAAGAAATTATGCTGGTGAGTCGGCTTGGGGCATTCGTCCAGTTCTTTATAGATGATTTCAAACGGCTGGTGAAGATTCTCTTTCATTTGATTAAAATATACCGGAATATAGAAAATATGTACTGCAAAAATAACCTCTATTCGGTACAAATTTGCATTAATATTTGTCAATCAGGCATTAATCATGAAAGCGACATTTTTGACAGACACCAACCGGCCCCTCACGATCATGGAAGTGCCGACCCCCGTGCCATCAGCCAGCCAGGTCTTAATTAAACTGGCCTATTCTTCACTGAACCACCGCGATGTCTGGATTCAAAAAGGGCAGTACGCCGGTCCGAAATCAGGACTGATCCTGGGATCGGATGGATTCGGTACAGTAACTGCGGTAGGAGAGGGTGCGGATGTATCATGGATCGGCAGGGAAGTAATCATCAATCCCAGTCACGACTGGGGTGATAACCCCGCTGCTTTCGGAGGCGACTTCAAAATTCTCGGAAACCCCGAACCCGGCACATTTGCGGAATACATCACAGTTCACGAGCGATATGTACACGCGAAACCCGCCCACCTCACAGCACCCGAAGCTGCTGCATTGCCGTTGGCGGGTGTGACGACGTACCGAGCACTGTTTACGCGTGCGCAGCTGAAAGCGGGAGAGCAGGTACTCATTACAGGGATCGGCGCGGGAACAGCGCTGCTCGCGTTGCAGTATGCCATCGCAGCAGGCGCCAGGGTGTATGTAACGTCGGGTTCGCAGGACAAGATCGACAAGGCCAAGGCGCTGGGCGCAATCGATGGCTTCAACTATAAGGAAGCAGATTGGTTCAAAAAGGCGAGAGAGCTGACCGGCGGTTTCGAAGTCGTGATCGACAGCGCATCCGGCAGCGGGTTCGGGGATCTGATCGAGGTGGCCCGGCCCGGCGGGCGCATTGTGTTCTTTGGCGGCACCAACGGCCCGATCGGCAACATCATCCCCAGCAAAGTATACTGGCGGAACCTGTCGATACTCGGGACAACAATGGGCACGCCGGAGGAATTCAAAGATATGCTGGCGTTCACGTCCGAACATGGCATCAAGCCGATCGTAGACAAGGTTTACCCTTCGCTCGCCGAGGCTCAGGCTGCATTCGACTATATGCACGAAGGCAGGCAGTTCGGGAAAATCGTGCTGAAAAACAGCTGATATCCATTCCTGGCGGCCAGCTGGCCGCCAGGGGTTATCCCATTCATTCCAACGTGATCCCGTCCATGTCTTCGAGCCGGGCTATCAATGCCCATCCGTAGAAATCGTTGGCCAGGGCCACCAGCAGTTCATTTTTACCGGCTTTGAGCGGAACTACGAATGATGTATTTTCAATGGAGCATCTTCCGGCGGGCTCTTTCATGATGGGCGAGCCAAATGTGTTTTTGTCTACATAAAGGTATCGGCCGTTCAGGAACACCCACACATCGTCGCTAAAACCCATCGCCATTTTCTTCTTCTGATCTGTTTTCGAATTGACGTTGACCTTCATCCAGATAATCCTGCGCTCTTTGCTCATGCCGAATTTACGTGTCAGGTTGATCATACCCCTTCTTTCCGCCCAGAGCGGTGCCCATTGCGTTTCGGCATTCGGCATCAGGTCAAGACTGAAGTCGACATTTTTGGGCAGCACGGCGGGCTGGCTTACCTGCCATTTGCGCAGGTAGCGCGGGTCTCCCGCTACCGGGTCTGTACCCGCGTAGGCAGGAAGCCCCTCCGTCTCCCCGGGTTTGATGACCAGGTTGGAGACAATGCCTTCCCCTTCGAATGCCAGGGTGCCCTCCGTGACATTGCCTTCCATACGCGGCACTTCCATGACCGGCTGCTGCATGTCGTTTACATATACGCGCAGCTGGTAACCCGAGACGACCAGTTTGACATGGTTCCATGTTTTATTCTGGAAGTTGGCGCGGCTCTGAAAATGAGGCAACAGGTCCCAGAGGTTGACGCCGTCTGTGACGGGGCTGTATTGAACCGCTTCGATACCTGTTGTATCGCCTGCCCGGTGTGTGCGGAAGTAAAACAGTTCGTTTTCCTTGCTGTCTTTGTACCTGAAATAAATCGAAGCGAACCTTTGGTCGGTGGGAATGTAGTCCAGCTCAATGGTTCCATTGGTGAAGACTGTGTTTTTCAAGATTACCTGTCCTTGTTTGGGGAGGATTTTCAATGCGGGCCTTGAATCGTGAGTCGTGAACGCCGCATTCCCGCCGGGCGCGTCCCAGTTTTCGGGGGTTAGTGCCACCTGAATGGCCGGGTCCTTTTCGGTGGCTTTGGGCTTCTTCTGGCCAAATGCGGCCAGGCTCACACAGCTGAGGAGAATCAGAATGTTTTTTTTCATGGCTAATAGTTTGAAATGGGTCAAAAAGGTGTTGCTTATCGGGTAGCTTTTTTAAAGATTCCGGCATTCAGATTCCTTCCTGCGGAAGTGGGCAAGGGATTGAGATAATCCTGCGGCAGGCCATTGACCTTCACTTCGCTGAGCAGGAGCTGGCCTGACCGGATCACCTGGTCTTCGGTATGCGCATTGCGGTCGGAGGGAACAGCCCCGTCTTTGGTATAATAACCCATTTCGTGCTGCATGGCTGTAAAGAGGCAGTTTTTGAAATGGTATTTTGGATACGTTTTCTCCGGTCGCAGCCACAGGTAAGAGGAATTCGATACGATATTGTTCTCAAACACAAAATCCTCTTTGAACGCCCCAAACCAGACCGCCGATTCGTAGGCACCGACGATGACGGAGTTTTTCAGGGAAAAATCCTTGATAGCCATAAAGAGCAGGAGGGCATTCTTGGTGCCGTAGAAAATACAATGGTCGACGTGTATGCCCGCGCCTTGTGCCCATATGCTTCCCTGTATCGGTGCAGCGTTGCGCTCTCCGACAAAATAGCACTGCGACACATCCAGGCCGGTCAAGGTGGAATCCTTCCGACTCACGGGATAGTAGTATTGAACATCGGGGTTGGCATTACCAGTGAATTTCAGTCCCCGGATACGCACATGATCTGCATTCACCAAAAAACCGACCGCATGGCGGAATTGGGTGGTCGAATTCACTGCGGATACCGACTGGATCACCGGCATGTGGGCTGGTTTCCATTCGGCATCATCGGGCATTATGCTCGCTTCGATGGTGAGCCAGGCTTCTTCGGTATTCTTCTTATCGATGGTGACTTTGTCGCGAAGCGTGTACAGGCCGGGTGCAACCTTTATCACCACACTTTCACCGGTTTTATAAGTTTTAGCAAGATCCACAGCGCGCTGCAGGGTTGCCACCGGGGTTTCGGATTTTCCGTTTGCTGCATCGTCTCCGCTGGCACCGTTGACGAAGATGGTTTGCGCTGCCACCTGCCCGATAGCCAGCGAAAAGATAATGGACAATAAATAGCTTAATTTGTACATCTTTTAAATATTTGTTACTCGTTTGAAATGCACGGCCGGCCGGCTGTTGCTCTGTCTGTAGCAAACATAGCGCAACACGCGTTTTGGGAGGTTTTCAAGTACTGATCAAGTTTTTTCAAGTTATATCACGCTCATTCACAATGGTTTCTGAAATAAATGAGTTGCAGCGCTGCAAGGCGGTCATTGAAAGGAAACTGGACTGGGGGCCGGCCGAAAGCTGGCAGACTGCCGATTTTGAAGCACTGAGCGAGGCCATACTGCTCCAAACCGGGGTGTCTCTTAGCACCAGCACATTGCGGCGGATATGGGGCAGAGTGGAATACAACCATTTGCCGAGTGGTACAACTTTGAATACGTTGGCACGCTTTGCCGGCTTCGGGGATTGGCGCAGCTTTGTAAAAGAGGGCCGCGATACAGAAACGGCTGCAACGATACCGGGGACAGCGACTGATCTGCCGCTGGCGGCTGTAAGACCGGGAAAGGCAAGGCTGTGGCGAACATTGGCTGGTATCGCGACCGTGGCGCTGGCACTGATCGTGGTGAGCATGCTCGCGTTCGACAAGGGAGAGCCGCAATTGCAAAAGAAGGTGTATATGTTCGGTAGTCAGCCGGTCACACGAGGCATTCCCAACTCTGTCATTTTCACCTACGATGCAACCGCTTCACCCACGGATTCGGTCTTCATCCAGCAATCCTGGGACGCCAGCAAGAAGGTTTTGGTAGATAAGACGCTGCATAAACACACCGCCGTATATTATGAGCCGGGTGTATACAAAGCCAAACTGCAAATCGGGGACCAGGTAGTGCAGGAACACAGGCTGGTGATCGGGACGCAAGGATGGTCGGCATTGATCGATAAGGCTCCGGTGCCGGTTTATCTGAAGGTGAACGAGTTTGTCGGCAAGGGTAGGATGGGCACTGCAGTTAAGACCATTGAGGATAAGAACTTACCGATGCAGCCGGAGCCTCCGCTGATCAAGTTTTTCAATGTCGGTAATTTTGAGCCGGTGGCATTGGATGATTTTGCTTTCAGTTCAGAAGTTAGAAATGAATACAATGAGGGCGCCGCGGCTTGCCAGCTCACCTATATCTCGTTGATCACCGACGATACACCCATTGTGATCCCATTGTCGGTAAAAGGATGTGTGTCCGACCTGAACCTGATGAGCGTCGACGATTATTTGTCAGGAAAAAAAGCGGATCTGTCGGCATTGGGTGTCAATTTCTCTGACTGGGTGCGGGTATCGTGTAACAGCTCCGGGGGAAAGATCCGGTATGCGATCAACGATGTGCAGGCTTTTGAATTTCCGGTACCCAAGCGCCCCATCAAAATCCTGGGCGTAGCATTCGGCTTCCGCGGGACGGGTTCTGTCCGGAAAGTCGCGTTATCGGCGGCAGGCAAGGAGGTTTTTTATGCATTCTGACAAAATCAGTACCCCGGCAAGTACCGGGGTATGATCTAATTATGCATCAACTTGAAAATTTTAACGGCTCCATCTTCCTGTTCGAAATGGATATAGTACATGCCGATCGGATACTGTTTCATTTGGATCGTGAAATGGGAACCTGATATCAGCTTCGACAGCCGGACTGTTCCGGCGTTGCTGATCATCCGGAAGCTTTTGACTTTCGGGTTGCGGATCACGACGTACAACTGATCGTCTACCGGGTTTGGAAAAATCTCAGCCCATGATAGTTCCGGGAAATGCACAGAACGTACCCTGCTGTACGAAAAGGAGCTGTCGGTATCCACCATTTTGAGGCGGTAATAGTTCAGGCCGGATGCGGGCAGGCTGTCCACGAATTGATAATCCAGCCTTGCGTTGCTGCTGAATGCTGCCTTTTGCTCTCCGATTGCCGTCCATGCCTGCATGTCACTACTCCGCTCGACCTGAAAGTGGTCGCTGTCGATTTCGCCGGAAGTGCTCCAATCGAGAATGGCATATGCATCGTTCCTGTGGACATCGAAGACGATCAACCTGACAGGCAAAGGGTCCTTCACAATCTCCATCCGGACCATCGCTGCATTGGACAACTGCCCGGTCATATCCTTCACCTGATAGCTGAATGCTACCTCTCCTTCGAAATCACGGGCTGGCGTATACGTTAGCCGTCCGTTGGCACTCAGTACGGTTCCCACATCAGGCTGTGTGGCGACCGTTAGCGTCGTCGGATCGAGGTTTGCACATACAGACTGATCATTCTTCAATACGTCGATGATCAAATCTGCATTCGTTTTTCCCGAAGCAATGTCATCAACCGCAGCGGGCTTGTGGTGTTTCACGACAATGTAAACCGATTCCTGAGAAGCGCAGCCATCTGCATTCAACCCCACGGCTTTGTAAGTACCTTCTTCACTTACCGCAAGCTCCCTCGACCCGGAGCCTGTAACTTTTACATTGTCGTGATACCAATCAAAACGCACCGCGCCAGCCGACTCTGCCCTGATCCTGAGCGTGGCATCCCTGCACATGAACACTTCCCTGGTCTGACTTTGCGCAAACGCATAGCCCAACAGGAGGAGCATCCCGGTGAGTAGAATGTAGCGAATCATTGTTGCAGATTTTTGATGGCCAGACAAATCAGTTCAGTGTAATGGCTGGCGTCGTTGGTACAGGAAGGTTGTGAAGGATCGTTTTTGTACCGGCTGTCACGGAATTGAGAAGTTTGGACGCGGTAGCCTGATAGGTTCCGGTGGTAGGCAGGACGTAACTTACCAAGGCTGAGTAGGTTGCATCCTCGGTCACGTGCAGGACTGCGTTGGATTCCCCACTGATCAGTGCGCCGCCTTTGCTCCACGCGAATGGCGAAATGGTTACGCCATAGGTTCCCAGCCCGGTCACGGTTGTGGAGACGGTGGCGGTGAGGTCTGCACTTACATCTTTATCCGTACAAAAATTCTCTTTATCCGCTGTGATACTGACCGTTAGTTTAGGGAGTACAATAATGGTGTGTTCGATCAGCTCCGACAAACAGCCCCCGGCCAGTTGCAGAACGCCTAGTGTTACCTTATGTATGGCGGGAGAGGATACTGCGTCGCTAAAAGTGTGGCTGAGCACACCTCCGCTGGCATTGTCGAGCGTTTCAAGAATTTGTCCGGTACCCGGGTCGATGGTCCAGATATATTGAAAGAAATTGGAACCGGCTGCCGGAGACAGGGAGAATGATTCCCCATTGACGACGTAGTAAGTCCCTGCTTTTGAAATGTTTGTCATTAATAACAAAACGAACACTGTGCAGACGGTGGCGAAGAGGTTTTTCATAAATCCGGTAGGTTAAAATGAACAGATTATATAGAGGGGTAAACTTGTAATGCTTTAAGGATAGAGTGCCACCGGTGGTGATACGGGAGGCAGCACCACGGACACGTCCACTTTTTTTCGGGATGATACGATACATCCCGAACCACTTTTGATCACATCGACATAATAGGACACCGTACCCGGTGTCGTAAGCCCCGTGGCGGTCCACGACTGGTTCCCCGATTTCAAGGTGCCTCCGCGCGCCAGGGTGTACCAGGTGTAAGTAAAAGAGCCTATTCCGCTGATTCCTGACTGCTGTGCGAGTGCAGAAAGTGCAACTGTACCCACATTGGTACAGGCGGACGCATTGGTGGCAGCCGGCACATCGGGTGCCCTTCTCACGTCGTGAATATTAATGCCGTTGCTGCCCAGGCCCAGGCCGAGTAACCCAATGTTCAGGTCCAGTTCGACGCGGTCGAATAAGACCGAGTTCGCTCCATCTTTCGGAGCAAAGTAGAACGCGATCTGCGCATTGTTCGAGCCCAGCAAGCCCAGCAGGTCGGCATCCAGTAATGCGCTAACCAGCGTGGCGCTGCCGACGGGCGCGGAGCCGTTATATGCCTGTAAAGTAAGGCTGCCGGCGAGACTGAGGGCTACGAATGAGCCGCTTTGCGAAAGGACGACCCGTACAGCATCCGATGGATTCGATGGTCCATTAAAAAAGAACGTTTGCCGGATATGTCCGTTGAATAGCGCTGCTCCGGTCGAGACAAAAGATGAGGCCGTGTTCAGGGGATCGTCTATCGCATTGGCCGCATTGACGACATCAAAACTCCCGAGCGTTAGTCCCGAATAACTTTTGGTCGTTACGTTCGGCGCGCCGCAGTCCGACACACTGAATGGGTAGGGGTTAGAGGTGTTCAATGCGCCCGGTCCGTAAAATGCATAATACACCTGTAATGTATTAGAACCCAGTGCGATCGGCGAAGCCAGTGTTACTCTCACATATTTGAATGCGGCAATGGGCGTGATGGCCAGGAAAACGCTACCATCGGGCGTATAGTAGGTCTGGTGTCCCGACCCCGACAGTGTTACCGTGTTACCATCCTTGTCCCGTGCGGTGAGGGTTACCCCGCCGCCCAGCAGGGCCGTCGTATTGTTGTTGGTTCTCACATAAACTGTTACCGGTGCTCCCGCACTGCTGGCCACTTCTGCGGGGAATTCGAGCTGAATCCATGCAGTGGAGGTGCCGGCAGTGCTGGAAGCCGTGAGCAGCGCATAATTATTGTTAGGTTTGATGTTCGAAGCGGTGTTCTTCACATTGTCGGGATCGGCCACGGAGAAGCTGCCGGTAAGTCCGCCACCGGCGGCACTACCCCCATTGGTTTGTTTCTCAGGATAGACAGCATTAGATGGTTGGGCTGTACTTACAGACATACCTGCCCCCAGGCAGCATGTCAACGACAGCAGCAGTTTCAGGTAAAATTTTGGCAAATTGATCAGAGGGTTTTTTGTGTACAACTACTTCTATAAATATAAACAGGATTATATTAAATGCAAATATTTTGATATAAAAATTCTGCTATTAGCATTGGCGCTGTGCTTTGGACGATGATTAATCGTTAAACCGTGCTGAATTTTTTTTTAATCGTTATCTTGGGCGTTTTCAATTGATCCGGTTTGCTGCAATGAATGGGAATGCTGTCGGCCTTCGAACGGTAAATGTAATACGTTATCTCACGCCCCTGCGTGAAGGTGGCTCGCTTCCCGCGATTGCGGAAGCGGACGATGATTTTTTATATGTGCTCAAATTCAGGGGTGCCGGGCAGGGAACAAAGGCATTGATCGCAGAACTGATCGGCGGGGAGCTGGCGCGTTTCTTGGGCCTTAAAGTACCTGAGATCGTCTTTGCGAACCTGGACGAAGCTTTTGGCAGAACCGAACCGGATGAAGAAATTCAGGATCTTCTGAAAGCAAGCACCGGTGTTAATCTGGCCATGCATTATTTGTCGGGTGCGATTACTTTTGATCCCGTGGTTACCAAGGTCGATGCAAGATTGGCTTCTGAGATCGTGTGGCTGGATAGTTTTCTCACCAATGTAGACAGGACTGTCCGGAACACCAATATGCTGATGTGGCATAAAGAGCTATGGCTGATAGACCATGGGGCTGCTTTGTATTTTCACCATTCCTGGCAAAACTGGGAGGAACAGGCGCGGCGACCGTTCGCGCAAGTGAAGGACCACGTTTTGCTTCGTCAGGCCTCCCAGATGGCCGAGGTTGACAAGGAATTCAATGCTCGCCTGCGTGGTGGGATAATCCCGGCAGTCGTCGGGCTGATTCCCGACGATTGGTTGCTCGGCGATTCGCCATTTGAGTCTGCGGATGAGCACCGCGCCGCCTATGTCGGCTACCTTGAGACCCGCCTGTCGGTATCTGAAATCTTTGTAAAAGGAGCGAACGATGCCAGATAAGCTTTTATACGAGTACGCGGTAATGCGCCTGGTACCACGCGTGGAGCGTGAAGAATTTGTAAATGTTGGTGTCGTGATCTTTTGCCCCGCATCGCGGTTTCTCAGCTGCCGATACCGGATCGATACCGAGCGGCTTACGGTCTTTGCCCCGACGCTTGATCTGACTGAAATCGGTCGCTACCTGCATTCCTTTGAAATGATCTGTAACGGAGACAAGCAAGGTGGTCCGATTGCCCAATTGCCACCCTCATCGCGTTTCCGATGGCTCACTGCCACCCGCAGCACGGTCTTGCAAGTCTCCAAGGTCCATCCCGGATTCTGTATGGATCCCTGGGAGAGTTTGCAAAAGCTTTTCGAGCAGCAGGTGTTGTAAAGAATTATTTCAATTTCAGGTATTGCTGTACCAACTCCTTCTTTCTCCGGGATATCTCAATGCGGGAACCATCCGACAGGAGTAAAAACTGGTTGTTGTGGGTAACCTGCTTGATGTACTTCGGATTGACGAGATGTGATTTGTGTGTTCTGATAAAGTTAAATTCACACAACATCTCATCGAAGTGTTTCAGCGTCTTGCTGGCCAGGAACGGTCTTTTGCCGATCAGGTGGATGGATGTGTAGTTCTTGTCCGCTTCCAGCCTGAGGATTTCATCCAATGTAAAGAAGAACACACCTTCGCTGGATGGTACAGCCAGCCGGAAATCCCGGACGTTTTTCTTTTCCATATTGTGGACCAGGTTGTCGTACAACTGTTGTGTTTGTTGCTTTGGTTTTGTCAGGGCCTTTTCGAGGTGGCGGTTAACCGCCGCCTGCAGCTCCTCGGGGTCCACAGGTTTCAGAAGATAGTCGAGCGCGCTGAACCGGATGGCCTGAATGGCGTACTGATTGAAGGCCGTTGTAAAGACGATGTCATAGGGCGGATTTTTGCGGGCGAGTAAAAACTCGAAGCCGTTCTGATGAGGCATTTCTACGTCCAGAAACACAATATCCGGTTCAAAACTTTCCAGTACGACGAGTGCATCCTTGACCGATTCAGCATGCCGGACCACTACGTCCTGGGATACCGAATTGTTCAGATAGTGATTCAGAACATTTCGTGCTTTTTGTTCGTCATCGATGATCAGAGTTTTTATCATAACGTTTATGGGTGATTATAGTGTAAGTCAGGTATTCTCCAGAGAAGTCGAAAGTTCGATCACGATCAGGGTGCCTGTCGCATTTCCCTGATCATCATATTTGTCAATAATGGCGACTGAGGCATGTTGTCCCTGCTTGTCGATCAGATCGAGCCGGTCTTTCGCGATCTGCAGGCCTTTGGATTTATGTCGCTTGGTGTGGGAGTTGCGCTCCTTGATCACAAATGATTGCTTTCGTCCGATCCCGTTATCATCGATGGTGCATTTGAAAACTTCGTCGTCCAGTTTGTCAAACGAGATGCGAAGTTCGCGGTAGCCGTCCTTATGCATGAGCCCATGCCAGATTGCATTCTCGACATAAGGCTGCAACAGCATGGAGGGGAGCAGTATCTCATCGGCTTCAAGGTCATCGTCAATGTGGATATGGTAGACAAAGCTCTGCTCAAATCGCATTTGTTCCAGTTCCAGGTAGAGCTGCAAAACATCTTTCTCCTCTTCGATGGTCACCAGATTCCTGTCCGAGTTGTTCAAAACCATTCTGAACAGTTTGGAAAATTTGTTGAGGTAAGTACTGGCTTCGGCATATTTCTGCGTAACGATGCATTCCTGAATGCTGTTGAGGCAGTTGAATACAAAATGCGGGTTCATTTGCGCGCGCAGGGCCATCAGTTGACTTTCCGCCAGCATTCTGTTGATTTCAAGCAACATCAGCTCTTTTTGTGCAGCTTCATCTTCCGCCTGTGCTTCTGCGATCTTGTTGGCATTAATAGAGGCGATCGTGACGAGGGCGCGGGCGTGTTCTTCAGTAAAGAAGTTTTTTTGGGTATGCTCCGAATCCAGGACACCGATCAGTTTCCCTTCGTGCATGATCGGGACGGAGATTTCAGATAGTTTTCGTTTGTCAATCGGAATGTAGCGGGTGTCAATGGAAGTATCTGGTATGATTACCGTTTTCCTGATTTCTCCAACCAGGCCCACAATTCCTACTCCAAGTTCGATTTCGAGTGGATCTATCAATTCATTCTCGTCACCATTTTTTGCGCCATATGAGGCTTTTTGGATGAGCTTTTGCTTGTCCTCATCCCACAAGAATACGCTGCAGTCTTCGAAGCGAAGTTGTGAGGTGCAATTTCGGGCGATGTCCCAGCAGATTTCGTTGACGGAATTTTCACCGTAAACTGAATTGGCAAAGTATTCGATTGTCTTGGAAAGCTCCCTTTTGTGTTTCCTCTTGATGTAACTATCGTATATCAGATACAAGAACGCACAGGACACGCAGCCGACCAGCATGAAGAACCACCAGGTCTGCCACCAGTGGGGAAGGATATTTATTGGTATGGCTGTTATTTGTTGCATCCATGCACCGCTTTCGTCGGTACTTCTTACTTTAAAAATGTACCTTCCGGGCTTTAAACTATTATAGCTGACTGTGAGATTTCGACCTGCAAACACCCAGTCTTCATCTATGTTTTCCAGCTGATAACTGTATTGCAAGGAAGGGATGTCGCGGTGATACAGCGATGTATACTGGAATGTTACAAAATCCTGGCTCGGCTGAAGCTCAATTCCGGATCGCAGGTAATCTGATATTTCGTTACCGAATACGCGTAGTGATGTGATTAGTGGGGGCCGTTGTATCGGCGTGGACGAGAATTTAAATGGATCTATCTCGACAACATGATCAAGCATTATAGCGTACACCTTTCTGTCATCGATGTAAATTTGGTTCCAGTAATCCTGAAGTGTTTTACCCAGGTTTATTTTAACGCGGGTAATTTCCTTACTGCCCGGGTAGGTAAAAAACAAACCATCTGCACTGCTGCCCCAAAGTGCACCGCGGGCATCAAAAGCGAGATTAACAGAAAGTGCAAAGGAAAAATCCAGTTTATAGTCCAGGCTGTCCAGAAGTTTGCCTTGGAGATCCATTTGGTAGACTCCCCTATTCAGAATTGCTACCCATAAATTACCGTTTTTATCCTCGACAATTTTACCGACTCTGAGATTCTTGGAGTCTTTTATTTCAATCGGGGAGAATTTGTCCTCTTTTAAATCATATTTTATTAGTCCAACATCATTCATTCCAAAAACAATGTTGCCATTTCTTAATTTGACGAAGCTTGGCACATACGAGTACTTGAACAATCCGTTTTTAGGGTCTGTGCCGTCAAAGCGCTCACAACGATTGGTCTTTGGATTCAAGCGATAGAGGCCGTCGCGTTCTACATGAAACCAAATTCTACCTTTTTGGTCTTGGAAAATGATATTACTGGACCCGGATCCATTTTTTTTTCTGATGCCTTTGAACGGCTCTATTTTTTCCCCTCCTCCTCGAATTATAAAGACACCGGCGACACCCGATGCCCACCAATTCCGGCCTACTTTTGCAGTCATAAAAAATTCATTTTTATGCAGTGTGTCTTCGCTTATGACATACCGTTTATAATCGGTATGTCCTGCATGGAACCTGATAAGTCCGTCTGACTTGGAGACAAAGATCAAAGAATCCGCCACAGCAATATGGTTGGCTTGCGCAAAGCCCGTTTCCAGAAAAAAGGGAAAGCTGGGCAGTTTGTAGATTTTACGAAATGGTGAATTATACGACAATTTACTTACACCATTAAGGGTTGCGAACCACAGATTACCTTCTGAATCTTCTATGACATCATAAAACCGTCTGTAGGCTAAGGAGTAAGGAGCATCCTGGCTATACGGAATCGACACGAATGGCTTGTTGGGTTCTTTAAAATACTCGGCATAATTCCATGACGATACCCAAAGCCGATCGTGTCTGTCGATAAAAAGCAGTGTGCTTGCCGCAGCTAACTTTTTTCCCTCAATTTCATTGTACGAGACCACACGTTTCCTTTGGAAATCGAGGTAGTTCAGGGTAAAGTCCGCGTCAGACGAATACCACAAATTGTGGCGAGAGTCAAGAGCTATAGCGGTTATAAAACGCTTTTGCAAGATAGGTGCGAAGAAGGGGCAGTTTGTGCTGTCGTAGACCATGTTCTTTTTGCAATCGATGAAGGAAGATTGCTTGCCACCGACCCAAAAGCCGTTTCTGTACGAATCCCAACAGAACGTACCCCCGTTGAGGAGATTGGGTTCGAAGTCTGATAAACGACCGGCACCCGGAATGATCTGCTCGACGGAAATTACCTTGTTGTTACCAAATAAGAATATGTTTCTATCGCAGAGGATCCATAAGCGTCCATAACCATCCCGTTTTATGCCCACGATCCGCTCCTTGGATAAAGCAATAAATCTTGAGTCCGTTCTGTAACCGCCGGTCTCCTTGTTGAACACTTTGATCCCGTTGGTTGTCCCTACCAATAAATTCCTTTCGGAATCTATCGGTTGAATGGCTGTCGTCACAATTTTTTCGTTTGTAGGACCCTGGTACCGTTTTATGAAATTCCCGTCAAACCTGTAAAGGCCGTTCGCGGAGCCAATCCATAGAAATCCGTCTTTATCTTTGTAAAGGCAACGCGAGAATTTTGTCAAGAGCCCATCATCCTCATTCAGATTCTGAAATATAAACTGAGCCGACAGGTGATCAGCAGACCACAGAAAACCCAAAAGCCAGAGTGCCAGAATGCGGTGCATGCAACGGAATATTTCAGCTGAATGCGTAATGTAAACATATCCGAACTGAATGTAAATACTAATGACTAAAAGGTGGTTTTGAGTTTATTAACGGATTATTGTAATGGGTATGAAGAGGGTGAATCGGTAAGGATATCTCCAATTAATTTGACCATTTAATCATTGATACCTCGCCGTTTGTACATCCCATTTTTATTAGCTCGCCGGGTCAATAACTTTGCTATACGCTTCAAGTAACCTCCGATTCATCAATAACCGACTAATGAAATGACTTTGTATTTAACCGGATTCATCATTGATTCCACAGCCGTTCTGGCTCTGACAGGGTACTATCTATATTACGTGCTCAGGAAAAAGGAACTGGAAGAGCCGCGGCATTACTTCTGGCTCGTCTCGGGCCTGATCACTTCAATCATTCTTGTGTCAATTTTCTTTATATGGTTCGGAGACCTGACGCTGGCGTCGGTGCTGGTCTGGCTTATGGCTGTGCCAGTGATTGTCACTTCACTATTTATCTTGCTGATCGTCATTTTCCGGCCCGACTGGCGATAGTTACACTTCATGCCCGGGACGGAGATCACGCGGGCATTTCCGTTGACTATCCCAACCGCGCCGTTTGGGAATCGGATGCTGTAAAATCATATCAGTGCGCCGATATTTAGATCATGTTTGTACCGGGCAAGCAGCATTTTTACGTAAACAGACAATGAAATGAAAAAAAGAGTATGGTGGATCGGATTGGTGACAACGACCGTCGCTTCACTCATTGCAATTAACTTTTACTTATCACGAGAGAAATAAATGTGCTGACCATGAAAAGACTTGTGTATCGTTGGTTTGGGTTGTTTTATCTGATCGTTCTCAGAAACAAAATCAAATATTATTGAACGTAGGATAAAGACAGTCGTTGTAGTGTGTGTATCAAATTCCGGCCCGCCCGATTTGAGGTAGCCGGAATTTTGTTTGTCAGAAAGCATACCCGTTTGTGGATAGGTAATATCAATTGGCAATCAGGTGGTTGGGCCGTGCTTCCACCTGTGCCGCAGCCAGTAATCCTCTGTCAGAAAAAAATAGTGGAAATTGAGGGGAACAGTGATCTATTGTGTAACTTCATAACGTACATTGTCAAAACGGCCATCTTCCCGGTGGTACGTCCGTTTTTATCATAGCCCACTCTACTCAGATCTGACTGCTCAACGATGGCACGTTAACCGGGCCAGATTAAGAACGCCTGGCTGCCCTCATTCCGGACAGGGAATGGCGGCCAAAGTAACCAACCCAGTTTCCGCATAATTAAAGTCTGGAAAGTATTGGTTAACTATGGCCATTTTCTCATTTAGATTTAAAATCTTTGTAGCTAATTCGCGACAACTATTTCTACATAGTTAGAGGCATGTGGACTAGTGCGTTTGATTTTGGTTTGTATACAGTATCATTGTATTAATCTAGACCCTTCTCAAAGCTATAATGGAATTTATCATAATCGACGATAGTGTATTTGACCTCTTTACGCAGGAGAAATTGCTCCTGAAAAGTGGACTGACCAGGTCGGTGAGGACTTTCAGTTCCCCGCTGGAAGCCATCGGGTACCTTCGGAAGCAAACAGCAGACATGCCCGAGACGGTAATACTGCTTGATCTGCAAATGCCTGGTATCAATGGATTTGAATTTACAGAGCAGTACGGAAACCTGCCCGGCCTGGTTCGGGAAAAGATCCGGCTCTATATGATCTCCTCTACGGTCGACTCATCGGATATCGAGGAAGCCGAATCGAATCCATACATCATTCAACTGCTC
The DNA here is from genome assembly GCA_965649915.1 of uncultured Dyadobacter sp. GTDB lineage: Bacteria > Bacteroidota > Bacteroidia > Cytophagales > Spirosomataceae > Dyadobacter. Next base: position 35,490 of record CBFGMV010000046.1, read on the forward strand.
TCCAAACCATTGGAGATTCCCGTGCTCAGAGAGCTACTGAAAAGATAACAGCATCCCCTGCTTCGTTGCGGCAACTGGCATAATATTTAATGTGCCGGTGATGTACCATTCATCAGCAACATGCATAATCCCCTTTCTACCTACCGCATTCAATTTCAGAAGAAATTCACATTTCAGGATTTACAGAACCTTACCAGTTACTTCAAAAAGCTGGGGATAGGCGCTGTATACGCTTCCCCAATCCTGGAATCCGTAGCAGGTAGCACGCATGGTTACGACGGTGTCAATCCGGAGCGTATCGATCCCGAGCTGGGTGAGATGGAGGGACTTCGAAAAGTAAGCCGAAGTGTGAAGGAAGCTGGTATAAGCTGGCTGCAAGATATCGTCCCGAATCATATGGCATTTCATTCCGGCAATCTGTGGTTGATGGATGTGCTCGAAAAGGGAATGCAGTCGTTGTATGCCGACTACTTCGATATCGCATGGAATAACCGCCTGTTCAAAGGCAGGATCATGGTTCCATTTTTGGAAAAGACGCTGGAAGAGGCCATCGCAGGCCATGAAATACAAATAAGCTACACAGGCTATCGTCTGGCACTGGACTATGCCGGGTCACGCTTTCCGCTGAGTCCCTCGTCTTACATGACAGTTTTAGAGATGCTGGATGGCGGCATCCCCGAATCTATACAACAGCTGACGGACCAGCTGGATAGCCTGCTCGCTATCGAGGAACCCATGTTATTTTCCTCGGGCTGGAACGAGTGGCTCATGCAGTTCAGGGCAATTTTTGAACATGAACCCACTGGGTTGAACGCAGCATTGGACGAAATTAACCGGGACGGTGCCAAAATCAGACAATTGGCTGACCAGCAAAATTATGTGCTTTACCTCTGGCAAAAAACCGAGGAGCAGATCAATTTCCGTCGCTTTTTTACGGTTAACGGACTGATCTGTCTGAATATCCAAAATGGGCAGGTGTTTGATGAATACCATAGCCTGATCAATCGGTTGCTGGAAGAGGACGTTTTCCAGGGAATACGTGTAGATCATGTGGACGGGCTGTTTGATCCATCCGATTACATGCGCAGGTTGCGCGAAATGGCAGGAGAGGACGCCTACATTGTGGTGGAAAAGATTCTGGAAAAGAACGAGCACTTGCCAACGAGCTGGCCGATACAGGGAACCACGGGATACGATTTTCTGGCCACGGTAAACAATTTGCTTACCTATACGCCGTCGACGGAGTTGTTTGACAAGTTTTATAGGCAGTTGACCGGCAACAACGACGCTGTGCAAGATCAGTTGGCGGCCAAAAAAGCCGAGATACTGTATGGGCATATGGCGGGTGAGCTGGATAACCTGACACACCTTTTTGCCGAGCTGGAACTCGCCGACCAGGAGACGCTGGAACGAATCGGACTGGAACGCATCCGGGACGTGATCGCCGCGTTCCTGATCCATTGTCCGGTTTATCGTTATTACGGCAATAGTATGCCGTTGCCCGATGAGGAAATCACAAGCATCAAAGATATTCTGATCTCCATTACCCGCGAGCAGCTGGACCTCTCTACGGCTGTGGAACTTTTGGAACAATGTTTCATCCACATTCCCGCTTTGGGTGATGAAGACTACAACCGGCGGGCCCTGGAATTTTATCAGCGTTGCATGCAGTATACAGGGCCACTGATGGCCAAGGGTGGCGAAGATACGTTGATGTACACCTACAATCGCTTCGTCGGCCACAACGAGGTGGGGGATTCTCCGGAACGGTTCGGTATTTCGGCGGACGACTTTCATCAATGGATCAAGAAGCGAAGTAAGGCCTGGCCATTCGCCATGAACGCCACGGCCACGCACGATACGAAGAGGGGAGAGGATACCCGTGCAAGGCTTAATGTGCTCACAGACGTTGCAGAACAATGGATTGCGAAGGCCAGGGAGTGGCACAATCTGACATACGAGCCAGGGGATTCAGTACTTGACGATAACGACAAATACCTCATCTATCAGGCTGTGGTCGGGGCACATCCGATGCCAGGGGAGGAAATGGACCAATTTTCGGAACGGATGGCCGAATTCCTGCAAAAAGCATTGCGGGAAGCGAAAACCAACACAACATGGGCGGCGCCTAATGAGGTATATGAAGCCGCAGCAAAGGACTTTTTGAATAAAATCCTGCAACCGGATTCTCCGTTTTCGAATTCGTTGAACGAGTTTTTGGCTTCCATCAATGATTTCGGCATTATTAATTCGCTGGTGCAGCTCATTTTGAAATTTACCTGCCCGGGCATTCCCGATGTGTATCAGGGATGTGAGTTATGGGATTTCAGCCTGGTTGATCCGGATAACCGAAGGCCGGTGAATTTTGAAAAGCGGACGGCCTGGCTGGACGAAATCGAAGATTCCAAAGCAGAAGAACTACCCAAAGCACTTTGGGAATACCGGACAAACGGGAAGATCAAACTTTGGCTCACGCAGCGCCTGTTTCAGCTGCGGAGGCAGTACCCGGCGCTTTTCACAACAGGCGAATACATTCCGCTTAAAGTCCGGGGTGCTTACAAGGAGCATTTACTTGCTTTCGGCCGCCGGCAAAAGAGGGATTTTTTTGTGATCGTGGTGCCCCTGCACGCGGCGGCTTTATGCAGGCAACAGCAAAGCGCATTTTTTGAAATCGATTGGAAAGATACACACGTTGTGCTGCCGGAGAACATGCTGCCGTCGTGGCATCACGTCCTGTTGAACCGGGAAGGAGATTTTGAGACCTCACTATTTCCAACCAAGCTTTTTGACGGCCTGCCGTTCGCCATTCTTAAGGGAACCAAATCGGAGAATGAGCGCAAGGCTGGTGTGCTTTTGCACATTACTTCGCTGGCATCTCCTTTCGGGGTAGGGGACATCGGTCCCGAGGCATTTGCTTTTGCCGACTTTTTGGAAAGATCCAATCAAAGTATTTGGCAAATCCTTCCATTGAATCCAACCGAAGGGTCTCAGGGATATTCTCCATACAGCGCACTGTCGAGCAGGGCAGGTAACCCTTTGCTAATCAGCCCGGATGCTTTGGCGGAAGAGGGATTGCTTGCTCCGGATGAGTTGGCGGAATACCACCGGACACCCTCATCGCGAGTCGACTATGCGGAGGCACAACAGCAAAAAGACGTCTTGCTCGAAAGGGCGTACCGGAATTATAACCAGCTGGAACACAGTGCAGAAATCGACCGTTTCGTTGATGAAAACAAACTTTGGCTGGATGACTTTGTGGCCTACACATTACTTAAAAAGCGTTTCGATGGCAAACCCTGGTATGAATGGCCGGAGGAATTCAGAATGAAGGACCAAGGCGCAATTCTTCGTGCGCTGGACACCGAAAAAGACTGGTGCCAGATGGTGAGATGGCAGCAGTATGTATTTGATAAACAATGGAAAAGACTCCGGGCGTATTGTAATGAGCGTAACATCCGCCTGGTAGGTGACCTCCCTTTTTATGTGAGCTACGATTCGGCCGATGTCTGGGCAAATCGCGAACTGTTTTGTGTGGATCGGAGCGGCAGGATGTCGGGAATGGCCGGCGTACCACCGGATGCGTTCTCGGAAGACGGACAGCTTTGGGGAATGCCCGTTTTTAACTGGCACGCCATGCAAAAGCAGGGATATCGGTGGTGGATCGAACGGATTGCCCGGAACATGGAAATGTTTGATATGATCCGGTTAGACCATTTCAGGGCATTCTACGACTTTTGGGAAGTTCCGGGCGGTGAAAAAAATGCAGTGAAGGGTGTATGGCAAGCCGGACCGGGAGAAGATTTTTTTGAGAAAGTCAAATCCGCATTAGGACAGCTTCCATTTATTGCGGAAGACCTGGGAGAGATGAGCCCGGGCGTGTACGAGCTCCGGGATAAGCTGAATCTACCGGGAATGAAGGTGTTACAATTCGCATTCGATGAGAACATGGCCGAATCCGATCACGCGCCGCATAATTACCAGTCGAACTTCATTGCCTACACGGGCACGCATGATAACAATACAACTAAGGGCTGGTTCCGCCAGATGCAGAAGTCGGGGATCCGCGAGCGTATGGAGGCCTATCTGGGCAAGCCGGTAAGCGAAGACAATATATGTCTGGAAATGGCGCGAATGGCCTATGCGTCAGTGGCTAACGCGACGATTTTACCGATTCAGGATATTCTTAACCTGGATGAGCAGGCAAAAATGAATCAGCCCGGGTCGATGGACGACAACTGGACGTGGCGGTTGATGCCCGGGCAGATTACGGAGGAGGCGGAACGGTTCATTAGTCAATTTACAGCCATGTACAACCGGGACTGAGAACAAATCCCCGTATCGCACACCATTGTTCAACCAGGTTGTGGCTATATTTGCGCAGTGCCATCAACCTTGAAGCCGTATGCATTTCCAATTAACACCAGCATCTGTCTACCTTTTGCTGATCTCTTTGTTCGCACTATCCTGTGGCAAATCGGCGGAGACACCTCAGCAAGCCGCGGATATACTGACTTCGGTTACAAATTGGAAGATCGAAGAAATTGCGGTAAACGATGCGGTGACGTTCAAAGACGGCAAAATGACGCAGCAGTTTGGTGGGATTGACTTCGAACGGTATATGGAAGTGGTGCAAATCAAAAAAGACGGGACATTTTCCGGCGTCTTCAAAGGTGAAACCGAGCCTTTTCTGCTACAATGGAAGGTCGAAGGGAAGAGTATCACGATCGGCGCCCCGGACAGTAGCAAGCAGGCCGGGGGCTGGACGGTTCTGCCCGGAGACGTCAGTCAGGAGTCGTTTGTGATGAAGACGCAGAGTACCGCCTACGACTTTCCACGGCTGACCAAAATATCCCTGAAATTCAAAGCTGCACAATAAGCAATAACCTATCTAAATCACCATGAGCAAGCTCGACGAAGCATTTGAACTTTTTGACAATTACAACAAGCGCTCCCCCGAGCACATCATCTGGGAAAACCAGGACTATGCTATCGAGTATTTTTATGCCATTAAGTTGTATGAATGGGTCAAAAAACTGGCTCCGAATGCAGACGAGGAGCTGCTACTCGCCTCGCGCTGCCAGCATATCGGCCGGTGGGAGATCGCACGTAAAAGCTACCCGGATGGCCGGGTGGGTTATCTGAAATGGCGCAGCGACCTGTCCAAATACCACGCAGGCATTGCTGAGGAGATTCTGGCATCGGTAGGTTATGATGAGGAGCTGATAGGCCGCGTCAGGCAGATCGTATTAAAGCAGCGACTTAAAAGCGACGGGGACGTGCAAACGATGGAAAACGCCCTTTGCCTTGTTTTCCTGCAATACCAGTACGACGATCTGATCGCCAAAGTGACAGAAGAAAAAATGATTGATATTCTGAAAAAAACCTGGAATAAAATGAGTGAACCCGGGCAGGAAATGGCACTGTCGCTCCATTATAGCGATGCAGGTAAAGATTTGATTTTAAAGGCATTGAAAGAGGAGTAGTGGGCACGTGTCACCAAAACAGCGATATTGCCGATAAACCAGGCCGGCCTGAGACGCCGGCCTGATTTGTTTAAGCGGGTCAATCCTTGTTTGCTGTTTCGCGGCTTTTGTCAAGGGATTGGGCAAGTCTGACCAATCTCACGAACTCCGACCGGTATCCTTCGTCATCCTTTCCGAAAGCAGCCCTGGCACTACGGATCACGTCATCATAGGTGGAGCGGCCTTTGTATTCCGACCCGCGGAGCAGCAGCCCAAATTCAGCAACGGCGCTGGCAAACCGGAGGTTTTCAGAACACTTATCAAAGGGCTGATGGCCGTTACCAACCGGAATCTCGAAAAGCTGGCTCGTTTCACTGTCCGGCCTTTTGTAACGTATCTTAATGGTGAGCATTTCATCCGTATTTCCAATCGCTGAGCTGTTTGTTTGCTGGTACTTCAAAGCGTCGACGCGGGGCAGGTAGTCGGTTTTGGCACCGGCCGGAACGATTTCGTAAATGGCCGTCACCGAATGGCCGGAACCCATCTCGCCGGCGTCTTTCTTATCGTCATGAAATTCTTCGTTTTTCAACGCACGGTTTTCATAACCGATCAGCCGGTAGGCCTGGACATGTCTGGGGTTAAACTCGATCTGTATCTTTACGTCTTTTGCAACGGAAAATAATGTACCTCCAAACTCCTGTACAAATACTTTACGGGCTTCCTGAAGGTTATCGATGTAGGCATAGTTGCCATTGCCTTTGTCGGCCAGTGTTTCTATATGACTGTCCTTGTAATTGCCCATTCCAAAGCCCATAATGCTCAGGTAAACGCCGTCCTTTCTCTTTTCCTCGATGAGACGCTGCAACTCGCCTTCACTGGAAACGCCTACATTGAAATCCCCATCCGTGGCCAGGATGACCCGATTGTTGCCTTTGGGAAGGAAATGTTCCTTTGCCAGCTTGTATGCTAGTTGAATACCCTCGCCGCCCGCAGTTGAACCCCCTGCCTGAAGCTGTTCCAATGCCTCGCGTATGTCTGCCTTATTGCTTCCCGAAGTGGGGGGCAGGACCACGCCTGCTGCTCCGGCATAGGCGACAATCGAAAGCTTATCTTCCGGGCGGAGCTGGTCGACCAGCAATTTGAAGGCTTGCTTAAGAAGTGGTAGCTTGTTCTGGTCCATCATAGAGCCCGATACGTCTATCAAAAACACCAGATTAGAGGCCGGAAGGTTGTTTTGTGGAATGGTTTTGGCCTGCAAACCGATGTGCAGCAACTTCAATCCAGGATTCCAGGGCGAATCAGTCATCTCAGAGCTGATAGCAATGGGGTGTTCTCCTGCGGGTTGGGCATAGTCGTAATCAAAGTAATTGATCATTTCTTCGATCCGGATGGCATCGGCGGGAGGTATTTGACCCATATTCAGAAATCGCCGCACGTTGCTGTATGAAGCCCTGTCGACATCCACCGAGAAGGTGGTTACGGGTTGTTGCCCGGCAATCTGAAAGCCATTTTCGTTAATGGGCCGGTAGCTTTCCGTTTCGTTGCGCATTACTGCCATTCCTGCCGGAAGAGGGGAGAAGGGTTGGGACTGGTTGTGATTTGTTTTTTTGTGCATCGCCTCGGAGCCTATGACGACCACTTCGTCCAGCGTCTGCACCTCGTTCAGCATCTCAACATGGAGTATCGAGGCATTTTGAACCCGCACTTCCTTCGTCTTGTAACCTGTCAGGCTGAACAGCAACGACCGGCTGAATGATGGGACTTTGATAGAAAATTTGCCATTCTTGGCCGTGAAGGTGCTCATCTTGGTTCCGCGGGCCGTTACCTTCACGCCCGCCAATGGGTTTTGGTACATATCTGTGACGGTACCGGTAACGAGTATGTCGGGGAGGAATGCAAATGCACTGATCACGAAGGCAATGCAAAGGGCAATTTTAATTTTCATGGTTTTGCGATTTTAAGTGTCTGCCTGGTGGATGCGAGCCGTCGGGTAATTCCATAAAAGTTTTTAAGTTTTTTTTATGGAATTTTGATTAATCCGCATCCAGTGTTCAAAATGGCGGGAAGTATTTCTCAAACCAGGCTTGTGTGAAGTTTTTAAAGCTATTTCAGGGTAAAACCAGAGAACCGGTTCCGGAGAGCGAAAAGCTCAGCGAATACCGGCGAACGGGTGACTTGCGCCTTTTGGGAGAGCTGTATGCACCCTATATGGAAATGGTTTTTGGCGTGTGCTACCGATATCTGCGTAATGAAGAGGAAAGTAAGGATGCGGTGATGCAGGTATTCGAGAAACTAATAACAGATTTGAAAATACAGGAAGTGACCAATTTCAAAAGCTGGTTGCACAGCGTGGCGCGGAACCATTGTTTGATGAAGCTCCGTGCCCGCCGGGTGTTTGTGACTACGGACGAAATGGAGGAGTTGGAAGGATGGACCGGTGTTACGGATGCAGCAGAGCAGGACGATCTCTTTGCCGAGGGACGCGTTGACCTGCTTTCAGGATGTATGAAAAAGCTGCCGCAGGCGCAACGGGTGGCTGTCGAATTGTTTTACATACAGGATAAATGCTATCGGGAGATTGCCGACACGACCGGCTATGATTTGAACAAGGTGAAAAGCTATATCCAGAACGGAAAGCGAAACCTGAAAATTTGTGTGGATGGCCATGGAAAAAACTAACCTGAATTTTCCGGATTTTGATGATTTTCTGCGGTATCATCAGGGTGCAATGCCGCCGGATGAACAGCACCAGTTCGAAATGCGGATGTTGGAAGAGCCCCTGCTTGCCGATGCCTATGATGGTTTTCTGGCGTGGTACAACGAAGATACCCGTATCCCGGCGCTCAGCAGCGACCTTCGGGAGCGATTGACAGATCGGATCTCGGCCGGGAAACGCAGTACGGTTTCATGGTGGGCATACGGTGCCGCGGCCTCGGTGCTGATAGCGGCGGGATTGTACGGATTTTATTTCCTGAATGCGCCAAATGAAATGTCCGAGCACGCAGCGATCCGACCCGAAACGAAGCAGGCACCGGTACCCGCTCCATCCGGTGCGCCTCAGAAAGCAGATGCGGCAGCGGTGACGCCGGCGGAAGCCACTAAATCGCCTGTTGCGGGTTCAAAAGTGACAACCCCTGGCCCTTCCGTGGCCTCCATTGATTTGGGACAGAATCCGGAACGGGAGAATGCCTTAACCGACAGTGCATCCGGGGCAGCCGGTTTTACACAGGCACAGCCTGCCGGTGTCTCTGCTACTACTGCCCCACCTGCCGCGGCGGCGCCCGGCGCCCCCCTCCCTACAAAGGCCTTTGCCAAATCGCTCTCCGACAGGGCTAAAACCGAGGTGCCTTCTTCCATGCGTTTCGTTTCCGGGCGGGTAGTCGATGCCGCCGGTAGCGCATTGCCGGGCGTACAGGTGCGCAGCAAGTCGAACTATGCGGAGATCACTGATTCGGCCGGACGTTTCCGGGTCCCGGTAAACGTGCATGATTCCCTGCGGCTGTCATTTATCGGTTTTAATGAAATGAAAATTCCGGTGTCCGGGCAGGAGATCGGAACCATCCGGCTGGAAGAATTTACGCCAACGCTCGATGAGGTGGTGGTGACCCACGCAGAAACACAGCGGAAAAAAAGCGCCAGTGTATCTGCTGCCGTCATCAACGCTCCTCAGCCCGTTCCGGCCGACGGTTGGAAAGCATACCAGGAATATCTGGATCGTCGGAGCAAGTCGGCGAAACGGGAGGGCAAGGTTGTAGTGTCATTCGCTGTCAATGCAAACGGGTCGCTGTCCGGTTTTTTGGCACACGGAGCGGGTGAATTACGCCAGGATGCGGTCCGCATTGTCCGGGAAGGGCCCCTCTGGAAGCCGGCGGTAAGGGACGGATCGCCCGTTTCGGCAGTCACCGAAGTCCAGATTTGGTTTCGGAAACCTTAATAAGCACATCCAAATCAGTTGGTTAAGTAATTATGTGTAGAAGTAATTTTAAAAAAATATCCGATTTTAGGCGGTTATTTTTTGTGGTGTACTTCATAGCATGTAATTTTACTACACGCGCTTAACTACCCATATCTTGATTTTTAGCAACCAATAGTCTGTGATTTCTGCGTTTCAGGCACTTAGCAGTGGATTTTACCGTGGCGCTAAGGGATGGATCTATGAAATTTACAATTTTCGTGCTAAAATTTTGTTATGGAAACTATTCTCACTAAATCTACCAAATAATTCACTACCGGTTCCCATTGTCAAAACACCGAAATTTGCCTATATAACTAACCTATGGACAATAGAAAGAATCTGTTGATTATAGACGACGAACCTAGTATTACCAAAATACTGGAACATTTTCTAAAGAAAGACTTTAATGTAGTGATCAAAAGCGACGGCTCCGAAGGAATGCTGTGGCTGGAAGAGGGTAATCAGGCGGACCTGATCATCGCCGACTTGCATATGCCTAATCTGAGCGGCAAGGAGTTCCTGAAAGTAACCAAGGCCAGCAACCTCTATGCCGACATTCCGATCATTATCCTTTCGGGTTCCGACGAAAGCAGCGAGCGCATTCAATGTCTGAACCTTGGTGCCGACGATTTTATGGTTAAACCTTTCAATCCCATGGAGGTTCATGCCAAGATCAACGCGATTCTTCGCAGAAGCAAACGTTATTCATAAACTACCGATACGATGGAGCTGGCTGGTACGACAACAGAAATGGCAACCGGTGTCAAGACCTACGTTGCGCAGTTCAGGGTTATTTATCTGCACACCGATTTTCAAGCGTACCTCAGATTTACAGAGCGGTTCGCCGATTCACTTCAGGTCGAGTATTTCGACAGCCGGGAAGGTGTTTTGCAGGCATTGAAGGAGAATTATCCTGCGGATGTCGTAGTGGCCCATGTGGATAGCGGAGGGGTCGAGCTGCTGGACACCATCCGCCGCAATGCCGGTTTTGGAAACATTCCCTTTGTGCTTGTAACCGACCAGCTGAGCAGGGAGGCCATTGAGCTTGCCAAGGCCAAACATGCCGACGACGTTTTTTCAGTGAACTTCGAAGACGGGGATCTGATCACCCGCATTAAGTACTTCAAGAAAAGGCAGTGGTATGTGGCCGACAAAGCTTCGCAAAAGATCGGCTCACAAAGCCATAAGACGCCATTCTGGAAACGGGCCATTGATGTCGCGACCACCGGCACTGCCGTAATTCTGCTGCTGCCTGTGTTTATAATAGTCGCCATCCTGATTCGCATTGATTCGAAGGGACCTATTTTCTACAAATCAAAGAGGGTGGGCAGCGGCTACAAGATTTTTGATCTGTACAAGTTCAGGACCATGCGGACGGACGCTGACCAGTTGATTCGGAAGATGGCCGCATTGAACATGTACTCCAAGGCCGAACCCGTAAGCCAGATCGAAACCCAGGGGCTTTGTGACGAATGTCTGGCCGGAAATCAATGCAAGAGCCTGCTCTTTCATGACGGCAAGGAAGTTTGTGAAAAGCTCTACCATTTCCAGAAAGATCAGAAAGCCGCATTCATGAAATTCCAGAACGACCCCCGCATTACGCGCTTCGGGCAGTTTCTGAGAAATTCGAGTATCGATGAACTTCCCCAGTTGATCAACATCCTGAAAGGCGACATGTCGCTGGTTGGAAACCGTCCGCTTCCTTTGTACGAGGCTGAGAAAATGACAACGGACGATAAGATTTTGCGCTTCGCCGGTCCGGCAGGTCTGACCGGGCTCTGGCAGGTTACCAAAAGGGGCAAGGGAAAGGCGGATATGACCGAGGAAGAGCGGACTCAGCTGGACATCATTTATGCCAGGGATTTTTCATTCAAAATGGATCTTGAGATTATTCTGAAAACATTTCCGGCACTGTTACAGTCCGAGAACGTCTGATGAAGCCCGGACATCGCCCCGCTCGTTTGACGACCAGAGCTATGTCAGGTAGTTTTAACCCAGTCCTTGTAAGCCGGGTCATATTTTTTGATGACACGTGCCGGATTACCGACGGCCACCGAATACGGAGGAATACTTTTGGTAACGACGGCGCCGGCCGCGACGACAGAATGCCGCCCGATTGTAACACCTGCTGTGATCACCGCATTGGCACCAATCCAGCATTCGTCTTCGATCGTGATGGGGGATACGCTTACACCCTGTTTATGAATGGGTTTTTGAATATCCTGATAATCATGATTCAGACCGCTGGCAACAATGTGTTGCGCCAGGATCACATCGTTGCCGATCGTGACAGGACCAATGATAACGTTACCCAGGCCGATCAGCGAATTGGCACCAATATGAACTGCCCCCACACCATTATTAACCGTGCTGAAATCTTCAATCATGGAATTGTCTCCGATTGAGAAAGGGTTGAAAGGCAGCACGTCCATCCTTACCCACCGGCGGATGATGACATTCTTGCCCCTGCTATGGAAGAACCGGTTCAGAAACACCCGGACCCAGAGCCTGGGACGAGCCTGGTTGGTAGGGATAAGCATCCAATGGACGATTTTTTTTAACCCCGGACTGTTCCGGATTTGGTCAGATAAGGACATTTTGCCTAGATTCGTGAACTGTGTAGTAATATTTTGTCCAAAAGTATTTTGTATTGCTACAAAATCAAGTGAAAACGATTTTTAAATAAAAATTTCTAAAATGCCGATGAGGTACGCAGCTTTCTGGCTTCTGTTTTTTTTCACCCTATACAGCGCCCGTGCACAGGAGTCTTTGAGCAAAGACGTTGATTATGCCTATCTCGACCAGCTGATCGCGGTCTGTAAAGCGAACTACCCCAAAATCAAAATGTACCAGGCGCACGTCGATGCGGCTGAAACCGGGGTGAGAAAAGCAAAGTTGTCCTATTTCGACATTTTCAACTTTTCATACCTGTACAGCCCCAAAAGCAATGCAGGTCCGATATCGCCATCTTTCCCCTTTACCTACCAATTTGGTTTCTTCGTCAATATCGGTTCGATCCTGCAAAAGCCTTCGCTGGTGAAGCAAGCCAAAAGCGAGCTGGCTTCGGCCCAGTATGATAAGGAATCATATGATCTCAATATGGTGGCCGAGGTGAAAAAAAGGTATTTTACCTACATTCAGAAGAAGGCCGTGTACCGCTTGCGTTCGAATGCCTCGCTGGATGTAGAGAGTATGCTCTCCAACACCAAGCGCCGTTTTGAGATGGGTCAGGAAACATTGGAAAAATATAACCAGGTGCTGCTCATGCAGACAGACCACGCGCAGAATATGCTCAACTCGGAAAGCGAGTTGCTGGTAGCAAAAAGCAGCCTGGAAGAATTGTTGGGACAAAAATTAGAAGATATCAAATGACCGAAGTTGTACAGTTTCTGAGATTGTTGCAGAGGAATAAAATTACCCTGATCCTGGTACCTCTGATCACTGTCATTGTTAGTTACTTCCTGGTCAGACGATTGCCGGATACCTACGAGTCGCACGCACGGATAGCCACAGGATTGGTGGATAAGACCGACCAGGTGGTAACGAAAGCCAAAGAGGAGCAGGACCAGCAGATCGCACGCAAGTTTGAAAGTCTTATCCAGGTCATGCGGTTGAAAAGAACATTGGACCAGGTATCCTACCGGCTGATCCTGAATGATCTGAAAGGGGTGAAAGATTCGACCTGGCGTGAGCCGGTGCGGGAGCTGGAAGAGATGAGCAAGGCCGACAAGGCAAAGGCGATCGCGCTCATTACCCAGAAGTACCAGAAGAGGGAAGAGCTGGTGCTGTGGAAACCTGAGGAGAGAAAGCTGAACAAGATCATCGACGACATGGGGTACGGAGCCGGCACGCTTCGTGAAAAGCTGATCATTTACCGCACCGGTATGGGTGACTACATCGATATCGAGTTTGAAGCCGAGAATGCGGAATTGGCGGCCTATGTAATCAATACGCTTTGCCAGGAATTTATCGCGGACAACTCCCTGCGGGTGGTGGGTAACAACAAAAAGACCATCGAGTTCCTGGAAAGTTTCATGTTACAAAAGCTCGGCGCGCTGAACGGGCGGATGAACACGCTGAAAAACTTCAAAATTCAGAATCGCGTCCTGAACCTGAACGAGCAGGCTAAGAGCATTTACGGGCAAATGGCCGATTTCGAAACACGCCGGCAGATAGCCAATAAGGACATCATCGCATATACCGCGGCAATCGGGAATATCGATAATCGTTTCAACCCCACCGAACGGAAGTATTTTGAGAGTGCGTTGACGGACTTGAACCAGAAGATCATTGTAACCAAAACCAACCTGAAAGCACTCAACGAGCGCTACATTCTGAGCAATTTCGACAACCGGATCAAATTCAGTCTCGACTCGCTCCGCGGCCGGCTATCGGAGGAAATCAATGAAGCCACTGATAAGTATGCGTACAACCCGATGGTCATCAAGCAAGATCTGGTGTCGCAGAAACTGAGCATGGAGATATCGCTTGAACTGGCCCGGAACAGCGTAAATTCCATTCAGGGCGAGCTCGATCGCCTGAACCGTAAATTCGACGGGCTGGTTCCTAATGAAGCCAAAATACAGGAGTATGAAACCTCCATCGATATCGCCAGTAAGGAATACATCGAAGCGTTACAGCGCTACAATGAAGCAAGTCTGGAATTCAGTTTTCCCGTATATCTGCGCCTGATCGAACGCGCGATGCCGGGAGAGGTGCAGGCATCGAAAAAGATGGTCCTGGTGATTCTTTCAGGGGTGATCAGTTTTACATTCTGTGTGTTTGTGTTCTTTATCCTGTACTATCTGGATAAGTCGATACGCTATCCATTGCAGCTTGCCAATGCGACCGACAAGCCGGTCCTGGGCTATCTGAATGCCCTCGATAAGGATTCCAGCCTGAGTTTGTCCGGGATGAATGCATCCGACGACAAGTCAATAAGGTTGTACAAGAACCTGGTACGATCGATCCGGTACGAACTGGACAGTGAGATGAGCGATCCGAAAATAATCGCTGTAACCAGCCTGTCGCACAGCGTTGGCAAAACCCCCTTTGTGATCTCATTGGCCTGGGCATTTTCCAAAATCAATAAGACGGTCCTGATCATCGACGGCAACTTCGGACAGCCAGACATTTCAAAGCTGAATCCGGACAGTACCCTGTTTGAGAGCTTCGTCAAATCGGGCAATGTGCCGGAGGCCGCGGCCGGCCAGATCAGCATTCTGGGCTCCAAAAGCGGCGATACCTCCCTGCTCGAACTGGCAGACGAAAAAGTGATCGGCCAACGTTTGCAGGCACTGAAATTGCAGTTCGATGTGATTCTGATCGAGACGGATTCCCTTCGGGCGATGAATAAAGCCAAGGAATGGGTTGCGTTCTCGGACCTGGTGGTGGCTGTCTTTGCTGCGGGGCGATCGATTTCCGGCGAAGACCAGTCGAAAATCCAATATCTGGATGCTCTGAATGGAAAGTTTGCAGGATGGGTACTGACTAACACAGAAGATATTCCGGAACAGGCAGGAAAGCTGGATAAACCGATCGAAGTATGATAATTCTGGAATGGATATGGTTGGCAATACAGGTTTTGATCGGCTATAACCTGGTTTTTCCGGTCTTTCTGCTACTGATTTATGCGATCCGTCGTACGGCCGGAGCCACCGATGCGAACGTCGGGGCGGCGGCAGACCCGGATTACGGGATCATTGTGACGGCCTATGAATACACCCAGCAGCTGCCCGCCGTAGTGGGCTCGTTACTGGAACTGAACTATGACCGTTACCATATTTATGTAGTGGCCGATAAATGCGATATCAGCAACCTGCATTTCCCCCTGGACAAGGTCAGTCTGCTGCGGCCCGAGCAGGTGTTGGGTAGTAACACCCGGTCTCATTTCTACGCGATCCGGCGCTTCATCCGGCCCCACACGCACCTGACGATCATCGATAGCGATAACCTCACCGACCCGCAGTATCTGAATGAATTGAATGTCTACTTCAAACAGGGGTATCATGCGGTCCAGGGAGTGAGGGAGGCTAAAAATCTGGACTCGACCTACGCTTGCCTTGACGCAGCGCGTGATATCTACTACCACTTTTACGACGGGAAAGTACTCTTCGGAGCGGGCTCCTCGGCCACGCTGGCAGGATCAGGAATGGCGTTCAGCACGGCGCTATATGAAACCGTCCTGGGGCAACTGGACGTCACAGGTGCCGGCTTCGACAAGGTTTTGCAAAAGGGCATTGTAGGCAGGCATTGTGAGCCGCGGCTATCGCATTGCATTTGCGGAAAAGGCAGTCGTGTATGACGAAAAAACCACAGGCACGGATCAGCTCGTCAAGCAGCGCGCCCGCTGGATCAATACATGGTTCAAGTATTTTGCCTATGGGTTCAACCTGCTTTTCAAGGGAGTCGCTGGCTTTAATTTGAATCAGACTCTCTTCGGGCTGGTACTGCTCAGGCCGCCATTATTCATTTTTTTGCTGCTTTCGGTGTTTTTCATGCTGGTCAACCTGGTTTTCGCGCCGGTAGTGGCATTGGCCTGGCTGGTCGCCCTGGGTGTATTCGTACTCGGTTTTTACATTTCGCTGCGGCGATCTCATACGGATCCCAGGATTTATCAGTCGCTGGTAAACATTCCCAAGTTTATTTTTTACCAGGTCATGGCGCTCCTGAATGCACGAAAGGCGAACAAGATATCGGTAGCAACCCGTCAGGAAAACACGGCTCCCAAACCTTAATGCATACGGACCATGAAAATTTATCCGGTAAAAACAGTCAAAAAGCAAAAGAGCGGCTTCGATGAGCTCACCACCTTGCAGCGAAAAACGCGGCAGGCTGCTTTGTTGCTGGCCCTGGTAAGTGTCTTCATCTGGTTTTTTAAAATCCTTTTCTTTTAGTGAAAGATATTCAGATACATATCCCTGGAAGGAACCGGACAGGCCAAAGCCGCATTGAGAGACTACGGTCGCTCGTCGATGGGAAATGGACCGGGTTGGCGATCCTGCTGGTCATTTCCCTGGTTTTCGGGGCATTGATCGCCTACATGGGAATCATTGCGGGTGCAGGGATCATCGCATTGATGATCGGTCCTCCGGTGCTGTATGCGATAGTGGCCTTTCCTCCATTCGGTGTTACCGTGCTGCTGGTGCTGGCTTATCTGTTGTTTTTCATTGGTCGGTTGGGTATCGATTTCCCGCTTGGGACGGTAATGGACGGTATTCAGGGGCTGCTGATCCTTGGATTCTTCATTCACCAGAAACACAACCCCAACTGGAAGGTTCTCAAAGGGCCCATCAGCACGATGATCCTGATCTGGATCGTCTACAACATCATCGAGGTGGCTAACCCGGCAGCGGAATCGCGCCTGGCGTGGGTGTACACGATCCGCGCCGTCGCAATCGTGATGCTGACCTACTTTGTGTTTATGTACCAGATCAACACGATCAAGGTCCTGCGGTTCCTGATCAAACTCTGGCTGGCCCTGGCCGTATTTGCGGCCCTGTACGCATTCAAACAGGAGTTCATCGGTTTCTCGGCTGCGGAGGAGGCCTGGCTGCATTCGGACCCTGTCATTTACGACCTGCTTTTCATCGCAGGCCACTGGCGCAAGTTTTCGATTTTCTCCGATCCGGTCGCGTTCTCCTACAACATGGTGGTAGCGTGTATCCTGTCCATTGCATTGCTCACCTATGTGCGTAAGGTGTGGCAAAAGCTGATCCTGATCGCTTTGGTTGCCTTGTTCTTTTCGGCCATGCTATTTTCCGGAACACGGGGTGCTTATGTGCTGGTTCCTGCCGCTATGGCGCTTTTCGTAGTCATGCGCTTCAACCGGCAGGTGCTGATGTTTTCCGGAATTGCGGGGCTTTTTATCCTGTTCCTGATCTTTGTCCCGACGAATAATCAAAACATCGTCCGTTTTCAGACGGCATTCAAACCAAACGAGGATATATCGTTCCAGGCGCGAAAGAATAACCAGAAACGGATCCAGCCGTACATTCTCTCCCATCCGATCGGAGGAGGGCTTGGTGCCACCGGCGCGTGGGGGCAGCGTTTCGCGCCGCAATCATACCTGGCCAATTTTCCGCCCGATAGCGGCTATGTCCGCATTGCCGTAGAGCTGGGCTGGGTCGGATTGTTTCTTTTTTGCCTGCTGATGTTCCTGATCTTGCGGGAGGGAATCAATAACTATTACCTGATCCGGAATGCCGAGCTTAAAACCTACTGTCTGGCTATGTTGCTGGTTGTATTTGCATATAATGTCGGCAACTACCCGCAAGAAGCGATCGTACAATTTCCCTCCAATATCTACTTCTATTTGGCGGCCGCGATCATTAATGTTACCAGGATACTGGACGACCGCGAAATTGCGGGGCATCCTCTGTAAAGTTGTTTGTACCCGATAGCCCCGACCCGGAAAATGCGGGATCACAACTATCATTCAAAATAAATCGATAAAACCCGGCGGATCAGGTTTAGCCCGCTCATAAAGTACTCAATATGGATATTGTCATTACCGGACAGCAGGCCTGGGACGTAGAAATCGGGAGTAATTGCAAGAACATCGCTCTGGAATTCAGTAAGAACCACCGGGTATTGTATGTTAATTCCCCGTTGGACCGCATTAGTTTGCTAAAAAATAGTGATGACCCCAAGGTAGCCAAGCGAAGAAAAGTAGTCGATGGTAAGGCCGACGGGCTGGAAGAAGTCCTGCCAAACCTTTGGGTACTTTATCCCGATCAGCTGATCGAATCCATTAACTGGCTGCCGGGCTTTTTGTTCGACGTCCTTAATAAGCGGAATAACAGGTTGTTTGCTGCTTCGATAGCAAAGGCTGCCAGGCGGCTGAATTTTGGAAACTATATCCATTTCAACGACAACGACATGTTCCGCAGCTTTTACCTGAAAGATCTTCTCAACCCTAGGTTGTCGGTCTACTATTCACGGGATTATATGCTCGCTGTCGATTACTGGCGAAAGCACGGCGCACGCCTGGAACCGGAACTGATTGCCAAAAGTGACTTATGCGTTGCCAATTCGACCTATCTGGCCAATTATTGCGCCCGGTATAATGCGCATTCCCATTACGTGGGGCAGGGATGCGACCTGGATATATTCATGGAGGGGAAGGATGCCGCCGAGCCTGCCGACCTGGGCGCAATAGCCCGTCCCCGGATCGGGTACGTCGGCGCATTGCAGAGCATCAGGCTGGACATGGAGTTGTTGCATTATATCGCCGTTCAGCGACCGGAATGGCGCATCGTGCTGGTGGGGCCGGAAGACAACGAGTTTTTACAAAGTAATCTTCATCAGCTGCCTAACGTGACCTTCACAGGGTCGAGGAACATCAGCGACCTGCCAGCCTATATCAATGCATTCGACGTATGTGTGAACCCGCAACTGCTCAATGAGGTGACCATTGGTAATTATCCCCGCAAAATTGATGAATACCTGGCAGTGGGCAAGCCGGTTGTCGCTACGGCAACCGACGCGATGAGCGTTTTCGCCGAACACGTTTACCTGGGCAAAAGCAAGGAAGACTATGTCCGGCTGATCGAAAAGGCACTGGCAGAAAATTCGGAAGCCCGCACTGCGGCCCGTCGCGTATTCGCCAGCTCGCACACGTGGGAAAACAGCGTGGGGGAAATTTATAAGGCCATCAGCAAGGCGGGAGCCGACCTGTGATGGCTCTTATTCCTATAATTTTTTGAGCTGAGACAATCCCAGTTCCGATTCGGCTTTCAATTGAACCAGCTTCTCGCTTAAATCCGCAGTCCAGGTGCCTTGTTTCAATGTTGCTTCCAGTTCCTTGTACTGGTTAGCGGTGTTGAGCATGCCCACAGAAAATAGCGATGATCGGAATTTGTGGATGGTCTGCCGGAGTCTTTCTGTGTCGTTGGCTGCGGAGGCTTCGGCTATATATGATAACTGGTTTTGGCTGTCCTTTTCAAAAAGGGCAATCAGCTCATCGCGAAGTTCTTTATCTCCACCGGTGATCTCTGCCAGGTAATCAAGATTCAGGATTGTGTCGGTCATTTTATTTGAGGGTTGAGCAGGCTCTTTGGGTTGGGGTGGATCGTAATTGTCTTTGTTTCCAAGATGCGCAATAGTATACAATAGTTCACTTTCTTTAAATGGTTTCGAAATATAGCTGTTAGCGCCGATACTCAGGCATTCTTCTTTTTCACCCACCATCGCATGGGCCGTCATGGTGATGATCGGGATCGTGGACGAAATGTGCTGCCTGATCTCCTTAATCGCCGTGTAACCGTCCATGACCGGCATCTGAATGTCCATCAGCACTACGTCGAATGGTTCGTCTTTTAGCCGGTCTACTGCTTCCTGGCCGTTATTTACAATGGTTAGGGGAATGTTAAGTCTTTCAAAAATCGCTTTCAGAAGTTTCTGATTGAGTGTATTGTCCTCGGCAGCCAGTACCCGCAGCGACTTAATGGAAGTGTTGAAATCGAGTGCCTTTTCGAGATCTTCCTGCAAATCTACTTCCCTGACCACCCGTAAAGGAAAGTCCATGGTGAACACGCTGCCTTTGCCCAGTTCACTTTCCAGGTTGAGCGTGCCGTCGAAAAGCTGCACAAGTGATTTTACAATGCTGAGCCCTAATCCAGTGCCGCCGAATACACGGGTTGTGCTTTCGGTAGCTTGTACAAAGCGGTTGAACACCTCTTTGATCTTGTCCTTCGCAATGCCGATTCCCGTATCCCGCACCTCGAAGCGCAGGTTCTGCATATCGTTGACCGGCTCGCCGAGCGGCTCTACCAGCAGGGTTACACTGCCGTGCTCGGTGAACTTCACCGCATTCCCACATACATTGAGCAGTATCTGGGTCAGCCTTAGTTTGTCCGTCTCAATGTATTCAGGCAGACCGGGTGCCAGGATCGCCTCATAGCTGATGCCTTTTTCAACCGCCCGTTGGTTGATGATCGCCGAGATAGAGTCCGTCACTTCCCGGATCGACACCGGCGTTTTCTCAAGATGTACCTGTCCGGCTTCGATCTTGGAAAAATCAAGGATATCGTTGATCAGTTCGAGCAGATTCTTGCCGGCGTACTGAATATAACCCACGTATTCCTGACTTTTGGGATCGGTGACTTCGCCCAGCAGCAGGTTGGTGAATCCGATGATCGCATTAAGGGGCGTGCGGATTTCATGACTCACATTGGAGAGGAAAATGTCCTTCACTCGCACGGACTTTTCGGCCAGGATCCGCGCTTTTTCGAGGGTAGCCTCATAATTGGCACGTTCGGTAATGTCCCTGAAAACCGTGATGGCGCTCGTGATCTGCCCATCGAGGCCGATTACCGGCTGGACATTCGTCTCCAAATGGTAGATTTTGTCGTTTTTGACCAGGTCTATTTTGTTGCCGGTCAGCTTTTCTCCTTGTAATGCCCTCGCTACCGGCAAGGTTTCGGCTGTAAAACGGACGTGGTACCGGGTAGGGTCCAGCAATTTGATCCGCTGAACCTGCTCTTCAAGGGATTCGGGACGCTCACCGGCCACACCGAGAATCTCACGGCCCGATTCGTTCAGCACTTCGATCTTGCGCTCATTGTTGATCACCATCACACCATCCGGGATCGCTTCCAGATATTGGCTTACAGTCCGCTCTTTTTCGTTGAGCTCATTTTGTAGAAGCTGCTGCTTTCGCTTGTCCAGATTAAGGAAAACAATGGAAAGGATCGTGAGGATAAAACCGACCGCTCCGGTGACAAAGATGAAAAGCACGGAATTCTGCTGGGTGTCCGACACCAGTTTACGCCGCTGATCCAGATTGTGGTTTTCGTGGTCATCGATCTCGTTGATCTTTCGAATCAGCAGGCTGTTGAGTCGGATGCCTTCTCCTTCCTGTATCTTGCTGAATGCCTGTTCGGAGCCCTGAATGCGGTAAATGCTGATCACGTTCTGGGAGTAGCCCACGATCTGGCTGGATATGTCCAGCAATTCCTTCACCCGGCGCGTTTGAACACTGTCCGTTTTAACGAGGTTGAATAGGGTGTCTGTAATCCCGACCAGCTGGATCTTTTTGTTGTAGTTGTCGGCCAGGAGATCGCTATCCCGCGTGATGAGGTAACCACGCATGTTGGACTGGAAGTCTTTGGTCACCAGCGCGAAATTCGCGGTCTGATTCAGGACGCCAATCGTAACATTGAGACGCTCGTTGTTCAGCGAAAGGTCCCTGACGTTCTTGTAGGTAAAGTACTGCGACCCGAAGATGAGCGCCAGACCCAGGTAAATGCTCGCATAATACCATCTGAATGAGTCATTTGTCAAGCTGGTCGGCATGTGCTGGGGCGGAAACGTTGGCGATTAACATGGCCAAGATCGGAATAAAGTCAGACTTCTATTCAGATCAGGTAGTCGAAATTAAATTTTAAATGCCGGTAAAGGTGTCTCATCTGGGTGAGCAGCAAGCCATTGCTTTCGCGCCACATGTTCCTTTTCATCGTGCTGGGCTCAGCTTCCGAGTTCTTTTGAGCAAACAATCCGGTGAAATCCCTGTAAAAATAGGCTTTGCCTTTATTCTTCAGGAAAGACATCATCATGCGGTATTCGGTAACATCCCCTTTTTGTCCTTCGGCATATCTGCCAAACTTGTCAAAAAAATTGCTCCGCCGCAGGTGAGGATGGTCGCTGTACATGTAAAATTTCCGGTAACCGGGTTTGAAGATGCCGAAAGCCATTTCATAATAGCCGTTTTGCGGGTTGCGCAGATAAGGATATTCGAAATAGGCATAGAACCGCACTACATCGTTTTCCGGTTTTTGCTGCATGATGTCCAGTGCATGGGTGAAGCTTTCCGGAAAGATGTCCGCCGGCGTGAAGTCTTCCTGCACATACAAGGTGAGCGGCGTGCGCACCGCATCCTGACCTTTGTTGATATTATTACCCAGGCCGCGGTTCTGGGGTGTGGTAATGAGCCGGTACTCATATTTTTTCTGCAATTGCAGCAGATAATCGATATGCTCGGGCTTGCTGCCATCATCGGAGACGACGATGTCTTCGAACCGGCAGCCGAGTGCGACAAATGATTGGAGCAGCTGTTCCAGCGATTGGCTCCTGTTGTAATGGGTAATGAGCAGCGTCACTCCCGGGAAGAAGTATTCTTTTTTCATGCAGGTCAGTCCGGTCTATTTCATAAAAACCAGGTCGAGCGTATTTTTCAACCAGCGGTAACGCAGGTAAGCGAGCCTGGAAAGCCTGACCAGCGGGTTTTCACTGAGCTTCCAGTTGGCGCGAGCCATGGTACTGGGTTCGTCGGAAGAGTTTTTTTGGTAAAACAATTTGGTAAAATCGTTGAAAAAAAGCCCTTTGCCCTTTTTTTGCAGGAAGCTTACCGCCATTTTATATTCGGTCAGATCCCCTTTGATACCCTCGGGATAACGGCCGAATTTGTGCAGAAAGGTGCTTCTGCGTAAATGCGGGTGGTCGCTGTAATAATAGAATTTCAGGTGGTTCATATCCCAAAAGCGGTACACCATTTCCGAATAGCCTCTCCCGAACGGTTTCAGGGTGGGGTAGGCGA
>CBFGMV010000047.1:0-58373 GCA_965649915.1 uncultured Dyadobacter sp.
GACCACGGTACCTTTTGCAGTCATCACGGGATATAATACTGCTTTTTTCAGAACCTTTTCTCCCGGATAGTAGTAGGACGTGAAAGGCTTTCCATCGATTTTCACCTCGACTTTATGTTCCTTGTCGTTCCGGACCAGATCCACTTTCTGCGCATCGGCAACAGTTGCCCACGCAGCGATGGAAACCGTAGCCAGTGCAATTCCTGTATGTTTAAGATTCACGTGAATGTTCATTAAGTGAATGCACTGATTAGCTCAAAATGATCTCCTTTTTCTTGGGATCCCAACTTACCCGCTTACCGGTATGCAATGCTTTCGTGGCCATAATGTTAGCCACGGAGTGATTAAAACCGACACGCGCAGGTGCATTGGACTCTTTACGGCTGCGGATACATTCCATCCAGTTGCGCATGTGCAGTGAGGTCATCGGATCAGCGCCGGTATTGGCGTCGGTTGCAATTTTGTCACCGGTTTTCAACGACATTTCAGGCAGCAGATTCGCCTGCAAGCCCATTCCTTTCGCATCCCTTTCTTTCAGTCCGCCCTCGGAAGTGATCTTGTTGGTATCGAGGTTAATCATCCCCCCGTTTGAATAATAGTATTCTTTAACACCGCCAGCCTCATTGTTGAAGCGGGAGGAATAAATTACCTGGAAGCCTTTGCTCTTATCGTCGAATGGGCCGTATTCAAATGCCGCGCTGAAAGTGTCCACATTGGTACGACCATCTTTCCAGGTATAGATCCCTCCATTGGCAACCACGTTACGCGGTGCATCCAGGCCGGAGAACCAGTGCACGGTGTCGATCTGGTGCGCCATCCATTGTCCCGGAATACCGGAAGAATAAGGATAGAACAACCGGAATTCCAGGTAGTAGCGCGGGTTCCATTCCACTTTCGGACGATTCATCAGGAAGCGGTCCCAGTCGGTATCCTCCTTGCGGATTTGGGCAACGAGGTCCTTACGTCTCCACCGACCTGGCTGATTTACATTCCACGTCATTTCAACGGTAGTAATATCACCGAATTTACCTGACTTGATGTATTCATAGGCGGCCCAATAGTTAGGTGCACTGCGACGCTGAGACCCTACCTGTACAATCTGCTTCGACGCCTCTACGGCCTTCAAGGCAACTTTTGCATCTTCCAAAGTTTCGGCGAAAGGCTTTTCGACATACACGTCGCGCCCGGATTTCACTGCTTCTGCGCAATGCAGGGCATGCTGAAAATCGGCGGTACTGATGATCACAGCATCTACATCCTTGCGAGCCAGGAGCTCCTCGTTATTGCGGGCCTTCACGAATTCGTTGGACGCATATGCCTTTCCTTTCATAAATGCTTCCGCCTCATCGCGACGGCGGTTCCAAAGGTCGGATACGCCCATGAACTCGAAGTTCAGTTCTTTGGCATGATCCGAAAAGGAGGGTGCCAGCGAGCTGCGGAAACGGTCTGAAAAACCGATGATACCTACTCTAACGCGATCATTGGCCCCCAGAATGCGACGGTAGCTGGCCGCGCTGAATGCATTAGCGCCCACTGCTACACCCGCAGAAGCCAGTGCTGTATTTTTAAGAAAATCCCTTCTACTGGTCATGATATTGGATTGAATAAAAGTTGATTTTGGATTGCTTGTTCAGTCACTTTTGCCGGCAATCGTTTGTAAATAACGGATGCCGGATTATCTACTGTAATTTTCTTTCTTTTTTCGCGCCGTCCGGATTATTTAACCTCGCGAACTTTCAGGCTGCGGAAAAACACATGATCGCCATGGTCCTGCAACAACAGGTTACCTTCCTGCGACATGCCGAAGCCCTCAAACTTTGCGAACTTGGAACCGGCAACAAACTCCTTAAACTGGGGAGACCCGCGTACGTACTCGACTACCTTGTAGCCGTTCAGATAATGCTGCACCGTTCCATCTTTCTGGACGACGATGCGGCCCTGATTCCATTCCCCAATTTTTTTCACAGCGTTCTTGGGCCGGTCGGCGGGGATAACGTCATAAAAAGAGGCTATGGTACGATTTCCGTTTTTGCCGAGTTTGGCATCGGGATGCTTCTCGTCGTCGAGCACCTGGTATTCACAGCCGATACCCGATTTGCCATTGGAATTAAATTTCTGGTCTACAAAGTACTTCACACCGCTGTTGGCACCTTCTGTGAGTTTGAATTCGAATGCGAACTCGAATGCGGGACCATAGAGCTTGCGCGTAACGATGTCGTTACCTGTTTCAGACCCGTCGGATTTGGAGATAGTGATCGCACCGTCCTGGTAATTCCATCTTTTGGTGGGAAACTCGGTGCCGCCGTAGGAGCGCCATTGATCGGCTGATTTGCCATCATACAACAGGGACCAACCCTGTGTTTTTTCCGCGGCGTCGAGGCCATTCGGGATCAGGTTCACAATGCGAATGTTGCTCGCAGGGCTCGGTTTGAGGTTCGACGTTTTGATACGGACATTCTTCCAGCTCACCTGCGTTCCTTCCAGGTCTTTGTTGCCGATCGCGTGGACCTGCAGACAGATAAAGCCAACCGGCGTCATATCATCGATCACGTGCGCAACCGGCACTCCATTCAGAAAAGTACGGATGGAATTGCCGATCGCTTCGATGCGGTATTTGTTCCAGGCTTCTTTTTTAAATGCTTTTTTACCTTCGGCATTCAGATCGAGCGGATACAGCCAGCCGCGGCGCGCTTCGTCGTAGATCCCGGCCGAGTAGGCACGGTCGCTCGGATCGATTTCAACCTGATAGCCATGCACCCGGCCATTCTGATATTCGGGTTTCGACAAACTACGGATCTGTATCCCCGAGTTCAGCTTATTGTCAACCTTCACTTCGAGTTCGAGAATAAAATCACCGTAATCCTTCTCTGTCGTTAGAAATGAATTCGGTGTACCCATTACGGAAGTCCCCACGATGGCTCCGTCTTTGACTTCATATTTTGCTTTACCGTTGAGCTGCTTCCAGCCGGACAAGTCTTTACCGTTAAACAACTCCTGCCAGCCGTCCTTCGACTTCTGGGCCCGGAGTGTGTAGCAGGATAAAAGCAATACCAGCGAGAGGAGCGGTAACCTGAATTTTTTCATTGCGTTGAATAATGATGATGGATAACTGAAAAGCATAAAGGGGCATCCTATCTCATATCAGTTATTCTATAATAACGATATATTGATAAGAATACCCTTACAAATACAGTTAAGACTAGCGCCTAAACCGGATATTTAAGTACTTCCGTGATATATTTCTTATTGATACCTGCACAGATCAGCGGCGATTTTTCAGGATCAGGTACGCCGTCGAGCTCTATCACAGCCCATCCTTTGAAACGGACCTTATCCAATGCAGCAAAAACAGCAGGAACGTCCACCCTGCCCTGCCCAAGCTCCACAAATTTGTAGCCGCTTTTAGTCTCAGCGGGTTTAGTATCTTTTAAATGCAGTGAATGGAGAATACTCTTGTATTTGACGATCGCTTCATGCGGCTCTCCGCCTCCTTGCTTATAATGTGCAATGTCGAGCAGCAGTTTTATGTAACGCGGGTCCATGGCCTGCACGATCACATCCACTTCCTCCGGCGTCTCTCCCAACTGATTCATGTGGTTGTGATAAACTGCCTGTACACCAAGGTCCGCCGTCTGCTTGCCGATCTCGTTCATCACCTGAGCGAGCTTCTTCAATTCTTCGACCGAAGGCGCACGATCTTTGGGACGCAGGCTGTTGGTGAGCTGTATCGCATTTCCGCCCAAAGCCTTCACAAAGCTCGCATGAGCGACGTGGGTGTCTACGGTACTCTCAAACCTGGCGGGGTCAATCTCCACATTGCCGCTTGAAAACATGCAAAGCGTCAACTTGTTTTGAGCCAGCGCATCTTTCAGTTCAGAAACCTTGTTCCGGTATGGACCAAAAGTGTTGGCCCGCAACTGAATGCCTTTGAAACCCAGACCCGCGAGGTCAGCCATCGCCTGCTCATCCTTTCCAGCCCAGGTAATGGCCGAATAGCCTATTTTAATATCGCCTTTTTTTGCCGCAGCTTCAAGCCAGCTGGTACTTGCATAGGTGGCTGCGACCGCCAGCGCGGAGTTTTGAAGAAAATTACGTCTGTTCATGACAGGTTTGGTTTAGTAATAAAGGACCATCACGTTGCCAGACGACATAAAGCAGCAATGACCCGCTATCTGCGGGTCATTGCGATCAAGTTTATTTTGGGATCTCGGTCAGTGGCGGTACGTTCTTCTCATAGCCCGCATATCCTTTGTTCTGGTTGATCCTACCCTGGGTGTTCCCGTCGATCGCAGGCTGCGGGATGGGCCAGAGCACGTGGTAAGGACTCATCGTGTATTCGTCGGCATGCCGCGTTTTGACTCCTTTGTTATAAAAATCATTCTTCTCCATCACACGGTCGTAGAAATAATTATCGTCGGAAAACTTGTCCAGCGTGTAGGTTTTTCCGTTGGGCGCGGGCTTTCCTGTTTTTGCAAAGATGTACGCAATGCGGGTAAGTTCCGTTTTGCGCGGCTCCTCGAAATACAACTCGCGCGCACGCTCGTCGAGAATGGTACCGATGTTGATCTTTGCCGCTGCCAGGGGTGCGCATTTGGCGCGTGTGCGTACGGCATTCACGTCGTCGGCGGCCTTGGCAAGGTCGCCCTTCCAGGCGTAGGCTTCCGCGCGCAGCAGGTAGGTTTCGGCTAACCGGAACACATACCAGTCCGAATTACCTCCCTGGGGCTGGACACGCAATGGATCCTCCACAAAAAGCTTATAGCTCGGCCAGTCAAACCAGCAGCGGATCGTGTCGATCGTCAGAACAACGCCTTCCGCGTTTTTCAGCTGCAAATTTTTGTTGTAGAAGCTATCCTTATCTTTCAATGCAGGATTGTTATACAAAATGTCCTCCATCCGCGTCCAGTTACCCGGAGCGTGCCGGAGGTCGTTTTTATCATCCCATATTTGATTTTGAGAATAATCGGTCGGGCGTAAACGTCCGATACCGCGCCCCAACTTAACTACCTGGTCGATCTCGATGCCATAAGTGTCGATCGTTCCCCGGTTCCCATTCGGTGTATTGATGTTATTGAACCAAAGCGGTACACAATTCCGCATGATCAGCATGCCTCCGTCGACATTCCCTTCAATGTTCAGACGGTCGACCACCAGCATGAGTCCTTCGGTATTCGTCGCCAGCGCCTTGTTTTGCGGACGGTGCAGGTCCCATACAACGTTCTTCGTGGCGTCGTTCGCATTAGCACCGAAGCGCGCGGTCATCAGCTTATGCGTTCCGCCGTCGATCACATTCGTCGCCGATTTGATCGCGTCGTCGAACAGGCCCAGGGCGAGGTTCACTTTCGTCAGCAAGTGATTGACCGACCCTTTGTTCACCATGCCCTTATCGGTCACAGCCGGAACCCATTCCGCTGCAAATTCCAGGTCTGTCTTCATTTTTTGGAGAATAACCTCCCTTTTGGTGCTTTGAAAATCCAACTTGGGACCATTGATCTCTTCCAGGATCAGCGGTACATCTCCAAATTGCTGTGTGAGGCGGTAGTAGCGTGCAGCGCGATGGAAGTAAGCGGCGCCCAGCAGTTCGTTCTTTTCCTGCTCATTTTTGTAAGCAGGCAAATCAATGCGGGAAATGGCGGTGTTAGCGTATTTGATTCCCTTGTAGCCTTCCAGCCAGTACCAGCCGATGCGGTTGTAGTCGATATTATTAAGTTGCGCGTCGGGCGTGATGAGCAGGTTCAGGTTCTGGGCCGGCCCCGATTTGTCGGTGGTGCCCTCCACGGCAATGTCCGAAAATATGGATTCGGTGATCATCGGCATGGCATCTCCGTACCATTCCTGCCGCAGGTTCCGCTCGCAAGCCACCAGGGTTGCTTTCAGGCCAGCCAGGTCCTTAAAAGTAAGGTCTGGTTCGAAGAACGACAGGGGTTCCGGTTTCAACCAGGTCTCCTTGCATCCCGTAACGGCTATACCTGCACAGAAGATGCCCGATATCAGCCAGTATTTTGATATATGCTTAAACATATGCTTGTAACTTTTGAGTGATAGTGATTACAGGGTGATATCCAGCCCGATCGTGTAAATCCTGGGGCTCGGTACCGAGGTAGCAATGCTCGCATTGGTGGTTCCATTCGTTCCATTCTCCGGGTCCCAGAAGTTCCATTGAGGCGCCCAGAAGCCGATGTTCCGTATGTTGCCGTAAATACGCAGGTTTTGCACAGCCGCCTTTTGTGAGATGTTTTTCGGAACGGTGTAGGCAACGGACAGGTTTTCAAATCGCACGAACGATTTGCTGCGGTACACACTGTAACCCGTAGCCGATCCTTCGCTGGAATAGAGCCGTGCCCATTCATTCGACCTGTTCTGCTCTGTCCAGTAGGGAAACACATAGGAACTGGTACGGTCTACAAAGCCATCGCGGTTCTTCATCTGATTGAAAGTTCCTTTCTGCCCCCAGTAGGAATAGATCATGAACGATACGTCGAGGCTTTTGAAGAGCTTGAATTCATTCCTGAATGTCCATCGGAAGCGCGGAGAGGTGTAGCCCAAAAATTCCTTGTCGTCGTTGGTGAATTTACCGTCGTTGTTGACGTCCTTCAATTTGAAATCACCCGGTTTGACACCGTACTTCGCTGCTTCTGCTTCTTCCTCTTTCTGCCAGATGCCCAGGATGCGGTAGTTCCAGATTTCATCCAGCGCATGTCCGATAAACCAGCGATTGGTGATATCGTCGGCTTCCTTGCGGCCGGTAACATTCCCCGAGCCGTCTTTGATATCGACGTAGTTGCCGTACAAATGCACGATTTTGTTTCTGTTCAGCTGAAAATTCAGGGTACTGCGCCAGGAGAAGTTTTCCCGCTTCATGTTGTTAGAATTTACACTGATCTCCATACCCTTGTTCTGTACTTCGCCAAGGTTATCCCAAACATTGTCAAAACCCAGGATGTTGGGCAGCGCACGCTTGACGAGCAGGTCTTTGGTTGTCGACTTATACACTTCAATGCTTCCCTCGACGATGTTATTAAAGAGTGCAAAGTCAAGGCCGACATTCAGTGCATTGGTTTTCTCCCACTTAAGATTCGGGTTTGCCATCCGGCTGACATAGAGCTGACTTACCTGGTAAACCGTCCCGTCCGGTTTCACGTGCAGGTATTTGCCGCTGGCCAGGTCGGCCAGTGCGTCGTAGCGAGGTATGTCGCGGTTCCCGTTATTCCCGTAAGAAACCCGCAGTTTGCCATAACTCAGCCATTTGCTGTTCAGAAAGCGTTCATCTGTAAAAACCCAGCCGAGGGCGGCAGATGAAAACACGGCACGCGGATTTTTCTGTCCGAATGCCGAGTAGCCATCCCTTCGGCTGGACAGGGTCAGCATGTATTTGTCTTTGAAAGAATAAAACAGGCGGGCCATCAATGCATCGGCTGTGCTGGTCTGGTCATCCGTATAGACGATCGGCAGACCTCCCGCCTGGATGTTGTGATAACCCAGCACGTCCGTCGGTGTGAAGCCCTTGTTCGATACGGTGTCGCGCCAGCTTCTGAACCGCTCGGCATTGGCCAGAAAAGTGAGATCGATGTTATGTTTCTGATTGATGGTCTTGCTCCATTTCAGGATATTATCCACCTGCCAGTTGAACACCGTGGAATCCTTCCGCGATGCACGACCGCCTTCCGCCGCCCATTCGGCATGCTTGGATGATTCGGCATTGTAACGGTGGGTGTAATCAAAACGCGGTGTAAAGTTTAGCTGATAAGTGAACCCTAGAGGGAGGCTGACCTTCGCAAAGATCACAGAATTCAGCGTTTGAGCACCCTGGTCGCGCTGGGTAAAACCCGGGGCATAATAAGGGTGATTTCCTCCGCTGGCCTCACCGTTCGGTCGCCACGAGTATTTACCATTCGCATCAAATTCGGAACCCCACGGTGAAAGCACCCTGGCCAGATCGTAATTCACCGGTACCTGACTTTCATCTCTCCGTGCGAATTGGGTGTTCATCCCGATCGTCAGAAACTGATTGATCTTACCCTCAAGGTTCAGCCGCGCGCGAACGGTGCTGTATTTGTCGCCTACGATAATCCCCTCGTTGTTGAGATAACCCAATGACATATAGTAGGAAATACGCTCGTTTCGCCCCGACAAGCTCACCGTATGATCCTGACGAAAGCCTTTTTGAAACACCTTGCTGTACCAGTCTACGCTTTTGCCGTCCTTGTAGTTTTGGATCTCGGCGGGCTGCATACCAAGGCGTTGGAGCCACACTGTCGTCGGGTCACCTTTGGAACCGTCGTACGCCAGCCATTCGTCGAGTGTTACGCCGGCAGGCAGCTGGCCAGGGTCGGTGAAGCGTGCCGGCTGAGCGGTGGCATTAATGTTGCGCATAACCTCCTGTCGCCAGGTAATGAAGCCATCCGGACTAAGCACCGGCTGGTTTCTGGCCACTTCTCCAAACCCGAAATTGCTGTTGATATTGATGACCGGTTTGCCCTCCTTGCCTTTCTTCGTCGTGATCAGGATCACCCCGCTGGCCGCCTTAGCGCCGAAGACAGCCGAAGAACTGGCGTCTTTCAACACATCGATGGTCTCGATGTCGTTGGGGTTGATATCTTCGAGGCCACCATAATAGATTGTACCGTCAAGCACGATCAGGGGGCTGGAACCTGCGTTGATGGAGTTCTGTCCGCGGACGGAAACATTACCTCCTCCTTTTGCCGAAGTCGAAAATCCAACATTCATCCCCGGCACATTCCCTCTCAGCACGTCCTGCACCGACTGCGGGTTTTCGTTTTCCAGCCGGGTCGCATTCACCTGTGACACCGCCCCGGTAAGGTCACGTTTTTTCTGCGTGCCATACCCGACCACGACTACTTCATTCAGCGTTTTCTGATCGGTAGCCATCAGGATTTCGAGGACGCTGGCATTACCCGTTTCCTGTTCCTGCGTGACGTAACCTACCGCTGAAAAAACCAGCGTGGCCGAATTTCCAGGAATTTCAATGACATACTTTCCATCGGCATTGGTTGTGGTGCCCTGGGTAGTTCCTTTCACTACAACCGTAACACCCGGAATGGGTGTGCCACCTTCTTTGGCCAGCACCGTTCCGGTAATGGTTTTGTCGAGCGGGACGACACCGCCGATCTTTTGGGCGGGCTCGTCAGCGGCACCTGCGAATACAGGAGGGTACATACATATCGAGAGCATGCATACCCTGCTCATACGCCGCAAACACATGGTAAATCGTTGTGTGATGTGCATAGGTCTGGGAGAATTTAGATGATACAGTGATGAAATATACCACCCTGACGCCTCGCATTCCAGCCCGCCCCCACTACGGATAAGTCCTAGTTTTTAATCGGATATTACCAATGATTCACCGGTAGTATTTTTTAATTTTTTCATCATAAAAAACAAAAAAAGGATGGCTGCCGTGGGGCAACCATCCTCTTGATTTGAATATTCCTGGTCCGATCAGTATCCCGGGTTTTGCGGGAACACCGACTTGCCATCGGCGGTTTTCGCACTCCGGTCGATCTGCGTCTGAGGGATCGGTCTCAAAGCGTGGTAGGCCTGGATCGCGGAGGCTTGCGGGTTGTATTTTTTCACCCTTTCCACCAGCAGTCCCCAGCGTTTCAGGTCCAGCCAGCGGGTTTGCTCACCGGCTAGTTCCCTTGCACGCTCCTCCATAATCGTCTCCATCGTAAGGTCTTTCGCGTCGATCAGCATTTTGTCCTTTTTACCAGGCCAGCCAGCACGGTATCTCACCATGTTCAATGCTTCCGCAGCACCCGCTTTGTCTCCCGACTGAAACAGCGCTTCTGCGAGCATCAGGTAAACATCCGCCAGACGCACCACGTAGTAATCGCGGCTCCCTGGTTCATAGGTCATGTCGGGACGCTTCGAGTCGAAGAATTTCTGCAATGTCGGGAACAACGCTTCCGAGTATTTGCTTGGCACCAGCACCTGGTATTTTTTGGTTGCGCGTACTTCCTTCGTCATTTCGTAGCCCGGAATGAAGATCGCCGTATCACCCGACGCGAACGTCACTTTGGTTTTGGAATCATCAAACGAAGCCGCATTGTAGGTTCCCGGGTTATTGGAAAGCCAGGTATCACGGAACGTTTTCTTGTAACGCGAGTCGTTGACGCGATCAGCGAAAACAGTGTTGATCAGATACTCGGTAGGTCTCAGCCGTTTAAAAGGACGTCCCCAATAGGTGTCGCGTTTCATACCCGGCTGCACATCGTATTGCATCCCGAAGTAAAGGTGCAGGCTGTTACCGGTACCGTTCGTCAATGCGTCGGTGGTATACTGTACTGCAAACACAACTTCGCTGTGATTCTGGTTGTTTTCGTCAAATACAGCGGAAAAGTCATCCAGCAGTTTGTAACCATATTTGGTAGAAACCTCCTTTAAAAGTTCGGCCGCCTTGGTGAAATCGTCCGCCGCCTTTTGGGTCGAATATCCCTTCGCCAGATACACTTTCGCCAGCAACGCCTGCGCATGCGGCTTGGTAGCACGGCCATAGTCGCTCGATTGCGCCTTTGCTTCCAGATCCGTGACCGCTTCGCTCAGGTCCTTGATAATGGCCGCATACATTTCCGCATCGGTTGCACGCTTGGTTTCCTTGGTGGGAAGCAGCGTTTCAGTCAGACGAAGATCGACGCCGCCGTATTGCTGGTGCAGGATATAGTAGTAATGCCCGCGCAGGAATTTGGCTTCCGCAATCCGGAGTTTCTTGACATTATCAGCGACACCGGCAACGTTGGGAGCGCGCTCAATGACCGCATTACAAGTGTTGATCCCCTTGTAAAGCTCGTCCCAGGTTGTTGCGAGATAATCCACGGTCGGGTTCAGCTGGCCATCGTAGAAATGGAAACCCTTGTACCCGCCGTCCGCACCGGTAGCATAAATGTCGGTACCGTATTCGCTCATCGTAAGGCCCTGCTGGGTAGCATAGTAAAAGCGGAGCGATGAGTAGGCGGCTTTTACACCATCTTCAAAGCCTTTGGCAGTATTCATGTAGTCGTTGCCAACGCCCGAGATGATCTTTTCGTCCAGCACATCCTTACACCCCTGCCCCGCAAGCATCATCGCTGCCATACCGCACACCACAATCGATTTTCTTATATTTTTCATTTGTCAGTATCTTTTTAATTTCAAAACCAGGCCGTTAGAATTTCGCGTTCAAGCCGAATGTGAACACCATCGTAGCAGGGGTGATGCCGGTTCCACCAGCTGCGAGGCCGGTTGTTTCAGGGTCAACACCATTGTATTTGCTGCGATACTTTGCCCAGATGAACGGCTGCTGGATGCTCGAATACAAGCGCAGTGACTCCATTCCCAGCTTTTTCGACAATTCCGGCGTGAATGTGTAACCTACGTTCACGTTTCTGAGTTTCACGAATGTTCCGTCGAAATAAGTAAGCGTGCTGCCGTAAACCGGGAACTCCTGGTTGCTTTTCGGACGAGGGAATTCGTTGGTCGGGTTGTTCGGTGTCCAGTAATCCACTTTCATTTGCTGATAGCGGCCTGCCAGCGCGTTGTTGTTTCTGTGGAACTCGCTGCGGATCAGGTTTCCTACACGTGCAAAGAAGAAGAACGACAAGTCGAAGCCTTTGAAATTGAAACGGTTGGTGATACCGCCGCTGAAATCAGGAACGTCTGAGCCGATGATCTCGCGGTCATTCGCATTGATTTTGCCGTCACCGTCAATGTCTTTCAGCTTGATCTGCCCCACTTCGCTGTTCACAGCTTTTGCTGCGTCTGCTTCGTTAGTCTGCCAGATACCGATTTTTCTGTAATCGTAAACCGTGCTCAACGGGCGACCGATGAACCAGCCGTTACCTAGATCGTCCACTTTTCCATTATACAGCGAAAGAATGGCCTCGGTGTTTTTGGTAAATGTAAAATCAGTGGTCCACTTGAAACTGCTTGGTGAGTCGACGTTGATAGTCGTGAGGCTGAGCTCTATACCGCGGTTGCGTGTCTCGCCCACGTTACGTGTAACGGCGCCGAAACCGATTGATCCGGGGAGCTGATCAGACAAAAGCAATGCAGTAGTATTGGTTTGGTAAAATTCCAATGAACCCTGAACTCTTCCGCGGACAAGGCTGTAATCAAAGCCGATGTTGGCTGTGGCCGAAGATTCCCAGCGCAAATCCGCGTTTCCGATCGTTCCGGGGCGGTAGCCGTACGCAGGGGTCGTGTTCCAGGCATAGGCGGTGCGGCCGAGGAACGCCTGCGTCTGATAAGGTGCCAAACCGGTGTTACCCACTTTACCCCATCCTGCGCGCACTTTGAGCAAATCCAGCCAGCTTACGCTTTTCAGGAAGTTTTCATTGCTAAGGTTCCAGCCCACCGCGATACCGGGGAAGTTACCATACTTGCTGTTTTCCCCGAAACGGCTCGAACCGTCGCGACGCATTGTCAGGGTCAGGAGATACTTGTCATTGTAATCGTAGTTCAAACGACCCATGTAAGAGTTGATCGACCATTCCACCAAGCCGCTGATGGGCGAGAATACCGTCGTTGCAGCGCCCAGGTTGTAGAATGATTGTTGTTCAACCGGTACACCCTGTACGGCAGCTCCGAAACCTTCTGCACGGTCGCGCTGGATGGAATGCAGCAAGGTTACATTCAGGTTATGCTTGCCGCCGAACGTTTTGGAATAGTTTACAATGTTTTCCAATGTCCAGTTGAAACCGAATGCGCTGACGCTGTTGGCTTGCGCGTCCCCGCCTTTTCTGGCGTTGGTCATGGAACCGATAAAGCGTCCGTAGCGGGTAATGGTGAAGTCCGGACCAAAGTTTACGCGGTATTTCAAACCCGGCAGAATGCTGAATTCGGTGTACAGGCTGTTGAATATGCGGTAACGTTTCAGTTCATCCACCTGCGCACCCGGAACCAGCTCGGCGAGCGGGTTGGTCAGCAATGCGTCGTTAGTAGGTGAAAAAATGAGCTTTCCGCTGTCATCGTAGGGAGCCGCCAGCGGATTCTGGTTGATCGTCATACCATACGTATTCAGGTTCTCCCCGTTACGCTTGCTGTTCATCATATACGATGACAAGCCTACTTTCAACCATTTGTTTACATTATGGTCGATGTTCGCGCGCAGCGACAAACGGGTGAAATTGGCCTCTTTAATCACACCCTTATCGCGGAAAAAGCCGCCGGAAATATAGAACTGCGTCCGGTCGCTTCCACCCTGGATACCGATGGAATGGTTCTGCATCACCCCGTTTTTCACGATCAGGTCCTGCCAGTCGGTGTTGGTGCCGTTGGCGATACCTTTCGCCACGTTAGGGTCACCACCCAGTACCGCCACTTTCGCATCGGCTTCGGCGTTGATCACACCTGTCGGGATTGCGTTACCCGCCGCGTCTTTATAACCGCCGGTGGCCCGGTAAGCTTCGCGAACAAATTCCGCAAATTCCTCACCGTTGAACAGTTCCACTTTATCGAGTGCTTTGGAAACCCCCATGTAGCCATCGTAGCTCACCGTCGTTTTTCCCTTTAGGCCGCCCCGCTTGGTGGTCACAATCACAACCCCGTTGGCACCGCGCGAACCATAAATAGCCGTCGCAGTCGCATCTTTCAAAACCTCCATCGACTGGATATCGTTGGGGTTCATATCTTCGTAGCCACCCGCGAGCGGTATTCCGTCCACTACATATAAAGGATCATTACCCGCATTGAATGAACGGCGGCCCCGGATCAGGATTTTCGGAACCGTTCCCGGTTTAGAGCCCGCCTGGGTAACGTCCACCCCGGCAGCACGCCCCTGAAGGGCCTGTCCCAGGTTGGTGATAGGCATTTCATTGATTTCCTTGGAACCGACAGACGAGATCGCGCCGGTCAGCTGGCTTTTCTTTTGTGTACCATAACCCACGACCACCACTTCCGTCAGGATCTTCTGGTCGCTCGCCAGCACTATATCCACGATACTTTTATTACCAACAGCTATTTCCTGTGTTACAAAACCTACTGCCGAGAACACCAAAATTGCATTGTCTTCCGGCACGCTCATTTTGAAGGCGCCGTCCACATCGGTGTTTGTACCCGTTTTACTTCCTTTCAGTACTACGGAGACACCCGGAATCGGAAGATTATCTTCCACCGAAGTCACCTTTCCCGACACTGTCCTGTCGATAACCCTGACGGCTGGATTTGAAGGCCGCATTGCATAGACCTGCCCTGTAAAACCTGTCGCTACCGCACCAGCCATTGCCCATCTCATCATACAGTGGCCAATACTCGTAAAGTTTCTTTTCATACGCATTGATTGTTTAACCATTAATAGTTCATCACTCACTTTAATTGACGATCATTCGATAGAGTAGCCCTTACAAAATAATTATATATTTTCTATAAATAATTACAAATACATATGCAGTTACTTAACACAGAACTGTAACTATTCTGATAATATTTATTATTTGGAAGAGGCTTAGGGATGATACAATTCGTTGATTTTCGCTGATCGTACTTATTTGAACAATTTCAATAAGTATATTATTTGTACTTATAGTACAATTTGAAAATCAGTCTGAGGATAGATATTCGGGGAGAGATTTGAAAACGATATGCGAAGTTTATTTATGCAATCGTTGTCGGGAACGTTGCCAGAATAGACACGATCCAATAAATTATTATAAAATATTTACATAAACAGATACAAATCTGCCATCCCCGACAGGCTTCCCGTGAACAAATATTGGATTAAACCAATATCAATTTAAAGAATACCTGTCGGAAAATGACTGTCTGTAGTTGAAAAGTGTAATCTGACAGCTATTTATAATGGTCCGGGTTTTCGTCCTGCCATTCGTTCACACCGTCGCGGATCCGGTTCCGGAATGTAAGCGTATCCTGTGCAAAAGAGGTCGTACCATCCTCATTATCATACTTGTAACTCAAAAATATTTTTCTATCCTGCAACAGCCTCGCCTGGTTGAATGTGCTTGCACCATCGGGTGATACCGCTATCGGCGACCCGTCCGCCTTGCCGATCCTGATCGTTCCGCCGCTAAGGCTGATCCGGAAAGAACCATTCTGATCGCTGATCCTGTTGGTAACCAACGCGTCGGGTCCAACGGTTTTCAGCGTCACGATCTTGCTTTCCGGAGACGGAATGCTGGTGTAGTAACGGGTCGTTTTCACAACCTTCCCGCTTGCGTCTTTGACTGTCGTCACACCGCCATGCCAGTAGTTCCCAAAAAGCATGTTTTCATATTTGAGCGCGACCACCGCATACCGCTTTGCCCGGTGAATGGAGTCGGCGTCTGCCGAAGTAATGTAAAACGGAATGGCGTAACCGGGCCTGATGGTCGAAGCGTCTTTCAGAAACTTTGCCGAATCCGCCCTGATTACGACGGACCCCATGTGATCCCCGCTTTTGATCACCATTTTGCTATTGTCCGAGATCGTAAAATAGTCGCCCGGCATGGGCTTGAGTGTGTCTACGCTGCTTACCGCTTCACGGATGTAATTGGGACCTCCTTTCATGGCTGTCAGCGCATCTTTATTCACCAGTGCATTGTCCATGACAAAATTGACAATGCGGTCCTGCCGGTTTTCGCGGACGCCGGCCAATGCCGCCCCCACCTCTATCTTCATCCCCTCCCCGACCACGAATGTGCGCACGTTGGTCTGGTACATGAAATACACGGCTGTGTAATCAAAATCCTTGATGTAGTCGTCGTAGCACGAACTCATCAGCAAAACGAGGCCGAGGGCCATTGTGGTTATCTTTTTCATAATGAATGTTTATTTCCAGGCTTCCCAGCCGTCGTTCTGAACCAGATTACTCATTCTTAATACTTCGTCATAAGGGATCGGGAGAAACGCCGACGTGTAAGAGCGGGCTTCCACGACTTCATCCAGTTTGTATTGAAAAGTACCGTCGGAGTTGCGGGTGATCTTTGCCATATGAACAGGCTTGTTCAAATCGGTCAGATTGGTCGTCCAGCGGCGGATATCAAAGAAACGCATCCCTTCGAAACACGTTTCGATTCTCCTTTCGCTTTTAATAAAACCGTCGAAAGCCGCTTTGCCTTTGGAGGCTACCTCGGCCAGGTAAGGGTCTGTGGTGAAACCCTTTCCGCCATCTGTATTATTTTTTTTGCGCAAATATTCCATCGCTTCCTTCGCCGACATGCCATATCTGGCTCCATTCGCGCCTTCCACCTGGTTAGCGGCCTCCGCGAAGGTCAGCAACAGATGCTCCCAGCGAATGAAGAATTTGGAATGCGGTTGCCGGTTGATGGAATTGTCCGACCAGTTCAAACCCATAAACACCATTTTCTTAATGTGGTAGTTGGTCCGGCTGTTAATCGCCGGGCCGGCCGCATCCTTCGCATTCTGCCAGTTTTCGAAAGTGTACATCACCTTGTCGGTGTTGATTTTAAGCGCTTTCGCATTGTTGTGAAAGATGGTCGCATAGAGGCGGGGATCGCGGTCGGCGTATGGGTTTGCTGGATCGTACTTGCTCCGCGGGTCGGTAACCGGATAACCGTTCTTCATAGGAAAGGCGTCGATCAGCTCCTGGGTTGCGCCCACGGAACCCGTGCCCTGAAAGCCCCCGGGATAGAACATGCGCTCCATCGCATCATTGGCGTTGTTATAGCGCGACGCCCATATGATTCCCCCAAAGTTCGGATCAAACCAATTAACGGCTTTCACCGGATTAAAGCCATTGGTAACCGCGTCTGTTTTCATCTTGAAATCAATTACTTCCTTCGCGTTTCGGGCGGCCAGGTCCCAGCGGGACTGGTCGTTCCCCGGGTTAAAACGTGGACTGGCCCAGGTCAGATAAACCAGCGCTTTGATAGCCCGCGTGGTAATGCCGTCCAGGCGCCCCCAATACCTGCCACCGGCATAAGCCCTGTCGTTGACATTCTTCACCAGGAAATCCCGGTGGGCAATGGGCAGGTACTTGTAGGCCGAATCGCAGTCGGCGATGATCTGACGAACGCATTCATCGTAGGTATTTCTGGCCAGATTGGTCTCGGCCTTGATGTCGGCCGGTTCCAGCACAATCGGAAAGCCCAGCAGCTGCCCGTTGGCCATGCCGCCAAATTTTTGCAGCAGATCCCATTGAAACCACGCCCGCAACGCAAATGCTTCTCCCTGCAAACGGTTCTTGACGAGGCTGTCCAAATGCGGGTCCACCAGGAACCGCGTATTGTAGCCCCGCCGGTCTTTGAGAAAGAGGTTGACCAGATAAATAGACCGGTAGTCACGGTCCCAATAAGTCCTGAACGGGTCCTGGCTGGTCGGCAACGCGCCTACCGCCAGTCGGTTCAGCGCGTGGGTGGTGCTGGTAATGACCACATCGTCCGTCGCGCCGTCGAGGTAAACGCCCTCATTGTCGTTGTAGTTGCGGGGCATATTTTCGTAGCATTGCCCTACGAGGCCTTGTACCATGTCCTGGTATTTCCAGATGTCCTCGGCAGTACGGTTACCATTTGGGTATGGTTCGAGGTAATCGACGCAGGAAGCGAAGGCGAACGCCACTGCGGTGAGGCACGCTATATTCCTGATAGATAATAATTTCAAATGCATAGTTCTGGCTTTAAAATGTCAGTTTAACCCCTCCTGAAAAAGTGCGGAACAACGGGTAGGTGGTGATTCCCGAATTGACCGACTCCGGATCTACGTTTTTGATCTTTGAGAATGTGAGCACGTTTGCCCCGCGTACATACACCCGGATACCACGCGCAGCAATGAGGTTACCCAGGCGCACAGGCACATTGTAGGCAAGCTCTACATTCTGGATCTTGAAAAAGCCGCCGTCGCGCAGCCAGAAATCCGATGCCACAAAATTGTTGTTCACTTTATAATAGGTAAGGCGCGGATACTGCCCGCCGATATTCTCTTTCACAAAATCCGAATAGTTATTGTCGCCCCACCCGTTCCAGAAATACTTGTTGGTGAAAGGTATTTCGTAAAATGCGCGCCCGTTTCCGATCGCGGTCAGTTCCAGGTTTCGGAAGGCCAGTTTGAGGTTGAGTGCGTAAATCAGCCGCGGGGAACCATAACCGATCTGGCTCTGGTCGTTATCATCAACGACACCGTCACCGTTCCGGTCGAGGTATCTGAGGTCACCGGCTTTCAGCTCTTCGTCATAAATCTGCGGTACCACGTCAGTTTCAGCATCGGTAGCAAACTTTCCGGCATAAATCTGTCCCCAAAAGGCGTCCACCGGCCTGCCCACACGAGTCTGGTAGCCAAAGCGATAGTTGGGTTCGTCCCATTTAAGGACCTTACTGTTCTGCACCGTTGCATTACCGCCTATTGAAAAACGCAGGTCGCCGATGCGATCCGAATACTGCAATGCTGTCTCTACCCCAAAGTACCTGATCTTGTTATAGTTGTACCAGGGCCTGGCACCCGATATCCCCACTACGAACGGCACGGTATTGGCCAGCTGCGAAATAATGCCGTCACGGAGGTTATTGAAATAGTTGATCTCGACTGAAAGCCTGCGTTTGAGGAATAAACCATCGAGACCAATGCTGAACTCCTTGCGCTTTTCCCAGGTCAGGTCGGGATTGCCGATGCGGCTGGGAGTGGTGCGATAAACCAGGTTATCGGTATTGCTGCCAAACCATTGCCCGGTCGAATAGGGACCGAATGCTGAACCGGTCGAATTTACGCCCCAGCGGTCGAGGTAATAGAAGGGCGCCAGAAAGAATTCATACCCCAGAACACCCGCCTCGGCCCTGATTTTGAGATAATCAACACCTTTGAATGCCGAGAAAAATCCTTCCTCCGAAATAACCCAGCTGAATCCGGCTGCCGGAAACATGGCGTAACGTTTTCCTTTGTCAAAACTATAAGTACCCGCATAATTAAGTACGCCCTGAAAAACGTACCGGTCTTTGAGGGAGTACACCCCATTGAAAACCACATTCTGCTGGCGCTGAGGCTCCTCTATCCCGTTCCGCGTCGACTTGCCGATGTAATATGTAAGTCCGGCCTGAATGCTATGCACGTCCCAGCTCCGTTCGTAGCTCAGGTTTTCATACACCACAAAGCGCTGAGAGTAATAGTCGTGCAACTTCGCTTGTCCTGCCATATCCACCCCGTCGTGCACCTTCGAGAGCCTGATCGTGTCTAGTCCTGCATCGGTCTTCGAGGGGTTCACAATGTAAGCAATGTAATCCTCGGCCTTCCCGATACGGATACTGTTAAAGAGGTTGAAACCGGCGTAGGTCGTCGATTTCAGGCCCGGGATCATCTCTTTCAAATCATATTCAAAAGTGAGGTTCGAAGCTCCTGTGCGTCCCGTTTCGGTGTAGTACCCATTATGCATCAGGTTACCGATCGGGTTTGTCTTAAAATTGGAACTGACGCCATACCACGGTGCCACCGGACTGTCACCGAATGCCGCGTATACCGGGAACGCAATTGGCGGCGTGTTGGTGATGTCGGTGATGGCGCTGTTGAACTCCACCAGATCCAGGGCCGTGTTGGTGTTGCCGTCTTCATTGGTAAAGTTGGCATTATAGCCATAGTTGGGCGACCGGCGCAAAGTAAGCCCTCCAAAAAAATCGAACTTGACCTTGATCAGCGGATTGATCCTGATATCGATGTTGGACCGCACATTGATCCTGTTATAGTCGGACTTGGCCCCTATTTTGTAAATATCACCCTCCCCATTGTAGCCCAGATAGGCGTTATACTGTACCGTTTCGTTCCCGCCCGTCGAGGATAGATTGACCCGGGTAAATGGCTTTGAGTTTTTCAGCATCAGGCCCCGGAAGTCGACACTCGGACGGTACATATTATACGGATCGCCTTTTGCATATGCAGCAATGTCGCTCTCGTTGTACAGCGGCGACAAGCTGCTGTTGGACCTGGCCATGTTGTTGAGCTGCGCATATTGTGCACCCGACGCCCAGCCTGGAAAGCGGTCCACAATGCTCACACCCTGTTCGGCATTCACGCTCATGACGCGCTCGTGCACTTTCCCCCTTTTGGTTTTAATATAAATAATCCCGTCAGCACCCCTTGGCCCCAGCATTGCCTTGCCTACGATGTCTTTAATGATTGTCACCGATTCGATTTCCTGCGGGTCAATCGGCATTTCGGTGATGTCGGTAGGAATGTCGTCGATGATGAAAATCGGGTTGCGACCGCGTGTTGCGATGCCGATCTTTTCGGTGATCCGGAAATTCCCTATCTCTTCCTCGGCAGTCAGTCCCGGTGACCCGTCGCGTTCCACTACTTCCAGGCCGTTCACCAGTCCTGCAAATGTGTTCCGCAGGTCGTTGGTAGGATATTTCTCAAGATCGGCGGTTTTCAGGGTCACGTAGCTCCCGGTGGCCAGTCTTTTGGGAATATTCATAAAAGGCATGGGCACCACGTCGTCGGGCGTTGCGAAGAGTTTCGCTTTTTTCAGCTCCACCACGCTGTTGGTGACCATATCGCTCACCAGCGACACCGATTTGCTATACCCGTACGACGATACCGTCACAAAATCTTCCGGCAACGCTTCGAAATCGAAATCCCCGCTGGCGTTGGTTTCCGCGTGGATCTGCCCCTCGCCTACCACTACCGAGGCATTGGGAATGGGGTTGCCATTTTCGTCGGTTACTTTCAGGCTTACAGTTACGGGCTTGGGCTTTTTGGCCGGCTTATCTTGGGCCAGCGCATGGCCGCCCCAGAGCAGGCAGAGCAATATCATTCCGATAACTCCCTGCCTTACATAATGTATACTTTTCTTCATCATTAGTTCGAGCGTTTAGGTTACCAGACTTCGTTCGGTACAAAATTTTTCATCTTGTACATGTCTTCGGTGTTGAAGGGCAGATAGTACATCGCCTCTTTCCAGCGTGTCTGGCGGTCGGCTGAGAGCGGCATGCAGGTGTACCTGAACCCGGTAGGATAACTGGCGCTCACGGCCACTTTCTCCACATCCATTCGATAAAGCACGCCTCCCATCACCTTCGGAGCATCTTTCCAGCGGCGTATATCGTGGTAGTAGTGCCCGCCTTCAAAACAAAGCTCGATCGTCCGCTCATTCTTAATGCGGTCGCGGAGCTTATCCTTACTGCCCGTGTAGGCCTGTAATACCTGAGGCATACCGGCACGGGTACGGATGCGGTTGAGCGCCTGCAGCGCGGTCATGGATGCGCCCGGAGCGGCCCCGTTGGGTCCGTAAGCTTCATTGGCCGCTTCGGCATAGTTGAGGTACAGCTCTCCCAGCCTGATCAGCGGATCGGTGTATTGCGGGCTCGTTTTGTTGTTCACACTTTGTTCTCCCCAGGTTTTACGCTCGTAGTAGCCTGTGCGGGTAATGCCTGCGTAGGATTGGTCCAGGAGCTGACCGTAGATGGCGGCACCGTCTTTGGTTTCGTAGTAAATTTTGGCATTGCCATACCCGGGCACCGGCGCTGTATTATAGATTATGTCAATGTAAAAACGAGGGTCCCGGTCCTTGTACGGATCCTGCTCGCTATAATGCCCGGCTGCCGCAGCAGCCTGCCGGTCGGCCGGGGTGTTCAATGGCTCGCCCCATTTGGTTTCAAACTTGTCGACGGTATTCTGCGTCGGACATTCACCCGACCAGCCTGTTTTGCCGCCTCCAAAGACACCGTTCATCTGCCCGTTCAGATCCCCCGCATTATAGGTTTTGGTACC
Source organism: uncultured Dyadobacter sp. (assembly GCA_965649915.1). Lineage (GTDB taxonomy): Bacteria > Bacteroidota > Bacteroidia > Cytophagales > Spirosomataceae > Dyadobacter. The sequence continues at coordinate 21,637 of CBFGMV010000047.1, forward strand.
GGCATACCAGGCCCAGAGCTGCTCGTTGGAATAGGTGGTGCCGATGTAATTCTTCTTGTAGTCGGCTAGTGAAAGCAGCTCGTAACCATACCGTTCTGCGATCTGGATCGCCTCCCAGTTGGCCTTTGCAGCAGCCTCCCAGTCGGCATTGCCGAGCTCGTTGTTCAGCGGACTGGCCGCGTACAGCAATGCACGTGCTTTGATTGCTTTGGCCGCGACACCGGTTGGGCGTTTTTGCTCAGGATTGTTCAGGTGTCCCGTCACGCCCGGTCCCGGGTCCCGGCGCATGAGATCGGCCTGCTCGAAGTAAGTGGCCGCGGTGTCCATATCCATCGCGATGCGGACCAGCGTCTCGCGTTTCGACAGCCGGGGAATATCCCATTCGTCGTCCTGCCCGATCACGCGGTTAATGTACGGCATGGGCCCCCAGAGCCTGAAAAGCTCGAAGTGAGCGAATGCGCGGATGAAGTGTGCCTGACCTTTGAAATCATTGATATCCACCGGGCTGGCGTCCTGAAGCATCCCGATGTTTTTCAACGACATATTGCATTTGCGTATAATCCAAAACATGGAGCCCAGTATCGGACGGCGCGCCTGGTCGTAGGTCATTTTATTGATAATCGCAGAAATCTGCCCGCTTTTGATGACCTGCGCGTCCATGACACGGCCCATGTCGCTCATGTCCGTGAGCGCTTCCATGGTATACTTCTGGTCCCAAAAATCGAAGTAAAGCGAATACCCCATTTTGATATTGTAGCCGCGCCAGTCTTTACCGTCCAGCTTGTTGCCTTCGTAGATAGCGTCGAAGAACTTTTTGAAATTTTCATATTTGGAAAAAACATCCGCCTCGGTTAGTCCGGATTCGGGTGCCTTGTCCAGGTAGCTTTCCACACACGACACCATCGGTACCATCAGCAGCGCGGAGATCCATATTCGTTTGATATAGCTTTTCATCATTTCGGTCTTAAATTAGAATGCGGCCTTAATGGCGAATTTGATACTGGTCATCTGAGGGTAGAATCCCTGGTTGAAATCGCGGCTTTCGGGGTCACCTTCGATGAGCTTGGTGAAGGTGAGCAGGTTATTGCCGGTCACAAAAAACACGAGGTTCGATGTGCCGATCACCCGGCGCAGGAATTTGGAATTGAAAGTGTACGCGGCATAAACCTCCCGCAAACGGAGATAGTTGGCATTGCGCCAGAACCGGTTTTTAACCATAATATCGAAACCCCGGTCGGCCTCCCCGCCGCCCCAGAACAGGTTGTCGGTGCTGCCGCCACCAGAATAATGCAGGGTAGCGTGGTTGGCACCAAGGTTCGTCGGTGTCCAGTAATCCAGCTGAGAAGCGTGGACCCGCCAGTCGCCCTTGATGAATTCGACTTCATAGGGCTGATTGAACTCCACATACTTGCCCACATTCCCCTGAAACATAAAGTTGAAATCAAACTTTTTGTAGGAAAAACCTGCGGAAAATGAATAGGTGATCGGCGGGAAGTCCGAGCCTGGGATCGGATATTTGTCCAGATTGGTCACCTTGCCGTCGCCATTGTAGTCGAGGAATTTGTAGTCGCCTACGTTCAGCTTTTGCAGGTCGATGGCCGACACGTTGTTATGAATGTCGTCGACAGAAGTATAGTACCCCGAGCCTGTCAGCTCAACACCGCTAAGTTGGCTCCCAAGCGGTTTGCCGGCGGCTTTCTGGTAATCGGAGGCATAGGGCAGATCGTCTTTGAACAGGATCCGGTTTTCATTGAATGCAAAAATCCCCTTGGCAAAATAGCTGAGGCCGGCGGCGGTATTATTGCGGTATTCGGCTTCCAGTTCGATGCCATGCTTTTTCAACCGCCCCAGGTTAAGCTCTTTGAAAGAGCTGCCGATCAGCATTGTAACGCTTTGCGGATAGAGCAGCATCTTCCGGCGGCGCTCATCGAACAGGTCGACGCCGAATGTGAACGTGTCGTTCCAAAGTCCCACCTCGATCCCGAGATCCCGTTTGCGGGCTTCCTCCCATTGCGACACCATGTTAGGACCGAGGTCTTCATTAATGTACCCCAGATTATCCTTGAAATAATCGCTCAGATACAGCCAGCGGTTCGCCGCAATGTCGCTTCCCACCTTGCCATCCGAATAACGCAGTTTCAACTTGCTGATCCAGGAGACACGATCTTTGAAAAACGGCTCTTCCGACACCATCCAGCCGACCGCCCCCGAGGGGAAGAAACCATACCGGTTACCGGGCGCAAAACGTTCCGAACCGGTGTAACCGACGTTCACTTCGAAGAGGTATTTACCGGCAAAATCATAAGTACCCCGGCTTACGAGCCCCTGGTTGTAATAGGGAAATTCGGTCGTTTTATCCTTCTGCTGACGGTTCACGAGCACCAGGCCGGTTACGTTATGCTTGCCGAAAGTGCGTGCGTAGCTGGTGGAGAGTTCGTAGTAAAAATCTTTGTAATAGTCATTTTCCAGTTCCCCTACATTGATATCGAGCGGCGGTTGCTGATACACTTCGTTACCCTGTCCGGCCCGGAACCAGGGATTCTCTTCGGTGCCGATTTTGTCGTAGTTGAGCTGGTACTCCGGAAACGAATAGCTGGCCATCAACGAGCGGTTGCGGTAGTAGGTGCTCATCGAAACTTTGCCCTTTACCGAAAGCCCTTTGGTTATAAAATCCAGTTTCTGGTCCAGGATCAGGTCGGTAAAAAGCTTAGAATCCAGGTAACGGTTGAAAGAACCCTGGTTCATGGAAGTGTATGGATTACCGGTAAACTCTCCGAAATTCATCGCAAGGCGGTCGCCCGTGTCGTTAGGATAGTCGGGATCGGGCACCTGCGCGAGGACCCAGGCCGGGAAGTAAGCCGGATAGCGCGATGGGCCGGTGGAATACAGGTTACGCCAGGGAGAGCTGTTGGGTTGGTTTTTGATCCCGGTTTCTCCACCCACATTCAGCGACAAGGTTGTGCTTTGCGTGAGGTTAAAATCGATGTTGGTGCGGTAGTTGAACCGATTGTACCAGTAGCGGGTATCGTCGTACCCCTGCTGATATGCCTTGAAGAAATCGCCCTGGTGCGCATAGCCGAGCGATGCAAAATACTTGATGAAATGCGTGCCGCCCGATACATTGAAGTTGGCATTGGCATTGGTCGCAAACGGTTTCGTCATCAGTTTGAACCAGTCCACATCCGGGTAACGCAGGCTGTTCAGAGGCGTCGATGGATTTCTGTATTCGTTTAATGCATATTGGGGAATGAGGTCGGTAAACTGCTGACCGTTCATCAGCGCGTGGTTGTACATCGACATGGTCCTGTACGAGCTGATGTGATCCGGAATGCGTGTCGCTTTGGAAATACCGTACGAACCGGTAAAGTCCAGCTTGGGCTTTCCGATCACTCCCCGCTTGGTGGTGACGATAATGACACCATTAGCTCCCTTGGCCCCGAAAACGGCGGTGGCGGAGGCATCTTTGAGCACCGAAATCGTGGCGATCTCATTCGGGTCCATATCTCTGAAATCGCGTTCCACGCCGTCGACCATCACCAGTGGCTCCGAACCGTTCCAGCTCGAAAGTCCGCGGATGACGATGTCCGAATGGTCGTTACCGGGTTCTCCGCTCTTCTGCATGGTGAGCACGCCCGAGAGTTTTCCGGCGAGCGCATTGGTGACATTGGAAGTACCCGACCGCATCAGCGCCTTGTTGTCCACCTGCGTGATCGCGCCCACGATGCTCTCCTTGCGCTGTGTTCCATAGCCCACCACCACAAATTCTTCCAGTTCCTTGTTCTCAGGCACCAGTTTCACGTCGAGCGATCGGCGGCCAGCCACCTGCACCTCCTGGGAAATGTAACCGATATAGCTGAACACCAGTATAGAAGCATTATTGGTTGCGGTGATCTGGTATTTACCGTCCGTGTCGGTCGAGAGGCCGTTGAGCGTACCCTTTTCAACGACATTCACCCCCGGCAACCCTACCCCTTTTTCATCCCGGACGACACCCTTAACCGTGACGGCCAATGATGCGATGGCATTGTCCATAACCTCCCGAAGCCGCTGCTCATGGTAAGCTTCCACCGAGCCGTTCCAGGCTGGCCGGCCGCTGGCCGAAGTTTTGAAAACGGAGGGCCCGTTCAATACCTCTGTAACGGCCTGCTTTTTGGCATTGGAAACATAAATCGTCTCGTTGACCCTTCTGAAACTAAGGTTTGTTTCCTGCGAAATGTGCCTCAGCAGCTTTCCCACACTCGCCTGCGGGAAGTTCAGGTCAACTTTTTTGTTCCGCACGAGCTTTTGGTCGTACTGAAAATTGAAATTGGTTTTGTCATTGATCACCACAAAGGCATCTTCCAGCGGCACGTCGTGCAGATCGATGGAGATGTAGATTTTCTCAATGCTTTGTTCCTGCGCTTTCCCGTCCGAAGCCGACAGCAATCCCGCAAAAATGCATTGCAAAATCGTCCCGATAACCGCATACCTAGACATCGCTACAATTTGTCGTAGTAGTTTATATTGCATATTTTTGATCGTTTTGAATTTCACGTTCATGACAAGTGACTTTCTCCGTTACCTGATTGAGCGCCAACTCTTAGCACGGGAAGTCACACGGACCGGTAATCAGCAATGGTTACCGGTTCTCTTTTTCAGCTGGTGTCGGATTGCATGGGCCGGTGTCGGTTATTGAAGGTGTACAGTATTGTTCGTGACTTTGTAGGCAAACCGGTTGGGATAGCTCATCACACCCAGAATGTAGTCGAGGGACTTTTCCTGGAACTTGCCGCTAAACCGCCAGTCGGCGTCCATCCTGACCGTCGGTGCAACCTCGAACCGGACACCATACCAGCGTTCCAGCCTGATGATGGTCGATTCGAAATCGGCTTTCTGGAAGTATAACATGCCATCTTTCCAGCCGATCTGCTCCTTTTCGTCGTAAGTCCCGACAATGAGCTCCCCTGCTTCCTTCTGAAAAGTAGCCATTTCACTTTTGGTGAGACAAACGCTGGCGTCGTGATCGACTGACCCGATTTTGGCATTCACTTTAACCTTCCCTTCCACCACGGCTACCTGTACCGCATTGTTCTCGGGATATGCCCTGATGTTGAAAGATGTGCCAAGCACCCTGGTTGTTACGTCACCTGTGTGAATTACAAATGGTGCCCGTTCGTTTCTGGTCACATCAAAAAATGCCTCCCCGGTGAGCTCCACGCGGCGGATGTCGCTGGAAAATGCTTTGGGATAGGAAATCGACGAGCCGGCGTTCAGCGTAACGCGGGTACCATCGGGCAGGACTACCTTCCGCTGCTGGCCGTTCGCTGCCTTCTGTTCGACAGGGGTCGCCTCGCCCATTGAGCGGCCATCGGAAAGCCAATAACGGTTTACAAAAAAGAAGGCACCCGCTACCAGGCAAGCCGCGGCGAGCAATTGATACACCCAACCAAAATTCATCCGCCTGGACGTGCGGACCGTCGCCGGAGTTGGACCGGGGCCGACCATGGAAGATTCGAGCCGTTTCCATTGGGCCTCGATGTCGTAAGCGGGAACTGCGGTATCCCGGAAACTGATGGCATAGACGATTCTTTTTGCCTTTTCAATTTCGGGACGGCGGGAAGGGTTAGCCATCAGCCAGGCTTCCCAGAGGTTGTCATTTTCGGGGGCGGTGCCGTTCAGCCACGCACGGAAGTCCTCATCGAGGACGAAATCCTTGTAGCCAAACCGGTCGTACTTGTGCGTTTCCAATAGGATAATATTTATTCTTTACTTTCATAAAGCCAGAATAAATACCTAGTGACCCTCGACCGATGATTTTTTTTTGTAGAAATTATTATATTTTTCTTCAAATACCTTTCAATCAACTATGTGTAAGCTCATTAAAAAGTTCGACATAATCCGTCATAACCCCACCAGAAGTCAGCAGCGAGAGGTAGAGTCCGAAAATAAACGGAACGTCCCGGCCCTGCGGGGCCAGCTCTTCATTAAGAGCATCTAATGCTTTATATATGAGCTTATAAACAGCTCTCGTCGATATATTCATGATCAATGCAATCTCTCCGAACGATTGCTCATTATAGAAACGGAGGTACAACGCCTCTTTCTGGCGGGCAGGCAGATGCTGGATGGCGGTCTGAAGTGCCAGCACATTTTCTTTAAGGGTCTGGTCATGGATCATCTTCATTTCTACCGATAACTCGACGTGAAATGAGGATTCGTCTCCATCCAGCTCCACTATGTCGGGCGTATTGCGGGCGCGCTTTACGATGAGCCTGCGCAGGGAGGCCAGCAGGTAGTTCCGGATCGAATCCGAGGTCCCAAGAAACGCCTTCCGCTCCCAGATATTCATGAACAGGATCTGGATACAGTCCTTGACTTCCTCATCGTCCTTATGGAAACGGAGCCCATAGTTAAGCAGCGACGGGTAGTAATGCCGGAAAATCTGCTCGAACGCCTCGCTGCTGCCTGATCTGAGCGCATTCCAAAGCGGCGCCTCCTCGAACGTTACGGGCCGCTGGCCACGATCGGACCTCCGGTAATCATTAGTCAGGTTGATACTCACTTCCATGTTCGCTGATTTTCACTGTTTCGCTGAGAAAAAATACCGCAGAATTGTAACCTCGCGATAATTTTCTTGGTGACGCAGAATTTGACATTCACCCTTAAAAAAATCAATATTTTTCAAGGAAATATTAAAACAGAACGAAGGGAGGAGTTTGAACGGGCGGCTTTGTTCAGGAATTACCCAGTATAAAATAAAATGCAAAGATCAGGAAAGTGACCGACATCAGAATGAGGATAATATTACGTGCGGAAAGGCCGTGGTCCTGGATCGCCGGGTTACTTGTGGTGTCACGATCTCCCATGATGTCGAGCGAGCTCATGATCCTTCCCCAGATAGAATTTACTTCCTGCCCGCTGAGGCTGTCGGGCCGCCAGTCGGAGGCGATCAGCACCAGCTCGCGGGCTCTGGCCACGGTATCCTTTTGTGAAGGGTATTTCAGTATCCAGTTTTCCCAAAAGGACCGGATCGGTGGATCATCAGGAAACCGTACCCATCTTATGAAGAGGTTTTCCATTGCCAACTCCTCAGCCGATAACTCTGAAAACGGTTTCATTGTATTAGTAGATTGAATTTTAGAGCCTTCTCAAACAGTTATCCGGAATTATGCAAATCCGGTATTATTTGTTTGTTAAGCTTAATGTGTAAAAAAGTAGGTCTTTCCGGGTTTATACTCAATTTTTCGGCGCTAAGGAAATTATTTCAAAAAAAGCCATCCTGTACTGTGGGGTATGGCCAACCGGCCCCGTTTCTCCTGTGATTTCCGGCTCCCGAGCATATGTTACCTGCCGCTCAATGGTCTTACGTCAAACTTACCCCTAGTAAGATGATGAAAAGATTATACATTTTCTCTCTCTGGCTATGCTGTTTGCCGGGATGGCTGACGGCTCAGAACAAGGTCCTGTGGGATGGCGAAATGGCCGATCCCGCCTCCTGCAACAAGGCTTATGGAAGCATCATATCCGGGCCGGATGCCTATGCCGGAAATTATTGCTTCCGAGCGGAGCCCGACAACTCGCATGCACCACGGATCGGTTTCAATTGCACCGACATGTGGCGGGCCGACATTTCCGGCTTCGACGAGCTGAGGTTCTTTATCAAATGCAACCAACCCGGGCAGACAACGTCCGTCCGGTTCACCACCTATTTTGCTCAAAGCAAATGGGTTAACGTCGATCCGTACATTGTAGGCGGCGGTCCGCTTTCAACGGGATATCAGGAAGTGAGGATACCGCTCGATCTGCTAAAAACCGCTGCATTTGATCTCAGTTCGGTCGAGTACCTCGAATTCAGCAAATCTCCGGTGCCGCAGCTGATGTTTTTTGTCGACAACATTTCCGTAGCCGACCTGACGAAGCCTGATATTGCTTACCAGGTGTTGTCGGATCGGGTCATTACGCTTAAAATCAATGAAAAACTTGACACCCTCGAATGCCGCAAGGTGACGCATTATACGCTCACGAGCGAGACCGACGTCCATTATCAGGGCGGCGGTAATCCGGCACGCGTGGGCCTGCATTACTATGTAAGTGGTTTGAAACCGATATCCGGAAGTCCCATTGTGACTGTCGAACTCTTTCTCCTATTCGACAATACGCTCATGGAGGGCCATTCTTACGAGCTCCATGCAGACGATATCCCGGACCTCTCGGGAAACAGCGCCACCCTTCAAGCGACCTTCCCGTTTTCGGACAGGGATATTTATGGCAATGTGAAGGCCAATCAGATCGGCTATCTTCCCAACAGCCCCAAACTGGGCAAGCTCGGCAATTTTCTAGGAGATCAATGGGCAATGCCGCTGGATACCATCGACCCGCCCGCTTTCCAGGTAATTAGTACTGCCGGACAGGTGGTTTGGAATGAGAAGGGCAAGTTTCTCAAATCCGACCTGGATTTTAGCGGCGAATGGGTGGTAGATCTTGATTTTTCCGCGCTGGAAACACCCGGAGACTATTTCCTGTATGTCCCCGGTTACGGACGATCGGAAACATTTCAAATCTCCGACCAGATTTATAAAGATGCTTATTTCCACACCGGGCGCGCATTATATTACCAGCGTACCGGTCGCCTGGACCACGCATATGCAGGCGATTGGGCCCGGGAGGCACTTCCCGCGACGACGGCTGAGATCCACACATCGCATTTGTCGTCACCGCTGTACAGTGCTACGGATTTCCTGCCCGGTACGCAGCTACCCATGACGAAGGGCTGGCTGGACGCAGGGGATTACGGGCGCTATGTACCCACGGCTGCCAGCGCAATGTTCATTTTGTTTACCGCTTATGAACTTTATCCTCAAAAATTCCCTGACAACCACCTGCAAATTCCGGAAAGCGGCAATAATGTCCCGGACCTCCTGGATGAACTGAAATACGAAACCGACTGGCTCAAACAAATGCAGGCCCCGGATGGCGGCGTTTACTTCCGCGTAACGCCCGCTACCTGGTCCACCGGCCTGCCCGAAGACGAAAAGAACACACTGTTCATCTCCGAAAAGACCACCCAGGCAACGGCAATGTTCGCTGCGGCGATGGCCATGGCATCCCGGAATTTTAAAAGCTATTACCCGGCCTACGCCGACAGCTGCCTGGAAAAAGCAAAAAATGCATGGCTGTTTATCAATGCCCACCAGGATGCTTCGATGCCGGTGAATGTGCCGGGAATCTCGGCAGGGCCTTATCCTGATCCGGAAGACCGCGACAACCGGGCCTGGGCCGCCGCCGAGCTATACAAAACCACAGGAGAGGCGATCTACCACAACGATTTCCAGACCTGGTACAGCAAGATCCCACACGAGTTCCATGCGACCATGAGCTGGCAGCAACACACGGTAAAGGCTATCTGGGCATATTCGACCACGAAACATCCCGTGTTGCCCGCGTTCATCGATGAGTTTAAAAACAAGCTGAACACCGAAATCCTGGTCAATTATGAGAAACGGACCATGGACATACACGCCTACCATGGCGCTTACCATCCTTTCAAAGAGTACATCGGGTATGGCTCGTTCGGAATGGCGCAGAGCTACGCATTCGATTATATTATGTTCAGCCATTTGCTTCAAAAGCCCGAATTACTGGAACTGGGGAAGATCCAGCTCGATATTCCGCTCGGCAATAATCCGCTTTCCATGACATTTATCACAGGCCTGGGCAAGCGGAGCCCGCGCTATCCGCTGCACTGGTCGACCGTCCCGGGCAAATATCCCGAGCCAGTGCCCGGTGTGCCGGTTTTCGGGCCTGCTGCTTCGCTTGTAATGAACCGGCCTTCAAGCTTTGCGATACAGGACCCTGCCAACCGCTACCCGGCCGGCTTCAAGAAATCCGACCCCTATCCTGTGCTTCGCCGGTACACCGATGCCCGCGAAGCCGTAGAAATGTCGGAATTTACCGTCCAGGAAATAGCTGTAACCATGGCCACATTTGCCTTTTTCAGCACTGCCGCCCCGCCTGTACCGCCACAGTCGCCAATACTCGTTGCCGGCTCCCGGGAAGATGCAATCTTGCGGGTCGCACATCCCACGCGTGACGTGTATGAGATCACGCTCGTAACGGGTGAAAGGCAGCAGGGACGCCCCTACTATGCGGAGCTCTTCAATCTTCGCGGTAGCATAGTGCGCCGCCTGGGCCTGCGCGCCGGCGTTGCCATGCCGCTGGATGTTTCAGGCCTGACGAAAGGAATTTATGTTTTGAAAGTCCGCGCCCAGACAGGCGAACCGGTGGCAACCCGCAGGATTCTAGTGTATTAAACAGTTATAAAAACCCATTCATGTTAGGGGAGTTTTCAAATTTGAATACATTTGCAAAAAACACACTATATAACACGTTCATTTTGCAAAGGTATTCACATCTCCCCGAGGAAGAGCTACTGCCATTATTGACAGAAGGCGACAGACTGGCATTCAAACAGTTATATACTTCCTACTACCGTTCCATTTTCGGGCACGCGTTAAAATTCACGAAGTCGGCCGATCTCGCGGAAGACATCGTCCAGGACGTATTTCTCAAAATATGGGAAAACAGAGCCATGTTAAGCGAAGTCCAGCATTTCAAAAGCTATCTGTTTGCCATTTGTAGGAACATGACCCTCAACCTGCTGGCGAGAGCATCCCGGGAAGCAAAGATCATGGACCAGATCATTTATGGCGCACAGAAGTTCCATCTCGATTCCGAAACCAAGTTACAGCAGCAGGAATATGAAAAGTTGCTCCACGAAGCGATCGAACACCTGCCTCCCCAGCGCCGGTTGATTTTCCGGCTTTGTAAGATCGATGGGAAAAGTTACGAAGAGGTGGCAGCGCAACTGGGCGTCACCACGGGCACGATCAACGATCACATCGTAAAAGGAACCAGGTCGGTAAAGGAATACCTGCGTCGCTACAACATCACGCTCGTCCATTTGATTTTTCTGGCCTTGCTGAAATAAGTTTTTGTCGGAGCATATGACGGAAGGTTTCTGCTTGTCTCACAGGAAACAACAAGCGCATGAAGCAGTCCGAAGCTATTGATCTGATGCACCGGTTTATCGCCGACAGCTGTAATGAGGAGGAAGTCACCAGGGTAATCGCACTGATGGGTTCCGAAAAAAACAGGCAGCTGTATGGCCAACTGATGGACGCGGCGGTCGAAAACGGGGCAATGAAGCCGGTAGCCGTCGCGGACCAGGTGATCGAAAAAAACTACCGGACTTTGGAAGAAAGGCTTGGGATACAACACCGCAGGCGGAACTTCCCCTCTTGGAAATGGCAGTACTTCGCCGCCGCAGCCATTGCTGGTATCCTGATTGTTGCAGCACTGGTCATTTATCGGCTCCCCTACCATTCTGCGAAGCATTACGCAACCGGATTCGGAGAGACGAAACGCATCAGCCTGCCGGATGGCTCAGTGGTGACCCTGAACGGTAATTCCGACATTACTTATCGAGCAACAGATAGGACCGGCACGAGGTCGGTTGAACTGAGAGGAGAAGCTTTTTTTGAAATCAGGAAAACGCCCGACCATCAAAAGTTCGAAGTGATTATGCCTGGAACCGGAAGAATCCAGGTGCTTGGAACGGAATTCAATGTTCGTCACAGATCGGGTCAATCGAGGGTCGTACTGCGGTCGGGCAGCATCCGGCTTACGGTGGCCGGCGGCACGCTCCGCGAAGTATTCATGAAGCCCGGCGAACTGGTCGATATCTCGGCAAATGCAGCAATCACCAAACGCAGCAAAGTAGATCCCTCCCTGTTTGATCATTGGACTACCCATAAACTTGTTTTTGAAAATACCCCTCTTCGCGAAATAGCGGATATGCTAAGGGATACTTACGGGCTGGATGTCGTGATCGACGATCCGAAGTTGCTCGATAAAAAACTCTCCGGCACCGCTCCCATCCATGACCCAGATACATTTCTGGAAGCCCTCTCCGGTTCGTTTGATCTCCGGATCGAACGGAAACAAAACAAAGTCACCATTACCGCCCATTAAAGACCACTCAGCTTCCTCCACATTCCGGGTTTGATAAAAGCTTAACGGCTTACGGTATGCTATTGACCAATTTTTAAGGAGCTATGAGAACAAACTTACTGATTCTGATAAGTGTTATGTGTGTCGCCCCATTCATTGGAGCCGGAGCGCTGGCCGCCCATAAACGTAACGGATGTGTATGGTATAGATCAGGGCCAAAGACATTGCGGCTGGCCCTGACCGAACTGGAAAAGCGCTTTAACGTGTCGATCATGTACAATAGCGATCTCGTCGATAATAAACTGGTCAGCGTCCGCAATTATGAATCCGGGTCCATTGAGGAATCGCTTACGAAGTTGCTTCGGGAACATGGCCTGCATTTCAAAAAGGCTGCCAATGGATTTTACTATATCTCCGCCAAAAAGGATCATAGCTATTCCAGCCCGACCGCCCGCCCGGCGTCCGGCCAGCTCCCGGAGACAACCGGCGAAATTCCGGAGACCGCTCCGTCCGTGCAAAAGCTGCTGTCAGGAAAAGTTACCGACGCCACCACCGGCGAACCTTTGCCAGGGGTAAATGTCCTGCTCAAAGGCACCACGCAGGGAACCGTGACGGATGCGGCGGGTACATTCAGTCTATCCACCGACGCCGCGGAGCCTGTCATTGTGTTTTCATATGTCGGATATATATCAAAAGAGGTTAACATCAACAACGAGACAAACCTGCTTGTCTCGCTGCAACAAGATATTAGGATACTGACGGAGGCAGTGGTCGTAGGCTATGGAACGCAGGAACGAAAAGACGTTACGGGCGCGATCTCCGTCATCAAATCTTCGGAGATCGAGAAAATGCCGGTAACGGGCTTGGATCAGGCATTGCAAGGCCAGGCTTCCGGCGTGTTCGTATCGTCCAACTCGGGCGCCCCGGGATCGGACGTAACCGTGAGAATACGCGGAACCGGCACGATCGGGAACAACAATCCGTTGTATGTGATCGATGGCACACCCACGGGACCCGAAGCCCTCAACCTGTTCAATCCACGGGATATCGAATCCATCGTAGTATTGAAAGACGCCGCCGCGGCGAGTATTTACGGCTCCCGGGCAGCGAATGGTGTCATACTAGTAACTACTAAAAAGGGCAAAAACGGCGATACCCAAATTGCATTCGACGCTTACTACGGTCTCCAAAGCGCCTGGCGGTTGCCCCGGTTGCTGGATGTTACAGGCTATGCATCCATTGTCAATGAAGCCTATGTGAATGCCGGGAAGCCAGCGGCATTCGGGCGCCCCGACACATTGGGCGCAAATCACTACTGGCTGAGAGAACTGTTTCACACAGCCCCTGTCCGGAATTACAACCTGTCTGTTTCTGGGGGTACCGCGAAGTCGCAATATGCATTATCCGCGTCTTATCTGGGCCAGCAAGGGATTTTACCGAACAGCGACTTCAACAGGCTTTCATTCCGATTGAATACATCGCACACGGTCAAAGCCAAATGGGCGGTTGGCCAAAACCTGACCGTCAGCCACTCGACCGGCAACCAGATCCGAACCAACGAGCTGGGAGGCATCCTGGCGAACGCGGTTTACAAACGACCTTTCGACGCAGTATATGACGACGATGGGAAATATGCGGAGTCGGCCATGGACCCGAATCCCATTGCGCAGGCCCACCGCACCGAAAATCGACGGGGGCGGCTCCGGCTCTTCGGCAACCTGTTTGCGGAATATGAGGTTACCAATACCCTGAAATTCAGGAGCAATTTCGGGCTGGATATAAATTATTCCAAGAACCGGAATTACATCCCCGCATTTGGCGCGACACCGAATTCCCTGGTCGAATATGCCGATATTTCTTATGCTCCGCTTTGGCAAAATTCGGTTTCCTACCACAAAAAAATCAACGACCGACACGATTTTTCGGCTGTGATGAGCATCGATGCACAAAAAGGGCGGTATGAATTTACGGCAGTCAAGGCAGACAATTTCATTTCCGACGATCCGAACAACCGCTACGTTTCCGCTGCTCAAAATATCGATGCGGGACGTGTGGACGGCAATGCGACCGAATGGGCGCTATTGTCGCTCGTGGGCCGGCTGAACTACTCATTTCATGACCGCTACCTGTTCAGCGTAAGCTTCCGGCGCGATGGCACGTCGCGGTTTGCAAATGGCCACCGCTGGGGCAGCTTCCCTTCCTTTTCGGCAGCCTGGCGCGTTTCCGACGAACCGCTTTTACGGGATCAGACAGTCCTGTCGGATTTCAAGATCCGCGCAAGTTGGGGACAACTCGGCAATCAGGAGGTTGGCGACAATTATGCCACTTACAATACCGTCGCGACAGGATTACAGTATGCATTCGGGCCCGGTTCGCAAACTTACTACGATGGCCTGGGCATTCCCACGAACGGGAGAGCCGGGGCGAAACTTGCCTCCGATGAGCTCGTCTGGGAAGCCAGTACACATGCCGATGTTGGAGTCGATCTGGCATTTTTTAACAACAAACTACAAATTACCGCCGACTACTTTTCAAGAAAAACCACTGATATGCTGCTGGATCAGCCGGTCTCTTCCCTGTCAGGTGCTTCGACGATCAGCGTCAATGCAGGGTCCATCCTGAACCGCGGCCTGGAAATGAGCCTGAACCTGAACAAAAGTTCGGGCGATCTACGGTATAGCGCAGGCTTCAACTTTACGGTACTTGAAAACAAGGTCCTGGCCCTCAACCCCGGCATCAGCTACATACTCGGGCCCGTGAGCGGCACGCAGGGAGCCCTGCTCACGCGTACTTCCGTAGGCGATGAAGTCGGGGCATTCTACGGATACGTGACCGACGGCGTTTTCCAGAACATGGAGGAAGTGAACAATCACGCCAGGCAGGAAATCGGAACCGCGCCGGGGGACATCCGTTTTAAAGACCTTAACAATGACCATATCATCAATGCCGCGGACCAGATGAAAATTGGCAGCCCGATACCCGACTGGTTGTATGGCGTAAACGGAAACATCAGCTACAAAGGATTTGAAGTCTCACTGCTAATTCAGGGCGTACAGGGAAATGACATTTACAACCAGTTGGCCATGCGGGCACAAAGCGGGACCAATCTGTTCAATAAATTCAGTGACATCGAAAACAGGTGGACGGGCGAAGGAACAAGCCATACGGAGCCGCGCGTTCACCTTTCCGATCCTAACAACAATGCCCGGGTATCGAATCGGTGGATCGGGGATGGCTCTTACATCCGGCTGAAAAACGTGCAGATCGGTTACGCATTGCCCACGACGGTGGTTCAAAAACTGGGATTATCGCGCTTCCGGATCTACGCTACCGGGCAGAATCTACTCACGCTGACGAGGTACTCCGGCTTCGACCCGGAAATGGGGCCTTCTACCGAATTTGTGGACGGCCGCGGGGCCGATCTGGAAATTGGCGCCGACAAAGGAAGATATCCCCAGTCGCGGATATTCACATTGGGACTCTCCCTGGTTTTTTAAAATAACCACACACACATTCAGATCGTTATGAAAGTTTTACAAAAAATATGTGTTCTCATCTGCCCGATGCTCTTGCATTCAGGCTGCAACGATTTTTTGGAAAGGCAACCGCTGGGCGAAACCGTCCTGGGAAATATCACAACTGAAGAACAGGCTGTCCTTTTCGTCAACGCTGCTTATGAGCCATTGCTGTGGGGCCGCGGGGATCCGATGCAGGGCCATTATTTCAATGATATGTGGATACTGGGCGACGCCATGTCCGATGATACAGAAACGCCGGTCGACCCAAACAATATTAACGAACGCGCATTACAGGACTTCAATGTTTTTCCCGATAATCCGAATCTCCGTGACTGGTTTGGAAGCGCCTATGTCGGCATTGCCAGGTGCAATGTCGTTATCCGGGGCGTCGGGGCCATTCCCGAAAAGACTTTCAAAACCACCGGGCTCAGGCAGCGGTGCCTCGGTGAAGCCTATTTTCTGCGCGGGTTGTATTATTTCGACCTCGTGAAGGTCTTTGGCGGCGTGCCGTTAATTGATACGCCTATCACGACCATTGACGAAACGAAAGTAGCCCGGGCAACCGTCGGGGAGACATGGGCTTTTATTGAAAGCGACTTACAGCAGGCCCGAAAGCTTCTCCCGTCCGTGACCGCATACAGGAACACGTCCCATTTGGGTCGCGCGAGTAAGGGAGCGGCAGCGGCACTGCTTGCAAAGGCGCTGCTCTACCAGCAGAAGTGGGAAGCGGCGGCGCAGGCTGCCGAAGCGGTGATCTCGTCCGGGGACTATGCCCTGACCGCGGATTATCTGGGCCAGTTTAATAACCAGAACGACCAGAACACCATTGAATCCATCTTTGAAATCCAGGCATTTAAAACCAATGGCTGGGGCGGCGGTACGGAGATCAGTCTGGATTTTGGCAGGTGGGGGTTCAATAATCCGACCAAAGAACTGGTCAATGCCTATGAAAAAGGTGACCCACGCCTGCGCTACACCGTATTCAGCCCTGGCGACGATCGGTTCGGGCAAAACTACGATCCCCAGAAAGGACCAAACACGGCGACCGGCTATCTCGCGCGCAAGTATGTGTTCGACCCTGCCACCATGGGCGAGGCCGTAAACGGGTGGACCAACGGGGAAGGCATCAATTACATCGTGTTGCGCTACGCCGAAATGCTGCTGATTCACGCCGAAGCGCTGATAGAAGCAAATGTGCGGTTGGCAGATGCATTGAACGATATCAATGCTGTGCGGTCACGTAAGGGAGTCGGGATGCCACCTGTGCCGCCGGGCGACCAGGAGGTACTGCGCCAGCGGCTCCGGCAAGAACGGCGGGTAGAGCTGGCGCTGGAAGGTCAGCGTTACTTCGATCTCATCCGCTGGGGCGTGAACTACGCAACGCCTGCACTCCAGGCACAAGGCAAGGCTAATTTTCAGTACGACAAACACAGATTGTTCCCGATCCCGCAGATCGAAATGGACCTTAACCCCTTGCTTATTCAAAATTGATCAAGAAGCCATCGCAAACGGAACATGGCTTAATGCGCACAACTAAAAAAATACGCTCAACAAAAGCCTTGTTATAAAACGATGCATTCTATCACCGGTTGCATGTTGGAACGTAAGATTAAAGTTTATATCTGGAAACCGAAAAGAGACATTACGATCTTCGAGCTCGCCAAATGCATCCGCTTTGTTACCAAACCCATTTGCAAGGATCCCTCACTGATCGCACCGGATTGTATGCGGCATTTCGAAATGATATTGATATAAAAATCAAAAAAAGTGTCACATCCGGCATATGCAACTCAGACTCGGCTTGTCTTCAATATATCCATCCGGTTGTTCGCCGATACACATTTCATAATTAAAACATTAATTCAAATGAAAACGAAATATTTGGCTGCGCTATTAATTAGCGTTGCGGGTACCATGTCGCTGTTTAGCGCGTGTAAGGAAAAAGAAAGAGTATACGAAGATTCACCATTGATAACTGTCCATTCACCAACCAGGAAACAGATCATTGAAGATACCGACAGCGTTAGGATTCAGGCCGTAATCGAAAATAAAAACGCCTCGTTAAAAAACGTTTCCGTCTGGCTAATGGACAACAACAAACAATACATATACAATCAACAGTGGCCTTGCGACTGCAAGGATGAAAAGATAGTCGTAATCAGTACGAGCTTTTTACACGACATAGCGAAGACGTCGGATCTCATCATTAATATTCACGCGGAATTCAATAATGGAGAAACCGTCCGTGAAGAAGCTCCATTTAGGCTGATTGATACACCGAAATAACTTTTGATTAGCCCTAAATAACTTTCTGACGCCTTCAAAAGTATATAAGAATTATTGGAAGCGTCAGCCAATCAAAGTCAGTTCACTAAAAACCATCTAAAAATGAAAGCGAAACATTTGATTTCCATTTGTGTCGGCATTACTGCGGCATTCATTTCCTGTAAGGAAAAAACAGTCCAAATAGATTCAGAATTTATTACGGTCTCCTCCCCGACACCGCGACAGGTAATCAATGACAGCGACAGTGTGGACATTGATTTTGTAATTAAACCGCAGGATGCATCGGTTACCAAGTTTTTAATTACTGTTACCAACAAACATGGTAAGACGATATTCAGCAGTCAGCAAGGGTGTGATTGCAAATCCCAGAGCGAAGTAACCGTGCACAAGGCATTTCTCTATGATGTAGAAAAAACAATGGACGTCTCGGTACTGATCACCGCGGTGCTCGACAATGGGAAGGAGCTCAGAGAAAAAATTCCGATCGTCTTGCATGAGTGAGCCGCACGCCTCAGATCGGAGACTTTAATTAGCCAACACACATCTATTCACAAAGATCACTTCATCTCATGAAATTATTATTTTCGATAGTACTCGCAATGCTTACCATTCCTGTTTCCGGACAGAAACGTATAACCATCAGCGGTTTTGTGAAAGAGCGAAAAAGTCATGAGCAATTACCGGGTGTCAACGTGTTTATTCCCGGCACTCCGTACGGCACAGTTACCAACGCATACGGCTTTTATTCACTCACAGTACCTGTGTCCGACTCTACGGTCGTTTCTTTTTCATCAGTCGGTTATCAGAGACTGGAGCAGAAATTACTTTTGAAAAAGAATGAGCGATTAAATATCTGGCTCTCGCCCGATAACCAGCTCGACGAAGTGGTAGTCAAAGCGAGTCGAGAAGATCCGGCGGGCAATGTTCAGATGAGTCGGATCGATGTCTCAATTCAGCAAATCAAGAAAATTCCGGCCTTTTTTGGAGAAAAAGATGTTCTGAAAGTCCTCCAACTGATGCCCGGTGTTCAGAAGGGGACCGAAGGCCAGACAGGCCTGTATGTTCGCGGTGGCGGCCCCGATCAGAACCTGATCATCCTGGACGATGCAGTGGTTTACAACGCCAATCACCTTTTCGGCTTTTTCTCGGTCTTCAATAGCGATGCCATCAAAAGTGTAGAACTTACGAAAGGCGGCTTTCCCGCCAGATACGGCGGGAGACTTTCCTCCGTAGTCGAAATGAATATGAAGGAAGGCAGTAAGGACCGCTTGCATGGTGAAGGCGGAATTGGACTGATTTCTTCCCGGCTGACGCTGGAAGGGCCACTGAAAAAGGAGAAATCGTCATTTCTGATTTCCGGTCGCCGAACGTACATCGACCTGCTGGCTTCACCGATCATCGCGCACCAGCAAAAAGGCCTGACGGATCGTATGAAGCCGGGCTATCATTTTTATGATCTGAATGCCAAGATGAATTTTGATGCAGGACCCAAAGACAAGCTTTACATCAGCGGCTATTTTGGCAGAGACCGGCTTTTTGTAGAGGAAAAAAGCAAATTTTATAAGGCCTTCGTCGGACTCGATTGGGGGAATGCGACGGGGACTTTCCGATGGAACCATCTTTTTTCACAAAAGCTATTCGCCAACGCATCCCTGGTATTCAGCAACTTCGATTTTGGAGTCCAAAATGATTTTACCGAATACGACAAGAAAGGCACCGAAGTCAGTCGCAGCAGTCTCCGATACAGTTCAAAGATCAGAGACCTCGGTTTTAAGACGGATTTCGATTTTTATCCATCTTCACGACACACCTTAAAGATGGGGCTACAGGGAATATTCCATAGAGCGACACCGTCGGCAGTCGTCATTAAAGGATCCGACGGCGCCAACCCGGGCCCAGCCCTCAACCCTACTTTCGATTCATTTGAAGCGGGCATCTATGCCGAGGATACGTGGCAGCCGCTCGACGGAATGAAGATGAATGTCGGAATGCGACTCAGCTCGTTTAAAGCCGGGGGAATAACTTATTTTCGGCCGGAGCCCAGGATCTCCGCGGCTATCCGGTTGGCGCAAGGGCTTGCATGGAAGCTCTCCTATGCCGGAATGAACCAATATGTGCATCTGCTGTCCAATACCGGAATCGGACTTCCTACGGACCTTTGGGTACCCGCAACGCAACGCATTGCCCCTCAGCGATCCGAGCAATTTGCGGCAGGTCTCACAGGGGATTTGGAAAGTCCCGCCCTGCTGATAACGCTGGAGGGGTACTACAAAAAGATGAACCATATTTTATCTTATATGGAAGGGGCTTCATTTATCAACATCAATGGAGAAAACTCCAATGACCTCAGCTGGCAGGACAACGTTACCGCCGGCAGAGGATGGTCTTATGGAACCGAGTTACTGATCCGGAAGAAAACCGGAAAACTGTCGGGCTGGGCCGGCTACACCCTATCATGGACAAAATGGAACTTCTCCGAGCTAAACTTTGGGAAAACATTCTTCCCAAGGCACGACAGGCGGCACGATGTATCGGTAGTAGCCATTTTCGAAGCCAACAAGCGCATTACACTCTCAGCAACCTGGGTGTACGGCACGGGGAATGCCATGACCCTGCCGGTTTCAAAATACAATGGTGTTAAAGAATATTTTATGGGCAGCGCGGCCGCTAATCCACTGCACCTGATCAATTTTGAATTAAGCGAATACGCAGGAAGGGGCAACTTCCGAGCAGAGGCATTTCACCGGCTCGATATCGCCGCTCAATTTCGCAAAAAGAAAAAAAGGTTTGAAAGAACCTGGGAAATAGGCGTTTACAATGCCTACAACAGGAAAAATCCTTTTTTCTACGATATGGGGAAGGAGGAAACGTCCGGCAAAAAGACTTTAAAAAAATATTCGCTCTTTCCGGTACTGCCATCATTCAGTTACAATTTCAAATTCTAAACCATACGGGCATGAAATCACGCTATTTTTTCTCCCTGATGATCGTAATCCTGATGGCTTCGTGCGAAACACTCGTAACAAACATACCCGAAGCCCGTTTACCCAAAACAGATTCCAAATTGGTTGTCCATTCATTTATATCGCCCCAGAATCCGTGGATCGATGTATCCGTTTCAGAATCCAGTCCATTATTTTCAAAATCCAAAGCAACAAACAGCATCATAGAAAATACCGAGGTAAAAATTTCTGACGGAACAAAGGAGGTCATACTCCCATTTGACACGAAAAGCCAGACTTACCGCGTCGACCAGGCAAAATTTAAGATTGAGGCATCAAAAACTTATTGGCTCGTCGTTTCAGACGGAACAAGGGAAGTCAAAGCGTCCTGTACCGTACCCAAAAACACACCCGTCATCAAATCCTATGTTCTGGATACTATTGTTACCAATAACTCATTTTTCGGGCAAGACACCGTCATTACGCTCAAAATGGACTGGCAGGATATTCCGGCAGACACCAATTACTACAAGGTATGGGCTATGGCGGAAGTGGAATACAGTATTCCCGATCCCCAAACGAAGGAAAAAAGAACCCGGGATGGTTTCAATTTTACATGGGACGATATGAACGGACACAGTGAATTGCAGTCGGACCGGAACATGGACGGATCACTCTTCTCCTCTCCCCGCGGGAAGGTGACGATGCCCAACTTCAATCCCCCCCAGCCCGGGGCTCCCGCTGCGGTACCGTTCTATCCCAGAAGTCGTATCATTTTCGTCACCATGCTGCTTTATAACACGGACATACATTATTTTAAATACCACCAGTCCCTGCAATCACAGATCGGTACGGACAACCCTTTCACAGAGCCGGCCATGATCTATGGTAACATCCAGGGAGGCCTGGGATGCTTTGCTGCGTACAACACCGGAAAGCTTATATACCAACCTGACTAATGAGATTTTTCGCTACCTTTGCGGCAAATTTCTTGATTGATATAGTACCAAAACATATACAATGACCTCGCATCAAATACGTCAGGCTTTTCTTGATTTTTTCCGTAGCAAAGAGCATTTAATTGTATCGTCGGCCCCGCTCGTGGCGAAAAACGACCCCACCCTGATGTTCAATAACTCCGGGATGGCGCAGTTCAAGGATTTCTTTCTCGGAAATGGCACTCCTCCTTCCCGAAGGATCGCCGACACCCAGAAATGTCTGCGGGTATCAGGAAAACACAATGACCTGGAAGATGTGGGTTTCGACACCTATCACCATACCATGTTCGAAATGCTTGGTAACTGGTCCTTTGGAGATTATTTCAAGAAAGAGGCGATCAGCTGGGCGTGGGAATTGCTGACGGAGGTTTACAAGTTGCCGAAAGACAGATTGTATGTGTCCGTATTTGAAGGAAATGAAGCCGACGGCGTGCCGTTCGACCAGGAGGCGTGGGACCTTTGGAAGGGCATTGTAGGCGAAGACCGCATTATCCTGGGTAATAAAAAGGATAATTTTTGGGAAATGGGTGACACCGGTCCCTGCGGTCCCTGCTCGGAAATCCACATCGACCTGCGCTCCCCGGCCGAGGTAGCCGAAATATCCGGCAAATCGCTCGTGAACAACGACCATCCGCAAGTTGTGGAGATATGGAACCTGGTGTTCATGCAGTTCGAGCGGAAAGCCGACGGCTCTCTGATCCCCCTCCCCTCCACGCACGTTGATACCGGCATGGGTTTCGAGCGCTTGTGTATGGCGATCCAGCAAAAAACCTCCAACTACGACACCGACGTTTTCCAAAATACGATTGGGATATTGGAGACCCTGTCGGGCAAAAAATACGGACAGAACGGCGAGCCATTCGCAGACATTGCAATGCGCGTGATCTCCGACCACATCCGGGCCGTTTCTTTCGCCATTACCGACGGCCAGCTGCCATCCAATGTCAAGGCTGGCTACGTAATCCGACGCATTCTCCGTCGTGCAGTTCGCTACGGCTATTCCTACCTGGGTTTGCAGGAACCATTCTTCCACAAGCTCGTGCCGGTTTTAGCAGAGCAGTTCAAGGATGTGTTCACCGAACTGAAAGATCAGGAGGAATTTGTCGGGAGAGTGATCCTGGAAGAAGAAAAAAGCTTCCTGCGCACGCTGGAATCAGGCTTGAAGCGACTGGACAACATTACCACCACCCTGAAAGAAAAAGGCATCAATACCATTCCGGGTGACGAGGTGTTCGAACTCAGTGACACTTTCGGCTTCCCGGTAGACCTTACCGCATTGATCGCCAGGGAAAAGAGCTTCCAGATCGACGAAACAGGATTCCAGGACGCATTGGCAGCGCAGAAAAAACGCTCCCGCCAGGATGCCGCCAAGGAAGCCACCGACTGGATCGAGCTGCGCGAGTATGATGGAGTGGAATTCCTCGGTTATGATTTTGAAGAAACACACAGCCACATCGTGAAGTACCGCAAGGTCAAAACTAAGACTGGTGAAGAATACCATATCGTGCTCGACCGCACACCATTCTATGCTGAAATGGGGGGACAAGTGGGTGATACCGGTACTCTGGTTTTGGGGATCAAGGAGGAAGGAGAAAGGAGGATTAATATCGTTGATACCAAGAAGGAAAACGACCTTTTTGTACATATTTCGCGCGATAAAAACCTGGACGAGGCATTGTCGGGAGCCGGCATTATTACCGCTCAAATCGACATTGACCGTCGCAATAAAATCAAGTCGAACCACACGGCAACGCACCTGATGCTCTCGGCTATGCGCGAGGTACTGGGTACGCACGTAAGCCAGAAAGGTTCCTTCCTGAATGACGAAGTGCTGCGTTTCGACTTCGCACATTTCTCGAAGGTGACCGACGAGGAGCTGCAAAAGATCGAAGACCGTGTCAATGAAAAAATCCGGGAAAACATCGCATTGGATGAGCGCAGGAACGTGCCTATCCAACAGGCGCTCGACGCGGGCGCGACGGCGACATTCGGCGAAAAGTACGGCGATTTTGTCCGCTTGATCATTTTTGACCCCAAATTCTCCTTCGAACTTTGCGGGGGTACCCATGTACCTTCAACGGGAGAAATCGGAGTGTTCAAATTCATATCCGAAGGTTCGGTCTCGGCCGGGGTACGTCGTGTGGAAGCCGTAACAGGGGAAAAAGCTTTGGAACTGATGCGCCAGCAGGAGGAAATTTTAAACAAAATCAAAGACCTGCTCAAAGGCCCGACCGACCTTGTTAAAGCAGTGGAGAGCCTCATCGAGGAACGCTCCGCACTGCAAAAGAAAATCACGGCGCTTGAAAATGAGAAGATCCAGGCATTGAAAACGACCTTGGTGGAAAACATGGAAACCCACAGCACTTTCAATCTGATCGTACAAAAGGTGGATGTTCCCAGCGCCGATTCACTGAAGCAGCTTTCCTACGAGCTCCGCGACCAGGTGGAGAACCTGATTGCTGTGTTTGGCGCTGAAATAGGCGGTAAGCCACAACTTTCGGTATTCATTGCCGAAAACATCGTGCAGGAAACGGGCCTGAATGCAGGTAAGATCGTCAAAGACCTGGCGAAGGATATCCGCGGCGGCGGCGGTGGCCAGCCTTTCTTCGCCACAGCAGGCGGTTCGGATGCCAGCGGGCTCGACACCGCGCTTGAGAAAGCACGGGGCCTTTTCTAACAGCCATTACTACTCATGCTCATATGCAAAAGAGCGGCTCCTAATGGATGCCGCTCTTTCTGTTTGGCTGCATTACCCAGTGGGTGCGTCAGCCAAATCGTTTACTCCTCTGCTTTCAGCTGACCTCTGATCTCTCCGTTTGGATACTTGGCTGTATGGATATTGACATAATACAAGCCTGCCTTCAGATCCGCGACCTGTGCCTCGGTAAGGGTGTCTTTAAATGCGAAAGGTGATTTGAAATCGGTACCAAAGTCGATCACGACCGAACCGGTTGAATCGGCTGGTGCTTTGTGAATGTGCCATGCGGTGGGTGTAAAAATCGAATCAGCTGCTGACGAATCCGCGGAAGCGGTGTCGCTGTACATGATGTTGAGACTCAAAATCCTTGATTCCTGATCTAATGTACCATCTACCGAACCAGTAGCTGTTGATGGATTAGCGGGTACTTCGTTTGCCCCCGAGAGTGTCGTGGTGACCTTCAACTCAGGCAATACAGGAGTTGGGTCTGTCGGATCGTCGTCATCATTACAACCTGCTACCATCGCGGCGATCACAAACACACCCATGAATGCTAATTTTCTCATAATGCTTTGTTTTAGTAAATAATTGGTTTGACCGCGGCGATACAAAATTATGGTTCCTGCCGGACGACATTGTCAGCAACAAACTGACAACCAATTACTTAAAAAGAATTATCGGAAAATTACAAAATGCAGGGATGTGGGGAGAAAGACCTACCCTTTGCTGAATATTACAACAATTTAAGCGCGCTAACCGGCTTCTGCCCTTCCCTGCTCGCGAATTTCCAACGATTATGCGACCAAAGCCACAGTGCCGGCTGCCTTTGAATGGTGCTTTCCAGGGCTTTATAGTAATGTTCCATAATTCCTGCCTCCCCCAGCTGGCGCGCTTCTGCCGTGATCAGTCTGAACCGGAAATGGTAGTTATGCCGCGCAGATTGGGTCACATCCAGGTACACGACTGCGCAGTCCCGTCGAACCGCTATGCGCGCAGCACCTGACTGTACAAATGTCTTCCGGTTCATGAAGTGCAGATAGTATTTGCCGGACTCCGGTGGGCGCTGGTCGGCGATGGTCACGAATATCGCCGGCTTATCCTCGCGCCATTCCATCGTTTTGCGGTACCACTCCGATTTCGGCACCAGCATCACCCCGAAACGTCCGCGTACTTTTCGCAGCCAGCCATCCACCCGCCGGTTCGACACCGGTGAGTAGGCAGCGAGCACTTGTGCGTCGGTTTGTAAGGGAAGTGAGAACAGGTATTCCCAACTGCCATAATGCGAAGCCATCAGCACAATGTGTTTCTTTTCCCGCAGCAGGCGGTCAAGCAATGCGGTATTTTCGTAGCGCACCAGCCGGTCCAGATCGCTATGCTTCATATTGCTGAGCATCAGCGGTTCCACCACGAGGTCGGAGAGGTGACGAAAATAATCTCTCGTCATCTGACCGATCTCTTTCTCAGACCGGGTCGGAAAACAGCGGGCCATGTTGACGAGCACCATGTTCCTCCGGTAAGGCCAGATCCTGACCAGAAACAGGAAAATCAGGTCCGCCAGCGACTGCCAGCCCCGTAGGGCCAGCCTGAAACCGAGTGCCTGCATCAGAACAGGATCTGGGCACCCACATTGAACCCTACGAACACACCCTGGAAGTCTTTGGATTTGTTATTCTTCCAGATATACTTCTTGACGAAATCGTAATCGTTTTCGCGCTCATAGCTGGCGTAGTTGATTGTTGGTCCTGCAAAAGCCTCAAACCGGTTGCCCAGCTTCAAAGCAGGCAGGATCCGCAACGAATTTTTGAAATAGCTGCCCCCGTGGAAATCCGTCAGCGTATGGCTTACTGCCTCCACATTCATCCGGAAACCTCTGCCCAGCGGAATATGCGCCCCCAAACCTCCCTCGGCCGCAAACATATCTTTTTTATTATCCTTGAAATTATAACCGATACCCGCAATGCCGTACAGTACGCGTCCACCTGAGCGGAAAGAAACAATGCCCGTCATGCTTTCATCGAAGGTAAGCGCTACGGACTTTTCGCCATTTTTGATAAAGTTGAAGATGGCGATCGGGTAATCGCTGCTGTCGGCGATGTTGATCAGGCCCGCCAGCTGAACGCCTTTCACTTTTTTGGCGACGTTGGCAAAGCCGCCGATCTGGACATTCACGTCATTCGCTTTGTTGAGGAAACCGGCGATCTGAATGCCTTTTACATCTTTCCGGGCGATGTTGGTAAATCCGGCTACCTGTGCAGCTCCCGCATTTTCTGCCAAATTGATAAAGCCCGCGATCTGCGCACCTTTGGCATCGTGCCCTACAATATTACCGAATCCCGCAACCTGTGCTCCGCCGGAGTTGTTACCGACCACATTCACAGCACCCGCCAACTGCACGCCACCGGCGTCTTTTCCGGTCACGTTCGCTGCCCCCGCCATTTGTACGCCGCTTGCGTTTTCCTTAATTACATTGGCGGCACCGGCTATCGCAACGCCTGTCTCCGCCTTGGAAAGACCGGCTATTGCGTGTAGTGAGAAACGGTTGGTATAGGACGCCGCATTTTTGCCATTGGAACTGACCGGATAAATAAAACCGACATGCACGGTAGCGGTGCGTTCCTCCTGTGCATACAAAGATGTAAAAGCGGTGGAGACGAGTATGATGATGGTAGCCAGAATTTCGGATGGACTAAAAACAAGATTTTTCATGGGTAATGCATTTGGAAATTTAAAAGTGTTCAAATGCATACGGCAAACACCATTTCATTGCAGGCCTTCAAATCAACTGTTTCAACCGTATACAATGAATCGACAATCAGGCCCCGCATTACCCTAATTTTTTCTTGAAAAATATTCAGCAATCGAGCTAGTTTTCTCGGTAGTCGATCTAGTTTTTATAGAGTTTAAACATAGCTCTACAAACTATATTCAATCATGAAAGCGTGTAGTAGAAATAATTTTATTTAAAATCATTAGCTTCTATAAATATTTATATACATTTATCTAATTATCTTATTATTCATTTCTCACAAAAATCAGTTCACTTATTATGAAACGTTATCTGCTTTTTTGTCAATTGGCATTGCTTCCTACTATGGCTGCATTCGCCCAGTTCGGGGCCGGCTCTCAGGGATTCGCCATCAATCAAAACACCCAGGTGTTCATTGACGGTCTCACGTTGTTGCCCAGCACGAACTTCAACATTGATTCCAGAACACTGACGATCTCACCTACCGCGATCCCCGGCACCCCGCCCAGTATCGCTCGGGTCTACAATTTCAGCACTCCGGTGAGTTTTGTAGGAGTTGTCGGATTTTTCTACCTGGGTACTGAGCTCAATGGTAATACTGAGAGTACTTTACAGCTGGCATATGGAAATCCAAGCTTCGTAACCACGCTTGGAAGTACTGTAAACATACCGCAGCATTACATTTCTAATACATTGCCGCTCACCGAGTTCACAGGCGTGACCGCCGCTCAGGAAGGTGCCTTGCCTGTAACATTGGTAGATTTCAGTGTAAAAAGGGTGGAAAACCTGACGATGCTTTACTGGCAGACTTCCGAAGAAAAGAACAGTGATTTCTTCGAAATTCAGCAAAGCGGAGACGCAAAAAAATGGAACGCGATTGGTAAAATAGACGCAGCTCGTGAAAGCAAGCTGCAAAAAGACTATTCGTTCCAGGATCCGGCCAACAGGAAGGGAATGCAATACTATCGTCTGAAAATGGTTGACGCCGATGGTAGCTATGCGTACAGTGCCATCCGTAACCTGAATATCGGTTCGACAGAACTGGTCAGCGCTTATCCGAACCCCGTAGTAGATAAACTACATATCGGGACCAACGTAGAGCTGGCTACTTTGAAACTGACTGACGTTTCAGGTAGGTCGCTGGTAGAGCTTTCCAAGCCAAAAGCCGGGCAGGAAGTCAATATGAAGAACTACCCTGCCGGAACTTACCTGGTTCAGCTCAAAACGGCTGACGGCCAAACTCAGGTAGTCAAAATCATCAAACAATAAATGCTCTGATTCAGATGAAAAATCAATACATCTTCAACGTTCTCACGTCCCGTCTGAAGCTAACGGGCACATTACTGACCGCACTGCTCGTATTATCCGTATTCGTAGCGAATGCCCAGGTCGGAATCGGAACCATCACGCCCGACCCAAGCGCTCAGCTGGATGTACAATCGACCACCAAGGGTGCCCTGATCCCGCGTATGCTGGATTCGGAGCGATCTGCGATCCCTTCCCCCGCAACCGGTTTGCTGGTTTATCAGACCAACGGTACATCCGGGTTTTACTATTACACCGGTACGCAGTGGGTGCCGCTGAAAAGTGAGGCAGCTGGTAGCGCTATCATTCCTTACGCATCGGGCACACCTATCACCCTGACCACCATTGCCCTGGGACTCGCCGGTATACCCTCTGTGGTGGGTTTTGGACTCTCTGCACCTGGTCTGACAGTACTTGGAGGCGCCATTGATGCGACAAATCTCACCAACTTCGCTTTCTCAGTGCCCAGGGACGGAGTCATCAGCTCCATTTCCGGCTCTTTCAGCACTACTGTGGCATTAGCGCTTGTTGGTGCCACCGTCACAGTTACCGCTCAGTTGTATGTCGCTGACGCAGGAAGCAATTCTTTTACGCCAATTCCCGGCGCACTGGTAACCATGGCTCCCGCAATGACCGGAGTTTTAGTGATCGGTACCCCTTCTTCGGGAATTACCACAGGACTTAGTATCCCTGTGGTAGCGGGTCAAAGATTGCTGCTGGTCTATTCTGCAACCGCAACAGGATTTTCTCTGATCAATACCGTCGTGGGTTACGCCAGCGCCGGTGTCGCTATCAATTGACTTTTTTGTTAGCATAACTCCAGTTTCAAACCCTACCCAGAGCTGGGTGGACAAATCGAATTCTAAACATGAAAAAACCTTATATTTTCTACGCTCTCGCGTCCTCTCTGAAGTGGAAGGGGACATTGCTGACTGCAATTCTGGCATTGTTTGCCTTCGCAGCCAATGCACAGGTTGGTATCGGAACCATTACGCCTGACGCAAGTGCCCAATTGGACGTACAATCGACCACCAAAGGCGCATTGATCCCTCGCATGCTGGATTCCGAACGGACAGCGATCGCGAGCCCTGCCACGGGTTTGCTGGTTTATCAGACCAACGGTGCAGCCGGGTTTTGGTATTTTGACGGGGCCGTCTGGCAACCGTTTATGTATGGCGCCGCTAACGTTCCTATCGGCTTTACCGCTACGAAGGGTTCAATGAGCGTTACTGCAAACGATCAGATTGACGGATATACCCAGCTTTATGCGGACGGATCAGGCCTAAATGTAGCTGCCGGAACTTATACCGTTCCCGTAACCGGCACCTACCGTATATCTGCCGTCGTTAACTACTCGACCACCGCAGCCCTTTCGTTATCATTAGGTGCTGGTGTTGATCCCAGAATAGCATTCAGGGTAAATGGTACCGAAAGATTATCAGGTCTTTTCCCGATTCTCAACGTCGACATATTACTGTTACTGTCATTGAGGGCTATTTTAGGAAGTGGTAACGTGGTAATCTCGGGAGACATCCCATTGGCGGCAGGCGACGTACTTGATCTTCAGTATGTAGCAGATGGCCTTACCATCAACGTCAACTTAGGTGGCAATGGTACTACCAATGGCATCGTATGGTCGGTGAGGAAACTCTAAGGCCCGGTTCACGCAACTGTAAACGCAAAAGAGGGCGTCTCGCGATGAGGCGCCCTCTTTTGCATTTTGGTCCACTACAACCTGCCGTACCTCCAACTTATCCCTGCCTGCCAGCCGATCCACGAGGTAACATTCCCATTGCCCAGGTCGAACTGCGGATATCCGCTCGACGGAAACGATTTATACCCTTTGCTGCCTTCAGAATCATTACCGTCGTAA
The DNA here is from genome assembly GCA_965649915.1 of uncultured Dyadobacter sp. Classification (GTDB taxonomy): domain Bacteria; phylum Bacteroidota; class Bacteroidia; order Cytophagales; family Spirosomataceae; genus Dyadobacter. The sequence continues at coordinate 51,991 of CBFGMV010000047.1, forward strand.
ACGGAGTACGACGGCCCGGCAAAAATCAGGAAATGCTTACCCATTTTATACGTGGCCGCAAGCTGTAAGCGGTACAGTCCGGGGATTTTGTCCCAGTTGCCCTGGTAAATGTTCTGGTTCAATATTTCAACAAAAAAGCCTGTCTTGCGGAAAGGAAAAAACTCCCGGCCGATTCCTGCGCCGAACGTGTAAACCTTTTTATCGGCGCTCACGCCCGTACCACCCATTAAAAGGCTGTAAAACTTGTGCGTCCCCATTTTCCAGGCCAGGTTGAACGGTGCAATTTCAGTGGCATACACCGACAGGTTTGACGTGCTTTTCCGGATGAAGTTGAGAAACCCGATACTCACCCCCGAAGAGCTATCCGCGATATTCACCATCCCGACCTGCACGCCGCGCATTCTTTTGGCATAATTGAACGGGGCCAGCTGTACTCCCCTGATGTTGCTGGCCACATTAATGCCCCCCGAAATCTGCGTCGCGCGAACCGAGTCCCGAGCGAAATTCGCTGCACCGGCAATCTGAATGCCCTGATAAACGCCCCTGACCTGGTTATACCCCCCGGTGATCTGCGCACCATTGCCGCCGCCACGCAGCAGATTAACGGCACCCGATATCTGAGCGCCTCCCATACTGGCACCCGCCCTGCTCAAAAAGCCGCTTATCTGCACACCATCAACCCGCTTGTTTGCCATGCCGGAGAATCCCGAAACCTGTACGCCATTCAGCGAGTCGAGCACATTGTTGCTGAAACCCGCTATCTGAACGCCCCTTACATGACCTGATACGACATTGAATGCGCCGGCGATCTGGACGTAACGTACATTCTCCTTGGAAATATTGAACCCACCCGCGATCTCGACCCCATTGACGCCCGCGGTATATCCGCCAGCCAGGTTGAGCGAAAACTTGTTCACAACCTGTGCGCTCATGCGCCCGTGCGTGCCCAGACCAGGCGTGAGGGACGCCTGATAGGGTAATGCAACAAAAAATCGTCCAATGTTACGGCTCTGCGCACGCAGCCGTGCCGACAGGAACAGCCGTCCCAGCCAGGTCGACTCTCCCTCGGAGTAACGCACGATCAGCGGATCGAGGTCCACCGCGCGGGGCAGTATCACAATTTCATGGCTGCCCTCATCGGCATTCCCCATCACAAATGTGGTGTCCCCATACCCTACCTTACTGATCGTCAGTTGAATGGGAAAAACCCGGTCTTTAATGCGAAGCCTGAAACCGCCGTCGTCGCCCGACAGTGCGGAAATCAGCAGCTGCCGGGAATACACACTGGCATAATCCACCGGCTTGCCCGTTTCCCCGTCGATGATCCGGCCGCTGAAATGAAACGACTTTTCTTTCTGGCCGGGAAGAATGATCAGGTAATCGCCCTTCTCGCGGTATTGGTAATGAGTACTGAAAAGCTGGTCCAGCACTTGCTTCACAGTCGATCGGGAAGCGTTCAATGTAACCAGACTGTCGCCCGGGATGAGATTGCTGTTGTAGGAAAAATAGAATTTGCCCTGGTCGCTCATCATTTTCAAAACGGCAGAAACCGGCTGCCCCCTGACGGAGATATCAACCGGTTTATGAAGAATCTGCTGTGCAAAGCAACTACACGGAACCACGATAAAGATAACGGCCAGCCTTAGCGCATTGCGGAATATAAAAGTTTGATTCATTCCGAAAGATAAGGCTATTTCAAAATGATCTGGTCGCCACGGTATTCTGTTTTGAGTGAAAGGGTCTCCTCGATGATGCTCAGTATGCTCCAGAGATTCTGCTGATCAAAGGTGGTATGAATAGGCAGCTCTCTCAGCCGCTCGTTCCCGATCACAATGTCAGCGTCGTAGGCCTCGTTCAGGATCTCCACCAGCCTCCATAAAGGTGTGTTGTCACAAATCAGCTTTCCCGTGCGGTAATAGTTGTGGAATTCATCCTCTGCCCTGCCCTTTCGGAGTTCCGGATCAGCCTTTACCACCGTGGCTTCTTCCTGAGGCATCACCCTCACTTTCTGATTCGCACGTGCGACTTCCACGACACCCGTTTCCACTACCACTTCCGTTCTGCTGGCATTGTCCTTGACATTGAAAGAAGTGCCTACAACCTTCACCGTCACATCATTCACCGAAATGATGAAGGGCTTTGCTTTATCAGGTGTCACATCGAAAAACGCCTCGCCCGTCAGTTGCACGGCTCTGGTATTCCCGTCGAAATGCTCCGGATAGGAAATGCTTGATTTCTTATTGAGGGTCACCACCGAACCATCCGGAAGCGTGTCGGTCAACGTCCTCATTCCCGAACTGACGGTGAGCATTTCGCCGGCCGAACTTCGTTTCGCAGCGAGGTAGCTCAGCCAGCCCACCCCGGCCGTCATCAGTACCATGGCTACCATCCGTAATATCCTGAAAACTGGTTTTGGATGTAAAGGCACCACTTCGGCTTCCTCTTCTGCTGCGCCACGGCTCCTCGCTTTGAACCGTTCCCATGCCGCGTTCTCATCCACGGTGCTTCTGCTCACAAGCCGTTTGCTCTCGTTCCAGATCAACTCGAAGTGTTCGAAGTACCGCTGGTTTTCATCGTTATCGAGCAGCCATTGATTGATCTCGATCTGCTCCGCTACGCTGGCCTCGTCGAGCATCGACTTCACCAGCAGTTCATCTATGCTATGGTTATTTTCTGTTTTCATGACTGATCAGCTGAGGAAAAATAGTAAAAAGGAGGCGGGTAGGAAATCGGCCAGCTTAACTCGCAAAAGGCGCAGGGCTTTCCCCATCTGGTTCTCGACCGTCTTGACCGGTATCTGAAGCTGGGCGGCGATTTCCTGGTATTTCAGTTCTTCAAACCGGCTCATCTGAAATATCGTGCGGCATTTCTCCGGCAATTCCCGCAATGCAGCGTCCAGCCGGGTTTCCAGTTCCGACAATTCGAGGTGTTGGGAGGTACTGGCGCTGTGCTCTACCTGGTGCAGGGCGTAAGTCTGGTAGGCATCCCGTACTTTCAGATGTTTGATATAATTGAGGCTTTCGTGGTACACCGACCGGTAAAGATACCCGCTGACCGATTCGCGGATATCGATATGGTCTGTCTTTTCCCACAACCTGCAAAACACATTCTGGACCATCTCTTCGGCCATGACATCGTCCCTCAATATGGTGCAGGCATAGGCATGCAATCCTTTGAAATGTTTCTTGAAAACCTTCTCAAACTCCGATTCCCTGTCCCTGCTCAAAACCGTTACGTGGTCATCCGCTAAGGCTGCATTCATTGTACTGAATGGTTAATGATAAAAAATAAGCGCCCGACTCGGGTTGTTCATATCATTGACAACCGGTCGGGCGCTCACCCTAAATTTTCCGGAAAAATATTCCGGATTATGTTTTACCTATCCTACTTCTTTTTAGCCGCTTTGGTGGTATCGGCTTTGTTGCCCTTGTAACGCTTATCGGGCGTGCCATCTTTTTTCAGGTGCTTGTTTTCCTTATAGCGTTTGTCGGGCGTGCCGTCCTTCTTCGTTTTGGCGGCGGTCGTTTTGTCTTTTTCAGTCTGTGCGGTGGTCTGGGCAAAAATCGGGCTTGCAATGGCCATGAAAGCCAGCAGCATCCATAATCTCAGGTTTTTCATATTGCGACAACTTTAAAGTGAGTGATAGTTAAAGAGTTGCTAAGTTACAATTCCTGTGTGAAATGCAAGCCGGAGATATCTTGTCAAAAGGAAGTTTAATGGTGATTTAATCCCATTGACCTGTCTCACAGCTTTTGGCCATTCCTTACCCGCTCCATCAACATAACAGCCGCACCGGAATGACCAGGCGCGGCTGCGAACATATCGCATCACTGACTACCGGTGCGAGAACATCGCTGCATCGATCTCGATCCCCAGCCCTGCTGCAATACGCGCACCCAGCTCAGGGTCGCAGCGGAAGAAATGGCAGAGTTGCCTGTTTAAAATCAGCTCACGCTTCGGACCCGATACATTCCGTAGCGAACCAAGCAAATTATTGACCTGTGTCGTTCGCTCCTCCTCGGAAAAAACCTGCCGGAAAAGAATGCCCGGCTGCGAGTAATGATCGTTTTCTCCCTCTCCATTGCGGTCATACCAGTCGGCTGTCAATGAATCCAGTTCGATCGCCGGTTCCTTATACGCATGGTCTGCCTCGATAGCATCGAAGCTGTTGGGGAAATAATTGGGAGAACTTCCGCCATTGCCATCGAGACGCATAAACCCGTCGCGCTGGTGGTTTTGGGTTGCATAAGGACAGCGGTTGACCGGCAATTGTTCATAGTTAGTACCCAGCCGATAGCGTTGCGCGTCGGGATACGACAGCAACCGACCCTGCAACATCTTGTCCGGAGAGTAACCGATTCCGTCCACTACATGTGACGGCGCGAAGGCAGATTGCTCCACGTCGGCGAAATAGTTATCCGGAACACGGTTCAGTTCCAGCACGCCCACATCGATCAGCGGATACTCGCCTTGCGGCCATGTTTTGGTCAGGTCAAACGGATTCCAGCGGAATGTCCCGGCTTGTTCACGGGTCATTACCTGGATTTTCAGGTCCCATTTCGGAAAATCAACCGCATCGATGGCCTCCACCAGGTCGCGCTGCGCCCAATCCCCGTCCATACCCTTCATCCGGCCCGCTTCTGCATCGGTGAAGTTTTTAATTTGCTGCTGTGTCTTGAAGTGAAATTTGACATATACCAATTCATTGTCCGCATTGACCATCGAGAAAGTGTGGCTCCCGAAGCCGTGCATGTGCCGATAGCTGTAAGGTGTACCCCGGTCGCTGAACAGCAGCATTACCTGGTGCAGCGACTCCGGGTTCAATGACCAGAAATCCCATACCATGGTCGCGCTCTTGCAGTTGGTACGCGGATCGCGCTTTTGTGTGTGAATAAAATCGCTGAACTTCTTGGGATCCTTGATGAAAAAAATCGGCGTGTTGTTGCCCACCAAATCCCAGTTGCCGTCTTCGGTGTAAAATTTTAAAGCAAAACCGCGCGGATCCCGCTCCGTATCCGCCGAGCCTTTTTCGCCGCCCACCGTCGAAAAACGGAGGAATGTTTGGGTTTGTTTTCCAATTTCGCTGAACAGCTTCGCTTTTGTATATTTTGTGATGTCGTGCGTTACGGTGAAGGTCCCGTAAGCGCCCGATCCCTTGGCGTGAACAACCCGCTCGGGTATCCGTTCGCGATTGAAATGTGCCATCTTTTCGTGCAGGACAAAATCCTGCAACAGTATGGGACCTCTCGGACCCGCCGTAAGCGAATTTTCATTTTCTGTGTAGGGTCTTCCCGAGGCGGTCGTTAGTTTTTTCTTCTCGTCTGCCGTTGCCATCTAGCTTAGCTGTTTTTTAATGAATGATTTGAATCAGGCACAATGCTAGGGCAATAAAAAGAATCAATCAAACTGATAGTTTCTATCTTTGCATAAACGAAATCTATCTACTCTCCGATCCTTGTGTGCGGAAAGTCGTACCCTGTCAGGAATAACCCATTGACCCAAACAGACCACCATGAATATCCAGCAGCTGGAATACATTGTCGCAGTCGACAACCACAGGCATTTCGTGCAGGCGGCCGAGCACTGCAATGTTACCCAACCTACCCTCTCGATGATGATCCGGAAACTCGAAGAGGAGCTTTCGGTTAAGATCTTCGACAGGACCAAGCAGCCTATCGTCCCCACCGGTATCGGGCGGGAGATCATCGACCAGGCCAAAACTATCCTGCGGGAGGCATCGCGGATGAACGAAATCGCCAAACATTTCAACGGAGACCTGTCGGGCGAACTCCACGTCGGCGTCATACCGACCATCGCGCCCTATCTGCTCCCCCATTTTGTGAACCCATTCATCTCGAAATACCCCGATATCAAACTGCATGTATCGGAAATGATCACGGAACGCATCATTGCCGGGCTGAAAATGGGTAATCTGGATGTGGGCATCATTGCATCGGTGTCCGAGGAAAACAGTTTGCAGGAAATACCGATGTATAAGGAGCGGTTTTATGCCTATGTATCCGAGAAGACCGACCTTTACGCAAAGCAGTACATTTTACCCACCGACATCGAGCCCAATGAGCTGTGGCTGCTCGAAGAAGGGCATTGTTTCCGGACCCAGATCCAGCGGTTGTGCGAACTGAGCCGCAACAGCCAGTTCGGCAGTAGTTTCAGTTATCGCTCAGGCAGCATTGAAACACTGATCCGGATGGTCGAACGTAATGGCGGCATTACCATCCTGCCCGAAATGGCGGTGCTGGAACTGTCGGAAGAAAGGCAAAAGCATATCCGGCATTTCCGCTTTCCCGAGCCCGCACGAGAAGTGTGCCTGGTGGTGAACCGGGAACAAATGAAAGCCCGCCTGATCGACGCATTGAAGGAAG